>CAVIJF010000001.1:0-226964 GCA_963643175.1 bacterium
GGGTTGCAAGGGGATCCCCCTGCACCCGCTTTCCCTCTCCTTGACAATTCGCCGCATTTGTGCTATAATTACCCCCGCAGACACATACGTGCGAATGCTGCCTGCAATCCGGAAGGAGGATTTACCTTAAATGCCATTTAATAGGAACACAAACGGCAGAAGGGCGTGGATAGCCGTGCCGCTGTGCATAGCACTTGCCGTATCCCTGACTGCCTGCGGCGCCGAGGGCGTCAATTGGCTGTGGCAGGAAAATACAGTCAAGGAACCGGATACGGGAGATATGATTATCCACGTCACGGGAACCGAAACCGATAAGGAAACAGGAACCGTTCAGGCAACCGACAGCGAAACAGACGGCTCGTCCGTCTTTACGGACGGAACAGTGGTCGCCTATACGGGGGAGGCGCACCCCGGTACGGATATCTGCTATGAGGGGAACGGCGCGAACCGGAGCAGAATTATCGTGATTGACGCAGGACACCAGATTAAAGGAAATTCCGGAAAGGAACCGATAGGTCCCAGCGCGGAAATCACGCAGGCGAAGGTTTCGTCCGGTACATCAGGGCTGTTTTCGGGCGTGGATGAGTACGAGCTGAATCTGCGCGTGGCGCTCAGCCTGCGGGATGAGCTGATCCGGCGCGGATACTCCGTCGTCATGATCCGCGAAACCAACGAGGTGGACATCAGCAACGTAGAACGCGCGCAGATAGCGAACCGGCACGGAGCCGCCGCGTTTGTCCGTATCCATGCCAACGGCTGGGAAAACGGCGATATGAAGGGCGCCATGGCGGTCTGCCAGACGGCGGAGAATCCGTACCCGAACTGCGCCGCCGCGTATGCGGAGAGCTACCGGCTGTCCGAGGCGGTGCTGGGCGCCTACTGCGCCGCGACCGGCATCAGCTACCGGAGCATCTGGGAAACCGACAGCAAGGCAGGCACCAACTGGAGCGCCGTCCCGACTACCATTCTGGAGATGGGATTCATGTCCAACCGGGAGGATGACCTGCGCATGGAGCAGGACGACTTCGCCGGACTGGCGGCAAAGGGCGTCGCCGACGGACTGGATGCATTTTTCGCCGGAAACGGCGACGCGTGAGGGCGCATAGGCGCCCCGGAAAAGGAAAAGCTGCCCGCGGGCAGCTTTTCAGAGACGATAAGTTAGCCTACGCTAACCCAAAAAGGAGGCATTGTCATGCTGTTTGAAACATGGGGAAACCGGGAAAATCCCGCCGTGCTGTTTTTCCACGCGATGGGCGTGGTCGGCGCGAGCAGTCAGCCGGTGGCGCGGCATCTGCAGGAGCGGTATTTCTGCATCATGCCCACCGCGACCGTTTACTGCGCCGGGCAGAAATATGTCAGCAAGGCGGAGGAAGTGCGGCAGGTGATGCGGTTCCTGCGGGAGAAGGGCGTGTCGCGCCTTGCTTTGGTGGTGGCATCCTCCATCGGCGCCGATCTGGCGATGGCGTTCTTGGAGCAGTCGGACATTGTGCCGGAGCACGTGTTTTTCGACGGCGGGCAGTTTGCGCAGATACCCCGCGGGACGCGCCGGATTATGACGCCGTTCTTGTATCTTGCCATCAGAAGTCTGTACAGGTCGAAGAGCAGGACGCTGAAAAAGATACTCTGGTGCGACGATGACGCCATCAAGCCCTATTTCATCGCCGCGGGCGGGGCGCTGACCTACGGCAATCTGCGCCGCCAGCTTGCGGACAGTCTGGAGGATAAGCCGTTTCCGGTGTTGCCGGAGTCGCTGCAACGGCACTGCTACTTTGAGTTCGGCAGTGTGGAGGAGCATTTCAAGTACCGGGACGCCGTGATGAAAGCCTATCCGGCAGGCAATTTCCCGGTGTTTGCCGGGTACAACCATATGCAGTATCAGATACGCGATCCGGAAGGCTTTGCGGCGATGCTGACGTCAATTATTGAGAAGGATCGGCTGCCGGAGCTGACGTTCCTGCAAAACAGCTGACGGCAGGTGCGCTGGAAGAAAAAAAAGCCCCTTCCCGCGGGGAAGTCCCATCGGGAAGGGGAAATCCGCAGAGCGCGGAAGGCAGGGCGGTTACTTGCTCTGTTTTTTCTGCATTGCCGCCAACTTGCGGGGCGGGATGGGCTTTTCCTTGATTTCGCCGGCTTTGTCCAGTGCAATTTTGGTCAGCAGAGGACCGATAAGCTCATAAACCAGAACGGCGAACAGCGAGATATTGCGGATGAGCAGCCCGACTTCCGCATATCCCAGGTCGCCCATGACCGAAACCGCTATCTGCGACATACCGAGGCAGACGCCCGCCTGCGGCAGCAGCGTGATGCCCAGATATTTCTGAACCGTCGGCTCACACTTCATGAACCGGGAAGAGATGCCCGCGCCGGTAATCTTGCCCAGCGAGCGGATGAGAATGAACACCAGTCCGATCAGCACGATCTGCCACTTGGTGAACACCTCCAGCTGCAGTTCCGCGCCGCTGATGACGAAAAACAGCACCATAACGGGACCGGTCCAGCGATCCATGCGATCCATCAGTTCTTCCGAGAAGTCGCACAGGTTGCAGAATACGGTGCCCATCATCATGCAGACCAGCAGGGAAGAGAACCCGACCGTAACCGCGCCTATCTTCCATTTCAGCATGGCAAGTCCGACGGCGAGGAACACGAAGCCGACCGAAATGCTCATGCGCTTGCTGCGGGAGTGGAAGAAGCGCTCGATGAAGGTAAAGGTCAGTCCCAACACGGCACCCAGCGCCAGCGAGACAAAGACCTCCACGAACGGGTTGACCAGCACCGACACCATATCGATATGCCCGCTCTCCATCGCCTTGGCGATGCCGAAGGAAACGGCAAATACCATCAGTCCGACCACATCGTCCAGCGCCACGACCGGAAGCAGAATACTG
The DNA here is from genome assembly GCA_963643175.1 of bacterium. GTDB lineage: Bacteria > Bacillota > Clostridia > Oscillospirales > CAG-272 > CAMEON01. The sequence continues at coordinate 2,889 of CAVIJF010000001.1, forward strand.
GTGACGGGACCTTCTGCCTTGTACTGCTTGATAACCATCAGCGTGGCGGCGGGGGCAGTGGCTGTTGCAATCGCGCCCAGCGTGATGGCGGCGGACAGCGGCAGTTCCTCCGGGATGATGAAATGCAGCCCGATCAGTGCGATGTCCACGAACAGAGTCGCCGTGAGCGCCTGAAACACCGCGATGACGGTAGCCTGTTTGCCGGTTTTCTTCAGGCTGGACAGGCGGAATTCATTGCCCATTGTGAAAGCGATGAAGCCCAGCGCTACGTCCGAAATAATATCGTAATTGCCCACGTCCTCCGACGAAATAAAACCCAATCCGGGTATGCCCAGCTGTCCGAGGCAGTAGGGACCGATGAGAATGCCGGCTACGAGGTAGGCGGTCACGGCAGGAAGATTCCAGATTTTCGTCAGTCTTGACATGAGCAGACCGGCGAACAGCGCGACGGACAGTGCCAGCAGAGTATGTAACACATCCATTAGAAAAATGCCTCCGGGTCGGAACACGACCGTAATAGAATCGGTAAAGCGGTAAACGATAACTGTAAACCGTAAACCGTAAACCGTAAGCTGTAAGCCGTAAACTGTAATCGCTGTCAGGGACACGCCGGTGCCGTACTGCCCGCAGACGGCAGACCGGCGGTTCCTCTATGCACGCCTTGCTATTATAGCAAATGCCCCACCGGAAGTCAATGGGCAAACAACCGAAAAGAGGCAGGTGCTGGCGAAAAAAACAGGCTATTTTGAAAGCCGCCGGAAGCGCCGGTAAATCGGCGATTCCCTTATGCGGCGAACAGAGTGACGACCCAGAACGCAACGCCGCAGACCGCTCCCGCTAACGTCCCGTACAGAAGCACCGGTCCGGCGACCGTGAATATCTTGGCGCCGACGCCCAGAACCAGCCATTCGGAACGTGCGTCAATGGCGGACGAGGCGACGCATTGCATACCCGGTGATGGGAACCAGCGTGCCCGCCCCGGCATACTTGGCAATGCGGTCAAAGACGCCGCATCCGATCAGCACGACGGCAAGCAGTATCAGCGTTACCGATGCCAGTGTGCCGCCGTCCTCACGGCTCATGCCGCAGATACCGGTGTACAGGTCGCCGAACGCCTGCCCGACAAGGCAGACTGTCCCGCCCACCCAGAAGGCACGCAGGCAGTTGCGCCGGGACGATGACCGGGGCGCGTGCGCGTCGGCGTAGCGCCGGTAGGTCTCCTTGCCCATATCCATACAAAACACCTCCGCGGGGAAGAATACCGTATCGGTATCCTGCCCCGCGGAGGCTTGGTTTATGCATACAGAACAGCAATTACAGCGGCTTTACAGCAAACAGTTCGCCGTCGCCCGGTGCGAAAGCGTAATCCGGGCTGTAGCTGTTGCCGCAGTCCTCCCAGACACCGGTCGCTTTGTTCAGATGGAGAAGCGGCACATCGGACGTGATGTGCAGGGTCTGCGGCGCATCGTGATTCTTGCTTGTGACCATCATGCGACCGCCCGCAAAGAAGCCGACCGTAAAGCACCCGCCTCCCAATGTCCGGATGTGCCCGTATCCGGCAAACGGCGTGACCGTTTGGTCTGCTTCCTCCCCGACGTGGAACACTGCCTCGGAGCGGATTTCGCCGGGTGCCGTGCCCTCACCGGGCAGGGAATCGACCAGACCGCGGTACAGCACCTGCAACTCCCTGTTGATGCCCTTCACGATTTCATACTTCTCGCCGCGCGTGCCGTCCACCAGGATGATGCCGTTGTGGTAGGACCACGGCTCGTGGTTTGACGCATCGGGCGTCCAGTAGGTGAAGTAGGAAAGCCCGGTGGAGCCGTATGTCAGCGCGTTGAATGCCTCCCAGCGCAGTTCGCCTTCCGTCGGCAGGCGGTATCCCCAGTGCTCAACCAGCAGGATGATGGTCATCCACGGGATGCCTGCCCGGGCGGCGCTCGCCCGGATCATCTCCATGTTGTCGTAGTAGCCCTCGCGGTCATATGCCTCAAAAATCTTGCCTTCCCAGCCGTTGCGCTTGCGGTTCTCCTCCGAGATGCGCGCCTCGGGCAGCTTGTCCAGCACCGGAACCTCGCGCCGCATCAGGTTGTAGTGGTCGTAGGACAGCAGCTGCGGGTGGACGGTGCGCAGGAATCCGTCGATGTGCGCCTGATAGCGCTCCAGCGGCATGACGGCGACCGACGGGAGCAGGTTGATGTACTCGCCGTGCACCGGGTCGTGCGCGTGCAGGTAATCCACCACGCGCCCCAGCGTCGGGAAGTATGCGTCGGTCGGTTCATCGCGCACGAAGAAGCGGTTGAGGGCGGGGCAGTCGCGGTAGTCAGCGATCATGGCATCCAGCTCCGCCTCCCAACCCGGTGCCCCCTCCAGCGCGATGTGCATACGGGGGTCCTGTACGTTGGCGCGCAGTCCCAGCTCCGTGCACAGATCCAGGACGCGCAGGTTGGTTTCGGTATCGTAGGAGCATTCGATCAGGTTGAAGCCTGCCTCGCGCGCCTCCACGAGCCGCTCACGGGACAGAAATTCCTTCCGGATGCCATACCAGTAGGTTATCGGATACGGTTTGTTCATTGCATTCTCCTTTGGACGGGTTACGGCACATTGTTGTTCTTTTGAAATTTTTTGAGCATTTCTCTGAATTTGGTCTGTATGATCCTGTTCTGGCGTGCGTTGTACATGGCAGAAAAAGTACGCTTGGCAGAAACCACGATGCTGAAAACATTCAGCATCGTGCTGCCAGTCCAGTCGTTGTATGCCAGAATGAAGGACTCGCGGATGTTGTCATGAATAATCTGCACCATTTTGGATGCGTACGGATCCGTGACGTACTGCACCTGCAGAGCCTCCCCATAATATTTCGGAATAAGCAGTGCTGCGGTCTCCCGGCTCAGCACCTGAATCACGGTACTGATGAAGTCCGCATCCTTGGCGGTCGTCAGGATTGCACCGATCTCGGTGGTGTCATGCGTGGCGGTGTTGTACTGCTTATCCGAGGCATACAGCATGGGGCAGGGAAGCACACCCGCCTCACCCTGCATACTCAGCAGGACTGTGTTCTCCAGTGAGCCGAGCCGCTGGTAGTCGCAGATAAGCGACAGCCCTTCCGTGAAATCCTGCAAAATCTTCGCGTCGGAGGTGAGAGCGAAGCAGGAACTGTCGTTGTATACCAACGTGGACAGCCACGTGGTCAGATCCTCCGCGCGGGAATCCTCTCCCAGCGTGGGAGCCGGGATTCCGTCCTCATCCCGCGTGATGAACCCGGGGTTGGCGCTGACCACAAAGCCGATGGAGGAGCCCCACAGCTCCAGCACGGACAGTCCCCACTGGTCGCCGTAATCCTTCACGCCGTTCCGGTTTTTGTCGTCGTACATATCGGTAATCATCTGGTTCATCTTCTCGTAGGTCCACTCATAGTTGAGCACCCAGTCATACACCTCGTTGGGGTCACGCTGATAATGATCCTGATACATTCCCTTGTTGAACAGGAGCAGGTGCGAGGAGCGGAGTACGTCGATGAAGTAGTCGCCCGCCAGCATGAACTGGTATCCGTTCTGCAGTCTCAGGTCGTCCATGTAGTCCTTGTACCAGTAGGATTTGTTCTCAAAGTCAAAGCCGGTAAAGTCCTCCGACAGGACGTTGCGGAATGTGCCCTCGATGGAGAGATTGGCGAAGGGGAACAGGTCGTTGATGACCAGATCGTACTCGTCCAGACCGGAGGCGGCATACGTGCGGATTTTGCTGAAAACACCGTTGTAGCCCACGTCCAGCTGTGTGAAAGTCAGCTGGACGCCGAGCTTCTTCTCGACCACTGCGTTGCGCTCAAACACGGCATCGTTCACCATGCTGGCAGCCGCGTTCTTTTCGCCCTCGATGAGGTAGTTGGAGTTACCCATGCCTGCCGAGGCAACATTGGTACTGGTCAGAATGCGGAACTCGCGTCCGTTGTAGTTGACATCCTTGAAGGGATCCGGTTCGGCGGTGCTCTCCGGCTCATTGCCGGCGTCCCCATCGGTTGAGACGGCGGCAGTGGAGGCTGATTCTGCCGTGTCCCCTGTCCCGCAGGCGACCAACTCCGCGACGGAGCCGAGCAGCATCAGGAGGCACAGGATGAGCGAGAGTGTGCGTGCGGTTTTGCTCTGCTTTGAAAATCTCATGGTTTTCTCTCCTTCTTTGGTTTTTGAAGTTTTCAGGGAAGCGTTGAATCATGGGAGATTGGAAAGCTTTTGGTTGACGTCTTTCAAAATGCGCTTCATCTTGTCGTTCCAGCGGCGGGAAGCGGAGGCGATTTTGACAGTGGAGGAGGACAGCAGGGGGCGCAGCTCGTCGCGAAGAACCAGCCCGGAGAACATATCGCTGCAGGTGCTGGAGAAGTCGAACTGAATGGTGGCGAATATCAGGTTGAGAATCTCAACGGACTGCGGATCCTGCATGAATTTGAGCGAGAGGTTCGTGTTGTAGTAGGCATCCGGAATAATCCTGCTGCTGTGCCATGCCACCGATTCCAGCACGGCGCCCAGCATGGAGACCCGCTCCTCCGATCGGACCCCGGCGGAAATGCCGAAGCTGGAAACCTGATCCTGCACGTAGGAGTAGTAGCGGGGCTGTGCCTTGTCGAATTTCGGCAGGGGCGCGATGCCGTAGGACATGGGGGTAAGCGAGGCAATCTCGGTTTCCATATCCAGGAACATGCACGTCACCATCAGGGCATTCTTGGCGGTAAAAGCGTTGATGATGTTCTTGGTTCTGCCCGCCCAGTCCTCAATGGTGCCGGAATTCCGGTAGTAGTAGGTGGAGGCATCGTTGTACAGCAGGGAAACCTTGGCTTGCAGGTCGGCAACGCGCGCCATCGAGTCGGCATCAAACACCAGCTCCCGCGTGTCCGCATCCTTGACAACAAGATGAATATCCGATGCCACCATGTAGGGGTCGATGCTGCTGCCGTTTCCGGTCACAAAGCCGAAGAAATCGCCGGTGTCGGACTTGCTGTTGCTGTTCCTGTCCAGATACAGATCCTGGATCATGCTGAGCTGGGTGTCCAGCGTCCAGTCGCCGTTTTTCACGGTCGTGTACATATCGGGCAGCTTGTGCGCTTCCATCTCGGTGCGGTTGTACAGGGTCAGAAACACGTACCGGAACATGGAGATGGCGGCGGCTCCGCTTGCCAGATACTGCTTCCGCTGCGGCGTGAAGGTAACAAGGTCATTGAAGCCCTGTGTCCAGTAGCTCTTGGAGGTGTTGATGTACTCCACAGCGGACAGGTTCCGGTAGTGCCCGCTCAGGGCGGGACCTACGGCGCGGTAGGTGCCGTTGACCACAATGTCATAGCTCCCGAGACCGGAGGAAACATCGTTTGCCAGCTTGGTGGCGACGTCATCCTCGTCGCAGGGCAGAAAGGCGAGCCGGACGCAGAGCTGATTCTGCACCAGTTCGTTGCGCTCAAACACAGCTTCGGAGATCAGCCCGGCGGTGCCGTCACTGACCAGTTCGTCGTTCTTGCCCTGCGCATCGGCGTACAGGAAGCCGACCTCGGCATTGCCGAAGGACAGGCCGTCCGGCAGATCGCACCCCTCGGCGGTCGAGACAGCCTCTCCCGTGCCGGGTACGGTATCCGTGACAGAATGGGAGGAGGTTTCCGGCGGCGAGCCGGAACCGGGACCGCAGGAGGCAAGTCCCGCGGACGGGGTCAGAACAAGCAGGCAGGCGAGCAGGAGGGCGGACAGCTTTATTGTACACGTGGCGTTCATGGCGGCACTCCTTTCACAGTGCGTACAGTCCCTGTACAGCAGACGGACAGATTACACAGCCATTATAGTATATTTTGTCCTTCCTGTCAAGAGAAGCGGGAAAATTATTTGTATATTTTGGAGTATTCTTTTGTGGGCGCCGCCTTGATTTTTTTTTGAAAATGTGCTATAATAATCTGTATGCGTTGGGGAGGGCGGCGGCGTCCGCACATCCCCGCGGAACAGAGACCCGGAAAGGAGAGTTCTGCACCATGGAGACAAGGCAGCAGGGCGCCGGAGACGTCGTTGTCGGCATTGACGTCGGCGGCAGTACCACCAAAATTGTCGGCTTTCGCCGCACGGCAGCAGGGGCATCGGCACTCATAGACCCGCTGTTCGTCCGGGCGACCGACCCAATTACATCCATCTACGGAGCGTTCGGACGCTTTACCGTGGAGAACGGACTGGCTCTGCCGGACATTGACCGCATCATGATGACAGGCGTCGGTTCCTCCTATATGTCCGCGCCCATCTATTCGCTGAACTGCCGGACGGTACCGGAGTTTTCCGGTGTCGGGCTGGGCGGGCTGTACCTGTCCGGGCTGTCCGAGGCTATCATTGTGAGCATGGGAACCGGTACGGCGCTGGTATACGCCCGGCGGAAACCGGACGGCGGAACGGATATAGACTATCTGGGCGGCACGGGCGTCGGGGGCGGTACGTTGCTGGGGCTGACCAAGAAGATGCTGGGCGTGGATACGGTTGAGCACATCGAACAGCTGTGCGAGGGCGGGGATCTCTCCAAAGTCGATCTGACCATCAAGGACATTTCCCGCAATGACCAGTTCCCCGGTGTCAACTACAATCTGACCGCTGCCAATTTCGGCAAGCTGTCCGACCTTGCGGACAGCAGTGACATTGCGCTGGGCATTGCCAACATGGTGGCGGAGACCATCGCCATGATGGCGATATTCGCCGCCCGCGGGCACGGCGTGCGGGACATTGTGCTGACCGGCAACCTGACGACCATCCGTCCTATCCGTCGGGTGTTTGAGGGACTGCGGGACACCTTCAATGTAAATTTTCTCATCCCGCCCAACGCTCAGTTCGGCACCGTCATCGGCGCCGCCCTCTACGGCTGGTAATCCGGCGTCAGCCCGGATCGGAACACAACAGCCGGCATTTACCCGGTAAAAATGATGCAAATATAAATAGGTAAGAAAGGCACACAGTATGGAATGGACAAGTCTGAACGACCTGCGCGAAAAGTATCTATCCTTCTTTGAATCCAAGGGGCACCTGCGCCTCCCCTCTTTCCCGCTGATTCCCCACAACGACCCGTCGCTTCTGCTCATCAACTCCGGTATGGCGCCCATGAAGAAATACTTCACCGGCGAGGAGATTCCGCCCCGCCGCCGCGTCACCACCTGCCAGAAGTGCATCCGCACCCCTGACCTTGAGCGCGTGGGGCACACCGCCCGCCACGGCACCTTCTTTGAGATGCTGGGCAACTTCTCCTTTGGTGATTACTTCAAGCAGGAGGCGATTCCGTGGGCGTGGGAATTCCTGACCGATACGCTGAAGATTCCCGCCGAGCGGCTCTGGCCTTCCATCTACGAGAACGACGAGGAGGCATTTGAGCTGTGGAACAAGACGGTCGGCGTCCCGGCAGAGCGCATTGTGCGGCTGGGCAAGGTGGACAACTTCTGGGAGCACGGCTCCGGTCCCTGCGGTCCCTGCTCCGAAATTTATTTTGACCGCGGCGAGAAGTACGGCTGCGGCTCGCCCGACTGCAAGCCCGGCTGTGACTGTGACCGCTACATGGAAATCTGGAACAACGTGTTCTCGCAGTTCAACAATGACGGGCACGGCAACTATACCGAGCTGGCGCAGAAGAATATTGATACCGGCATGGGTCTGGAGCGCCTTGCCTGCGTGATGCAGGGCGTGGACAATATGTTCCTTGTGGATACCAACCGCGCCATTCTGGACAAGGTGTGCACCATTGCCGGTCGCACCTACGGGGACAACGCCAACGCGGACATTTCCATCCGTGTGTGCACCGATCATATCAAGTCCGCCATGTTCATGATTGCCGACGGCGTGATTCCCTCCAATGAGGGACGCGGCTACGTGCTGCGCCGCATCATCCGCCGCGCCTGCCGCCACGGCAAGCTGCTGGGCATCAATCGCCCGTTCCTCACCGAGCTGTGCGAGGTCGCCATGCAGCAGAATCAGGGGGCGTACCCGGAGCTGCACGAAAAGCATGACTATATCCTGCAGATTCTGTCCCTGGAGGAGAAGCGCTTTGACGCCACCATTGACGCAGGTCTCTCCATCCTGTCCAACCTTGCCCGCGATGTGCTGGCATCCGGCAAGAAGGTCATTTCGGGCAGCGATGCGTTCCGGCTGTACGATACGTTCGGCTTCCCGGTCGATCTGACGCGCGAGATTGTCGCCGAGCAGCACCTGACCATTGACGAGGATACTTTCCGGACGCTCATGCAGGCACAGCGGGAGCGCGCACGCAGTGCCCGCGCCAATATTTCCGGCTGGAGCAATGCGTCCAAGACCCTGCTGGCGGGTCTGACCAAGACGAAATTTGTCGGCTATACCGCGACCGAGTGCGACGCAAAGGTCGTGGCTCTGCTGGTGGACGATATGGCGGTGGAGGAAGTCACCGAGGGTGACTTCACGCTGATTCTGGACCGTACACCCTTCTACGGAGAGGGCGGCGGACAGGTGGGTGACGCCGGCACCGTAACGGGGCATGATTTCGCCGCGTCTGTGACCGATACGCAGAAGTCCGATGGCGTGTACATTCATCTTTGCTCGCTGGCTAATGGGGCTGTCCGCGTGGGCGACACGGTTCATGCCGAGGTCAGCGACGTGCGGCGCGCTGCCATTATGCGGAACCATTCAGCTTGCCATCTGTTGCAGGCGGCGCTCCGCACCGTACTGGGCAAGCACGTTGAGCAGGCGGGCTCCTATGTGGACAGGGAGCGCGTGCGCTTTGACTTTACGCACTTCGCACCGCTGACTGCGGAGCAGCTCAGAGCGGTCGAGAGTCTGGTCAATGCCCATATTCTGGTGGGTCTGCCGGTCGAGAAGCTGGAACTTCCGATTGAGGAAGCCAAAAAACTGGGCGCCATGGCGCTGTTCGGCGAGAAGTACGGCAAGGTCGTCCGCGTCATCCGTATGGGGGATTTCTCCACGGAGTTCTGCGGTGGTACGCACGTGGACAACACCGCACAGATCGGGCTGTTCAAGATTACTTCCGAGGCATCGGTGGCGGCGGGTGTCCGCCGTATTGAGGGCGTGACCGGGCTTGGCGTGCTGGAGCTGATTGCCGGGCAGGAGGAGATTATCCGCAGAACCGCCCATGAGCTGAAGGCACCCGCCCCGGCGGATATGCCTGCCAAGGCTGCCGCTCTGCACGCGGATCTGAATGCCGCGCACAAGGAAATCGACCGCCTCAACAGCCGCCTTGCGGCGTCGCAGGTGGACGGACTGCTGGCGGGCGGAGTTCCGGTCGGCAGGAGCGGCAGAGTTCTGCTGGTCGCGGCGGCGCTGGACGGGGTTCCCGTAGACGTTGCGCGCAGCATGACCGACCTGATAAAGGAAAAGAATCCCGCCGCGGTGGCAGTTCTTGCCGTCAGCGGGGACGGGAAACTCAACTTCCTTGCTGCCGCAGGAAAAGAGGCTGTCGCACTGGGTGCGCACGCCGGAAAGCTGGTCGGCGCGGTTTCCGCTGTCACGGGCGGTAAGGGCGGCGGACGCCCGGATAACGCGATGGCAGGCGGTCGGGATGTCGATCAGGTTCCGGAGGCGTTGGCTACGGCGGAGGTCGTGCTGGGCGGTATGCTTAAGGACTGACGCACCCATAGCTATCATCAAAAAATACAGACAGAGGAGCGGTTCCCCGTGGAACCGCTCCTCTGTCTGTATGGGGGAATTAAGGCTTCGCCGCACAATTCCGATGGTGCAATTGCGCAGTCGGATTTTTCGTCAGACGATACAAAAAGCGACAGCCCAACCCCACATGGGCACAACGAATATGGTTGCTGTCATATATCTTGCCGATGTTCTTCAGGCGTAAAAGCAGTGTTTTATCTCCTCGGTTATGAATTGCGTTGTCTGTCCTGATGCCGGAATCCGGATGGTGCCGCCCCCCGGCAGATATGTTGTCGCACAAGCAAAAGTTAGCATGCGCTAACTCGTGTTCCGCTGAAAGGGCATCTACATATAGTGCGGATGCCCTGTCCGGTCGCCCATTTTAGCAGAATATACGGCTGTCAAAAAGGTATGGATAAAATATCGGGGAATCGCGGATTTATCCGGAAAGCCCTTTACTTAATCAGTCTGAAGCCCCCGATGAGAGGCAGTTCCTTTGCTTTTCCGTTCGCCGCATTGACGATTCCGATAATCATCAGGGCAAGGCACAGAATGCCGACAGCCCCGCTGACGATCCAGCCGACGATGGGAATCAGTCCCAGAATGCCGGACGCGGCACTCAGCACGACCTCGGCGAGGAACAGAATCAGCCCTTGGTTGGTGTGGAACCGGGCGAATCTGGAATTCTGCGCCGCCAGCAGCGGAATCAGGAACAGGATGCAGATATACGCAAGAATCGCCATGACCTTGTTGTCCGCGATGTCCCTGCTGTCGAACTCTGCCGTGGTGTCGGCGGTGTTGTTCAGGTTTGCAAAAGCCGAATCCGCCGCATTCCGGGCACCGTCAGCCGGAGCGCCGCAAACCGGGCACTGCGCGGCGTTGTCGTCCATAGCGGCACCGCATTTTTTACAGGTTGCCATGATGATGCATACTCCTTTCGGGGAACCGCCGGCATAAAGCTGCCGGCTACCTACCCACTGTGCGGTATTATAGCACAGTCCGGGGGCTCTGTCAAGGGGAAAAATTGCGAAAATACGGGCGGCGGTGTCTGCCTTTTGGAATATCGGCGCGTATCGCCGCCGCGGTCACGCAAAATTCAGCCAAAAAACTTGACAGCAACGCAAAAGTATGCTATCATATACAGCGGACGCGAGGGCAGTGCCCTTGCGGGCGGGGTGCGCTGGCATCCGCCGGAAAGGACTCGTTGAAACCCTATGAAGATTGGATTTATTTCTCTCGGATGCCCCAAAAATCAGCTGGATACCGAGGTCATGCTCCACGAGGTGGTGGATGCCGGCTACGAGATCACGCCTGAGGATATTGATGCGGACATCATCATCATCAACACCTGCGCCTTCATCGAAAGTGCGCGCAAGGAAGCGGTGGACAATATTCTGGACGTTGCGTGGCTCAAGGAGAACCGCCATCTCAAAGGCATCATTGTGACGGGATGTCTGGCAGAGCGCTACCGTGAGGAGATATTCGAGGATATGCCGGAGGTGGACGCCCTGCTGGGTGTCGGCAGCATACACCGCATCGTGGATGCCGTCCGTGCGGTCGAGGCGCAGGTAAAGGCGCAGGAGGCGGGGAAGAAGCCGCTGGAGGCTGCCTGCAAGTACCGTTCCTTCGAGGACAAAAACGCCGTTGCGTTGGGCGGCGACCGCGTGCTGACCACGCCGGAGTATGCCGCTTACCTCAAGATTGCCGAGGGGTGCGACAACCGGTGCGCCTACTGTGCCATTCCGTACATCCGTGGCGGATACCGTTCCCGCCCGATGGAGGATCTGGTGCGTGAGGTGAAGGAGCTGTCCGCATTGGGCGTCCGGGAGCTGACCGTCATCGCGCAGGACATCACGCGATACGGGAAGGATCTGTACGGGCACTATGCCCTGCATGAGCTGCTCCACCGGATTACGGAGGAGACGGACATCCCGTGGATCCGCCTGCTCTACTGCTATCCCGACAAGATTACCGATGAGCTTATCGCTGAGATACGGGACAATCCCCGCATTCTCAAGTACATAGATCTGCCGCTCCAGCATATCAGCGACCGGGTGCTGAAGTCGATGAACCGCCACGGCGAGTCCACGCTTATCCGCGACGTGCTGACCCGCCTGCGCAGGGAGATTCCCGGTGTGGTCATCCGCACAACCTTCATCGTCGGTTTCCCCGGCGAGACGGAGGAGGATTTCCGGCAGCTGGCGGAGTTCATGAAGGAGCAGCGCTTTGACCATGCCGGCGTGTTCACCTACTCCCGCGAGGAGGGAACGCCTGCATATAACTTCCCTGACCAGATTGACGAGCAGGAAAAGGAGCGCCGGCGGGATATTCTGATGAAGCAGCAGATGCTGATAAACGCCGAACTGAACGAGCAGAAGGTAGGGCAGACCGTGGAGGTACTGTGCGAGGACTACGACCCCGTAAGCGAGTCCTGCTACGGACGCTCGGCGGCGGACGCACCCGAAATCGACGGCAAGGTGTTCTTCCGACAGACAGGCACAGTACGCCCCGCCCCCGGTGATTTCGTAAAGGTCCGCATTGAGGACGTGGTGGATTACGATATGTACGGCAAGCAGATTCTGCCCGACGGGGCGGATATGTGAGGAGGTGCGCGGCATGAAGGCGACCGACACGGCTTCCTGCATACGGAAGCAGAAAACAAAAATGAACCTGCCCAACCGACTGACCGTCCTGCGCCTTGTCATGGTACCGGTTTTTATTGCCGTGATGGTGCTGCCGGACAGTCTGGTTCCCTCGCTTGTGACCGGCTCTGTCGGTGCGTTTCTGTTCATCACAGCCGCCGTGACCGATATGCTGGACGGAAAAATTGCCCGCAAGTACAGCCTGATAACCGATTTCGGCAAGCTGATGGACCCGCTGGCGGATAAATTTATGGTTATTGGCGCCATGACCGTTATCGTCTACCGCTACGACAACCTGCGCTCCGTGTTCATTTGGGCACTGTTGGTGGTGGTGTTCCGGGAGCTGGCGGTGACATCCCTGCGGCTGGTAGCGTCCGCCTCCGGCGGCGTGGTGGTTCCTGCCAATATGCTTGGCAAGATAAAGACGGTTTCGCAGATTGTCTGCGTCAGTGCCGCCATCATCGAGCCGATGCTCTATGAGATACCATTCCTGCGCGATTTCCTGCCGGAGTGGTGGGTTGCGTACACACCGCTGACTTATCTGACCTGTGCCGCCATGACCCTGTTCACGGTTCTGTCCGGAGCGAACTATTTCCGCGCTATGTGGAAATACCTTGACCCCGGAAAGTAACCGTTTTCCCCCTACCGCACGATATGCCGGCACTCTTCCATGACGCCTGCTGCGTGCGGTTTTCTGTACCCGTCCCGTGCGACCGGACAGCCGCCGCGGCGACAGACAACCGTTAACCGCTGACCGTCAAGAGCAAAACGAAAGGAACCGTAACCGCTATGAATCCGAAACTGTATTTCCGCCTGCTTTGCGCTGTTCTCACCGTCTGCCTGCTTCTGCCGCTTGCTGCCGCCTGCCGCCGGCAGGGAGGGGAAGACACTGCCACAACGGCGGGTACTTCCGCCGACCCTGCCGGTGCGGAAACCGGAAGCACCGGGGACGGGGAGATGACCGGCGGGCAGGACGACCCCTTTGTCCCGATCGATACAGGCTTTTCGATCAGCCGCCTGCGCGTCAATAACCTGACGTCTCCGCTGGGGCTGGATGATGCCGCCCCTCTGTTCAGCTGGAACATGACGACCGGGGCGGAGGACACCGTGCGGGGGCGTGTACAGACCGCCTACCGGGTGCTGGTGACATCCGACCGGGAGAGGCTCGCGTCCGGTGTGGCGGATATGTGGGACAGCGGAACCATGCAGGACGGCGCCTCGATCAACATCCGCTATGCGGGTGCGCCGCTTCTGCCGATGACCCGCTATTTCTGGACCGTGCAGGTCACGGACGGAAACGGAAAAACGCAGACCGCCCCGGCGGCGTGGTTCGAAACCGGCGTTGGGGAGGACGGCTTTGCCGATGCCTCGTGGATCGGGGCGGCGTCGAGCGCGTTCAATCTCGGCGAGGCGTGCTGGATATGGCAGACGGGCGGTGCCGCCGACGGGCGGATTCCGGCGGAGACACAGCTGTTCCGCCGCCGCTTCAGACCGGCGAACGGCAAGTCCGTGGCAAGCGCCGTCCTGCTGTTCACCGCCGACGACTGCGGAACCGTGTATCTGAACGGCAGGCAGGTCGGCGAGATACCGCGTCAGACCGACTCGTGGAAGAACGGGCAGATCGTGGACGTGACAGCCCTGCTGACCGCCGGGGACAACCTGCTGGCGGCGTCCGTTACCAATACCGAGGTGGGGTATGCCGGATTTATCGCGCACTTGATTCTGACCTATACCGACGGCTCGCATGATTCTGTCGTGACGGACGCGCAGGGTTGGCGCGTCAGTCGGGACAGGATTGCGGAGTTTGCATCGCCGGACTGTGACGACAGCGGAGCGGGCTGGAGCACCCCGGATCAGTCTGTCCGGTACGGCAGCGGCGCATGGGCAAGCATGGTTTCCTTCACGGGTGGCACAGCGCTCCCGGAGGGCAATTCCGCCCCCATGCTGCGGCGCGAGTTTACCCTGCCGGATAAGGAAATCGTGACAGCCCGCGTCTATGCCACCTCGGCGGGCATCTATGACCTGTACCTGAACGGACAGCGGGTGGGCGACGCCTACCTGACACCCTCCTGGACGGAGTACGACTCCCACATCCTGTACCAGACCTACGATGTGACGGAGCTGGTCCGCACCGGCGGGAATGCGCTGGGGGTGCAGCTTGGCAACGGGTGGTACTGCGGGCGCATCGGTTCCTACGGCGGCACGGCACCTGCCTTCATCGGCAGACTGGTCGTCACCTTTGCGGACGGATCAACCGTCGGAATTGTCAGTGACGGCAGCTGGAGCGTCTTCACGAACGGTCCTGTACTGGAGAACGATCTGTTTGACGGCGAGACCTATGACGCACGGCGCCTGCCGGACGGCTGGGCGGAAGCCGGATTTGACGGGACGGACTGGCGCCCCGTCCGCGTGACCTCGGCGGAGGCACTGGGCGTCGGGAAGATTATCGCCCAGTTTGTCGGCAACATTAAGGTCATGGACAGCGTGCAGGCGGTTTCGGTCAGGCGGGTTGCGGATAAGACCTACATTTACGACTTCGGACAGAACCTTTCCGGCGTGGCATCGGTCACGCTGACCGGCGAGGCGGGACAGTCCGTGAAGCTTCGTTTTGCCGAGATACTCAATGACGGCAGCGGAACCGGTGACGGCAGGGAGGGAACGCTGTACACGCAGAATCTGCGCTCTGCCAGGAATACCGACGTGTACATCCTGCGCGGGGACTCTGCGGGCGAGACGTGGTACCCGACGCTGACCTACCGAGGTTTCCGCTATGTCGAAATATCCGGTATCGGGGAGCCGCTGCCGCTGGAGGCGGTGACGGCGCGTGTGCTGTACACCGAAATGGAGGATACGGGCAGCTTTGACTGCTCGGAGGCGCTGATTAACCGGCTGTGGTCCAATACATACTGGGGACAGCGCGGCAATTTCCTGTCGGTGCCGACCGACTGCCCACAGCGAGACGAGCGCATGGGCTGGTCGGGCGATGCGCAGATATTCTGCGGCACGGCGGCGTATAATATGGACGTGCGGCAGTTCTTCGCGCAGTACGTGATGGCGCTGAATGACTGCCAGTTGGGCAACGGCGCCTATACCGATGTGGCGCCCGGCAATCAGCGTGCCGCCTACACCGGCGCCGGGCACAACGCATGGGCGGATGCGGGCATCATCATCCCCTACACCATGGGTATCCGCTACGGCGATACGGGTCTTGCCGAAACCTACTGGAAGAACATGGAGAGCTATATCCGCTACCTTGTACGGGACGCGGGGCGCGATTTCATCCGGGACACGCAGCCTATGTACGGCGACTGGCTGTCCATCGGCGAATCCACGCCGCTGGCGGTCTGCGATACCGCCTGGTGCGTCTACGTCTGCGACCTGATGGCGGAGATGGCGGGCTGGTTCGGTAAGGATAACGCGGCGGCGACCTACGCCGGGTATGCGGAATCCTTCCGCAACGCATGGTGCGGCGCCTTCCTGCGGGAGGACGGCACCACGTCCTGCGGCACGCAGACATCCTACGCGCTGGCACTTGCTTTCGGGATCATTCCGGAGGAACTGCGTGCGGCGTCGGCGGCTCAGTTGGCTCTGAATATCGCCAATCACGGCTGGAAGCTGACCACGGGCTTTATGGGCGTGTCCTTCCTTCTGCCCGTGCTGACCGAATACGGCTACACTGACGTTGCCTATAAACTGCTGGAGCAGGAAGAGTATCCCTCCTGGATATACCCGATTCTGCAGGGCGCCACCACAATCTGGGAGCGCTGGAATTCCTATACGGTGGAGTCCGGCTTCGGCGATGCGGGCATGAATTCCTTCAATCACTACTCCTACGGCTCCGTCATGGAGTGGGTGTACAGCACCATGCTGGGCATCTCGGACGACGGCACGACCTCTGCGTACCGGCACTTTGTGCTGAAGCCCACCCCCGGCGGCAGTCTGACGCATGCCTCCGGCAGCTTTGTCTCCCCCTACGGGACAGTACAGTCCGGCTGGCGTCTGGAGAACGGATACCTGACTTATACCTGCACGGTTCCCGCCAACACGACAGCCACGCTGTACCTGCCCGGCGCGGAAAACGCGTCGGTGCTGGAATCCGGGCGGGAGCTGTCCGGCGTATCCGGCGTGACGGTGCGCGGGTACGGGGACGGGCGGCATATCCTGACGCTGGTGTCCGGCACCTATACCTTCACACTGCCTGCACAGGATTCAACGGGCGGAATCAGTATGCTGCGCATCAGCAATCCGGACGGTATTCCCGCAACGGTTCTGCTGGACGGAAAAGCGATAGAGTTCGGTATGAATCTTCTCCCCGGCGGTACCCACACGCTGTCGGTGGTCTGCGAGGACGAGGCGTATGCCTTCGCTTACGCGAGCGGGGACGTGTTCTTTGCCTCTTCCGAGGTGACGCTGAATCTTTCGGGCGAGGCGGATATTGAACTGCACTTCGGCAGTCGCGGCACGGGTGCCGGCACGTCGGCGCTGACGGTTGCCGCGCCGGGCTGTACACAGGCGTTTGTCAACGGGCAGGCTGTCCCGCTCCCGCACACCGTGAGCGGTAAGGCGGGCGATACGGTCACAGTCGAGCTGGTACCGCCTGCGGGCTACTGCTTCGCGGGCTGGGACGACGGCACGACGACTTATCCCGCGGTCTTTACGCTGGGCGGCACGAACCGCACCGTGACCGCGCGGATCGGACGGCTTCCCATGCTGGACAGCCTGCTTGCAGGCGTTACTGCCACGGGCAACGATACCTCCCTGTCCACCGCCGCATGGAATTTCGGAAACCTGACAGACGGTGTGACGATCGGAACCGGCTACTCGTCCGGCGGAAACTATACATCCCCGAAGCTTCGGACGCCGGTTTATCTGGATTTTGCGTTTCCTGCGCCGACTTACACCGACCGGGTTGTGCTGTGGCCCCGCACGGATGCCGAATCCTTGAGCGGCGGATTGCATGCCTTCCCTCAGGACTTCACGGTTTCCGTCCGTCCGGAGGGTTCGTCTAACTATGTTACGGTTGCGGAGTACGCCGGTCTTTCGGACAGGAGCCAGCCGTTTACCGTGGACTTTACCGGACAGACCGTGACGCATATCCGGATTACCGTTACCAGAACAGCGGCACGGCTGACGCCGCAGGACAGCATTTACCGCGTTCAGTTCGCGGAGATTCAGGCATTCGATACCCGCAGCGGCGCCTGCGTGACGCCGGTTTCCGCCGTGGACGTGCGGAGTGTCGGCACGGCGGAAGCCCCTGCCTTTGCGGCTTCGGTGGCGCCTGCGGATGCGTACAGCACCGCGCTTGTGTGGCTTGTGCTGGATGCGGACGGAAAGCCGGCTGCCGATGTGACCGCCACGGTGCGGGATGGAGTTCTGTACCTGCATGGTGCACGTGTCGGAGGAACTTATGTCATTCTGGCGGTAGCGGCGGACGGATCCGGGGCGCGCGGCAGTATTGACTGGACGGCGTGAGTGCGGCTGATGGGAGGGTTGTCCCTGCCGGGGCGGCTGACTTTGCCGTCCCGGTACCCGTCGGGGCACAAGGCACCCTCTCCCGGTACCGGGAACCGCCCAAGGTAAATTTTCCGCACTTGCTCTTGACGCAAGGGGCGGAATGTGCTATAATAAGACCCGACTTGCCGCACAGCGCGGCACATTTTCACAGATACAAGGAAACCGTATGACAGATAAGACGAAAAGGTCGCTGCCGCCGCACGACGAAGCCGAGCGGCAGGACGCCATCCGGGCGGTGCACGCACTCAACGCCGCCTATACAGCCGCCGGACGCCGAAGGGGCGTCTATGTGCTGACCTTCGGCTGCCAGCAGAACGAGGCGGATAGTGAAAAACTGTCCGGCATGGCGCAGGAGATGGGCTATACACCGGTGGAGCGCCCGGAGGACGCAGACCTCATTCTGGTCAACACCTGCGCTATCCGGGAGCACGCCGAGAGCCGGGCACTGGCAACGGTCGGGCAGTACAAAAAACTGCGGCAGGATAACCCGGAACTGGTCATCGGCGTCTGCGGATGCCTGCCGTCGCAGGAGCACCGCCGGGAGGAACTGAAGCGGAGCTATCCTTATGTGACCTTCTGCCTGGATACCGCGTCGCTTTACCGCCTGCCGACCGTCCTGCGCTACTGCCTGGAGACGCACCGCCGGTCGCTTTTACCGGAGGACGAGACGTCGTCGGGTACCGATGCGGGGCAGGAGATACCCGTTCTCCGTACCTCCTCCTACCGCGCGTGGGTGTCCGTTATGTATGGATGCAACAATTTCTGCTCCTACTGCATCGTCCCGTATGTCCGCGGACGCGAACGCAGCCGCCCGCGCGAGGCAGTCGTGCGTGAGGTGCGGGAGCTGGTCGAAGCCGGCTACCGCGACATCACCCTGCTGGGGCAGAATGTCAATTCCTACGGGCGTGGGTTGGCGGAGCCGTGCGATTTTGCCGCACTGGTGGAGGAGCTGGACACCATCCCCGGTGACTGGTGGCTGCGCTTCATGACCAGCCATCCGAAGGATGCCAGCCGGCGTCTCATTGACGTCATGGCGGCGGGCAGGCATATCGCCCCCGCGTTTCACCTGCCGCTGCAGTCCGGCAATGACCGCGTTCTGCACGCCATGAACCGGCATTACGATATGGCGCGGTACACGGATACCGTCCGCTATATGCGCAGGAAGATACCGAATCTGACGCTGACCTCCGACATCATCGTCGGCTTCCCCGGCGAGACGGAGGCGGAGTTTGAGGATACCCTGCGGGCACTTTCCGACATCCGCTTTGATATGATTTACTCCTTCATCTACTCCCCCCGCAAGGGAACTCCGGCGGCGGAGATGGAGCAGGTTCCGGAGGAGGTGCAGAAGCAGCGTTTCGCGCGGATGCTAGAGCTGCAGAACGGCATTTCTATGGAGAAAAACCAGCCGCTGGTCGGCGAAACGCTGCAGGTTCTGTGCGACGGGGTGAGCAAGAGCAACGCCGACCTGTGGACGGGGCGCACAGCCGGAAACAAAAGCGTTTTCTTCCCCGGGTCGCCAGAGACAACACCGGTCGGGCAGTTTGTCCCCGTGCGCATCGGGCGCGCCGCCCCCTTCGCCCTGTACGGGACTGCAGAAGGCGCGGGAAGCAAGTGACAGCTGTCAGACAGCGGAGTACAGAATAACAGAACCGGGAGGATTATACCATGACTGATAACGGAAACGAGAATAAAACAAGCGAAGGCGTGCGCCTTGACCCCTCCAATGTGTTTGAGATGGCGATGGTTCTTGGCAAGGCACTCAAGAACGATCCGCGCCTTGTCCGTATGGACAGGGCAAAGGAAGCCTATCAGGAGGATGAGGATTTGTGCCGTATGCTGACCGAGTATGAGGTGCAGCGCAAGGCTATCGAGCAGGTAGCGGGCGACGGGGACTACGACCCCGACCTTGTGCGGCAGATTCAGGAGCGTATCGATGAGCTGTACGGGGAAATCGCGGCGAACCCTGCCTTTATCGAGCTGAACGAGTCGCAGGCCGCCGTCAACAACCTGATGAACGCGGTGAACAATACCATCATGTTTGCCATCACCGGGGAGATGCCCTCAGGCTGTACGCATGACTGCTCCAGCTGCGGCGGCTGCCACTGACGGAGCCGCCCCGCCGCGCGATTCCTGATCCCAACGAGAGGAGAACCGAACCATGACGCCCATGATGGAGCAATATCTGGAAGTCAAAAATCAATATAAGGACTACCTGCTGTTTTATCGGCTGGGGGACTTCTACGAGATGTTTTTTGACGATGCCATCACCGCCTCGCGCGAGCTGGAGCTGACCCTGACCGGGCGCGACTGCGGCGAGGAGGAGCGCGCTCCCATGTGCGGTGTTCCGTTCCACGCTGCCGATGTCTACATCGGCAAGCTGATTGAGAAAGGCTATAAGGTCGCCGTCTGCGAGCAGATGGAGGACCCCGCGCTGGCAAAGGGACTGGTCAGGCGGGAGGTTATCCGGGTCGTGACGCCCGGCACCGTCATCGAAAGTTCGCTCCTGCCGGAGCAGAAGAACAACTACCTGTGCGCCCTGTATGTCAGCGAGCTGGAATACGGGGTGTGTTTTGCCGACCTGTCCACTGCACAGGTCTTTGCAACGGTCATTGACGGGGCGCGGATGGACGAGGAACTGCTGGGGGAGCTGGGTACCTATGCGCCGCGTGAGGTGATTCTCAATGTCGGCGCCCGGCGCTGTGCCAAGGCGGCGGACTGGCTGAAAAGTCAGGGCGCCATGCTTTCGGACAATCAGGCGGGACGCTTCGATCCCGCCGACTGCGCCGCCCGCGTGAAGGAGCGCTTCGGCGACACGCTCAGACCGGAGGTTCTGGAGAACAGACCGCTGGTGTGCGCCGTCGGCGCCCTGCTGGATTATCTGACCGAAACGCAGAAAACCGACCTTGCTACCCTCCGGGAACTGCGGGTGTACAGTGAGGGGCAGTATCTCGGTCTTGACCTTAATACGCGTCGCAATCTGGAACTGACCGAAACCATGCGCACCAAGGAGAAGAAGGGAACGCTTCTCTGGGTGCTGGATCATACCAAAACCTCGCCCGGTGCGCGTCTGCTCCGGCAGTGGGTGGAGCACCCGCTGCTCTCCCCGGCGCACATTGCCCGCCGACAGAGTGCGGTAGAGGAGCTGGTCGGGGACTACATGAAGCGGGAGGAGTTGGGGGAACTGCTCTCGCACGTACTGGATATGGAGCGGCTTATCACGCGCATTGTGTTCGGCACTGCGGGCGGGAAGGATCTGCGTGCGGTGTGCGCTACGGCATCGCTGCTGCCGGATATCCGCCGCCTGCTGGAGGGCTGCCAGAGTGAGGAACTCAAGCGCATCTGGCGGGAAATGGATCTGCTGGAGGACGTCTGCGCGGAAATCGGACGGGCGTTGGTGGAGGAGCCGCCCTTCTCGGTGCGCGACGGCGGCATGATAGCCGACGGCTACGACGCCGAGGTGGATCGCCTGCGCTCCGTCATGAACGACGGGCAGGGATGGGTTGACCGGGTTGCCGCAGAGGAAAAGGCGCGTACCGGCATCAAAACACTCAAGGTCGGCTATAACAAGGTGTTCGGCTATTACATAGAGGTGTCCAAGTCCTTTGCGGATCAGGTGCCCGACAACTATATACGCAAGCAGACGCTGGTCGGGGCAGAGCGCTATATCACGCAGGAACTGAAGGACATGGAAGCTACCATTTTGGGCGCCAAGGACAAGCTGTGCGCACTGGAGTATGAGCTGTTCTGCAAACTGCGTGGCTTCGTTGCCGATCGGAGCGAGCGTATCCAGAAGACCGCCGCCCTGCTGGCGGAGGCTGACGTTTACCGGAGCCTTGCCTCGGTGGCATCGCGCAATCGGTATGTCCGTCCCGAAGTCGCGGAGGACGACCGCATCAGCATCCGGGACGGGCGCCACCCCGTGGTGGAGAAATTCGTCAAGGACGGCTACTTCGTCCCGAACGACGCCGACCTTGACACCCGCGACAACCGGCTCATGCTGATAACAGGTCCCAATATGGCGGGTAAATCCACCTATATGCGGCAGGTCGCGCTGATTGTTCTGATGGCGCAGATAGGCTCCTTCGTCCCGGCATCCTCCGCACACATCGGCATCGCGGATAGGATATTCACCCGCGTGGGGGCATCCGACGATCTGGCGTCCGGGCAGTCCACCTTCATGCTGGAAATGACCGAGGTATCCGCCATCCTGCGCGGAGCGACACGCAAAAGCCTGATTATTTACGATGAGGTCGGGCGCGGAACCTCCACCTTTGACGGGATGAGCATCGCCCGCGCTATCATTGAGTACACCGCCGGAAGGAAAATCGGCGCCCGCACCCTGTTCGCCACGCATTATCACGAGCTGACCGGGATGGAAGGCGCCTACGACGGGATAGTCAATTATCACATCGCTGCCCGCAAGCGCGGGGATACTGTGACCTTCCTGCGCAAGATTGTGCGCGGTTCCACGGACGACAGTTTCGGCATCGAGGTCGCCAAGCTGGCGGGACTGCCGAACGAGGTGATACGGCGTGCCCGTGAGATACTGGCAGCCGTGGAGACTTCCTCCCATGCAGTGCGCGAGGCGGTGGACGAGGCGGACAGCGGCAGAAAAACCGCAAGGCCGGACGACGGTGCCCTATCGCTGGACGACTGCCTGAATGCCCGCCTCATCGACGAGCTGCGGGCACTGGATGTCAACACGCTTTCCCCGTTTGAATGCATGAGCCTGCTGTTTGAGTGGAAAAAGCAGATACGCTGAAACGACGGAACAGCGGAATTGCAGGAAAACGCGTTTCTGAACCGGATAAGGAGGATCAATGGGCAACATACAGGTTCTTTCCTTTGAGGTTGCCAACCTCATTGCGGCGGGTGAAGTCGTGGACAGACCCGCCTCCGCCATCAAGGAAATGATGGAAAACGCCATTGACGCGGGTGCCCGGCACATCACGGTCGAGATACAGAGCGGCGGCGTCAGCCTGATGCGCGTCACGGATGACGGCTGCGGAATGTCGGCGGAGGATCTGCCCATGGCAATCCGGCGCCACGCAACCAGCAAGATACGCGACGCCGCCGATCTGGACGGCATTATCACGCTGGGCTTCCGCGGCGAGGCGCTTGCCGCCATTTCCTCCGTGTCGGATATGCGCATCATGTCCAAGCGTGCCGAGGACGCCGTGGGTTCCATGCTGGAAGTGCGCGGCGGGACACTGATAGGCGTCAGCGAGTTCGGCTGCGGCAATGGCACGACCGTCATGGTGGAGCACCTGTTTGCCAACGTACCGGCGCGGCGCAAGTTTCTCAAGCGCGATGCCACCGAGGCGATGGCAGTCAGTGCCAACGTGGAGCGCGTTGCCCTGTCGCACCCGGAAATTGCCGTCCGCTTCATTTCGGACGGCGCACTCCGGCTGGATACCGCCGGGGACGGACAGCTGAAGAGCGCGATTTATGCCGTCTACGGACGGGATTTCGCCTCCCGCCTCATCCCGCTGGCGGGGGAGTACGAGGGAGTGGAGATAACCGGTTTCATCGGGCGGTCGGACAACGTGCGCGCCAACCGTAACGGGCAGAATTTCTTCATCAATTACCGCTACATCAAATCGCGCACGGCACAGGCGGCGCTGGAGCAGGCATTTGTCTCCTACCTGCCCGCCGAAAAGTATCCCGTGTGCATCATGAATATCGGACTGAATCCCGCCCGGGTGGACGTCAATGTCCATCCCGCCAAGCTGGAAGTCAAATTCTCCAACGAAAAGCCGGTGTTCGAGGCAATCTACTACACCGTCCGGCAGGCGTTGGAGCAGGATACCGGGCGTCCTGCCCTCAAAACCGAGGCGCTCAAGCCGACATTTGCCAAGCCATCCGTGCGGCTGGCGGATGCGACGGCACCTATTGAGACGGAGCGTCAGGAGTCCCTCCGACAGCGGCAGGTGACGATAGAGCAGGCGGTGCACGCACCCGGCGCGGGACTGTCCTCTGCCGTAAAGCCCCCGCAGGAGCGCATCACGGCGGAGGAGTACATCCGTCGGTATGTCACCGGCGGTGCCGGGAGCGCGGCAGGGCAGGGCGCAGGGGAAAAAATTCCCGCCCCTGCCCCGGCATCGGTTCAGCCAAAGCCTGCGGCGCCGCCGCGTATGCCGTCCGCACCGGCAGAACCGCAGCCGGTATCCCCTGTATCCCCGGAATCGTTGCCAATCCCGCCGGAGGATATGCCGGTGCCGCCGCCCCCGGAGGAGCCGCCCGCATGGGCAGACGAACAAGCCGGGTTTCCGGAGGATGTCAGGCGTCCGGAGGATCCGGCACCGGCGCCGCCCCCGCAGACCGTCCCCCCGGTGCAGAATGCCGCACCGCAGACGCCGCCGGACGCCGGACCGGACGGAACCCCGGCGGCGGATGTGCCCGCCGCGCCGCTCCCGTACCGGATTGTCGGGGAGGTATTCTTCTCCTACGTCATCGTGGAGCAGGGCGAGAGGATGCTGCTGATAGACAAGCACGCCGCACACGAGCGCATCATTTTCGAGCAACTGCGTGCCAACCTGCGCCGGCGCGACTATGCCGTAGATTCCCAGCTGATGCTGCTCCCGGTGGAGGTCATGCTCATGTCTGACGAGGTGGGCATCATCGAATCCTACCGCAAGGAGCTGGAAGGTATCGGCTTTGCCTTTGCCTGCCTGCGCAACACGGTCCGCGTGGATGCCCTGCCTGCCGGAATCGATACCGCCGCCGTGGCGGATATGTTTGCCACGTTCGCCGCCCAGCTGGCGGAGGGAACGGGCGACCCAAAGCTGACGCGCGACACGGTATTCGAGAAGGCATTGTTTCAGGCATCCTGCAAGGCAGCCATCAAGGCGGGACGCAACTATTCGCCGGAGCAGACGGCGTACGTGGTGAATCAGCTCATGCACCTGCCGGATGTCACTTTCTGCCCGCACGGCAGACCGGTTGCCATGGAAATCAAAAAGCGGACGCTTGACCATCAGTTCGAGCGGTGCTGAGCGCCGGGGGCGCTTCCCGCAGGTTCTTCGGATACGGCGGGGAACCGTCAAAAAACAAGGCACTGCCGTGTTCGGGCAGCAGCCGGAAAGAGATATGTATGTTTGAAGTTCTCGCAAAGGACGGCCGCGCACGGCGCGGCGTCCTGCATACCGTACACGGGGATATCCAGACCCCCGTGTTCATGAATGTCGGCACCTGTGCCGCCATCAAGGGCGGTGTATCCACCGTCGAGCTGGCACGCGACCTGGACTGTCAGGTCGAGCTGTCCAACACCTACCACCTGCACCTGCGCCCCGGTGACGATTTGATTTACGACATGGGCGGACTGCATAAGTTCATGAACTGGTCGCGCCCCATCCTGACCGACAGCGGCGGATTTCAGGTTTTCTCGCTGGCAGGTCTGCGCAAGATTACCGAGGAGGGCGTGCGGTTTGCCTCCCATATCGATGGCAAGCGGATTTTTATGGGTCCGGAGGAGAGTATGCAGATTCAGTCGCACCTTGCCTCCACCATTGCCATGGCATTCGACGAATGCATCGAGAATCCTTCGCCGTATGAGTACGTGAAGAATTCCGTTGCCCGAACGGCACGCTGGCTCCGCCGGTGCCGCGCCGAAATGGACAGGCTCAACAGTCTGCCGGAAACCATCAACCGCCATCAGATGCTGTTCGGCATCAATCAGGGCGGCACCTACGAGGATCTGCGCATCGCGCATATGCAGGAGATTGCGGAGATTCCCTGCGAGGGGTATGCCATCGGCGGATTGGCGGTTGGCGAGGAAACCGAGGAGATGTACCGCATCATCGATGCGGTGGAACCGTATATGCCCGCCGATAAGCCCCGGTACCTCATGGGTGTCGGCACGCCCTGCAACATTCTGGAGGCTGTGCACCTCGGCGTGGATTTCTTTGACTGCGTGATGCCCTCCCGCAACGCACGCCACGGCAACCTCTTCACATGGGAGGGAAAAGTCAATATCATGAACGAGAAGTATATGCGTGACCCGCGCCCCGTGAGTGAGTCCTGCCATTGCCCGACCTGTCAGAATTACAGCCGCTCCTACATCCGCCATCTGCTCAAGGCGAAGGAGTCGCTGGGAATGCGGCTGGCGGTGACGCATAACCTGTACTTCTACAACAGCCTGACCCGGAAAATACGCGAAGCGCTGGACGGCGGGTATTTCGAGAGCTTTTATCAGAAGTACCACGTTGCGCTGGGCGAGCGCAACCCGGACTGACCGCGACCGTGATGGAAGCGTGGACGAATGCCCCCGTCCGGGGCGTGATATTTGACAAGGACGGCACCCTGCACGATACGGAGCGGGTATTTCACCGTGCATGGCTCGCGGCGGCGGAGGTTATGCACGTGCCGGATATGGATGATACGATCCGCCACTGCACCGGCATGAACCTGCACGACATCGGGGTTTTCTGGGAGCGTAAGTACCCGGACATACCGTTTGAGCCGTACATCCGCTTGCGCAACCGCCTGTTCGATCAGCTGATTGCGGAGGGGATTCCCCTGCGTCCGGGCGCCATGGAGGTGCTGCATACCCTGCGGGCACGCGGCTACCGGCTGGGTCTGGCAACTTCGACCGACCGGGAGGCGGCAACCGACCACCTCCGGCGCACGGGGATGCTGGAGCTGTTTGACGGGCTGGCATTCGGGGACATGGTGGAGAACGGAAAACCCGCACCGGATATTTATCTTCTGGCGGCGCGGCTCATCGGGATTTCCCCGGAGGAATGCGTCGGGGTGGAGGATTCGCTCAACGGTGTCCGTTCCATATACAACGCCGGAATGCGTCCCGTCATGGTGCCGGACATTCTCCGACCGACGGAGGATATCCGCCCGCTCCTGTGGGCGACGTGTGACAGCCTTGCGGACATCCCGGATATACTGACGCGGATCGGATAATCGGTATCCGACGGAAAGGAGCCGGCGGGCTATGGGAAACAAGGAACAGTACGCGGAGCTTGCCGCGATTCTGGCGGGAGCGGAGCGCATGGTATTTCTCGGCGGGGCAGGGGTTTCCACCGGGAGCGGCATCCCGGATTTCCGGGGCAGTGACGGACTGTACACCGGATCGGCGCCGGAGGAAGACCCGCCGGAGCGGGTGCTCAGCGGCGCATACCTGCGCCGGTTCCCGGAGAAATTCTTTGCCTACTACCGGCGGCATATGCTGTATCCCGGCGCCCGCCCCAACGCCGCGCACCGTGCGCTGGCGAGGCTGGAGCACGGGGGGAAGCTGGCGGCTGTCGTCACGCAGAACATAGACGGGCTGCATCAGGCGGCGGGCAGTCTCAACGTGCTGGAGCTGCACGGCTCGGTCATGCGTAACGAGTGCCTGTCCTGCGGGCGGGAATACCCGCTGTCGTTCGTGCTGGAGACGGAGGGCGTGCCGCGCTGTCCGGCGTGCGGCGGAATTGTCCGTCCGGACGTCGTGCTGTACGGCGAGGAACTGGATATGCATACATTCATGCAGGCGGCGGATGCCATCCGCGCGGCGGATGTCCTGCTGATCGGCGGCACGTCGCTGACCGTTTATCCCGCTGCCGCCCTGCCGGATGAGTTTTCCGGAAAGCATCTGGTCATTATCAACCGGACGCCGACACCGCTGGACGGGCGTGCCTGGTTGGTCATACGCGACCCTATCCAGACCGTTCTGCCGGCGGCGCTCGGTCTTTCTGCGGACTGAGGAAACAAACGGCAGGTTGCCAGACTGCGAAGAACCGAAGGAGGCGTCACGCCTATGATCGATAAAGTTTCCGCTGAGCAGTGCACGCTGTGCGGTAGCTGCCGCAACGCCTGCCCGCAGGGCGCAATTTCGTTCGGGAAAAAGTACCTTGATTTCATCTATCCGGTCATTGATGCCGCCCGCTGTAACGGCTGCAACCGCTGTGAGCGTGCCTGTCCGGTTCTGCGGGAGCAGTCATCTCCCGGGGAGGGATTCCCGCTTACCTATGTGGCACGGAACCGCGACGACGGAATCAGGCAGAGCAGTACCTCCGGCGGACTGTTCCACGCACTTGCGTCGCACGTGCTGGCGGCGGGCGGCTGTGTCTGCGGTGCGGTGTTCGACGGGCAGTTTCGTGTGCGGCACATCGTGTCGGATTCGCCGGACGACCTGCGCCGCATGATGGGCTCCAAGTACGCGCAGAGCAATATGGATATGTGTTACCGCGACATCAGAGCGCTGTTGACAGACGGCAGAACCGTGCTGTTCAGCGGGTGCCCCTGCCAGGTGGCAGGACTGCGTGCGTATCTCGGCAGGGAGTATGCGGGACTGATTCTGGTCGAGTTGGTCTGCCACGGCATCCCCGGCGCGGAGATGCTCCGGACGTATATTTCCATGCGGGAGAAGCAGTACGGCGCGAAGCTGAGCCGGCTGGAATTCCGCAACAAGGACGGGGGGTGGCACCGCAGTGCCGTGCGGATGGAGTTTGAAAACGGGAAGGTGTACCGGAGCCCGTATACGGAGGATGCATACACGCGAGGATTCCTGAACGGTTTTGATTTGAAGCCAAGCTGCTATCACTGCCGTTTCCGCAATTTTTCGGCAGGGAGCGATCTCGTTATCGGCGACTTCTGGGGCGCCGAAGTTATGCCGACATGGCAGGATGACAACCGCGGAACCTCCGCCGTGCTGGTCAACACGGAAAAGGGGCTGGCACTGCTTGAACAGCTTTCCCTGATAAAACAGCCGTGCCCGCTTGACGATATAGTCCGGTATAACCGGAATCTGATCTGCTCGTCTCAGCCGCATCCGCAGAGAGAGACTTTTTACGCCTATGCGGCGGAGAAGGGGTATGAGGCAGCCATCCGGCACTTTCTCGAATATCCGGCGGCGTACCGGCTCAGGAATGAACTCCGCTACCGCCTGCGCTGTCTGTGGTACGCCGTGCGCGGCAAAGAAAAACCGTTCTACTGATGAGAAAAACCAATACCTATGCAAGGAGTGAAAAATATGAATCAGACATGGGATTTATCCGTTCTGTACAGCGACTTTGACGACCCCGCCTACGCCGCCGACACGGAGGCGCTGGACGCCGCCATTGCCGCCCTGCACCGGTTGGCAGAGGAGGCAGGAACATTGCCTGCGTCCGAACTGGTACACCGCTACACCGACGCGGGCAACGCGCTTGTTTCGCTGGAGAGCAAGCTGTATACCTACGCCTCGCTTCGCTACTCCGCCGATACGGGCAACACCGCCGCCGCCAGCGCCATCGGCAGGGTTATGGACAAGGTGTCTGCCGCCGTTGCGGATGACACCCGCATACGGGAGGCGATTGCAGCTATCGGGCATGACCGGCTGGAGCAGCTGCTTGCCGCCGACCCGACGCTTGATGCGTATGCCTACATGCTCCGGAGCATCCTGAAGGACAGCCGCTACCGTCTTAGTGACCGGGAGGAAGCCCTGCTTGCCAAGATGAACCTGTCCGGAGCCGCCGCATGGGAGAATCTGCAGAACAGCCTGACCAGCTCGGTGAAGGTGCAGTATCGTGGGGAGACAGTTACGCTGTCCGATGTCCGCAACCTTGCCTATGACGCGGACGCGAGCGTCCGCCGCGATGCCTACAACGCGGAACTTGCGTGCTACGGACCGATCCGTGACGCGGTTGCTTTCGCCATGAACAGCATTAAGCTGCAGACCATCAACGAGTGTGCCCTGCGCGGGTTTTCCTCGCCGTTGGAGCAGGCGCTCCATGCCTCGCGCATGAAGCGGGAAACGCTGGATGCCCTGCTTTTCGCCATGCAGGAGTATCTGCCGGTATTCTGGAAGTACCTCCGCGCCAAAGCTGCCTATTTAGGGTATGAGGGCGCCCTGCCGTGGTGGGATATGTTTGCCCCCATCGGGAAAAGCGATGCCGTATTCACGCCCGAGTCCGCGCGGGACTACCTCCTGCAGGTGTTTGCCGGGTTTGACAGCCAGCTGCACGACATGGTGGAACGCGCCTTCAACGAGGCATGGATTGACTTCTTCCCGCGTCCCGGAAAGGTCGGGGGTGCCTTTGACTGCGGCGTGCCTGCCATCCGGCAGAGCCGCGTGCTGACCAATTTCGCCGGGTCTTTCTCGGATGTGGTGACGCTGGCGCACGAGTTAGGTCACGCCTTCCACGACCAGCAGGTGTTTCCGCATCCGGTCATGGTTCAGGATTACACCATGCCGGTTGCCGAAACGGCGTCCACCTTCAACGAGGTGCTGGTCGGTGCCGCCGCCGTCGCCGCCGCTCCGGATGCGGAAACGGAGCTGGGACTGCTGGAATCCCAGCTGTCTGACGCCACGCAGATTATCTGCGACATCTACTCACGCTTCCTGTTCGAGGATTCCGTGTTCGCGCACCGCCCGGAGGAGTTCATGGACGCGGATCGGCTCTGCGCCCTGATGACGGAGGCGCAGAAGACCGCCTACGGGGACGGGCTGGACACCGCGACCCTGCACCCCTATATGTGGCTGTGCAAGGGGCACTATTACGGTATGTCCTACTACAACTTCCCCTACGCCTTCGGCGGTCTGTTCGCGCGCGGACTGTATGCCGAGTACCGGCGCCGCGGCGCCGACTTTGTGCCGGTATACAAGCAGATGCTTGCCGCCACGACCCACACCGACGTGGAGGAGTGCGCCCGCATCGCTGGCATTGACCTGACCGACAAGGCATTCTGGGAGGCAGGACTTGCCTCGCTGTCCGAGCAGATTGAGCGGTTCTGCACGTTGGCAGCCGCGCACGGGAAAGAGGCGTAACACCATGAAACATACGGAAAACAGCCTGCTGCCGGTGATTCCGGCACCGCACACCGCCCGCATGACCGGGAGACGGGTGGCGCTGCCTGCCACGGTTTCGCTGACAATGCCGGATGCGGCGGACGCCGCCGACACGCTCTCGGTGTATGCAAGGCGCACGCACGGGGTATTCTTCACGGTTCAGCCGGTGACGGGCGCGGTCGGATTTGCCCGGGATGCCGCCCTGCCGTCGGAGGCGTACCGGCTTTCGCTTGGGGATACCGTGACCGTCACCGCCGCCGGGGCTGCCGGCTGGCAGAACGGCGTCTCCACCCTGATTCAGCTGATGGAGAAGGGGGACGACGCGGCGCATCTGACATTTCCGGAGGGTGAGATTGCGGACGAGCCGGGCTGCAGCTGGCGCGGGCTGATGGTAGACCTTGCGCGGGATTTCCACGAGTTTCCGGTTCTGCTGGAGTATGTGGATCTGTGCCGGTTCTACAAAATCCGCACCCTGCACCTGCATTTCACGGACGACCAGAGCTACACGCTGCCCTCCCGCGCATTCCCGCGGCTGTCCACGCCGGGGCGCAGCTACACCGAGGAGCAGATACGCGGGTTGGTCGCCTATGCCGCCCGGCGCGGGGTTCTGCTGATGCCGGAGATTGACGTGCCGGGACACTGCACCTCCTTTGCGGAGGGCTACGGGGATATTTTCGGTACGGACGGCATCATCTGCCAGAGCGAGCAGTCCATGGCGTGCATGGAGGCACTGTTCCGCGAGTTGTGCGGGATGTTCCCGGACAGCCCGTATATTCACATCGGCGGCGACGAGGCGACCATCTCCAAGTGGACGGACTGCGAAAAGACGCTTGCCGCCAGCCGTGCCCGCGGCGTGGACGTTGACGGGTATCTGGCACGCGAGGGGGGCAGGGAAGAACTGGCGCAGATTCTGTATGCTTCCTTCATCCGCCGCACTGCCGAGGCGGTGCTGTCCTGCGGCAGAACGCCGGTGGTATGGGAAGGCTTCGGCGCGGCGGTCAACGCAGTCATCCCGCCCGAAACAGTGGTCATGAGCTGGGAAAACTACTATCAGGTGACGCCGTCCCTGCTCTCCGCCGGCTTCCGCCTGCTCAACTGCTCGTGGTCGCCCCTGTACGTGGTCGCGCCGGATGTCCACTGGACGCCCGAGCAGGTATATGACTGGAATGTGTACCGCTGGCAGCCTGTGCACGGCGGCTCTCCGTACATTAAGACGGGGCTGACCATTCCGCCCACCGATCAGGTGGAGGGCGGTCAGCTGTTGGCGTGGGGCGACCGCATCATGGCAGCGTTCCCGAACGACCTGCGTGCGGGTGTGCGTGCCGAGCAGAAACTGCTGGAGGAGCGTATTCCCGCGCTTGCCGAGAACACTTGGAACCGCGAAAAGCTGTCCGACTATGCCGAATTTTCAACCCGCTATGACCGCGTGACCGGGCTGTACGAGCGCTTCCGGACGCAGAGGAGCAAGTGATATGAGTTTCCTGTACCTGTTGGAATCCGTCCGTAACCCGGTGCTGAACATTCTGATGCAGGCGGTTACGGAGCTGGGCAGTGCGACGATGTTCATCGCCTTCGGAATGCTGATGTTCTGGTGCGTGGACAAGCGGCAGGGCTACTACCTGCTGACAGTCGGGCTTGCCGGAACCTTCCTCAATCAGTTCCTGAAAATATCCTGCCGCGTGCCGCGCCCGTGGGTGCGCGACCCGTCCTTTGCCATCGTCGAGTCCGCACGTGCCGACGCCACCGGGTACTCGTTTCCGTCCGGGCATTCGCAGATTGCGGTCGGAACCTACGGCGGGCTGGCAATCTGCCGTCGGGAGCGGTGGGTGCGCATTGTCGGTATCGTGCTGGCGGTGCTGATTCCGTTCTCCCGGATGTATCTGGGCGTCCATACGCCCGCCGACGTGTCGGTGGGCGCCCTGTGTGCGCTGGTGCTGGCGGCGGCTCTGTGGGTGCCGTTTTCCCGCGTGGGGACGGCTCCGCGCCTGATGATTCCGGTGCTTGCCGGAACGGCGGCGCTGGGACTGGTTCTGCTGGGCTACGTCAGTTTCTACAATTTTCCCGCCGATCTGGATACCGCCAGTTATGCCGAGGCGGTCAAGAATGCGTGGTCGCTGCTCGGCGTTACGCTGGGACTTGCCGTCTCGTGGACGCTGGATGAGCGGTACCTGCATTTTTCCACCAAAGCGCCTCTGTGGGGGCAGGCAGTCAAGTTAGTGCTCGGCATTGCGCTGCTGCTGGGCATACTGGAAGGCACAAAACCGCTGTTCAGTCTGCTGTCCGGCGGCGCACAGTGGGCACATCTCGTGCGCTACATGCTGGCGACGCTGTTTGCCGGCACCGTGTGGCCGCTGACATTCCGCCTGTACGGCAGACAAAGAAAACACTGATGACACAAGGAGATATTTCATGCCTGTATCTGTTACCCTGCGCCCGCTGACCGACGGGGATTTGCCCGCATACCGGGAGCTGTACGAGTCCGCTTTTCCTGCCGGGGAGCGGAAGGAACTGTCCTTCATGACCGGAGGCGCCTGTGCGGATGCCTATGACCTGCTGGTCATAGGAACGCCGGAGGTGTCGGTGGCGGGACTGATTATCACCGTCCGGCATGGGGATCTGCTTCTGCTGGACTACCTTGCCGTACAGCCGGAACTGCGGAGTCAGGGTATCGGACACGCCGCGATTCCATGCATTCTGGCGTACTGCCGTGACCGCGCCCCCGGCGCACACGTTTTCCTTGAAATTGAGGTGCCGACTGCGGACTGCGACAATCCGGTTCAGCGGACGCGCCGCAAGGCGTTCTACCTTTCCTGCGGGCTTGCCGAAACCAATGTCCGTGCACATATATACGGCACGGATATGGAACTGCTCGCCCCGCCTGCCGATGCGCCGTATATCACGTTCCCCACCTACGCCGCGCTTCTGCGTGCGACTTTCCCGGCAGATATGGTGCCGGCGTGGGAGCAGGAGCGGACGTGACGGACGCTTGCGGGTGAGTACCCGCGCCGAATCGAATATGCGAATATTTTTCATAAAACTCTTGCAAATCGAAAAATAATATGGTATAATGGCGTATACAGATGAGAAGCGGGGCGGAGTCCGCGCTGCGGTCCCCGGAAAGGAACGGACATACATATGGAAAAGCTGAAACTGAGGCTGAATAAGAAGCAGTTGGTTCTTATTCTCTTTATTGCAGGTTGCGTGGCGCTTCTGGCTGGCATCATCCTTTTTGCGGTGCTGGTGCCGAAGGGCAGACCGGGTTTCTTCAAGACTATGCTTAAGCTGATTTTCGGCGTCATGATCGTGCTGGGCGGCTGGCTGCTGCTGACGGCGTTCGTGCACAGCCGGGATACGGATGCGCACTTCTTCCGCTACGACGCGGAGACGCGCCGGAACATTCCGGTGAGCGACCTGACATTTGACCGCGTAAACCGCCGTCTGGGCGGGTTGCTGCGCACCATGGTCGGGGACGATTATATGCAGGAAATCTGGAACCGGAACATTTTCCTTGAGGAGGATCAGGATTTCGGCGTCAACAACGTGCTGGCACCGCTGGTCGCCTACAAGATGCTGTACGATCTGGCACGCGCCAACCGGGAGGAGTACTGGGTGCTCTTTACGGAAGCGGATCGGCGGCTTATTGAGAGCATTGCGTATGAGTTGGAGATTGCCGGGGAGAGCCGTATGCCGAACGCTCTGCTGGAGATTTATGACGATGCGGACGGAACGGATTTCATTGACAACATCCAGGACTTCCTGACCGGAAATATGCGGTACCTGCAGCGCCGGATGCTGGAGTACGCCAGAGCCGAGGATGCAAATTTCTTCTGAGGCACCTGACGCGCACGGCACGCGCCGGAGGATGGAGCCGATTCCGGATGTGTTTTGCGAAAACCGGGGCACTTGTGCCCCGGCTTTTTGTACTGCCCCCCCGCACTTTTGCCTTTCGGTTGAAAATTGGGAATAAATCGTCGTGGTTTCAGCAATTTTTTTCCGAAAACCACTGGATTTTTTCGTCTGTTTGTGTTATAATGACAACGTTGAGCATTCCACAGGAACTTTTTCAACAAATTTATCTGGAGGTTGTTTTCATGAAAAAGAAACTCACAACCGTTGCGTTTCATGGAACCCCCGAGCAGGAGGAAAAGCTGATTGCCGTCATAGACGCCCATAAGGATGCAAAGGGCGCCATGATGCCGATTCTGCAGGGAGCCCAGGAAATCTACGGTTACCTACCCGTTGAGGTGCAGCGGATTATTGCCCTGCGCACCGGCGTGTCGCTGGAGGAAATCTACGGCATTGCGTCGTTCTATGCCCAGTTCAAGCTGAATCCGGACGGCGAAGTCGCGGTTGCCGTATGTCTTGGTACCGCCTGTTATGTCAAGGGCTCCGGCGAGATTATCGAGGAGTGTTCCAAGTGCCTGAACGTGCCGGTAGGCAGCACGTCGGTCGATGGGCGGTACTCTCTGGAAGCGACCCGGTGCATCGGTGCCTGCGGTCTTGCACCCGTTATGACCGTGAACGGAGAGGTTTACGGACGGCTGAAGAAGGGTGAGGCAGCCGCCATTCTGGCAAAGTTTATGTAAGGGACGCGCCGATTTGTCCGGCACTCTCTGAGTAACACGCTACCCCAAACTCTGTAAAAGGCAGGTATGAGCCGCTTATGAAAATCGGAATTATCCGCGAACTGCTCGACGCCGAGGTGCTCTGCGGGCAGGAGTATATGGACAGGGAAGTCAACTCCGCCTGCGGCAGTGACATGATGAGCGATGTGCTGGCATACGTCAAGGATCAGGCCGTCCTGTTGACCGGTCTGGTCAATCCGCAGGTCGTGCGTACCGCTGAAATGATGGACATGGTGTGCGTGGTGTTCGTGCGCTCCAAAATGCCTACAGAGGAGATTGTTCGGCTGGCGCAGGAAAACCATATGGTTATTCTGGCGACCCGCAAGCGGATGTACGAGGCGTGCGGGAAACTGTACGCAGCCGGGCTGGGGGTGACTCATGAATCCTGAGCCCGGAGGTCTGCACCTCCACTTTGATGTGGACGGGGACGACTTCATTTCCGCCGGGCAGGCATCCGTACAGGTCAAGAAAAGCCTGCGGCAGCTGGGTATCTCTCCGGACATTATCCGGAAGGTTTCCATTGCCATGTACGAGGGTGAAATCAATATGGTCATTCATGCGGGCGGCGGCGTCGCCGACGTGCTGATCTGCGTGGATCATATCGTCATCCGTCTGGAGGATCACGGTCCCGGTATTGCCGACATCGATCTTGCCATGCAGGAGGGCTACTCCACGGCGCCCGATGCCGTTCGGAGCCTCGGCTTCGGCGCCGGTATGGGTCTGCCGAACATGAAGCGTTACACCGACGCCATGACTGTTGAATCCCAGGTGGGCAAGGGAACCACCATCACCATGCGGGTCAATCTCTGAGCGACCCGACCCTCTCCGTGCCGTCCGTGTCCTGAAAAAAGACAAGCGCAAGGAAGGAAATGACAGTATGCATACATATGAGCATTCGGTATCCTTGGATGTGACCCGCTGCACCGGATGTACCACCTGTCTGAAACACTGTCCGACCGAGGCAATCCGCATTCAGGAAGGTCACGCCGTAATCAACCCAGACCGGTGTCTGGATTGCGGTCTGTGCATCCGGTACTGCCCCAACAAAGCCAAAAAGGCAACTTACAGCCGTCTGGAGGACATTACACGCTACCGCTGGAAAATCGCACTGCCCGCCCCTTCGCTCTACGGTCAGTTTGAGGAGCTGGGCGATGTGGATTTCGTCCTGCAGGGACTGCGCGACATCGGCTTCGACGATGTTGTGGAGGTTGCCGAAGCCGCCGAGTACGTCTCGGCGTATACCCGATTATATCTCAAAACCGAGGGAGTTGTCAAGCCGGTCATCAGTTCCGCCTGCCCGGTGGTTCTGCGGCTCATTTCCCTGCGCTATCCCACCTTGTGCGGGCATATCCTGCAGCTGCTGCCTCCCATGGAGATAGCCGCCGGCATGGCGCGCCGCAGGGCGAAGGAGGCACATCCCGACCTGACCGATGCGGACATCGGCGTGGTGTTCATCTCCCCCTGCCCCGCGAAGGTCAGCTATGTCCGCGGCGGGTTCGGGGACTATGTGAGCCGGGTGGATGAGGTGGTGTCGGTCAGCGACATCTACTTCAGCCTGCTCAGCGTCATGCACCGTGAAAAGACACCGCCGGCATCGACCCGTGCGGGGCGGATCGGCGTCAGCTGGGCAACCTCCGGCGGCGAGTCTGCCGCCCTGCTCAATGACAAGTATCTGGCGGCGGACGGTATCGAAAACGTCAACCGCGTTCTGGATCAGCTGGATAACGGAAATTTCCCGTCACTGGAGTTCATCGAGCTGAATGCCTGTCCCGGCGGCTGTGTCGGCGGCGTCATGGCGGTGGAGAACCCCTTTGTAGCCAAGGCACGCCTGCAGACCCTGCGCCGCTACCTGCCCGTTACGCAGGCAATCCTGCGCGGGGAGGACAGGGATTTTATTCCCGGCGACTGCTTTTTCGAATCCCTGCCGTCCTACCGCCCGATACAGCGGCTGAGCGGAAACTTCGGGGAATCGCTCCGCATGATGGCGCAGATACAGAAACTGCGCGGGGAACTGCCCGGAATCGACTGCGGCGCCTGCGGCGCTCCCAACTGCCGCGCCTTTGCGGAGGATGTGGTGTGCGGGGTGGCAAGCCGCGGTGACTGCGTGGTCGAGCGGAGCCGCCGTGCGGATGCCGGCACCGGACGAGAGGAGGAATCCCTGTGACAGTACGTCAGATAACCGAGCGGATGAGCCTGATTCCCCTGACCTGCCCGGAGCCTGAGCGGGCAGTGACCGGCGGTTATGTCGGCGACCTGCTGAGCTGGGTCATGGGGCGTGCCCGGAGCGGGCAGGCGTGGATTACCATCATGTCAAACATCAATACGGTGGCGGTCGCATCGCTTGCCGATGTTGCCTGCGTCATCCTTGCCGAGGGCGTGACCCTGCCGGAGGATGTGCGGCGTGCCGCCGAGGAACGGGAGATATGCGTTCTCTCTACCGGGAGGACGGCCTATGAAACTGCCGTTGCCCTGTCCGCCTGCCTTGCGGAGGCGGCGACATGAAGCGCCGCTTTCCTTACGATTTTCACATTCACTCCTGCCTGTCCCCCTGTGCCGATGCGGATATGACCCCCGGCAACATCGCGGGCATGGCAAGCCTTGCCGGACTGCACCTCGTTGCCCTGACCGACCACAACAGCTGCCGCAACTGCCCCGGTTTTGTGCAGGCGGCGGAGCGCTTCGGACTGGTCGCCGTCGCGGGCATGGAGCTGACTACGGCGGAGGATATCCATCTGGTCTGCCTCTTTGAGCATCCGGAGGAAGCCCTGCTGTTTGACCGCGCGGTGGATGCGAAACGCATCCGTTTCCGCAACCGACCGGACATCTTCGGCGAACAGCTGGTGATGGACGGCAATGACTGCGTGACTGCGATCGAACCGTACCTACTGCCCAACGCTACCGGGTTGTCTTTGGACGAGGCGGCGTCACTGTGCCGGGACATGGGCGGCGTCTGCTGGCCCGCCCACATCGACCGTGAGGCGAACGGCATCCTTTCGGTGCTGGGCAGCTTTCCGGAAACGCCTGCCTTCCGGTTCGCAGAGTTCCGGAATATGGAGCGTGAAGCCGCCCTGCGCACGGAACATCCGGCGCTTTGCGGCGTCGACGCCCTGTTCGGTTCGGACGCGCACCGTCTGGAGGACATCCCGGATGCCTGTCATGCGCTGGAGCTGGAGGTCGGCGGCGATTCGCCTGAGGAAGTGCGGGCGGCGCTGTTCCGGTTTCTGCGGGCAGATAGTCCTGACGGAGGTGACGCATGAAAGAGCTGTCCCTGAATTTACTGGATATTGCCGAAAACTCGGTCAAAGCGGGCGCAACGCTGATCCGGATGACAATCCGCGAGGCGGACGCCGTGCTGACAATGACCGTAGAGGATAACGGCTGCGGTATGAAGCCGGATTTCCTCCGGAGCGTGACGGATCCGTTCTGCACCACCCGCACGACCCGCAAGGTCGGGCTGGGGCTTCCGCTTCTGCGGTTGGCAGCAGAGCAGACGGGCGGCAGTCTGACGGTGGAATCCCGACATCGGGACAAATTTCCGGACAGTCACGGAACCCGCGTGACGGCGTGCTTTCATACCGACCACATCGACTGTACCCCTCTGGGGGATGTGGTGTCCACCCTGTGGACACTGATACAGGGCTCCCCGGAGATTGACTTTGTATTTCTGCACGAAACACCCGCGCAGACTGTCCGGCTGGACACGCGGGAGATACGGCGCGAACTGGGGGCGGACATTCCCCTGAACACCCCGGCGGTGCTGGACTGGATAGCGGACTACCTCCGTGAACAGTATGCCCGGACGGCGGTGTGCGACCCTGACAGGCAACCCTGAAATCAATTATGGAAAGGAAAACATACAGATGAAATCATTAGCTGAGCTTGCCGCCATCCGCGAGCGGATGAAGGACAAGATGGTTCTGCGTGAGGGCAGCGGAGACATCCGCATTATGGTCGGTATGGCGACCTGCGGCATTGCCGCCGGAGCACGTCCCGTGCTTGCCGCCTTTGTGGAGGGCGTGAGCCGGGCGGGGCTGGCGGATACCGTGATGGTGTCCCAGACCGGCTGCATCGGAATCTGCCAGTACGAGCCTGTGGTGGAAATTTTCCAGGCAGGCAAGGAGAAGGTGACGTACGTCAAAATGACTCCCGAGCGGGCGGCAGAGGTCATTGAGAAGCATATCAAGGGCGGCAAGGTCGTGGAGGAGTACACCTTCGCTGCCGCACAGAACGCATAAGCAAGCAGAGGAGGAAAGCATACCATGATTCGTGCACACGTACTGTGCTGCGGCGGTACCGGATGTACTTCGTCCGGAAGCCAGAAGATTCAGGAAATCTTCAAGCAGGAAATCGAGCGGCAGGGGCTTGCCGATGAGGTAAAGGTTGTCCAGACCGGATGCTTCGGTCTTTGCGCACTGGGTCCCGTTGTCATCATATACCCCGACGGAACCTTCTACAGCCACGTCACCCCCGATGATGTGGTGGAAATCGTGGACGAGCATCTGCTCAAGGGAAGAATAGTCGAGCGGCTGGTTTACAACGAGAAGTCCTCTTCCGTCGAGCACAAGGAGGATGAGCACGCCGCACTGAACGATACCGTTTTCTATAAGTCCCAGCTCCGCGTGGCGCTGCGCAACTGCGGTGTCATCAACCCCGAAAATATCGAAGAATACATCGGTATGGACGGCTACGCCGCGCTGGGCAAGGCGCTGACCGAGATGACCCCGGACGAGGTTATCCAGACCATTCTGGATTCCGGGCTGCGCGGGCGCGGCGGCGCTGGCTTCCCGACCGGTATGAAGTGGCGCTTTGCGTCCGGCAACCGGGGAAATGTGCAGAAGTATGTCTGCTGCAACGCGGACGAGGGCGACCCCGGCGCATTCATGGATCGCTCCATTCTGGAGGGCGACCCGCACGCCGTCATTGAGGCAATGGAAATTGCCGGGTACGCCATCGGCGCCGATCAGGGCTATGTCTACGTGCGCGCCGAGTACCCGATTGCGGTCAAGCGTCTGCAGATCGCCATTGATCAGGCGAAGGAGTACGGGCTGTTGGGTGAGAACATTTTCGGAACCGGATTCAATTTCAATCTGGAAATCCGTCTCGGCGCGGGCGCATTCGTCTGCGGCGAGGAAACCGCACTGATGACCTCCATTGAGGGCAAGCGCGGCGAGCCGCGTCCCCGTCCGCCCTTCCCGGCGGTCAAGGGTCTGTTTGCCAGCCCCACCATTCTGAACAACGTCGAGACGTATGCCAACGTTGCGCAGATTATTCTCAAGGGCGCCGACTGGTTCCGCTCCATGGGCACCGAAAAATCCAAGGGCACCAAGGTGTTTGCACTGGGCGGAAAAATCCGCAATACGGGTCTGGTAGAGGTTCCCATGGGTACTACCTTGCGCCACATCATTGAGGAAATCGGCGGCGGCATCCCGAACGGCAAGAAGTTCAAGGCGGCACAGACCGGCGGACCTTCCGGCGGATGCATTCCCGCCCACCTGATTGATACGCCGATTGACTATGACAACCTGATGGCAATCGGTTCCATGATGGGCTCCGGCGGTCTGATTGTCATGGACGAGGACAACTGCATGGTGGATATTGCCCGGTTCTTCCTGGAGTTCACCGTGGACGAGTCCTGCGGAAAGTGCACGCCCTGCCGCGTCGGAACCAAGCGCCTCCTGGAGATTCTTGATAAGATTATTTCGGGCAACGGCGAGCTGGAGGATATCGACCGTCTGGAGGAGCTTGCCACCTATATCAAGTCCGCGTCTTTGTGCGGACTGGGACAGACGGCACCCAACCCTGTCCTGTCCACTCTGCGCTATTTCCGGGATGAGTACATCGCCCACATCGTCGAGAAGCGCTGTCCCGCCGGCGTCTGTAAGAAGCTGGTTCGCTTCTCTATCCAGCCCGATGCCTGTATCGGCTGCGGTAAGTGCGCCAAGAACTGTCCCGTGGACGCCATCACCCGCACGGACTACATCGCGACCGGACATAAGCTGGCATCCATGCAGATTGATACCAAGAAGT
The DNA here is from genome assembly GCA_963643175.1 of bacterium. Lineage (GTDB taxonomy): Bacteria > Bacillota > Clostridia > Oscillospirales > CAG-272 > CAMEON01. The sequence continues at coordinate 44,080 of CAVIJF010000001.1, forward strand.
GCGTGAAGTGTGGCGCCTGTATCAGCAACTGCAAGTTCAACGCCATTACCAAAGCCTAAGAAAGGAGAATTGTGGTAGAATGGAAACTCTGAACGTCAAAATCAACGGCAGACCCTATGCCGTCGCCAAGGGGTCCACGGTTCTCGAAGCCGCCAAGGCGGCGAAGATCGATATCCCCACCCTGTGCTACCTGAAGGATATCAATGAAATCGGCGCCTGCCGGCTGTGTCTGGTGGAGGTGTCGGAGGGCGGAAAGCCGTTCCGGCTGGTGACTGCCTGCGTGTACCCCTGCACCGAGGGGATGGAAATCAAGACCAACACGCCCCGCATTATCAATTCCCGCAAGATGAATCTGGAACTGCTCCTCTCCAACCACAACAAGAAGTGTCTGGAGTGCGTCCGCAGCACCAACTGCGAGCTGCAGACGCTGTGCCGCCAATACGGCGTGACCGAGAGCCGCTTCCAGGGCACGGTGAACCACTACGAGATTGACGACAAGACGCCCATCATCCGGGACAACAACAAGTGCATTCTCTGCCGGCGCTGCGTGGCGGTCTGCCAGAAGGTGCAGGGCATCGGCGTCATCGGTGCCAATGACCGCGGATTTGATACGCACATTGCCTCTCCGTTCGAGAATCCGCTGGAGACTACCTCCTGCATCAACTGCGGGCAGTGCATTGTCGCCTGTCCCGTGGGTGCACTGTATGAGCGCGACGACACCGACAAGGTGTTTGAGGCGCTGGCTGACCCCAAGAAGCACGTTCTGATCTGCGCGGCACCCTCTGTGCGTGCCCAGATAGGCGAGTGCTTCGGCTATCAGCCGGGAACCGATGTCGAGGGCAAGATGGTAGCGGCAATCAGGGCGTTGGGCTTTGAGGGCGTGTATGACATGAACATGACCGCCGACCTGACCATCATCGAGGAGGCAACCGAGCTGGTCGGACGCATCCAGAACGGCGGGGCACTGCCGCTTATCACGTCCTGCTCCCCCGGATGGATTAAGTACTGCGAGCACTACTTCCCGGAGATGACCGAAAATCTGTCCACCTGCAAGTCGCCGCAGCAGATGTTCGGCGCGGTTGTCAAGACCTTCTTCGCCGAGAAGATGGGCTGGGATCCGCAGGATATCTTCTTTGTGTCGGCTATCCCCTGCACAGCCAAGAAGTTCGAGGTGGGCAGAGCCGACCAGTCCGCCGCCGGAGGCGGCATCCCGGACGTGGACGTGGCAATCACTACCCGCGAGCTGGGCCGCATGATCCAGAAGGCGGGCATCGACTTCCGCAATCTGGACGACGAGAAGTTTGACGATCCCTTTGCAATCGGATCCGGCGCGGGCGCCATCTTTGGCGCAACCGGCGGTGTCATGGAAGCGGCTCTGCGCTACGCAGCCGAGCTGATTCTGGGAACCACGCTGGAATCCGTGGATTTCCCGGAGGTGCGCGGCACCGAGGGCATCAAGCTGGCGTCCTACAAGTTGGGCGACCTGACAGTCAATGTGGGCGTTGCATCCAGCACCGGCAAGGCGAAGGAGCTGCTGAACCGCGTCAGATCCGGGGAGCTGGATCTCCAGTTTATCGAAATCATGGGCTGCCCCGGCGGCTGCGTCAACGGCGGCGGTCAGCCGATTCAGCCCGCACACGTCCGCGCAACGATTGACCTGCGCGCCGTCCGTGCCGCCGTCCTCTACAACGACGACCGGAATGACGATCTGCGCAAGTCGCAGGACAACTCGGCTGTCAAGATGCTGTACGATGAGTTTTTCGGATACCCCAATTCCGAGAAGGCTCACCACGTCCTGCATACCAGCTACGTCAAGAGAGGACTGTAATACCGTGCGGAGACTGCCGGATATCCGGAGCGCTCCCGCACGCCAAAGCCCCCGCCCATTGGGCGGGGGCTTTGGCGTGCTTTCAGGAAGCATCAATCAGCGGTTGACTTCCCGGCTGTCTGTCCTGCCGAGCAAATAATCGACCGATACGCCGAAATAGTCCGCAATGCGGATCAGCATGGCATAGTCCGCCTGCCGTTCACCCGTTTCATAGCGGCAGACCGTGTTCTGACTGATGTTCAGATTTATAGCGAGACGCACCTGTGAAAGTCTGCGCTGACAGCGCAATTCACGCAACCGAAAATTCATTCTTACCGCCCTGCCGTTTTGAAAATATTTACCGCACACCTATTGACAATATTATACCAATATGGTATAATGCAAATATCCCGAAATGGCATAATTGCGAGGTTGCGTATGAGTTTGGTCAGATTGACGGCACGGAAAGACTGCCGTCGGTACATAAAGAGGGCACCACTTTACCGGGTTCCGGGTAAGTGGTGCTCTTGCATATTGCCGGCGGCGGATAATTCTGCCGATTTATCGCGGAACCCTCTTGAAAAAAACTCCGGTTCGTTGTATAATCAGGGAAAAGCACGAATCCGGCGCACGCCGGGAAGGGAGATATTGTATGAGCAATGAAATGACACAGGTCGATATAGATCAGCTGAAGGCGGAGCTTGCCGAACGGCAGGCGCGGGTTCCCGCCCTGCGCGACGAGGTGAAGCGCACCAAGGAGTACGGCGACCTGTCCGAGAATGACGAGTACCGCTGCGCGAAGCGGGAGTATAACCGCAACAAAAGCCGGATGCGGTATCTGGAACGGACGATTGAGAATGCCGTTGTCATCCGGACGGACTCCGCCTCGGACGAGGTGGGACTGTTCGATTGGGTGGACATCTACTACCCCGAGGACGAGGAGAACCGCACCGTCCGGCTGGTTACGTCCCTGCGCAACGATGTGCTTACCGACAATATTTCCAAGGATTCCCCCTTCGGGCGGGCTTTGCTGGGGCGCAAGGCAGGTGAAACAGTCACAATCCGCGTAAACGAAAAGGTCAGCTATCCCGTGACGATTGTCCGGATACGCAAGGGGCAGGATGACCCCGAGCTGAAAATCTCCACCTATTGATGGCGGTGTACCGGTGAACCGGACGGCGACCGGCTTGCCCGGGCTGTGCCAGCAATCAAAAATTTTTCGTGAATTCTGCCGGGCGGCTCTTGCAATCGGGTGCAAACTGTGGTATAATTATGGCACAATCAATCCGTCATGCATCCCCGCACGGGCGGCGGAGCAGGTACAGAGAGAAAGGAAGTACACAGCTATGATTAAACTTTGTGTCGGTGTTAAGGGTACCGGGAAAACCAAGACTCTCATTGACGAAACCAATAAGGCGCTCTCCGCTTCCAAGGGGAATGTGGTCTGCCTGGAGAAGGGCGCAAAGCTCCGTTACGACATCAGCTATCAGGTGCGCCTGATCAACACCGATGAGTATCTTATCGGGGATGCCTCCGGTCTGGGTGGCTTTGTGGCAGGCATTCTGGCAAGCAACAGCGATGTGACAGATCTGTTTGTCGATTCCGCACTCAAGATTTGCGGCGGCGACCTTGCTGCCTTTGATCGGTTCCTTGTGAATTTGGATAAACTCACGAAGGGATCCGACCTGCATATTCTCATGACCGTTTCGCTGCCCGTCGAGGAGGCAACCGAAACCATGAAAAAGTTCATGTAAGGTCAGTCCGTATTCGATAGTCAGTAAAAACATACAGCCAAAGGGGAGGGAAGTCTGTGACCGGATTCGTGCCGGCGTCCGGCTTCCCTTTCCGGTTTACTGTGCCAGGGGAGGTTTCACGTGTTTACCGTCAGACTGTGCGGACTGAATATTGAGATAGACAACCGGTACGGCTTTGTCGAAGCCCAGTGCCGGGATTATATCGCGGCCGGCGGCGCGGCGGACTTCCGCGTTCGTGTGAGCGGGGAGGATATCCGCCGTTACCGGGCGGAATGCGCCCGCCCGATGCGCGACGACGAGGCGGAAAGCGTGCTGCTGTACCGTGCCGTCTGCGGCAGGATGCCCGCCTATGACGCGTTGCTCCTGCACGCCGCCGCCGTGAAGGCGGACGGGCGTGGATACGCCTTTTCCGCCGCACGCGGCGTGGGCAAGACGACCCATCTGCGTGCATGGCAGGAAACGCTCGGCGACCGCGTGACTGTCATTAATGGGGACAAGCCGCTGGTACGCCGCAGGCAGGACGGTCACTGGTGGGTGTACGGAACCCCGTGGTGCGGCAAGGAGGGGGAGCAGACCAACACCTGCTGTCCGCTGAATGCCATATGCCTGCTCTCGCGCGGGCAGGAAAATGCAATATCCCGCGCAACGCTGACCGATGCCGCCGCCGGCGTACTGGAGGCGACACTCCTTCCGCCCACCCCCGCCCTGCGTGACCGCATGGCGGTGCTGGTTGGGGCGCTGGTGCGGGATGTGCCGGTGTTCACGGTGTCCTGCCTCCCGGATCATACCGCCGCAGAGCTGGTGTACGGCACGTTGGCAGGAATGCCGTGATACGCAGGGAGATGCTGCGGATGGCAGCGCAGAGGGCGGGGATGCAGACATATGGGGTGGCTTGAATTTTTGCTGAATCACACGCTCCGGCTCGCAACGCGTCCCAGTGTGTACGGCGGTTTTCACGTTGTCGCGCTGGCAACGGTTCTGATTCTGTTCTGCCTGATGATTGTGTTCCGCGACCGGCTCCCGCGCGGGGAGCGTGCCCTGCGCCGGATGCTTCGCGTGTTTGCGCTGGGCTTGCTGTTGCTGGAAATCGGCAAACAAATTGTGTACAGCTATGACCCGCAGTCCGGCTGGAGCTATGACTGGTCACGATTCCCGTTCCAATTCTGCTCCACGCCCATCTATGTTGCCCTGCTGGCGGCTCCTCTGCGTGACGGGAAACTGCGCCGGACGCTGCTGTGCTTTCTGGCGACTTATTCACCCGTGGCAGGCTGTGCGGTGCTGTTCTGGCCCTCGCCGGAAGTGTTTTCGCCCATCCTGTTTCTGGATGTCCACACCATGGTCTGGCACGGTGCGATGCTGCTGTTCGGACTGTACCTGTGGCTCGGCGGGTATGTACAGCCTGCCCTGCGCACGGCGTGGCGCGCGTTCTGCGTGTATCTGCCGCTGAACTTTGTCGCATTGGCGCTCAACGAAGCGGAGCACGCCTGCGGCTTTGCCGGCGGATACGCCTTCAATATGTTCTACATCAGCCGTTACTACACGTGCAATATCCCGCTTCTGAGCCGGGTACAGCAGAATGCGCCCTATCCTGTGTTCTTTGCATCGTTTGTGCTTCTGCTGGGGTTTGGCGGCTTTGCCGTGACGCTGGGGTTCATGCTGATAAACCGGTTCAGGCGGCGCGCCCGGTAGCAGAGCAGGACAAACCGGTGTCGCCGGAAGGCGCCCGGCGGCGAAATTTGCCGCGAAACAAAAAAGAGGGGCGGCACCGCGTGTTGGCGGTGCCGTCCCCTTTTGATGCAGAAGGACTTCCGGAATCGGTTCCGGCGCCCCTCAGTCCAGTATCCTGCCGTCCGTGGAGATTGTCACGACCTGCCACGGAATGAACTTGCCGCTGTTCTGCAGGGCGCATTTCGCGGCGTGCTCCAGACCGCCGCAGCAGGGAACCTCCATGCGCACAACGGTCACGCTCCGGATATTGTTACGGCGGATTATTTCGGTCAGCTTTTCGGAGTAGTCCACGGAATCCAGCTTGGGACAGCCGACCAGCGTGATGTGCCCGCGGATGAACCGATCATGGAATGCGGCATAGGCGTATGCGGTGCAGTCTGCGGCGATCAGCAGTTTGGCGCCGTCAAAATAGGGCGCATTCACCGGGACGAGCTTTATCTGCACCGGCCACTGGGCAAGGCGGCTGACCGGCTCCGCGGCGCAGGTTACCGCCGCTTCGGCACATTCCGCGTGCTCGATTTTCTTCGACTGACTGCCCGGACAGCCGCAGGGCAGGGTCATTCCCTCTTTCTGCATCTTTTCCTGCATTTTCATTTTCCTGTTTTCCAGAACTGCCTTCTCATCGTAGGCGTCGGCTTCGCGCTCTACAAAGGAGATGGCACCGGTCGGACAGGCGGGCAGGCAGTCGCCCAAACCGTCGCAGTAGTCATCCCGCATCAGGCGGGCTTTCCCGTCAACCATGGCGATGGCGCCCTCGTGGCAGGCGGCAGCGCAGGCTCCGCAGCCGTTGCACTTTTCCTGATCGATTTCAATAATTCTTCTTTTCATGCGGTATACCCCCTTGCTTTTCTGCCCCTATTATAGTATAATCAGGACGGGAAGTCCGTTGAATTTTCAACAAAGGGGATTTTTTATGAAAGATTTTTATTTTGACGCCGCTGTAACGGTTATCCGCTCCTCCCCGCTGTTCGACGGGGTGACGGAGGACGAGCTGAAGGCGATGCTGTCCTGTCTGGAGGCGCGGACGGCACAGTTTCCCAAGGATGCCTTCCTGCTCCGGGCGGGGGACACGACGGATTCCGTCGGTCTGCTGCTGTCGGGAACCGTACTGGTCATACAGGAGGATATCTGGGGAAACCGCAATATCCTTTCCAAGACGCATCCCGGGCAGATATTTGCTGCCTCTTTTGCCTGCGTTCCGGGGGCGGTGCTGAATGTCAGCATCATGGCGGAAACGCCGGTTATGGTTCTGTTTCTGAATATAAAGCGTATTCTGACCGTCTGTTCCTCCGCCTGCGCCCACCACAACCGGATTATCCGGAACCTGTTGGCGGAGCTTGCGGGAAAGAATCTGCTCCTGAACGAAAAACTTACGCACATGGGACGGCGCACTACAAGGGACAAGCTGATGTCCTACCTTTCGGCGGTGGCTCAGCAGACCGGTCAGTGCGAATTTGAAATTCCCTTTTCCAGGCAGCAGTTGGCGGATTACCTTGCGGTGGAGCGCAGCGGGCTGTCGCTGGAGCTTGGAAAAATGCAGCGGGAAGGTCTGCTGGAGGTCAATCGGAATCATTTCGTCCTGCGGGGCGTATCCGAAGCCTTCCTGTGACGCCCCGGTGTGCCGGGGGCGGGGGACAGGCGGCGCCGAAAACAACAGGCGGGACAGCCCCTGCCGTGCACAGGACAATCCCCTGCCGCATATACTGACAGCGTACCCCTCCGTATAAATCAACGGTTCCGCAATCAGGGAGGCTTGTCGCTATGCAGTGCCCCGACCCAATATATTTTTCCTGCTTTTCTCTTGCAATATACAGAAAAGTATGGTATAATCAAACAGTATAAAGATAAGCATACGGCAAGGAGGATTTTTGAACAATGCCTACATGGGACATCGGTGATTCCCTGCATGGATTCCGCGTTGAGCGGAAAGACATTCTGTCCCACCTTGATGCGAACTACTGGAAACTTACCCATGAGAAAACCGGTGCCGCTCTGTACTATGCCGACCGCGATGACGGACAGATGGTTTTCAGTGTCGGTTTTCGCACTTTGCCGGAGGACGATACCGGCGTGTTTCATATTATTGAGCACTCCGTGCTGGACGGTTCGGAATCCTTCCGCCTCAAGGAGCCGTTCGTCAACCTGATGAAGACCTCACTGTCCGTTGACCTCAACGCCGTTACGTATCCGGACAAGACCTTCTACTATTTTATCTCCCCCAACGAACGGGCTTTCATGAATATGATGACCGTATATATGGATGCCGTGTTTCACCCGCTGGCGCTCTCCGACAGCCGCATTTTTGAAAAGGAGGCGTGGCATCTGGAGCCGGACGGCGAGGGCGGCGTGCGTTGCTCCGGCGTCGTGTTCAACGAGATGCAGGGTCACGAGAACCAGCCGCACGAGCTGCTGTTCACGCAGATTAACAGGCAGCTGTTCCCGGATCTGTACCGGCGCTATATCTCCGGCGGCGACCCTGCCGCGATCCGGATGCTGTCCTACGGGCAGTTCCGGGAAACCTACGCACGCTTTTACCGCCCGGACAATGCCGTGTTCTACCTCTCCGGGAAAATCGGGTTTGATGAGGAGCTGTCCGAAATCGACCGCGTTCTGTCCGGATTACAGATGCCGCAGGGAACGCCGCCCGCGCCTGCGCCGCTTCAGGTGCCCGTTGTCAGTCCGGACGGCACGGTGTACTACCAGCTGAGCGGCAACGAGCCGACAGAGGGCAACACATGGCTGAATTATTCCTGCGTGTTGGGCGACGGCAGCCGTTCGGAGGAGGCACTTGCCTTTTCAATTCTGGGACGCTACCTTGCCGAAACGACCGAGTCTCCCCTGTCCCGCGCGGTGCTGTCTGCCGGTATCGGATGTAATTTCTCCATGGGGGTGGACACGGGCAGCCGTCAGCCGGTTCTGGAGTTCAGTCTGTGCAAATCCGACCCGGAGAACGCGGAGCGTTTCCGGGAGGTCGTGCTGGACACGCTCCGGTCGCTTGTGCGCGACGGGCTGAACCGGGAGCGCCTCAACAATCTCATCAACGACCATGAGGTTATCTGCCGCCGCCAGTCGCTGAGCATGCGGGTCGGATTCACAATCATGGAATCTTTGCTCCGCTCGCACGTCCAGCTGGGCGATGCCACCGCGCCGGACGATATGGTCATCCGGGAGCGGCTGGCGGAGAACCCGCGGTACTTCGAGGAGCTGATTGAAAAATACGTGCTGAACAGCAGCCACTGGTCGCTGACCCGGTGCATTCCCTCCCGCACGGTTGCGGAGGAGAAACGTGCCGCCGCGGATGCATGGCTGGCTTCCGAGGCACAGCGCCTGCACGGCACGCCCGGCGCGTATGAGGCAATGGAAGCACACGTCGTCGCCCTGAACGAGTACCTGCTTGCGCCGGATGACCCGGCGGCGATTGCCGCGCTCCCGCACCTGTCTCCGGCGGATATTGCGATACCGCCTGTCTGCCGCGATGTGGAAGTGGACAGTATCCGGACGGAGGGGCAGTCTCTCCGGAGCATCCGGTATCTGGACGAGACCGGCGGAATCACCGTGGCAGGACTGCTTTTCGACCTGACGGCGCTGAGCGGGGACGAGCTGTTCTACGCCCGCTGTCTGTCGGATGTCCTGACCAGTCTGCCGACTGCCCGGCACAGTGTGGAGCAGCTGTCAGACCGGGGGCTGGAACTGAACACCATCCTGTCGGCTGGATTGATGCTCGGGGCGCGTGGTACGGCGTCCGCCGACACTGGCGCCTACCTGAACATTCAGGTCAATGTGCCGGAGGAGAAGACAGCGGACGCGGCGGTGCTTGCCTACGAGTACCTGACGGAGGTGGTGTTTGACCGCGACGTCCTGCGTCAGCTGTTCTCCGGAGCCGCCGATATCCGCTCCCGGATGATAGACGGCGGCAGCGGCACTGCCCTGCGGCTTGCCGAGGCGTCACTCTCCAGCGTCGGCACCTTCCTGCAGGCGTGGAACGGAACAGAGGTGTTCCACCGTTTGCTTGCACTGGCAAATGATTTTGACGGACACGCAGAGGAATTGACTGCCGGTCTGCGTGCCCTGTGCGACAAACTGTTCACCCGTCAACGCCCCCTGTCCCTCTTTATCGGCTCTGCGAAGGCGTATGCCGTATGGGAGCGTGCACTCGCCGGACTGCGCTTCGGAACCGCCGAGCCGGTGCGCACCGAGTTGCCTCCTGCAGACCGGAGAGCCAAAGCCCTGACGGTACCGGGGGAGGTCAACTACTGTGCGCAGGTATACCGCCTTGCGGATCTGCCCGCTGTTCCGACTGCATCCATGCAGGTGGTGGCGAATTACCTGTACTGCACATATTTCTGGGACGAGATACGTGCAAAGGGCGGCGCCTACGGCGCGAATGTTTCGGTGGCGCCTTACGGCATCATCGGGCTGACCTCCTTCCGCGACCCGCACGTTGCGGATACCTACGGTGTGTTTGACCGGCTTCCGGAGTGGCTGGAAAGCCACCTGCCGCAGCCGGAAGAGATTGCCAGCCTGATTGTCAGCACGATGTCGCAATACCTGTTCCCGCAGAGCAGGCAGGACGCAGGCTATGCCGCCGTCCGGCGCTGGCTGGAGGGCAGGACGGCTGCCGAGCGGCAGGAGAATATCCGGGAGGTTCTGCACACCGACGCCGCCGATTTTATCGCATTTGCCGCCGCCTTGCGCACACTGAACCGCAGGGGGACAGCCGTCCGCGCCGTGCTGGGCGGGGAAAGACAGATCCGGGCATCCGGTCTGTTTGAGGATATCAGGGAACTGTAATACCGTACTTGAAGGGGGAAATTACCATGGCTGAAAGTAAAGCACAGATTGCGTCGCTGGACGGAATGAAGAAGAAGGAACAGAAGAAGGTACTGAAGCGCATGACCCGCGAGGTCATGAAGGATAAGCGCTACCGCCGCGCCATCCGTAAAAATCCGGAGCCGATTTCCAAAAATGCGGCGCAGGCGGCGGCAGGCGCCGCCGTGGACGCCGTGCTGGGCGTCCACACCGGGAAGCCGGCTGTACCGCCCAAGAAAACCGGGCTGGAAATCTATGCCGACATCATCCACACGCTGACCGGCGCACACAAAAAGTACCGGAAGAAGCGTGCCAAGACACTGAAAAAGCAGGGATTTGACGCGAAAACCGGCTTTATCGTGCTGGGGAAGCTGAAACCGGTCAAGAAGGCGAAGCTGAACAAACCGTACAAGCCCAAGAAAGCAAAAAAATAAGGAGAGAATCAAACGTGGAAAACAACACAGTCACCGAAACAGGGAAGCATGTAGCCAAGCGCGTAGCGCTTATCACCGGGGCGTCCTCCGGCATGGGGCGTGAGTTCGTGCTGGCGCTGGACAGGCAGGAACAGTTCGACGAGCTGTGGCTGATCGCCCGGCGCCGGGAGCGGCTGGAGGCTTTGCAGGGTCAGGTGCGTGCAACCGTGCGTGCACTTCCGCTGGATCTCGGACTGGCGTCCAGTCTGGAGACGCTGAAAGCCCTGCTGGAAGAGGAAAAACCGGATATCTGCGTGCTGGTCAACGCCAGCGGATTCGGGCGTTTCGGTGCCTTCACCGCCCTGCCGCTGGACGACCAGCTGAAGATGATTGACCTCAACGCCAAGGCGCTTGTGGCAGTCACCTACCTCGCCCTGCCTTATATGAATCAGGGCAGCTGCATTTACGAGCTGGATTCGCTCTCCGCCTTCCAGCCGGTGCCCTACATCAATGTGTACGGGGCAACCAAGGCGTTCGTGCTGTCCTTTTCCCGTGCGCTGAATGTGGAACTGAACCGGCAGGGGCGCGGCATCCGCGTAATGGCTGTCTGCCCCGGCTGGGTGCGCACAGAATTTTTCGACCACGCCGTGCTGGATGACACCATCACCTATTACAATCGGTTTTTCAGCCCGCAGGAGGTCATTGCGCGTGCGCTCCGCGATATGAAAAAGGGAAAAGATGTGTCGGTTTGCGGCTTTTCCGTCCGGGCGCAGGTGCTGCTCACCAAGCTGCTGCCGCACGGAGTCGTGATGGAAATCTGGTGCAGACAGCAAAACAAGTAAACAGTTAAACAAATAAAGCACACTATAAGGAGGATACTCTGCATGAAAACACATATTCTTCGCCATGTCCTGCTTCTCTCTGTCAGTCTGCTGACCTTGGTGCTGTGCGGCACGGTTTGTGCCTGCCGCCACGGACAGAATCAGACTGAAACCGACACCGGGGAAACGTCAACCGCCACGGAGCCTGACTCAACGACCGATTCCGGCAAGGACACCGAATCGGCGACCGGGACGGACACCGCCACGGAATCCGCAACGGAATCCGCAACCGAAATCGAAACTTACAGCCCCTACACCGGGGCAAACGGCAAGACAATTAACACTGCCGCCGGGCTTACCAACGGCGTGACCGGGCACTACGCCTCAGACAAGCGCACTGCCTACGTCATTGAGAACCGCAATGCGCACCTGACTTACAACCTTAACGATACCGATTCGCCGCGTCTCGTCCGGTCACTGACTACCCCGTCGGGTGCCGCTTACCTGTCGGACACTATGGATACCTTCATCCGTCTGGAGAACGGGAAGACATATTACGGTTCTGTTTCCGGCGGTCGCGTGAATTTGTACGATCAAGGCTATTACTACTACGATGTCCATGTGCTGGATCAGAATTTTGAAGATCCGACAGCCAACATAGTGGACGAAGCGGAATTGAAAATCAGAAAGTATACCCATACTAGCCAAGACATTTCCCGCGTCAACAAGTGCGCAGGGGGCGGGATTACGCTGGTAGTCAGCGGATCGAGTGACCCTTACATTGTCTTTTCGGGATTGTCCTACGATGCGGCACAGTATCCTATCGCGCTGGTCACACTGCGTACTTCCGTGTCGTCTGCCGCCGAACTGTTCTTTGTGGCGGGCGGGCACGGCGAATTCACATCGGAGCAGAGATGCAGCTTCTCCCTTTTCAACGACGGGGAATACCACACCTACGTGGTAAAGCTCGGTATGGCACAGGATTACACCGGTAAACTGACCGCGCTCCGTCTGGATGTCGGCACATCCGTCGGGGAAGAGGTCGATCTGAAAGAAATCAAGTTGGTGCGGTATGAGGAAGGTCTGTCGCAGGTTACGCTTGACCGGGACTTCATCGCTTACTCCGACAAGATAAACGATATAGTCCGGTTCATGGCGGACGAAGATGTGACCAACGTCGCAGCTATGGGTACCGAGACTCGTATTGCTGCCGATACGGTAGACAAGCTGGTGGTGGGGGATGCGGCAGGTACGCATACCGACCTTGCCGAGGTGGACTGGAGTACCGCCGTGTATGTCGGCTTCGATATCAAGGGAGCAGGCGTATTCGGCTATATCCTGCTGCCGCACGAAACAAGCGGCAGTCTGTCCGTTTCCCTGGAGGATGGCGCGTACATACTCCGGCAGTCCTATACTCCTGCGGGCGGACGGCTGGAAAAAGGTTCCTCCCATTACGTGGGACATCGCATTTACACCGATGAGGCACATGATTTCGATGCGTTCCTGTACGAGGCCTACTGTGAGCGCAATCCGCTGACCGGGGTGCGCACGCTGGACGAAAAAAAGAATGCGTACTATGTCGGCTATAACGCGCTGCGCGGCGCCTATGAGTTCTCCGTGCGCAACGGCGGCAGCTTTGCACTTCTGTATGATAATCCGGATGAGATGTTCGGGGTGACCTTTGAAATCGACGGAGATGACCGTGACCGGCAGATATACATCCTCGCCGCTACGACCAACGGTTGTCTGGAATGCTCCGCCGTGCTTGACCGGAATGACCGGATGCTGCCCATTCCGGTGGAGGTCTGCAAGAATTTCGCGCACGACGGGGAGGAACTGTACTATACCGACAATGACAGCCATTCCTATGGTTATGCCATTTTCCCGATGGTGGCAGAGGCGGGCAGTACCGAGCGGCTGACAGTCCTGCATCTGTACGAGCGCTGGGGACAGTACCGCCTCAAGCAGGTGTCGTCCATTCGGTTCTTCCGCGCATACTACCATATGTCAACCGGTGTGACCGAAACCAACTGCATCTCCTTCTACGACTACGTCGGCAACCGTCTGCCTGATCACCGCGCCATGTCTCAGCCTTACTGGAGAGATACCTACTTCGGCAAGCTGGACGCGAGCGGCAATCTGGTCTCAACTACGGATTATTATAACAATCAGCCGCAGCACGAAAATAACGGCACCCATACCTTCCTGCGCTATCTCGGCGAGAACGGTAAAACGGTCAGCACCGAGAGCATCCGACACCGCATTGACTGCGCCGGTCCCACCTACTTTGACCTGACCATGAGCTATATCTCGGGCGATGGGAAGATAGAGGCGGATATCCGGCATATGGAAATGGCGCAGTATGACGAAAACCGTGCCTACTACCAGCTGGAATACCGCGTGAATGAGGAAGTGACGGTTTCCGACTTCCGCGGCAGCTTTGAGATTTACGCCATGACTACCAACCGTGCGCAGATGTACCAGAAGCTGGGGTATCTGGACGCGGACAATCAGCCGCAGATTACCGACGCCAACACCAGCACAAGAACCGTTGTGTACCGGCTGGGGAATGAGTGCCCCTACTTTGACTATTACAGTCTGACCGACCTCGATCCGACAGTGGTGGATTGGAATGATATTTACTCCAATCTCTCGGCGCTGATCAAGGACTGGGATATTGTCATCGGCGGAAAGCCCTACACGGGACCGTTGCTGCTGGTGGAGCGGAGCGGGCGCGTGGCGCTGACGCTGGATCTGGGCAGCGTGACGCTCCAGCCCGGCGACTACATCCGCATGAACATGATTCTGATGCCGTGGGGCGACCGCAACTCTGCCGACGACAGCAACGTGCGCCGGGTGCGCGAGAATACGCTGCTGAACCCCATTACGGCGACCTCCGAGAAGGATACGGTTTCGTCCGATCCGTTCCTGACGACTGTCCGTAGTGCGGACGGGCAGAGCGCCGTGTTCACCGTGTCCGGCGGACTGGACAACACGGAACGTACCGGGTACGCCTCCGAGGGCAATACGGCGTACCAGACCTACTACGACAACGACTACAATGTGGCGGTTCGCGTCGGCGGCTTCCATGACCTGGGGCGCGTGGGCGTCTACGAGCTGATTGACGGTGCATGGGTACAGCTGGAGCTGTCCTCCGATTGGGGATTTGACGGGTACAACGTGCTGTACGATGCGGACAATACCTTCTCCTATGCCTTCAACATCAACATGAACGAGGCGAAACCCCGCACGTTCCGCGTTGTGGTGGAGTAATTCCGGAATACGTAACCGCAAAGCAACAGAAAACCAAAAGCCCACCCGGAGGTCGCAAGACCTCCGGGTGGGCTTTTGGTAACCGGACAGACTGCCCGTCAGTGCTGCTGCGGCACCGGGTTTGCTCTCCGGCGGCTTACCGCACGGAGAACGAACAGCGTTCCCACCGTCAGCGCCACGGCAATCGGGAAGGTGATAAACCAATTGTCAACCAGCGGCGCTATGAGGTAGCTGACAAAGGATATGACTGCCACGGTGATGGCATAGGGCAGCTGGGTGGCAACGTGATCCACGTGGTTGCACTGCGCACCCGCCGACGCCATGATGGTGGTGTCCGAGATAGGCGAGCAGTGGTCGCCGCATACGGCGCCAGCCAGACACGCCGATATGCCGATGAACAGCAGGTTGCTGTCTGCCGGGAAGATGTTGGTGACAATCGGGATGAGGATACCGAAGGTGCCCCACGAGGTGCCCGTCGCGAAGGACAGCCCGCAGGCGACAAGGAAGATGATGGCAGGCAGGAACAGGCTCAGTCCGCCGGCGGCACCTTCCATCAGCTGTCTGACAAAGCCGGCGGCGTCCAGAAGATTGGTCATATTCTTGAGTGCGGTGGCAAAGGTCAGAATGAGAATAGCGGGCACCATGGCGACAAAGCCCTTCGGGATGCACTCCATCGCTTCCCGGAAGTTCAGCAGGCGCCGGGCAAGCAGGTACACGGCGATGAGAACCAGCGCAATCAGACCGCCCCACGGAAGCCCGACGAAGGCATCGGTCGCTCCGAACGCTGCAAGGAAGTCGCCCGTGTTGTCTGCCTCGCAAAACTCGTTGGGACCGAAAAATCCGCCGACGTACACCAGCCCGAACACGCAGGTGATGACCAGAATCACAATTGGGATGATAAGATCCCACAGACTGCCGCGCACATTGAAGGCTTCCCCGTTCCCGGTGGCTTTCTCCTCCTGTGCGCCGAGATCGCCGCCCTGCGCACGGATTTCAAAGTCCGCCATCTTGCCGTAGTCAAAGCCCATGAAGGACAGCACCAGAATGAAAACAATGGTCAGCAGGGAGTAGAAATTGTACGGGATGGCACGCACGAACAGCTCCAGCCCGCTGTAAGTTTCGCTGTTCACACAGCCGGAAACGGCTGCCGCCCACGAGGAGATGGGGGCTATCATGCAGATGGGCGCGGCGGTCGCGTCGATGAGGTATGCCAACTTGACGCGGGACACCCGGTGCCCGTCCGTGACGGGGCGCATGACCGAGCCGACCGTCAGGCAGTTGAAGTAGTCGTCAATGAAAATCAGAACGCCGAGGATAAAAGTCGCAATCACGGCGCCCATGCGGGTGCGTATATGCGTCTGCGCCCAGCGCCCGAAGGCGTGGGAGCCGCCGGAACGGTTGACAAGACACACGATAATGCCCAGAATCACAAGGAAAATGAAGATACCGGCGCTGTCCGCAACGGCGCTTGTCAGTCCCTGTCCGACGACCGTGTTCAGCGCGACGGCGGGGTCGCTCCGGGCGTACAGCAGGGCACCGATGACGACGCCCACGAACAGCGAGGAGTATACCTCCTTGGTTATCAGTGCCAGTGCAATGGCGATGACGGGCGCGAGCAGTGCCCATGCTGTTGTCCGGGCGCCGGTTTCGTGCGTCAGGACGAGTGCTACCGCCACGACGCACAGCGCGACGGCAAGCGAGATGACCGTTACGACGGTCCTTGAACGAGTGTTGGGATTTGCGTTTGACATGATGTTTACCTCCAGAATTGGCTTCCGGAGACAGACCACGGTCGGGAACCGTGTGCGGTGCCGCGGCAGGGGAAGCAAAAGGGGCTCCCCCTGCGCGGAGACGCACAGAGGGAGCCCCAAGTCTTCCCGACAGCAACACAAAACCGGAACGCGGTAGCGTGACGCACGCCCGCGGCGGGGCAGGGAAGACATAAGGTACTCACTCTTGGATAGCGCTCCACTTTCGTGACAGTACCGCAGGTGTTCCCTGCGATCCCAGCCTGCCGGGGGAAGGACCTCCCCGGGCGACTTCGGCGTCAGCTCCTTTCAGCCGGCAGGAGTCCTCCCGCATTCCGGCTTACTCTTGGCAAACGCTCCTCTATCTCAAGAAAAATTTGCACCTATTATACCTTTTTTCGGCACTTTTGTCAATAGTGTGAAATCACAAAGAGCAGCCGGAAGTCGGCTGCTCTTTGCACTATATGTTACAATTTTCGGACTGCCGCAGTTCAGTCTGCGTAGTAGCGGTCGTAGTACACGTTGTTTTCGGCGGTTGCGACCGGGCGGTACGCACGCCAGAAGGGTGCACCGTCCAGCTCCAACTCCTGCACATTTGGCTGATACGACATAATCCGTGTATCGGAGCCGTGGTCATAGCGGTAGTACATCCCCTTCTGCCGCGCGGCACCGGCAAACAGGAAGGTGTGCAGGGCATAGGTGCCGGAGCTGTTCGGTTTCACCAAAACGATGTCGCCCGGCTGGAGGTCGTTCTTGTCGGTGATTTCAATAAAGCCGTTTTTCTTCGCCCACGTGTGCATGGCGGACACCACCACGCCCTGCGTTACAGGCTGGTCGGTAAAGCCGACACGGTACATGACCCAGCAGACCAGTCGGTCACAGCTGACCTTCTTTGCCCGGTTGTTGATGGCGGGATTGATGGGTGCGTCGCCATATGTAAAGTGATTCTCGCGGGCATAGGTCGTCACATACTTTGCCTCGCGGAGAATGTCGCACTGGAGCAGTGTGTAGGGCGCATACACCACGTTTCCCTTTTCGTCGGCGATGCGGTAGCCGAGTTGTTTCCTCTTGTCGCAGAAGGATTTTGCCTCCTCAAGACTCCCGGTCCCGAATGTGGCGCTCACCCCGGCATCATCGGTGCCTAACTTGTTCTGGTACAGGCAGACGTAGTAGCCTGCCTCCAGTCCCTCGGCAGGGATATCATCGCCGTAGCCGGTTTTCCCGCTGGTGGTTGTGGAAATTTTGTTGTGGCTGTCCACATAGGATTTTCCTTCGCTTCGGTTGGAGAAGAACAGCATCTCTCCCAAAATGAGGGTATCCCCTTTCCGGACATCCGTTGACCAGTCAAGGCGGCAACCGTTGTTGAAGCGTTTGACGTACTGCCCGTTGCGCTGGGCGCTGAGGTCAAGCATGACATACCACCAGCCGTCCCCGCCGATGTAGGAGCCGCTGACGGAACAGCCTGCCGTGGCGGTCGTCAGACTTCCGGTGGCGTAGAAAAGTTCTGCAAGTCCGCTCTCGCTGCACTTGACTTTGAGGACAATCGTTTTGACATTCTCCGGCGTGAAGGGCACATAACTGCCCGCGGCGGTTTTTTCGTACCCTGCGGCGTGGTACATATCGCTGATATTGAACGTAACCTGCGGATCGTTAGAGTTTTCACTCGCCGTCATCAGCACACCCTCCGTGCAAAGCGACACTTCCGTGTCAACGGCAGTGGGGAAGGTCTGCTTCAGAATCGTCTCGTCAAAGCGAGAAAAATCCACCTGTTCGGCATGGGGAATATATCCCTCCGCGGCTTCCGTTTCGGTTTCGCGGTCGGTTTCTGTTACCGTATCGGACATACTGCTTTCCTCCGTTGACGTCCCGGTTTCGGGCGTATTGCTTTGTGGGGTACTGCATCCGCCGCACAGCAGGCAGGCGCACAGCACGAGCAGAACGGCTCTGTTCGGTTTCGATTTCATAGGTGGCTCCTTGGTTTTGATTCGGCGGTCTGCATCCGCCGTCCTGATGCCGGACTTCCGCTCAATGCCGGAAGCCGTGTGGGCATTATATCATATTATGATGGGAAAGTCAATAGTTTTTGCGGTAATTTTATGGAACGGTTATCGGCTCTGTCCTGCCTTCGCATAAGCCTTTTGCCCCCGGCATATGCGGTCACTCCTCCGTGTCCGACAGATGAACCACCGTGTACCCGTGACTGACAGCGGGGAGAAACACATCAAACACATCATGCGTGCGCAGACGCAGACTGGACGTGTTGATGCAGGGATGACAGCCGACGTACTCCCCCGCTAAAACGTCCGCATCCACCAGCAGACGCACACGGCAGTCGGAGTCGTTCATCAGCCCCATGACGCTGACAGAGCCGGGCGTGATGTCCAGCAACTGCTCCATCGCGTCGGGGGCACCGAAGGACAGCCGCGCCGACCCGATCTGCGCCGACAGCTGCCGGGTGTGAAATACCTTGTCCCCGGGAATCATAAGAAGGTAGTACTGTGTCTTCTGGCGGTTGCAGAGGAACAGATTCTTGCAGATGACCGCGTGCAGGGCGCTGTCAATATCGGCGCAGACCTCCATGGTTTCCGCTGCGGGATGGTCAATCCGACCATAGGGAATGTGCAGACTGTCCAGCAGGTCATAGACCCGAATTTCCTTGCCCGGGCGCCCCGCCGTGTCGGCGGGGCGCCCGTTTTGCAGTATCAGTGCCATATTCACTCGTTCTCCGTGTCAAATGCGCTAATTTGCGTACCGGCTATGCCGGTGCCCGGCGCACCCGCGCCGGCAGGGGGCTTGATGCCAAGGTGCTCGTAGGCAAGCCGCGTGACGTAACGTCCGCGCGGCGTGCGGCTGATAAAGCCCAGCTGCATGAGGTACGGCTCGTACACGTCCTCGATGGTGACGGCTTCCTCTC
This sequence comes from bacterium, assembly GCA_963643175.1. Lineage (GTDB taxonomy): Bacteria > Bacillota > Clostridia > Oscillospirales > CAG-272 > CAMEON01. Next base: position 63,347 of record CAVIJF010000001.1, read on the forward strand.
CGACCGTGGCGGCGAGCGTATCCAGGCCCACCGGTCCGCCGCCGTAGAAGCGGATAATCGCCTCTATCATGCGGCGGTCGGTGTTGTCCAGCCCCAGATTGTCGATTTCCAGCCTGTCCAGCGCGTAGCCCGCCGTGGCGGCATCAATTTCGGTCTTGCCCTGCACCTGCGCGAAATCCCGCACGCGCTTGAGCAGGCGGTTGGCAATACGCGGCGTTCCGCGCGACCGGGACGCCAGCTCAAAGGAGCCGTCCGGCGAGATGGGAATGCCCAGAATGGATGCGCTGCGGCGCACGATGCGCGCCAACTGCTCCGGCGTATATAGCTCCAGCTTGAAGATAACGCCGAAGCGGTCGCGCAGCGGCGTGGTCAGCTGTCCGGCACGTGTGGTTGCACCGATCAGCGTGAATTTGGGCAGATCAATGCGGATGCTCCGGGCGGTCGGTCCTTTGCCGATAACGAAATCCACTTCGAAATCTTCCATTGCGGGGTACAGAATTTCTTCAATCATGCGCGGCAGGCGGTGAATTTCGTCGATGAACAGAACGTCGCCCTCGTTGAGATTGGTCAGCAGTGCCACCAGATCGCCCTTTTTCTCGATGGAGGGACCCGACGTGATGCGCAGATTCACGCCCATCTCGGCGGCGATGATATTGGACAGTGTGGTTTTTCCGAGTCCGGGAGGTCCGTAGAGCAGGACGTGATCCAGCGGTTCGTGCCGCTGGCGCGCCGCCTCCATGTACACGCGCAGATTCTCCTTTACCTTGTCCTGCCCGATGTAGTCCTCCAGCCGCCGGGGGCGCAGGGATGCCTCCGGGTCTGCGTCCTCCGGTCTTTCCGCCGGTGAGACAATGCGGTTCTCAAAGTCATAGTCCCCGCCGTCGTCCCCGTCGTAGGCGACGTTGACTAAATCGGAGAGAATCAGCTCCCCGTCGGCGGCGTCTGCGCCGGCGGGAGCGCCTTTCTTTCGCTTGGTACTCATCTGATTACCCTCCCCTTACGGTTTCATCAGCCGTTTGAGCGCTTCCCGGATGATATCCTCCAGGGACAGCGCGGCTATGTCAATGGATTTCAGTGCGCTCTGCGCCTCGGCGCGGGTGTATCCCAGCACCAGCAGAGCATCCTGCGCCTCGCTCAGCTTTCCGCGTGCGGGGGCGCCCGCTTCCTCGGCGGTATGGTCGGTGATGGCGGCGGACAGGTCGCTGTCGTCCATGTGCGTTTCCTTCATGAACTTGTCCTTCAGCTCCAGAATAATCCGGGCGGCTGTCTTGGGCCCGACGCCGGGCGCCTTGGCGATTGCCTTGCGATCCTCGGTGCAGACTGCCAGCGCGAACTTTTCCGGCGTCATGAGCGACAGGATGGACAGTGCCGCCCGGGGACCGACGCCAGACACGGACAGAAGCATCCGGAAGGACGAAAGCTCGCGCTCGTCGCGGAATCCGAACAGTTCTATGTCGTTCTCACGCACCGACAGATAGGTGTACAGCAGCACCTCGGGTGGCTCGGTCAGGGTGGGGCGGGGCAGGGCGCGGTAGGTCGTTTCACTGATGGTCATGCGGTAGCCGACCCCTGCCGCTTCCACCACGGCAAGCGAAGGGGAGGAGACGGTCAGTCCGCCTTTGATGTAGTAGAACATGGAATATTCCTTTCATGCAACTTTCTTGCGGATAGAAAGGGAGCCGGGCGGGTGTGCCCGGCTCCGGGAAGATTATTTTTTATCCGGCTTTTTCCCACGCGGTCGGGTATCCTTCTGGTCGGGCACCTCGTCAATATCCTCCGGCGCGTCGGGCGGAACCGGATCCACATCCGGCGTTTCGTACCCGATGTCACCGGGGAGCAGGGCGGTGTCATCCCCTGCCGGGTCGGCGGACGGGAGCGGGTCACCGGGCACGGTCAGCACGCCGTGCAGAACCGGGATACGCACGAGCCAACGGTACAGAACCAGCAGGACGGCGAAAATCAGTATCGCCACAACGGAAACCGCCAGCCCGAAGGAGACGGTATGCGGCATATAGCGCAATTCCAGCGTATGCTCTCCGGCGCCATCGATGCGGAAGCCGAGCAGGGCGTCCGCCGAGCGACACACCTCGACCTTCCTTCCGTCCACATACACATTCCAGCCTTCGTCATAGGGGATGGTTGTGGCAATCAGCTGGCTGTCCTGCACGGTGGTAATGCTGCCGGTCAGATGGTCGTCCGGGCAGTTGTCGTCAATTTGATAGCCCATCTTTTGCAGGCGGGTCATGGCGTCCGCCAGAACATCCATATCGATGTAGTAGATGTAGGAGTCGTACACCGTACCCTCGGCATTCTTCTGCCGGATATACAGGTTGTTGGAGCTGTTCTTGATGGTCAGCTTCAGCGTCAGGTCGGATTTCGCGGACTGCCCGATGGAGGCGATACGGCGGTAGGTGGAATCCGAGCCGCCGTCAAAGCCGCCCTTGGAGCTTCCGTTGACTGCCACCTTGACCTCGCGCGGGTAGCTGCTGGGGATATAGAGGTAAAGATTGGTGCCGGTGGGAACCTCGTAGTGAAGGGTGATGGACGCCTCGGTGTCCTTGGAGTCTACCGTCCACTTGTAGTGACTGTCAATGGTGTTCCCGTAGGTGCAGTTGGATGTTTCGGCGTTGGCGGTCGGCGTGACCTGCGTAGTCTTTTTGAATACCTCAATCGGCTTGTCCTCGCCGAGCATGGCGGCGAGCATCTGATTGTACAGTTCCATCGGTGTGTTGTACACGTCCGTCCGTTTGCCCTGACTGTCCTCTGTGAACACATGGAACTGCTCGTAGGCATCGGCAACGCCGAAGACCAGCGAGAGCGCGTAGGGGTTGCGGTACACATCCGGGTGGCTCACGGGGGTGAAATCCTCGTCGTATTGGAACACTTCATTCTTGTACACCGGTTCGCCGTATATGTCGGACATATTCTGATCTGTGACCAGATACCGGATGCCGAAGAGCGAGTCGGTCACGGGATTGCTGTCCACATACTTTGACCAGTGGGACTTGGATACGCATCCCATGGTGTCCAGCAGGTCAATGACATCCTGATTCAGCGTGGAGGTGGAGCAGGTCAGCCCCTTGAACTGCAGTGCGAAGTTGTCTGTTTTCTGTCGCCCGTAGGTCTTTTCGGTGCGGTAGAATCCGGCGTCCCCGTCCCGGATTGTTTCCGCAATGGGCAGGAAGGTTTTCAGGTAATTGTTATAGGTGGAGTAGCCGGTGTGCCCCACGTCCTTGATAAAGGATTGTGTTTCGGACAGCCCGCTGAGGAACACCTCGGTGCAGACAAGGAATGCCAGAACGGCTGTAGCCGTGTTGGTTGCCCGCTTGGTGCGTCCGGCGACGCAGATCAGGACGAAGTAGGCGAGCAGGCAGCCCAGCCCCAGCCACACTGTGGCGAAGGGGCGCACGGCGCTGAAGTCATCGGCGGTGGGCTGCTGATTGGGGAGCGCCAGCAGGTGCTCCAGGATGGGGGCACGCAGCGCCTGCAGAATCAGAATATAGACAGACCACGCGGCAGTGACCAGCAGCAGCGACCTGCGGGGGATGAAATTCACCTGCAGGAAAGCCCGGTACGCCAGCGTCAGCAGGAAGAAGCTGAGCATGAAACTGTAACGGTAGTTGAGCCAGTTGGGCTTTTGGAATCCGTGCCAGATAAGGTCCAGGTCGCTGACCGCAAAGGACAGGACAAAGAGCAGAATGAAGCATCCGGCGGCAATCTTTTCCCGGTCGGAGAACTTCCGGCAGAGGAAGAAGGCAGGCGCCATCAGAATAGTCAGCACGCCGCAGTACACGAAAGGCAGACCTGCGGGGCGGATGGTATCGTAGGAGGAGGGGAGGAACTTGTACAGCAGGAGGTACAGGTCGAATTTCTGCGTGACATCCCAGCTGGGGTTGGAGAAGTCGTTCTTGCCGAAGCTGAGCGAATACCTTGCGGACAGGATGGTCAGCGCCGCCATACACACGGCGAGAGCCGACCACAGCGCCACGCGCCCGACCGACTTTGCAAAGTGATTGCGCTCGCCCATCGGGTTATTTTCGTTGTTGCGGTTGTGGGCGAAGTAGTAGAAGAAGCTGTACGCGACGACGTAAATGCAGACCATGTAGCCGATGTAGTAGTGGCTGTACAGCGTGATGGCGAGGGAAAAGACGAACAGGCGGAAATGACCCTTTTTAATCAGCTCCTCCAGCCCGTAGGTGAGCAGCGGCAGCCAGATCATGACGTCCAGCCACATGGAGTTGCTTTGGTTTTCGATAGCGTAGGAGCAGAGCGCATACATGGTGGAGAAGGCGACAACCGCCAGCCGGTTGGGTTTTCCGTTGCTGTGCCGGTGCAGGTAGAAGCCCATGGTCAGACCCATCAGCCCGGTTTTGAGTGTGAAGAGCGTCAGGAGAGCCTCCAGCATCCGGGTTATGGGAAACAGCGCGATAATCCATGCAAACGGGCTTGCCACGTAGTAGTCAAAGATACCGAGAAATTCTCCGCCCAGCTCACGGGAGAAGGAGTACAGCAGACTGCCGTCCCCGTGCAGGAAATTCCACAGGGCGTTATAAAATCCGACGTACTGCGCGTTCAGATCCAGCGTCAGCACACTGTAATCCCCGAACGGGTGCACGCCCTGCGAAATATACAGGAGCAGGAAAAGTATGGCAGGAATTCCGCCGGCAATGAGCAGGTAGCCGTACTCGTTCCGCCACGACCCGAAACGTCGGCGCAGGCGTGCCATGCGTGTTTCGGCGGCAGGTGCACCATCTGTGCTGTGCAGGGACACATCCGGTTGATTCTGATTCATGATTCCGATAATCCTTTCTTCTTTACACGTCGCGTGTCTTATCCGTTACTTCCGGGCGTATCCGGGGGCGTTTCCACCCGACGAACCGCTTTTTCCAGCCGCAGGCGGTCAAAGGTCATATCCCGCCCGCAGCCCAGACACAGAACCCGCACCTCGCTGCCCGCACGCAGCACACGGAAGCGGGTTGAACCGCAGGGATGCTTTTTCTTCAGCTCCAGCACATCGCCGGGCTTCATACGGATAATCGGCAACGTGCTTTCCCCCTTTTCGGCATCATCCGGAAGTTTTCCTCCCCATTATAGCACAAATATTCCGTCTTGTAAACCCATTTTCGGATTTTTCACACAGCAACGTCGCCTGCTTTTCCGGACTGCCGGATAATTGCCGTTCCGGTATGTGCTTTTTTGGGGGGCTGTTTTCCGGCAATGTGGGCTGTGTACCGCCCCGGCATTTTTTCAGGGGAGCGCCTCGCATCTCCCGGATTCCCTTCTGCGGCTGAAGGGTAACCGGGAGATGCGGGGCACAAGTCCCCGCCGGAAGCCGAAACGGCACATCTCCTGCCTTACTCCATCTCCCGCCGCAGTTTTTGCTGATTTTTCTTTTCCAGCCTGGATATGTTGGACTGCGACCCGTGTCGCTCCCGGACGGACGAAAGTGCGGAATCCTGCGACAGGATGCCCGCCTTCTTTCTGAAAATTCATAAATACCGCTTGAAATCGGCGCCGATACCCTGTATAATAGGGACACTGCAGTCTGTCTGGCGGCACACCGTGATGCAGTATCCTATACGGAACCGCCCGGAATATGACTGCCCGGGCGGATTCCGGACAGAAAAGCAGGGGAGGCAGTGACTATGCGCAGAAAAACCCGAAGACCCGCCGTCTGGTTGGCGGCAGGTATCCTTATCGCGGCGGTTCCGCTCTCCGGCGGCTGTTCGCAGCGTGACCGGCCCGCCGCGGAGAGCGCCGCATCCGCCACGACGGCTCCGGTGCAGGTCGAGCAGGCGGGAATGGTTCTGCGTTCCGGGCTGAGCCGCTCCAATTATGCAGGCAACGAGGCTGTGGAAGCATGGGTGAAGCGCTGTTCGGAGGACGATACGGGCACGTTTGACGCCTTCGCCCTGTACAGCGTCTATGTGGACGGGGAAACCGCCACGCACCGATACCTGATTCTGCGGCAGGAGACGTCGCCCGGCATCGTTGCGTCCGGCAGGGTTCTGCGCCGGGCTGACGGGGGCATGGCAGACTGCGAACTGGAAATCACGTATGCGTATACGAATGCGGATATGGCGGACTCCGTCGGAGGTGAGCTGCTGTTCGTGACGGTCATGTTGCCCGCAGACGATCAGCCGGTGCTGACGCTGATTGCCGGGGAGGATTCGCTGTCCTACCGGCTGACGCGCACGGATGCGTCATTGGAACCGATTCTGTAAGAAATCGCTGATTTCGCTGATTTATCTGGCGGCGCATCAGGACTGTGCCGCAAGGGAAAGGAACCAAGGGAAAGGAACACTGTATGAACACCGAAACCAAGCAGGCAAGACTGTGCCTGATTCTTGCCGCGGCGTGCGCCGTGCTGGCACTGCTATTCGCGGGACTGTGGCTGTTTGTGCGGCATGACCAGTCGGATTCCGCCCGCGCTGCGCAGGAAGAGGCGGCAGTCTGCCGGGATGCATGGAGAACCTATGGGGAGACCGGCGGGGAGGAGGACGCGGTGCGGGCGCTTGCCTCACTGTACGCTTTCGCGCGGGACATGGAGCCGCTGACCGCCGGCACATCCCGGGCGGAGTATCCGTCCTACTGCATGGAGGTATACCGCCTGCTGACCGGGAAGCCGGAGCTGTGCCGGTCTTATGCCGCCGTTCTGGAGAAGCAGTTCCGGCTGTTGGCGGGGGACATTTACCACGTCAACGCCTACGCCGAGCTGAAGCGGCTGATCCCGTCATTGGAGAGCGGTGTCCTGCCGGAGACCGCGACCGCCACCGAAGCCCTCCCGGCGGCATCCGACCGGACGGAGGAGAGTACCTATGCATAACTGGGTAATCGGATTGGACGGCGGCGGCACCAAGACCGACGGGGTGCTGGTCGGACGGGACGGGCGCGTACTGGCACGCCGCACCGTCGGCGCATCCAACCCCAACGATGTGGGGGAGCAGGCGTCCGCCGCCCTGATTCTGTCGTTGGCAGAGGCCCTTGCCGCCGAGGCGGGCATTCCGCTGGCGGACTGCTTCCTGTTCGGAGGCATATCCGGGGCGCTCAACCACCGGGAGGGGCTGACGGCACGTCTGCTTGCCGCCGACAGGGCGCCGGGCGGGGCGGAGATTGACTCCGACATGGTGAATCTGCTTTCCGCTGAGCTGTCCGACCGGGACGGCGCCTGCATTATCTGCGGAACGGGGAGTGCCTGCTTTGTGCGCCGGGGGTGTGCGGTGTTCCGTATCGGTGGCTGGGGCTACCTGCTGGACAGCGCCGGGAGCGGCTACGACATCGGCAGGCAGGCGTTGGAAGCGGTGCTGCGTGCGCACGACGGGCGCGGCTGTCAGACCGCGCTGTCGTCCGCACTTGCCGCCGCGCTGGGCGCCCCGGTGCCCGACTCCCTGACGCGCCTGTACGCCGGGGGCAAAACGCTGATTGCGTCGCTGACGCCCGCTGTGTTTGCGGCGGCGCGGGCGGGGGATGCGGTCGCCGCATCCATCCTTGACCGCAACGCGGCGGCGCTGGCGGAGCTGCTGTGCGCCGCATGGTGCCGGCTGTGCAACGGAACGCCGGAGGACGCCCGCCCGACCGGAATGCCGGTGTTTTTGGATGGCGGCGTCTGCCGCCACAACCATCCCGCGTGGCGCGATGCCATATCCCGCCATATCCCGCCGGACGTTCCGGCAACCCTGTCGCTGGCAAGTCGCCCGGTTATCTGGGGCGCGGCGGCGGAGGCTATGCGCCGTGACGGCTGGGCGGCGGATACCGTCCGGCAGGCGGAACCCGCGTTCCTGACCGACCCCCATATCTCCAGATGAAAGGCTGTTCCCATGAATCATGATATGAATGAAACCGATACCTCCGTACAGACCAGACTGACGCGCCTGTCGGTGTGCCGCGTCCTGCTGTTCGTTCTCCTGACACAGCTGATCTATACCGTTCTGTACGCCTTTGTCCTCAACCCTCTGTACACGCACTTCGCGTCGGATGTCCTGTATCAGAACGCATGGTGGCTGGATCTGATCGGCATTGCCATTGATGCGGCTGATGTCATTCTGTTCATTCTGGTCTACCCGGCGTCCCTGTATGCAATCTGGCGGGGCGGCTGGCGGCTGGGATACCCGGTACCCCTGCTGTTCTCGGTTCTGACGCTGGTCAAATTTACCCTCAACTACGCGGTGGGTATTTTCATCGAGTACGGCGGCGTGCCGTCCGGTGATTTCCTTGCGGACGACCTGCCGCTCGTGCTCCCGCTGGCACTGCTGGAACTGCTCCAGTACGGCATTGTGCTGGGGCTGGCGACCCTGTGGTACCATGTGTACCGGGTGCGGCAGGCGGATGCCGCCGTTCTGGCGGCACTCCGGCAAAGACCGTATGAAGCGCCTGCCGTCCTGCCCGTGACGCGCCTGTATGACCGGAAGAACCCCGTACAGCGTGCCCTGTTTGACGCGGGGCTGACCGTGGCGGTTCTTGGCGTCCTGCGCCATGTCATCTATCAGCTTACGCTGTTCGCGGCAAACGGGCGCATGGATGCCCCGTTACAGGTTGCCGTTGACCTTGTGGGGGATCTGTTCGTGGGTGCGGCGCTCTACCTTGTCGGCATTCTGCTGGTCAACCGCTTTGCCCGCCGGGATAGCCGGGGGTGAGCCGCCCCGCCCGAAGTTGCCCAACAGTCCCCGCGCTTCCTCCCGGCTGGCGACCCGCAGCAGGAACAGAAGCCCGGTGTAGACGGCGCCGGTCGCGCACAGGTGCAGAACCATGCCCGGTACGCCGGGCATCGTGACGTGCCGACCGCCCGCAGTCCGCGCGGAATCAGCGCGTGCTGGAGCGTCAGCAGCCCCGACCGCAGGCAGGCGGCAACCGTGACCGGCACCGTGATGTGCAGCAGGCGGCGCAGGAGCGGCGTCCTGCTCCCCGGGTTTTGCCGCCGCATCTGCCAATGCCGCAGGGCATATGCAAGCCTGTGTGTCCGCCGTCCGGAATATCACCGCCGCCGGACTGAAGTCTGTCAGGAAAGGAACTCATGCCATGAAGTACCACGTTCTTTGCGGCGCAGATCGCGCCGATATGCTTTCCGATTACGTAAAGGGCAGGAAAATCGCCCTGCTGACCGCTGCGTCCGGTGTAAACCGGTGCGGCATTCCGACGTATGACGTCATCCGGGCGGCAGGCGGCGACCTGCGCATTCTGTTCTCCCCGGAGCACGGGCTGTACTCCGCCCTGCAGGACGGAAAGTTCGGGGATGAGGACGGAACGGTGCATCCCGGCACTGGGGCGCGGCTGTACAGTCTGGGTTCCAAAGGGCATCCGGCGTTGGCTGAGCTTGTCGGCGGGGTGGATTTGGCGGTATATGACATTCAGGATGTCGGTGCACGGTTCTACACCTATCTCTGCAACCTGACCCAGCTCATGCGCGCCTGCCGCACGGCGGGGAAGCCGCTGCTGGTGCTGGATCGTCCCAATCCGATCGGGGGCAGTACCGAGGGACTTCTGCTGGATGAGAGCCGCTTTTCCTCCTTCGTGGGCGAGTACGCGATTCCCACCCGCTACGGTCTGACCGTGGGAGAGTATGCCGCTTTTGTCAACGCGGAGAAACACGTCGGGTGCGATCTGCATATTCTTCCCTGTGAGGGATGGGCGCGGGATATGTACGGGGACGAAACCGACCTGCTCTGGGTCAACCCGTCTCCCAATATCCCCGCCGTTTCGACCTGCTTCAACTACATCGGCAGCTGTCTGTACGAAGCGACCAACCTCTCAGAGGGACGGGGAACCACACGCCCGTTTGACTGGATCGGTGCGCCGTTTATTGACGGGGAGGCACTCTGGCGGCACATGACGCGGCTCGGGCTGCCCGGTGTCGTCTTCCGCCCGCTGTGCTTTACCCCGATGTACAACAAATTCGCCGGGGAGGTCTGCCGGGGGCTGGAACTGCACGTCACCGACCGGGAAACCTACCGCCCGTTCCGCACGGTGCTGTATATGCTCCGCTACCTGAAGGAAAACCCCGCCGTGACGGTGCGCCGGGAGGGAATGGCACTGCGCGTGGGGCAGGATCTGCTGGCGGACGACTACGATCCGGAGGAAATCCTGCGGCAGGGGGAGCAGGATCGGCGTATCTTCGGTGAAATTGTAGGAAAATACAGGATGTATCCCGAAACAGTTTCGGCAAATAAGAAAATTTAGCCGGGGATACAGTAAACCACTTGACAAGCGGCGGCAGTTGTTATATCATATAGGGCGTTTCCGCACGACTGGCGCGGAGAGAATCCGGAGACCTGAAGGGAGGGATAAGAGTGAGCGTTTATGCGTGCGAATTGTGTGGCTACGAGTACCGTCCGGAGATCGGCGACCCCGAGCACGGTGTGCCGGAGGGAACGGACTTTGAAGATATTCCCGCCGATTGGGTCTGCCCGCTGTGCGGAGCGTCGAAGGATGACTTCGATCAGGTCGCTGCGGACGAGGACGGAACCGAGAACGGGGAGCTTTGATACTCCCGGAATAGGATACCGACCGCGTTCTCCCTTGGGGGAGCGCGGCGACGGCAGACCGGCACGGAGCGCATCCGTGCCGATTGTTTTATCTGTCCGCACGGGATGCCGGAGAGCGTGGACGGTTACCCCGAAAATGTATCGGCTTCCGCCCCGGAATTTGCGTCGGAAACTCTTGATTCTTAAAGAAAACCGTGCTATAATACAGTGAATCGCCGATTTATCCGGTGGGGCATTGGCGGGATACCGTCTGCATCGCCTCAGCCTGATCGGCGCTTCCGCAGAAACTGATTGCAGTCATGTACAGAGGAGGCAAAGACATGAGACATTATCTGCTCCCCGAAGGCGGGAATTTCTATAAGGCAAACCTGCACACCCACAGCATCTACTCGGACGGATGCCGCACGGTGGAGGAAATCAAGCGCGAATATATGGCACACGGCTACTCGGTCGTTGCCTTTACCGACCACGACATCATGCTGGATCACTCGGAGCTGAACGAGCCGGAAAAGTTTCTCGCGCTGACCTCCTATGAGGTCGAAACGAATCCGGAGCCGGAAGGAAAGCCGTGGAACGCACTGCCCACCTATCACCTCAATTTCTACGCCAGCCGTCCGGATGAGACATTCTATCCCTGCGCCAATCCCGCCTATACCTTCGGCAACGCGCCGAAGTACGTGCAGGACTACTACCGGGGCGACTATGTGCGCCGCTACTCGCTGGAGGGGCAGAACGAAATGATCCGGGAAGCACTGGCACACGGCTTCCTTGTCAGTTACAACCATCCCGCATGGTCGCTCCAGCACTACCCGGATTATGCCGGACTGGAGGGCGTGACTGCCGTGGAGGTATACAACACCGGGTGCGTTCTGGAAGGCTATGTGCTGGACGGCGATGAGCAGGTGCTGGACGATTTCCTCCACCTCGGCAAGCGCGTCTACCCTGTCGCGGGCGACGACTCGCATGGGTTCGCCGACTGCTGCGGCGGGTGGGTCCGCTTCCGGGCGCCCGCGCTGACTTACGGCGACATCATGCACGCCTATGCCGCCGGGGATTTTTACGCCTCGTGGGGCCCCGACATCACGGCGCTGTACATAGAGGACGGCATTCTGAACGTGGACTGCACGGACGCCGTGACGGCATACCTGCGCACCGACATCCGCTTGTCCGGCTATCAGGCGGCACCAGCCGGAGAGCAGCTCACCCACTGTACATTTGACCTGCGCGGCTGGCTGGGGCAAACGCGGACGGTCGGGTGGGAGGATCGCGCCTTCTTCCGGCTGACGTTGGTCGGTCCGACTGGCGCCAAAGCGCTGACGCGCGGCTACTTTGCCGACGAGCTGACCGACGTGACCATTTGAGACGGGCGCTATGAGTCGGAACAGTCAGAAAAAGGTGCACCGCGACCGCCGTGCGGCGCGGCGGCAGGCAAAGCACCCGAAGCATGTCGTCCGCGTCCGTCTGGTGGACGGATTATACGTGTTCTTTACAGCACTTATCCTGCTGGCGGCGCTGGCAGGCATGATTGTCATGCAGCGGCTCGGGTGGTTTGAGACGATTCCGGGCGCGGTTCTGTCAGTCGTGGCGGGCGGCGTGGTGGCACTGTGCGGATTCGATCTCGCCATGCTGCTGACTAGCTGCATCACGGTCGCGGACGGGCAGGTCAACGCCGGGAAAAACGAGGCGGGCGACCTGATGATTTTCCATACCGAGAACGTCCTGCGCGTGGAGCTGCGCGACAGGGCAGGGAACCCGGTGCCGGAAAACCGCCGCCGCTATGCGCGGGTCGCCGTCACGTTCGTCATGGCGAGCGGACGGGTCAATCAGCGCCCCTTCGGGCATATCCGTCAGCGTCAGCTGGAGAATATCCGGCGCGCCGTCGGGGTAAAATGATATACAGGCAGGCAAAAAGAAGGTCACTATGCAAACATCCATCGTAATCAGGGGCGCACGCGTCCACAACCTGAAAAATATCGACATTACCATTCCCCGCGACAAATTGGTCGTCATGACCGGACTGTCCGGCTCCGGCAAGTCCTCTCTGGCGTTTGACACCATTTACGCCGAGGGGCACCGGCGGTTTGTGGAGTCGCTGTCCTCCTACGCCCGGATGTTTCTCGGGCAGATGGATAAGCCGGACGTGGACATGATTGAGGGGTTGTCCCCCGCCATTTCCATTGACCAGAAGACGACCTCCCGCAACCCGCGCTCGACCGTCGGCACCGTTACCGAGATATACGACTACCTGCGCCTGTTGTATGCGCGGGTGGGCGTCCCGCACTGCCCGGTCTGCGGCAGGGAGATACGGCAGCAGAGCGTGGATCAGATTATCGACAAAATCCTGACTCTGCCGGAGGGGACGCGCTTTCTGGTGCTGTCCCCCGTGGTGCGTGCCCAGAAGGGTATGCACGAAAAGGTGCTGGCAGACGCAAAGAAAAAGGGATATGTCCGCGTGCGTATTGACGGATCGCTGTATGACCTGTCCGAGCCGGTCACGTTGGACAAGAACAAAAAGCACGATGTGGAGATTGTCGTGGATCGGCTGGTCATGCGGGACGGGATACGCGCCCGTCTGTCCGACTCGGTGGAGGCGGCGCTGGCGGCGGCGGAGGGACGTCTGCTCATTGTGACGGTGCCCCGGGACGGCGAGGCGGAGCAGGAAATGTCCTTCTCCCAGCGCTACGCCTGCGAGGAGCACGGCGTGTCCTTCGGCGAGCTGGAGCCGCGGATGTTCTCCTTCAACAATCCGGCGGGCGCCTGCCCCAAGTGCGCGGGACTGGGCGATATGCAGCGCGTGGCGGTCAGACGGCTGATTCCGCACCCGGAACTGTCGCTGAGACAGGGCGCCATTCAGGTCAACGGATTCAAGACGCTGGACGCCGAAAGCTGGAGCGGCCCGCTGTTTGAGGCGGTCGGAAAGCGGTTCGGCTTCACCATGGATCAGCCGGTCAGCACCTTCACGCCGGAGGCACTGCACGTGCTGTACTACGGTTCCGGGGACGAAACGTACGACATTGTGCGCTACTTCGGTAAGGAGCCGCACCGTCAGAACGCGAAGTTTGACGGCGTGGTCGGTATCATCGAGCAGCGCATGGCGCAGGGTATGAGCAATGACTATTACGAGCAGTTCGTGGAGGAGGCATCCTGCCCGGTGTGCCACGGAAAGCGGCTCAGCCCCGCGTCGCTGTCGGTTACGGTCGGCGGCATGAACATCTACGATTTCTGCTGTCTCTCGGTGCGCGACGCGCTGGACTTTGTCAACGGGCTGGGCAATCAGCTGGTCGGCGGCGAGGCGGTGATTGCGCGGGATATTCTCAAGGAGATACGCTTCCGGCTGAGCTTTCTGGTCAGCGTGGGGCTGGATTACCTGACACTGGCGCGCAAAGCGGGCACCCTGTCCGGTGGGGAGGCACAGCGCATCCGGTTGGCAACCCAGATCGGGTCGTCGCTGGTCGGCGTGCTGTATATTCTGGACGAGCCGTCCATTGGACTGCATCAGCGGGACAACGGCAAGCTGATTGCCACGCTCAAGAAGCTGCGGGATCTCGGTAATACCGTCATCGTGGTGGAGCATGACGAGGAAACCATGCTGGAGGCGGATTATATTGTGGACGTCGGACCCGGTGCGGGGATTCACGGCGGGCAGATTGTCGCCGCCGGGACACCCGCCGAGGTGATGGCGAATCCGGCATCCGTTACCGGCGCGTACCTGTCCGGTCGCAGGCGCATTGCCGTTCCAGGGCAGCGCCGCCCCGGAAACGGGCATTTTCTGGAGGTTTTCGGCGCGGCGGAGCACAACCTGAAGCGGGTGGACGTGCGCATTCCGCTGGGCTGCTTTGTCTGCGTGACGGGCGTGTCCGGGTCAGGCAAATCCTCCCTTGTCAACGGTATTATTTACCCCGTGCTGGCGGCGCAGCTCAACCGCGCCACGACCTACCCCGGCGAGTATAACCGCATGGAGGGATTGGAGTATCTGGACAAGGTGATTGCCATCGACCAGAGCCCCATCGGACGGATGCCAAGCTCCAACCCGGCAACCTATACCTCCCTGTTCAACGATATCCGCGACCTGTTTGCCAAGACGCCGGACGCCAAGGCGCGGGGCTACCTGCCGGGGCGGTTCTCCTTCAACGTAAAAGGCGGGCGGTGCGAGGCTTGCGAGGGTGACGGCGTGCGCAAAATCGAGATGCATTTCCTGCCTGATGTGTACGTCACCTGCGATGTATGCCACGGCAGGCGCTACAACCGCGATACGCTGGAGTGCCGGTATAAGGGCAAGAGTATTGCCGACGTGCTGGACATGACGGTCGAGGAAGGGCTTGCCTTCTTCGACGGTCTGCCGCGCATTACGCGCAAGCTGCAGACGCTGTATGACGTAGGACTTGGGTATATCAAAATCGGACAGCCCGCCACCACGCTGTCAGGCGGGGAGGCGCAGCGCGTCAAGTTGGCAACCGAGCTGGCGAAGCGCAGTACCGGCAAGACTTTCTATATCCTTGATGAACCGACGACGGGACTGCACAGCGACGATGTATCGCGCCTGCTGGACATCCTGCAGCGTATCTGCGATGCAGGCAACACCGTGCTTGTCATTGAGCACAATCTGGACGTCATCAAGTCTGCCGACTATATCATCGATCTGGGACCGGAAGGCGGCGAGGGCGGCGGAACCGTCGTTGCAACCGGCACGCCGGAGCAGGTGGCGGCGTGCGCGGAGAGCTACACGGGTGAGTTCCTCCGCAAAATTCTGAATAAGCGGTAAGCGCCGACCGCCCGGTGGCGCGTCCCGTCCTGCCTGTCCCCGTATAAGCCTTTCGCCCCCTTCTCCTTGAGAGAAGGGGGCGAAAAAGTTACGCGGGATAATTTCGTCAGGTTCCTGTCGCAACTTCCGCGTCCGACTGAATATCCGCCTGCCCGATATGGGAAAGCAGGATCCGGACAGGGGAGCCGTCCGGCGCGGGAATCAGCGTGTTGCCGCGGAAGCACAGGTCGGCAATGTTGTCAAAAATCGCGGCGGGGGCGCCGCCGTCCGCCATGCGGAAGGTGTTGTCCAGTACCCGGATGCGCCGATGGAAGTAGCGTCCCGCCTCGACCGCCTCGCGCGGTGCGCACTCTATGACGGCATTGCCCCAGCCGCCGTGGCGGCAGGTGTCGAACATACAGTTGCGGACAGTTACGTCCTGCGTGCCGCCCGACTCAAACCAGTACTCGCCGTTCGCCTCAAACAGGATGGCGGCACCGCTGGTGTGGAAGTCGCAGTCCTCAATGACCGTGCGTCCGCGCGACGCAATCAGCATTCCGCGCGCCCGGTTGCACCGCACGATATTGTGCCGGAAGGTCATGGCAACATTGTGGGAAATGTTTTCCACCACCTGCCCGGGCTGGATGGCAGGAACCGGCGTACGTGCCGCTCTGTCCGCCGCCTCCGGCGGAAGCGGCTCCAATTCAAGCCGGATTACCTCGGCGTTTATGTACTCCACACCGCGGAGAATCCGCTCGGTGAAGGGAATCAGGCTTTTCTGATTCAGAATCTGTATCCGGTCGCCGGCGCGGAAAACGCGGATACCGGTAGCCTCCTGATGCATCTCGCGCACGAGGAGAGCATCCCGTTCCGCGTGCAGGATGCGGGTATACATCCCGTGGATGTTCAGCGCATCGTCAAGCTGTCCCTCGAAGCTGCAGTTCTCCACCGTGACCGACCCGTCGCAGTCCACAAAATGCGTCGCGTCGGCAACGGCAGAGTAGGCGAACCCCGCCGCGCGGCGGGTTCGGAAGCCGTCCAGCCGGATGTCTCGGCTGGTCTGCGCGATAAAGCCCATGCCGTGGCAGGACAGTACCGTGCCGTTATGGCAGGTCACGTCGGCGGAATCACAGCAGAATATGCCCGCGCCCATCCGCCGCGCGGCAGACAGAACCAAAATGTTCCCGACCGGCGGGTAGCGGCGGACGCCGTGAATGCGCAGTTTCCCGTCCGGCAAGTATTCGCAGGTCATGTCCCGGAGCAGACCGCCCAGTGTATGGTCAGCGGTGCCGGGCTGGTATTCGCCGGTGTCGCCCTGAAGCTCTACATCCAACTCCATGCCGTAACTGCAGGTACGGCGCGGTCTGGGGCAGACCAGTTCGCCGCGCCGTACAACAAACTGCTCCCCGCCCTGCATGACCTCCGTGTCCACAAATCCGTCCCCGTGCGCGACCACGCGCACCTGCATGACCATGGTGTGCGGGTTTTCCAAAGTGAAGTTCCGCAGGGTGATGTGCTCCGAGCCGAGGATGGCGATATGCGTCGCCTCACCGGGCAGGCAGAGCGTGGAGCCGCCGAAGTCGATTTCAAAATCCTTCATGCCCTCAATCAGAACCGCAATGCGATGCGGACCGTTGAAGCCGTGGTTGGAGATGCACAGGTCACGCTCTGCGCAGAAGGCAGGGTCAAGCGCGTAGACGGCGGGAGCGTCAAATACCAGCCTGCGTGCATGGCACGCCCGGCAGGCGGCAAGCGCCCGATACAGACCCAGTGCGTGATTGTTCGGAATGTCAAAGTTCCGGAAATGCAATGTCAGACTGTCCATAGAGTTACGCCTCCCGTATGCCGGGGCTTACAGTCCCAGCAGGGATTCCAGTTCGGAGCGGGTGCGGTAGCCGACTGCCTTTGCCGCGATTTCGCCGCTGCGGAACAGGAACACGGTGGGAATGCTATCGATGCGGTACGCCGCCGCCAGTTCGGGCTGTTCATCCACGTTCACCTTGCCGACCTTCAGCCCGTCCCCGTGTGCCTCGGCAATCCCGGCGATGACGGGTGCCAGCATCCGGCAGGGACCGCACCATGTTGCCCAGAAATCGACCAGCACGGGCTGCTCGCCGTGCAGAACCTCCCTGTCGAAGTTTTCCTTTGTCAGTGTAATTTCACTCATACCTCTAACCTCCATTTCCGTGAAGCATCCGTCCGACCGTCAGGCGGCGGATGTTTTGCTGTGCCGGTGTGATTGGTCCGTCCTGTGAAGTGCTTTCATGCTAACATATTTCCCTGCATTTGTCAATATAAATCTCCAAAATAACATAACGGGGTCTTCTTTCTGCGGAGCCGATCAGCCCTGCCGCATACCGGTGTCCCCGGCTGTAAGCCGTGCACGGCAGGATTCCCGGTATCCGGAACGCCGTCAGACGGCGGCGGGTGCTTTTGTCTTCCCACCGCGCAGCTTGCGGCAGGAGATGACAAAGTAGATGATTTCGGCAATTGCCGTAATCGTCCACGAACAGCAGTACAGGAGGTACAGGGACGGGATTGTGTGGAAGTGTTCAAAAATGGTATAGACCCATGCCACCCGGAATACGCAGGAGCCCATAATGACAATGACGGTCGGAGCAAGACTCTTGCCCAGTCCGCGCGAGGCGGCAATCGTGCAGTCCATGAACGCGGATATGGCGAACGACCACCACATGATGGAGATTTTCTGCATTCCGGCATCCACGACCGCCTGATCGTTGGTGAACAGGAAGAGAAACTCCTGCCCGAAGAATCGCAGGAGTGTGCCTGCCACCGCGGCGGCGGCGAAGGAGTAAATCAGGCTGATGAAGTAGCTCTTCATCACACGGTCATGCTTGCCTGCGCCGAGATTCTGCCCCATGAAGGTGGAGCAGGCGGTGTAGAAGGCAGCCATCATGTTGTAAATCAGCGTGTCAGCGTTGGAGGCGGCGGAGTTGCCGTTGACCATCACGGTGTCAAAGTAGTTGACCGCCCGCTGGATGAACAGGTTTGCCACTGCGAAAATAGCGTTCTGGATGCCTGCCGGGATGCCCAGCACGAGAATCGGCGTCGAGCAGCCGCGCCAGAAGCGGATCATGCGCAGGCGAAGCCTGCACTCGCTCCTGTCGCGGAACATATGCACCAGAATCAGCACGGCGGTTATGTACTGCGATATGATGCTGGACAGTGCCACGCCGTCCTCCGCCATGCCGCAGACGATGACGAAGAACAGATTCATAATGACGTTCAGAATGCCCGCCGTCAGCAGGTACATCAGCGGTCGTCGCGTGTCGCCGTTGGCATTCATGACGCCGCTGCCGAAGTTGAAAACACCCATGGCGGGCATTCCGAGTGCGTAAATGCGGAAGTATACCTCGGCACCCTCAAGCAGATCCTCGCGCGTCCGGATCAGGCGGAGCATCCATTCCGCGCTGACGATGCACAGACCGGATATGATGACGCCGGTCAGAATGCAGAGCAGCAGGGCGGTGTGCACGGCTTTTTCCGTGTCCTCCCGCCGCTTGGCACCCAGCAGCTGCGCGACGCGGACGTTGACCCCGGCGCCCATGCCGATGAGGAATCCGGTAAAGAGTGACACAAGAATGGAGGTGGAACCCACAGCTCCCATGGCGTTGGAACTGGAGAATTTGCCGACAACGGCGACGTCTGCCATATTGAACAGCACCTGCAGAATCTGCGACAGCATCAGCGGCAGGCTGAATATCAGGATATTCTTCCAGAGAGAACCCTCCGTCATGGGGACGGAGGCGGCAAGTGAACGGTGTTTGGCCTTCAGCATACGAAAAACGTAACGCTCCTTTTTAGATTATCAATGGTTGGTCGGCAGACTGTCCGGGAGCTGCCGCCGCATAAAGACAGCAAGGAAGGGAACGGATATGACTGCGGTTGCCAGATCGGCGACCGGCTGAGCCAACTCCACGCCGGTCAGATTCAGAGCCAGCGGGAGCAGGTATATGGCAGGGAGATAGAACACCCCCTGCCGGCAGGAAGCAAGGAAGGAGGCGGGCACCTTGAATCCGAGGCATTGGTAGAGCTGATTGACGAAGGTGGAAAACGCCAAAAACGGCATGACGGCACAGCCCCAGAGTAGTGTCCGGCGCCCGATTTCTATCACCTCGTCATCCCGGATGAACCATGTCATGAGCTGCCGCGAGAGCAGGGCAATGCCTGCCGCAAGCACGATGCACATCCCGGTTCCGACTGCCGTAGCAAAGGTGAATGCCTGCCGTGTCCGGCGCCGGTTTCCCGCGCCGAAGTTGTAGCCTGCCACCGGCTGGAAGCCCTGCCCGATGCCGATAACCATGTTCCGCACCAGCATATATGCCTTGTTTGCGATGTTGATGGCGGACACGGCAGCGTCCCCGCCGTACAGGCGTGCCTGATGTGTCAGGCAGACGGCGGCTATACTGCCGAGTCCCTGCCTGCATACGGTCGGGAAGCCGGTTGCCAGAATCAGCCCGTAGTCGCGCGGTGAGCGGCTGATACGCCCCGGACGCAGGCGCACGGTCGTCTTTTTCAGCAGGAATGCCGTAAGCAGGATGAGAAAGCTGACGCCCTGACTGACGGCGGTCGCAAGCGCCGCCCCACCGGTGCCCATTCCGCAGGGAAAGATGAACAGCGGGTCAAGCATCAGGTTCAGGAGACCGCCTGCCATGGTTCCGCACATGGAGAGCGACGTGTGCCCCTCCGCGCGCAGAATGTTGTTCAGCACAAAGGAGGAGCACGACAGCGGCGCCGCCGCCAGAATATACCGCGCATACGGTTCGGCGTGAACCAGCATGGTGTCCGAACAGCCGATTGCCAGCATGAGCGGGCGCAGAAAAACAAGCCCCGCACCGCCGATCAGCGTGCCCAGCAGAAGGGCGGCGAAGAACGCACTGGCGGCATACCGTTCTGCCGATTCCGTATCCTGCGCCCCCAATTTGCGGCTGATGAGGCTTCCGGCACCCATGCCGCACCCGTACCCCGCCGTCTGGATAATTGCCATGACCGCGTAAACCGCCCCCACGGCCGCGGAGGCGGATTTGTCTATCTGGGACACAAAGTAGGTGTCCGCGGTATTGTAGATGACCGTAATGAGCATGGTCAGGACGGTCGGAATTGCCAACCTTGTGACAAGGCGCGGTATCGGTTCCTGCATCATGCGCTGATACTGCTGGTCTTTGCTGTCCTGCATTTCAGCGGATTTCGGCACGGCGCATCACCTCACTTCTGCGTGTTTATGTGGCTCTGCGGTTCACGGCGTGCGCGGAAAAAAACGCGCAGCAGCGCCCGGCATTCCGCCTCCCGGCATCCGTACACGACTTCCACGGTGGACGGTGCCACCGGATGGCTGTGGAGCGACCAGACACTGCCCATGGCACCTGCCGCCGGGTCGCGCGTCCCGCACACGACACGTCCGATACGCGCACCGAGCACCGCGCCGGCGCACATGGGGCACGGCTCCAACGTGACGTACAGCGTGCAGTCGGCAAGGCGCCACGAGCGGCACGCCCGGCAGGCATCGCCGATGGCGTTGATTTCGGCATGACCCAGCGCGTTGCGCGCACACTCGCGCGTATTGTGCCCGACTGCCAGCACCTGCTCTCCGGTCGGTGCCGTGCGTACCAGCACGGCGCCGACCGGCACGTCGCCTGCTTCGGCGGCAAGGCGTGCCTGCTCCAGCGCCATGTCCATGTACGCGAGATCGCGTGCGGAAAACGCTCCGCTCCCGTCGCCGGTGGTGCTCATGGCAGCAGACCCTCCAGATAGGGTGCAAGATATACGGTCAGAGCTGTCGCCGCCGTGCACAGCAGTTCCAGTACAACGAATGTCGTCATGCCCGGCGCAAAGAATCCGTGGACGGCGGTGCGGAAATCCGGCCGGATCTGCGGCATGGGTGGGAGCGAGTCCGGCAGACTGCCGAAGAGACTGCCCTGCGCCGGCTTTTCCGGTTCCGGTTCGCGGCGTCGGAGAATGAGCAGCAGTGCCAGTGCCGATACCGCGCCAGCCGCCATAAGCATGAGGTTTACGAGGTACAGAATTGCCTCGGCGCTCTCTCCCAGCCGGGCAAGCAGAATCTGCGACACGCAGGAGGAAAGGTTGTTGAACAGGTGCAGAAAAATGCCGCACCAGATGGATCCGCTGAGTTCATAGCACAGGGCTAAGACAACACCGGCAACAAACGTGTAGAAGGTCTGCGCAATATTCCCGTGCATCAGGGCAAACAGCAGGGCGCTGACCGTTACCGCCGTCGGCACGCCGTACCGCCGGAGGTTCCCGTATATCACGCCGCGGAACAGCAACTCCTCGCTGAAGGCGGGGGCAAGCGACACCGTGATGAACAGTGTGACTGCCTGCGGATCGGTTCCACCGCTGTACGAGGACGCCCCCCCGGTGCCGTACCCGATGAGCGTCATGAGCCATGCGTTTACCTGTGACGCCGCCGAAACGGCAGCCAGCCCGGACAGGATAAGCAAAGGGAAGATCGCCGGCATCCGGATGCCGAAGCGGACGGGCTCCCGGTCACGTCCGCGGGAAAGCGGAACAAACAGAGCGGCGGGGATTAAAAAGTAAGAAAGATAGGAAACCGTCTCAATCAGCACCCCGGCAAAGTACGCGCTGTTCGCCGGAATGAATGCCGACAGCAGTTCGGTCAGCAAAGTCCATGCGAGGGCGGTACCCTGCATCAGCGCGAGCATGATGCACAGGCATATGCCGATGCGGTTTACGGTGTCCCGATAGGAGGGGTATAGGTGATGTACAGGCATCGGCAGGTATCCTTTCCGTGTGAATGTGCGCTTGCGGTGGGCGGAATCAGGGCGCCCCGAGCGTCAGACGGTGAAACACGTCCCCGTCCATGTCATGCCAGCATATCGCACCCGTGTCCGTGTCCAGCGTCATGTACGCGTGCGCACTGCCTGCCTTTGGCAGACTGACAGAGCCGGGATTGAGGTACAGGAGCCGGTTATCCGTCCCGAACGGCTGCCACGCGGGAATGTGCGTATGCCCGTGGAGCAGGATGTCCCCCGGCGCCAGCGGAGGCGGGTTATCCGTATTGTACACGTGACCGTGCGTTGCGTACAGCAGTCTGTCCCCAACCGGCAGGATGGCGTAGTCCGCCAGCATCGGGAAGGACAGCACCATCTGGTCTACCTCAGCATCGCAGTTTCCGCGGACGCAGAACAGCCTGTCCGCCAGCGGATTCAGCTGCGCGATAACGGATTTCGGGGCGTAGCCGTCCGGCAGATCGTTACGCGGTCCATGGTACAGTATATCCCCCAGCAGGAGCATCCGGTCTGCGTGCTCCCGTGCGAACGCCTCCAGCAGCCGCCCGCACCAGTACGCCGAACCGTGTATATCCGATGCTATCAGCAGCTTCTTCATCCCGCGTCCTTATCCTTCGGCTTTCCGAGAATGTAAAATTTTTTCTCGGTTCCGTGGCACAGACGCACGATGTTCTCATGATGCCGCAGAATCATGAACAGAACGCACAGCGAGAACAGCGCGGCAGGCAGCCAGCCGAAATCCGCCAGTGCGAACAGCAGCCACAGCACCCCGGCGGACAGCAACATTCCGCACATGGTTGCCAGCGACATGAACCGGACAGTCAGGAGAAGCACCGTCATGGCGGCAGTGCCGACCAGCCCCGCACGCCAGTCCAGAAACCACGAGGCGGTCAGGCAGACAAGGAAGCCCTTGCCGCCCCGGAACCCGTACCAGACCGGGAAAGCGTGTCCCAACATGGCAAACACCGCCGAGACAGCGACGCCGGTTGCCCACTCACCCCGGAAATGCCGGAACAGCAGTCCGAATGCAAGGAACAGCACCGCGCCCTTGGCAATGTCCAGAAAGAACACGAACCATGCATACCTGCCGCCGAAGGAGCGCTTGAAGTTGGTAAAGCCGGGATTGCCGCTCCCGCAGGTGCGGATGTCCTTGTGGTAGATTGCGCGGGACAGGATAATGGCGGGATTCAGCCCGGAAACAAGATAGCTTGCCAGCGCGGCGGCGATAAACAGAAGAATATCGGTTGTTTTCATAGAGAAGTCGGGTTCCTTTCAGAATGGTGTGGTTTGCGCTCAGTTCTTTTGAGACGGTTCGCTTTCGGCGTCCTGCGTGTCAGCCGTCGGCTGACCGATGCGGCTTGTTTCGCTCTCCCGGTTCCAGAGAAAGCTGAAATGCGCTTCGGTTCCGGCGACAATGCGCCGGATATTGACGGCATGGCGGTACCACACGGCGGGAATCGCAAGGCCGAGAATCAGCGCCGCCGCCAGACTGCCGGTGGTCAGTCCGCGCAGAATCGGAAAAATGACGGAAAGCGACAGCGGCGCGACGCAGATGTAATCGGTGATGATGACCAGCGCAAGCTCCCCTCCGAGCAGGAGCAGGAACGCCTTCCAGTCCATGTACAGAATCATGCCGCCTATGCAGGCAAGACCCTTTCCGCCGCGGAAGGACATAAAGACCGGGAACATATGTCCCAACATACAGGAGATGCCGGCGATCTCTCCCGCGACCGAAACACCGCCGACCGACAGATCCGTGAAATAGCGGACGGCGAGGCAGACCGCGAGCCACGCCTTGAAAATATCAAAGAGAGCAGAGAACACCCCGACTGCCTTACCCATTGTGATGACGGCGTTGGAAGCACCGGCGTTTCCGGAGCCGCGGCTCCGGATATCAAACCCGCGTGCGCGGGCAATCAGGTAGGCGGGGTTGATGCAGCCAAGCAGGTAACCCAGCAGGGCGCACAGAATGACAGACAGCCAGATCGGCATACTTCCTCCCCGTACATATTTACTGGAGATGCGGCGGGCTTGCATATCCGGACTCACCGGCGTTTCCGAAAAACGCCGCTCAACAGGATACCCCGACGATCCACCCTATTTTATACTTTTTGCTCCGAAATGTCAAGAGGGAAGACTTAAAATTTCAGGGCGGAGGCAGGCACCTTGTGACAGCAGTCACTTCTCTACCTCAAAGTGGTACAATAAGGGCACAGAAATAGAAAATCAGATGTTCGAAGCTGTTCTCAACCCCAATGCCCTGCTCAATATCCTGCTTTACGAATAAATTGTAAACGCCGTTGCCCTGATTTTCTCGTCATTCCCACTTGACAAAAAATACGTCCCGTGCTATAATCAAAAGGGTATGAGTTTTGGCATGGGTGTTTGCCGCCGTTGGAAATTTCTCCGGTTGCCCATCCTGCACAGGCAAGGCTCTTTTTTATGTCTGCGGGTTTCGTCCGCTGTTTCCGGCGTCGCGGCGCGGGAACTGTCGGTTTGCGTTGTAAGCTGACGGTCTGTGCTGTGCCGGAATAGTTTGGGTGGAAATCGGAGAGGATAGGGAATAGGGCGGACAGTGCGGAACGCTAAGACGATCGCGCGGCGGTGCGCAGACGGGGACAGGAAACGCGCCCGGATTACTCCGGGTACATCCTGCCGCCGGAATGTACCTTGATGCGCCATGAATTGAGGTAAAAAATAACGTGATGAATCAGAATACGGATCCAACCCCGCGCAACGGCGGGAATATGCCGGAACGTGAGCTGTCGCCGGACGGGAATCCCGCCAGGGGCGCTCCCCGGCACTACGTGATGGGCGGTAAGCCGAAGCCGGCGCGATGCGTCGGATTGGCGGCGGCAATCGGCACGATGGTGACGGCGGTTCTGCTCTCCGTCCTGCTGACCTTCTCCCTGACGGCAAAGTACTATGTCAAGGAACCTGTGATTGCCGCAAAGCCCGGTGAGGAGGCCGAAACGTCATGTTTTGCTGAGTTGGACACCATCGACCGGTTGTTCCGCTCGCTGACCGTATATTACGATCTGGACGACGAGGCTCTTCTGACGGCGGTGCTCAAAGCTTACGTCCGGGAAACGGGCGATGAGTACGCGCAGTACCTGACTCAGCAGGAGTTGGAGGAGCTGATCAACGACCAGGACGGGACGCTCTGCGGAATCGGCATTTCCGTGGTTAAATCCACGCTCGGCGAGAGCGACGCGGCGTATGACACCATTCAGGTAGTGAATGTATACGAGGATTCCCCCGCTTCCGAAGCCGGCGTGCAGATCGGTGACTGTATCATACGCATCGGCTCCGGCACGGATGCCGTGTCGGTCGGCATGGTCGGCTATGAAAAGGCGATCGGGATGCTCCGGGGCGAGGAAGGCACGCAGGTGACGTTCACCGTCCTGCGCGGCGAGCAGGAGATTGAACTGACCGCCGTCCGCCGGATGCTGGAGACGAAATTTGTGCTGTCACACGTGTATGCGGAGGATCCGACCGTGGGCGTTGTGCGCATTACCGGCTTTGAAAATCCGACGGCGGAGCAGTTCAGGCAGGCGATGGATGACCTGATTGCCGCCGGATGCACTTCCTTCGTGGTGGATGTACGCAACAATCCGGGTGGCTTGCTGACTTCGGTAGAGGATGTCGCTACCTTCTTCCTGAAGGAGGGCGACGTCATACTGCACACGCGGTCGCGTGCACAGATGGAAAAGAAGGAAAAGACAACCTACACGGTCACGGTCAAAGACGGACAGGTCACGAGCGGTTCCCGGATGTTGTCTGCGGAGGATGTCGGCAGGTATGCCGGATACCCGCTGACCGTACTGACAAACGGCAGTACCGCAAGTGCGGCAGAGCTGTTTACCGCCAACATCCGCGACCATAAATTGGGAACGATTGTCGGAACCAACACCTTCGGCAAGGGGATCATGCAGACAACGTACCCGCTTTCGCACTACGGCTATAACGGTGCGCTGAAGCTGACGACCCAGTACTATGACCCGCCCACCGGAGAGAACTATCAGGGCATCGGCATCGCGCCGGATGTGGTGTGTGAGCTGTCTGCGGAGGCGCAGGAAATCAACTTCAACCTGCTGACTGATGCGAATGACAACCAGCTGCGCCGCGCAGTGGAAGCCCTGCACGAATAAAGCAGACGCCGCGGGGGGTCTCTTCCGGGCACCTGCGCATGGAACTTTACATTTACTGAAATCAATTCCACGGTTTTACCGATGATTAGGAGGCAACCACTATGGCAGATCAGAACAAGAAACAGTATACCAAGCAGGGCTATCAGGAACTGCTTGACGAGCTTCGCCGGAGACAGCAGGAGGAGCGCGAGAAGATCCGTGAGGACATCGCGGTAGCCAAGAGCTTCGGCGACCTGTCCGAGAATTCGGAGTACGACGCGGCGCGCACGGCGCAGGCGGAAAACGAGGCGCGCATCTTGGAACTGGAGGCGCTGATTGAGAACGCAATCGTCGTGGACGAGAACTCTTTGGATGACGGCACCATCGGGTTGGGCTCCATCGTGGTTCTGCATGATGAGGACGAGGACGAGGAACTCACCTACTACATTGTCGGTTCCAACGAGGTGGACGCAATGGAGCATAAAATTTCGGATCAGTCCCCGATTGGGCTGGGCATCATGGGT
The DNA here is from genome assembly GCA_963643175.1 of bacterium. Classification (GTDB taxonomy): domain Bacteria; phylum Bacillota; class Clostridia; order Oscillospirales; family CAG-272; genus CAMEON01. The sequence goes on from CAVIJF010000001.1 coordinate 90,008, forward strand.
AAGAAGGAGGGCGACACCGTAACGGTTGAGGCTCCCTTCGGCGTCCTGACCTTCAGAATTCTGAATGTTTCCCGCCAATCGCAGGAAAACTGAACTGGAAGCGGGCAGCTGACGGCTCCCGGCGGGAAGCATCCGGAATATCCGTGTAACGTACAGGATTCAATACAGAAGGGAGGGAACAGTACCCGTGAGCGCAGATGAGCGGAACAACGCGCCGGACGCTTCCGGCGGCGATAAGCTGACCCCCGGAAATCTGACAGAAAGCAGTCGCCAGATACGCTGGCTGGATAATTTCTGGTACCACCATAAGTGGAAGGTCATCGTTTCCATGTTCTTTCTGGTCGTGCTGGTTATCGGACTGGTTCAGATTTTCTCCCGCGTAGAGTATGATATATACGTTACGCTTGCAGTTCCGTATACGATGAACACGGACGAAAGGGAAAAATTCACGGAGCTTTTGCAGAAGTTCTGCCCCCACGACTACAACGGAGACGGCAGTGCGCTGGTATATGTGCAGGGGTATCAGGTATATTCGGACGACGAGTATGCGTCCGAGAAGGCGTACTGGGAATCGCAGGGCGAGCAGTTTCAGATAAACAGCGTGTACAATCAGAGCCAGATCCGCGCCTTCGATCAGTACCTGATGAACGGGCAGAGCACACTGCTGCTGCTCAGCCCGTATATGTACGAGACAAAAAAGGATAACGGGCATCTGCTGTCGCTGTCCGAGGTATACGGGGATGCCGCGCTTCCGTCTGCCGTGATGGCTGACGGCTACGGCATCCGGCTGTCCGAGACGGACTTCTACCGGTACAATCCGGCGGCACAGGTTCTGCCGGCAGACACGATTCTGTGCCTGCATACACCGGTGCTGTCGTTGCGCAACGGGGAAAAATGCGACGATACCGCCGCACGGGAAATGTTTCGTGCCATTGCCGATTACCGGGTGAAGGAATGAAACGCCTTCGCCCGGCGGCTTTGTCTGCCCAGGGCTATCCTTCTTTACAGAAAGAGAAACGCAATCCATGAAACGAAACCTTACCGCATCCCTGATGTTGCTCCTGACAGCTGTGGTCTGGGGCTTTTCCGTTGTGGCGCAGGTGCTGGGCGCTGATCACCTGCCCGCCATGACTTTCAACGGAACCCGGTTCCTGTTGGGTGCCGTATGTCTGATTCCTGTCTATCTTGTTGCCGAGCGGGAGCACGATCTGGACAGGGCGGCGCGCCGGACGCGCCACAAAAAAACCGCCTGCGCGGCGCTGGTTGGCGGATGCTTTTTGGCGATTGCATCCGGCTTGCAGCAGACCGGCGCGGGCATTGTCCGGGATCCCGGTAAAACGGGCTTCATCACCGGGCTGTACACTGTCCTGACGCCGGTTTTCTACTTCCTCTTGTTCCGGCGCAAATCCGCGTGGAATACATGGTCGGGCGTGGGACTTGCCGTGCTGGGACTGTACCTCCTGTGCGTCAAGGAGGGCGACGCGCCCCTGTTCGGAAAGGGCGAGATATTCCTGCTGGTCGGCGTTTTGTTTTGGGCGGCACACATTCTTGCCGTGGATCGGCTGGTTGAGAATGTCAGCATCCTGCGGTTCTCCTCGTGGCAGTTCTTTGTGTGTGGAACGCTGAATCTCACTGCGGGTCTTGTCGTGGAGCAGGGAGAGGTCACGGCGGAGGGATTCCGCGGGGCGTTTGGCGCTATCCTGTTTTGCGGGATTCTGTCGGTCGGCGTCGGGTTCACTTTCCAGATGCTCGGACAGAAGTATGCGTCCAATCCGACATTTGCCGCCATCATTCTGTCCTCCGAATCCGTGTTCGCCATCATCGGCGCACTGCTGTGGAACTGTTTCACGCCGGAGTCGCTGCACGTCAGTCAGGACATTCAGCCGTTGGGTTATGTGGGCTGCGCCTGCATTTTTGTGGCAATCGTGCTTTCCCAGCTGACATTCCGCAGTCGGGCAAAGGCGGTTGGGCAGGGAAGTGCCGCGCACAGCGTGGGCAAGTAGGATAGCGGATACCGCAACAGAAACAACGGAAAAGGACTGTGCCGGGAAGGATTCCCGGTACAGTCCTTTTCCGTATGCTGTCCGTGACAGCGCTCCGGCAGGGTCGGATTACTTGCAGGCGGCGACCATGTCGTCAACCCACTGCAGAAGCTCCGCCTTTTTGCCGTCGTCCAGCGCTCCGCCCAAGAACAGGAAGCCGCCCAGCGCGATGACCTTCACACCGACCAGATTGGTTCCGGCGGCGCGGATTGCCTCGGCAATCTTGTCGGCGTCCGCCTGCTTGCCATCCACGAGCAGGGCGACATTCTGAGCCTGCGTTTTGTTCAGCCCGCCGCAGAAACGGCGGAGGTCGTCCGGCATTTCGGATTTGGCGGAGATTGCGAGAATCACGAGGCGCTCCTTGTCGCAGGGGTATTCCGGCGGGAATTTGCCGCTGATAGCGTTGACGGGAAGGTCATATTTCTCCTTGACAGCAGTTGCAAACTGAGCCATGCCCTTTTTGCCCGAGTTGTACAGAACTCTCATTTTGATTGCCATATTCATTCCTCCTGTTACGGTTTCTGAACCGATCGCGCACAGTCCGCCGGTCAATACACCGCTATTCGCTTTATTATACCATACTGTCCCGAAAAATGAAATAGTTTTTCACAAGAAATGCAATTTCGTGAGGTTCCACAAAACACCGTGGAGATTTTTGTGTATATACCCCATTTCCTGTCCTGCGCCCGCCGCAGGCATTCCGACTCTTGACCGCCGGCTTCAAATATGGTATAATCAGGGTAGTAACCGCGGGCGCCGCCCGCCGCCGAGAGGAGAACCCACATGGAACCCACGCTGCGCCTTTTCGATACCGACAGCCATCTGTTTGACTTTACCGCCCGCGTCCTGCGCTGTGATGCCCGCGCGGAGGGCGGGTATGCCGTCATACTGGATCGCACTGCCTTTTTCCCGGAGGGCGGCGGGCAGGCTGCCGACTGCGGCACACTGGAAGGAATCCCGGTTGCGGACGTTCAGACAGCCGCCGACGGACAGATACTGCATTTTCTTCCCTCGCCGCTGACGCCCGGCGCAGCCGTGCACGGACAGCTGGACGCCGCTGTCCGGTTGGAGCGTATGCAGTGCCACACGGGGGAGCACCTGGTTTCCGGGCTGGTTCATGCAAACTACGGGTTCAACAACGTTGGCTTTCATCTGGGCGATGAGGACGTCACGCTGGACTTTGACGGCGTGCTGACACGTGGGGAGTTGGACGCCATCGAGGATGAGGTCAACCGCCGCATCCGCGCCTGCCTGCCCGTGCACGCCTACTACCCCGCCGCCGCCGAACTTGCCGCCATGACCTACCGCTCCAAGCTTGCGCTGACAGAGCACGTGCGCATCGTGGAAATCGGGGACGGGGAGACGCTGTGCGACCGGTGCGCCTGCTGTGCGCCGCATGTGCGCAACACCGGGGAAATCGGGCTGATCAAGCTGCTGGATTTCATGCACTACAAGGGCGGCGTCCGTATCCATATGTCTGCGGGCAGCCGCGCACTTCGCGATTACAGGCGGCGCTATGCGACCGTAGCGGAAATAGCCGCCGCGCTGTCTGTCCGGCAGGAGGATGCGGCGGCGGCATTCCGCCGGATGCAGGCGGAGAACGAGGAACTGCACCGCGACGCCGCCACGCTGCGGCGGCAGATGCAGGATATGCGCGCCACAGCCCTGTCCGAAACCGACGGCAACCTTTGCCTGTTCGAGGAAGGTCTGAACGCGCAGGGACTGCGGCAGCTACTCAACCGTGCCGTGCTCAAATGCGGCGGTGTGTGCGGCGTCTTTTCCGGCTCCGACAGGGAAGGGTACGCCTATGTCATCGGGCGGCGTGACCCGGCGCTGGATCTGCGTGCCTGCGCCGACAGCATCCGTGCGGGGCTGAACGCCCGCGGCGGCGGATCCGCCGAGATGCTTCAGGGACGTGCGGCGGCATCCCGTGCGGACATTCAGCGCTTTTTTGAAGCAAACACCTTCGGAAAGGGCTGACGCGCAGCTGCGCGGAACGGCTCCCGAAATGTGACTTTTTTGAAAATAATGTAGACTATGTATTGCATTTTCCGCGTCGGGAAAGTATAATACATCGGTTCAAGATTTGTGCTGTCGCCGTGTTTTGCTACCTTCGTGTTTCGCCGGGTGACGGAGCAGTGTAATACAAAGCAAAATGGGGATTTCCGATGCAGAAGGATTGGAATATGGCATTTGGGTGAGTGCCGGTTTACCGGTATACAACACCCAATTCAACAACGAAAGGATAGAGGATGTATGGAAAGAATGAGTAGGCATCGCTTTGCAAAGCAGGCACTGAGCCTTCTGCTTGTGCTGGTAATGGTTGTTTCCTTCACGCTGAGCGCGATGGCGACCGACGTCTACTATGCAGTAGACACCGACGGCAAGCAGTACAACAATGTTGCGGCGGCATGGACCGCCGCAAAGAGCGGCGCAGTCATCACAATGCTGCGTGACTGGGGGCTTGGCTCCCGACTGATATTGGAGGCAGGCAAGTCCGCTACAATCTACATGAACGGACACAAAATTGAGCGGAACCTCTCCGACAGCGAGGGCAACGGCGAGGTTATTCTGCTTGAAAAGGGCTCCAACCTGACACTGCTCGGCTATTCCGGACCGGATTCGACGACGAAGACCTGGGTTGATATTCCCTACAAGCCGTGGTCCGGCGACAGCCGCTACTCGTCCTATATCAAGACCGGCGGTCTGATTACGGGCGGTTACAGCACCAACGGTGCCGGCGGCATACATATGAAGCAGGGCTCCACCCTGACGCTTGACCACGTTGCCGTGTCCGGTAACTATTCGGATACCAACTGGCTGGGGCAGAACGGCTACGGCGGCGCTATCATGATGAACGGCGAGAGCACGGCGCTTATCATGAAGAACAATGCCGTTATCTCCTACAATACGGCTGTGGATGACGGCGGCGGTGTGTATATCAACAACTCCAAGGGCACCGTTACGATGATCGAGAGCTCCATCAACTACAACTATGCCGGCCGTGATGGCGGCGGCATTTACGGTGATTCGACCAATCACCTGATTTATATGTACGACGGCTCGGAAGTCATCGGAAACAGCGCAGAAGAGGGCGGCGGCATCTATCTGAGCGATACGGATTTCGTCATCCGGGGCGATGGCAAGTCGGACATCAGCTACAACAAGGCGCGGGATGGGCACGGCGGCGCCATCTATATCGACAGCCAGCCCGGCTCCAACTCCGGTATTATCCATGGGCTGAATATGCGCTACAATACTGCCTCCAACTATGGCGGCGCGATATACCTGCATCAGGAGTCCACCTCCGTCAGCAACTGCACCATCGCGGGCAACAGGGCATATGAGGGCGCCGGTATCTACAACAACAACGACAAAAACACACTCTCCGGCTGTACGATTACAGACAACGTTGCCACGCATGAGGGCGGCGGTGTGTACTCCTCGTGTCAGAACGACATTACGCTCGGCGGAACCATGTATATTGAAAACAACCGCCGGACGGACGGCGCGAAGGATGACCTGTTCCTGAACGACACGACAACCTATTCGGCTTACCTGCTCGGATCCCCGTCTGCCAAATCCAGAGTCGGTATCCGCACGGCGGAGAAGCTGCGTCGGGTCGGTAAGTATGCGTACTTCAACGAGTCGGCGTTCTTCTCCGACTTCGACAACGCGCACATCGAGTACAGAGCATCTTCCAATGAGCTGTGGGTGGTCAGCGGTGCCGCAGCGTCGACCGTAACGGCCACGCAGGTCAGCGCCAGCGAGAAGACCACAGTCGGCACCTTCAACGGGCAGCCCGTTGTCCGCGGCTATTTCAGCTATGCGTCTGTCGGGGATACCGCACTTGACCTTGATTCCAACTACTATTACTCCGACGGCTACTTCCTCTTCGGTCAGGATTCCTACTGCGTCGCATGGACGGATGCAGACGGACGCGGTGACCCGAGAGAGTACAACCCGCACCTTGCCTCCATGTCCATGGCAATGGCATTGGCTGGTTTCTACTCCAACATCGGCAACGACGGCGAATTCGACTCGCAGTCGCAGTACGACCTCACCTACACCTACAAGTCCCAGAACATTGAAAAGCTGCTCACGGACATCGGTGTGGAGCCGGACGACATCTACATCAGCGACACCTACGCCGTCAAACCGGGCACCTACACCATCGGTGTTGCAATCGGCAAGAAGGAGATTGAAAACGGCGATTCCACGTCCACCCTTGTTCCCATCGTTGTGCGCAGCGCGGGGTATGAGAGCGAATGGACGAGCAACGTCACCGTCGGCATCAGCGGGGAGCACGAGGGCTTTGCCAATGCTGCCGATCAGGTGTTTGCGCAGGTGCAGAACTACATCAGCACCTACGGACTTGAGGACGAAGTTCAGGCAGGCAAGTTGAAGTTCTGGATTATGGGCTACTCCCGCGGCGGCGCGACCTCCAACCTGACCGCCAAGCGGCTTGTTGAGGCGTACTGCGATGGAACTTCCGATGCCATGAACAACCAGGTCTATGCCTACTGCTTCGAGGCGCCGCAGGGCGGACGGAACAGCGAGATGAAGCTGGACGAGAGCAAGTATTACTGCATCCACAACTGCATCAACCGTGCTGACCTCGTTCCCGAGGTTGCACCGAAGGAAATGGGCTTCATGCGCTACGGTGTGGATCACTACGTTCCCGGTGAAGCCACTGCCACCCAAACGCCCAGCACCGACACCTTTGTCTGGCACTACGTCAAGAATCAGGACTGGGCAAGCTCGTACAAATCGTGGTTTGACAACAAGTCCTACGAGGTCGGCTCGACCCAGTATAACGAGCAGCGCGCCAAGATGCTGGCGCAGCTGGCGTCGGTTGACCCGGAAAACACCGATTTCTGCGACTACTTTACAATTTCGGAACTTGATTACATCACCTACCCCCTTGTCAGCACTTCCGATCTGAGCCCGGACGGTGCCGCCATCACGCAGGAGCAGTTTATCCACATTTTCATCCGCGCTCTGCTTTCGTGGGGATTGAACGGCAGCGGCGGAGACCTCCGCTCACGTTACTACAACCAGTATTCTACTGAAGGCGTTCAGTTCCAATCCTTTGAGGAGGCATTGCGTGCGGTTGTGCCGATTGTCTTTGGAAAGACCGCCGAGGATCTGGAAGGTATCATGAACGGCGTGATGGCTGGATACAACTCACTGGGCTTCTTCACCATGATAGAGTATTATGACCAGATACTTCTGAAATGGTTCGTTTTGACGCAAAAGCAGAAGGGACAATATTGCCAGGAGTTGTGGGATCTCCTGATTAACACACAAGGCGCTGACGGGAAGTCGGCATCCGACTATCTGACCAGCAACGAGTATAAGCAGTTGCACGCCGTATGGTATACGCTGTTGGATACTCTGATGCGGTTCGTAAACACGGATTATGGTACAGGCGTCAGCAGTTGGGGAGAAGCCGAGGATATGAGCGGCGCTAAGACAAATCTCGTAGAGGGATATACGGGGCGTCAGCTGGGCTATGGCGGAGACTGGCAGGCTATTCTCGGCACTCTGCTCCGTAATACCACTGCACTTGCACAGGGGCACTACCCGGAAGTCAACTTTGCATGGCTGCGCTCGTATGACGAGTACTACCAGAATGACGGGAATCAGCCCGTCGTAATCGAAACCGACGGACACACGGAGGTTCCGTCCGTGTCGGGACAGAGCTCGTCGGACGGCATCCTGACGCTGGATACCGAAATTGAGGGCGCGGCGCTCTTCTTCCGCGTCAAGGCAAGTGGGAGCGAAACGTACAGCGACTGGAAGCCCTACAATCTGCCGGTTGACCTGGCACTGTTCCGTGAGGAAGGCGACACCACCTCGGTAGACTTCTCCGTGCAGATTACGGCAGTCTACTGCGGAAAGACCTCCGGCGTCCGCACCATTGCCGCCGGAATCTGGAAGGCAAAAGCGTATACTGTATACGTAAACAACGAAGCGTTAGGTGCGTTCAAGGCAGGCAGCACCGTCACAATCGACGGCACCGCCACGGATGCCGCCAAGGCATTCAGAATGTGGGCGGCATCGGCAGGCATTTCGCTCAGCGACCTTGAAAATGCCAACAGCGCCGTGACGACCTTCACCATGCCGATGCACGATGTCGCCATATTCGCGGAGTATGCGGATCGGATTGCCAACGTGACCCTGACAGTGGATACGCCGCAGGCAGGACAGCAGATGCCGACAGAGGGCACGCTTTCCTGGGGCAATACCAGCATTCAGGTTGAGCTGTTCTGGCTGGAGAATCTTGACGACAGCACCCCGTATGCGGGCAGTGTCGCCGGGTACGGCAAGAAGTACTCGGTGGTGGCAGTCGCCAATCAGAATCCGGCGGAGGGCATCGTGTTTGTCTCCGACATGAGCAAGGAGTCCGTGACGGTTCAGTACGCGGGCTATGAGGCGCAAAACGCCTACTATGCCTATGTCGATGCCGCTGGTGCACTGCGCATCTTCGGCGGGCAGATTGAGACATCCAAGCCGAAAGTAACAAGCATCCCGAACTACGCTATCAGTCTGGTTGCCGGTTCCGGCGGCAGCGCCGTGAGTGCCAAGCTGCCCACGAGAACCATGGTCATCACCGAAGCCGGACTGATGTTCGTGGATTTGGATCCCGCCAACGCGGATATGTCTGGCGCGCTGAATGAGGACGGCACCATCAAGGACGGCGGCATCGTGAAACTGCCGCTTGCCGCTTCCGCATCGGAGCTGTTGGACAATCCCGCAAGTGACCCCATATACATGACCGTGCGCGTGTATGTTTCTGCCTCGAAGGTGGCGGATGCACCTGTTGCATCCGTCACGACGACGGCGGACAGCGACGTGCAGGCTGCCGCGCTGTTCACGGAGCCTGTGCAGAGCGTCGCGCTCCGCGCCAACCTCCTGCCCGGGACTGCCGCTTCGACGGCAGTCGCCGGCGCGGCGGGCACCCGTCGGGTGAACCGCGTGAGCGCACAACCGGTTGTTTTTGACGTCGCAACCGCCGGAACCTACAATCAGACCAGCCTGACCGTGACGCTCAACAGCACCACGGCAGGGGCTGTCATCAAGTACACCGTCAACGGCGGCGAGGAGATGACCTATACCGGTCCTTTTACGCTGACCGGCGCGGAGGGTGAAAAGACCTACTATATCGTGACCTCCTGGGCAGAGGCTGACAATTACGGCAGATCCTCCGAGACCGTGCAGACCTACGTGCTGGACAACCCCTTTACCGTGACGATTCACGGCAAGGATACCGGTGTCAAGGGCGCGATGGGCGAGGAGCTGTGGACGAAAAGCTACCGCTACTACAAGGGACAGACAGTCAAAATCGCTGCGCCTGCCGAGCAGGATGAGATTTTCGACAGATGGGAGTCGGTTCCCGCCGGCGTTGAAGGCACGGAAACCGGCACGGCGCTGATGGTCAACATGACCGGAAACGTGGAGCTTACCGCCATTTACAATCCCGTTGTCTGCAAGCTGGAACTGACGCTGGACGCCCCCGTGTTCGGCAAGAAGCTTCCCACAAAGGTCACGGCGGCATACGCAACGGTCACGGATCGGTATCAGCTGACCGAATACTTTGCCGACATCCAGTGGACGCCGGCACCGGAGAGCACAGTTGCTGATTCCGGCACCGTGTACACGGCAAAGCTGACGCTCAAAACCGATGGCACTGCCAGCGGCAACGCGGTGTTCAAGTATTACCTTTCCGAGAATCTGGAGCTTGTCGTCAACGGCGGTGACAGCCGCATCAAGGCAAGCGTTGCCAAGGAGAACACTGCCGTGTATGTCACCTTCCCGGCTACCGCCGAGAAGCTGGACGAGGAGGTCACGGTGGTCGGCATTGACAAGCCCGTAAGCGTCGGTATTTCCCGTGAGGATGCTGCGGCGGGCAACTGGGGCTTACCCCAACAGGCGACGCTGATTCTCTCTGCCGGCAGAAAAATGCAGGCAGACATCACGTGGGCGACCCCGACCCCTGCGTATGACGCGACTATGGAAGGCGCCCAAATGCTCACGGCTACCGGAACGGTCACGATTCCGGATACGGTCACGTTGGGGAGCCTCTCCAATGTAATCACCGTTACCATCTTCATTGCACCGGCGAACGAGCAGGTGCGGATGCCGGCGGCATCGCTGTTCTCCGGCACCTATACCGGACGGCAGTATGTCCGCCTGTCCAGTGTAACCGATGGCACCGCTATCTACTACACGCTGGACGGTACTGAACCGACCGAGCAGAGCACGCTTTACGGCGGCGGCGCGATTCTGATTGCCGAAACCGCGACCCTGCGCATGGTTGCAATCAAGGACGGCGTGAAGAGCAGTGAAGCGACCTACAACTACACGATTGAGCCGGGCGACGAATCGGATCCCGAAACGGACACCGAGTCCGAGCCTGCAACGGCAACAGATACGGAACCGGATACGGATACCGTCACTACCGTCACCGAAACGGTTTCCGGCAGTGAGAGCAACGTACAGTCCGTAACCGCGACCGGTTCCGAGATCGGAACGGACGTGCAGAGCGGCAAGGGATGCCGTTCCGCCGCCGAGGGCGCGGGCGTGCTGGTTGTGCTGGTGCTTGCCTGCGCGGCGGCAGTCGTGCTGAACAGGAAGAAGCAGACGCAGAACTGATAAGGAAGGGAAAAAATCATGACAGAACGGATCGGCGCGACGCTGCGCCTGCTTTACCCGGACGGACACACGGCAGAGCTGAATTCCGCTTCTGCCACGGAGGATTTTTCCATGACAGCCGCGCGTGTGGACGGCGTATATACCCTGACGCTGACCCCGCAGCGCGCGGGGCTGGCGCTGGCAGCCGCGGAGTATGACATCCCGTTGCCGTGCGCCCTGACCGATGCGCCGGAGGATTAGCTTTTCTACGACGATTCGGCGCACACGAACGATTTTTCAGGCGTCGTTCCCTACGTTGGGAACGAGACAAGAACCGTCGCTACGATGGCGGTATTCAAAAATATCCGGACGCGGCAGGTGTTCCTGTGCGGACTTCTGACCGCGCACCGGTTCCTTACCATGTATCACCTGCACGACGGCATCATGACCCTGCGCTTCGATTTAGAGGAGCGGGAGCTCAAAGCCGGGGAGGCGTACCGGCTGGAGCAGTTCACGGTCGCGGCGGGTATTGACAACGAGAACGCTCTGCTGGAGGCATACGGCGACGCCGTTTCCGCCTGCAACGGAGCGCATCCGGACAAGCCGCTTCCGGTCGGATGGTGCTCGTGGTCGTGCTACTACGGGAATGTTAGCGAGGAGAAGATACGCCGCGCGGCTGACGGACAGGCTGTGTACACCAAGCCGGGCGAAGCCAACCTGATTCAGATTGACGACGGATGGCAACGGTGTGGCAGTTTCTGCGGCAAATGGGTGCCGGACGCCGGTAAATTCCCGTCCGGGCTGGAAGCAACCGGGCAGTATGTCCGCGACAGGGGGATGACATTCGGTCTGTGGCTGGCTCCGTGGTTGCTGGACGATCAATCGGAATACTACACGGAGCTGAAGCATCTTGCTCGCAAGGAGATAACATTGGGGGAGCATTACCATCCGTTTGAGTTGGGCGACCCCGCATACCTGGCGCACCTGACCGCCACGTTCCGGGAGATGACCGGGCGGTACGGGGCGCGCTACTTCAAACTTGATTTTTTGGCGGCGGCAATCCGGTTTTTCAACGGGCGCGGCGATTTTGTCCGCTTCCGCGACGGCTTCCGTATGGAGGTGCTGCGCGGTGCCTTGCAAACCGTCCGTGATGCGGTCGGACCCGATGTGTTCCTGCTCCTGTGCGGCGCACCGACCCTTGTCGGTGCCGGCATTACCGACGGCTCCCGCACGTCCGCCGACATCATCTGGGGCAAGAACAAAAACAATCCCTCCTACTGGGAAATCATGAAAAACTGCCTAATGACGGTTTCCCGCCGCTACTTCTACCACCGCCGCGTTTACATCAACGACCCGGACGGCGTTGTGTTGCGCGATGTGGACACGGGGGACGGTTTCAACTGTACGTACTCCGAGGCGGAACTGTGGGCGGTTTCGGTTGCCATGTCCGGCGGCGAGGTGCTGTCCAATGACGAGCTGGAAAAGCTCAGCCCCGGCAGGCGGCGGCTGTATACCCGACTGCTTCCGCCCATCGGTATAGCAGGGCATCCGGTGGACTTTTTTGAACAGCCGATGCCGACGGCGGCGGTGCTGGAGTTCGACAGGGACACAAAATTTCTGGCGCTGTACAACTTCGGCGACACCATGACGGATCTGAAATTTCACCTTGCCCGCATCGGCATGAGTGGGGCGCTGGTTGTAAACTGCCTGACCGGAAAGCCGGTCGGACTGTGCGATGCGTTGACCTTTGAAAACGTAAACCCGCACGGCGCCGTTATGGTTATGCTCCGGAAGCCCGGAGACAAACCGATGTTCGCCTTCTCGGATGATTCCGTCTGGTGCGGCATGAATAACGCGCGTGCGGCGTCGGGGGATTGCCTGCCGACGGATGCCGCACCCGCCGATGGTGTGCGCCGGTACGTACTTTCCCCGGACGGGCAGCAGCCTGCCGGAGAGACGGTTCTGCAGGAGCGCGGCTATACCCTGACGCGGATATGAGAAAGGAAGGAATGCTCTATGTTGACTACGCAGCGCACGAGCGTTATGAATCTTGAAAATGCCATCCGGGGGGCGCGCAATCCCATGAACAGCTGGAACAGGATGGACAGCGCCTACGATGAGACGGGGGCGTATGTCCTAGGTCCCAACGACTTGGGACTTGCCGTCCGCCTTGCCCGGGCGGGGAGTGACCACAGAAAATTCCTGCGGCAGGTATTTGTGTCGGTAGACATCACCGCCCCGCTGTACTGGTGGAAGGAATTCGATACCTACAAGGTCGGAACAGTGGCAAATTCCACCTCCACCATGCACAAAATCCATGCAAAAGCTTTCTCGCGGGAGGATTTTTCCTGTGACCGGATGGACGAGGGCGGGCTACGGATGCTGGATGCCGTCATTGCGTACCTTGAGGCGGAGCGCCTGAAGTTCCTTGCCGACAAGGAGAACCGCCAGCCGTGGCACAACATCATCCAGACCCTGCCGTCCTCCTACAATCAGATGCGCACCGTGACCGTGAATTATGAGAATCTGACCAATATGTACTATGCCCGGCGCAACCACAAGCTCGCCGAATGGCATACGCTGTGCGACTGGATTCTGACTCTGCCCTATGCCGCAGAGCTGATAGCGAACCGGAGCGAAGAGTAAGCATAATCGGAGCCAAAACGGCTGATACTGTCCGGCGCGGGTGAATATCGTGCCGGATTTGCTTTCGGAAACGCAGAAAAGGGGCTTTTGAAAGCCCCTTTTCTGCGTTCTGTCGTGTTTTACTTTCCTTGGATATCCGCTGCGTCGAGAATCAGATCTACGCACTTTTCCTCGCCGAGCAATCCACTGTCCAGTGCAAGATGATAGTTGCTGCACACGCCCCAGTCGCGGTCGGTGTGGAACCGGTAATAGTTGCGGCGACGGCTGTCCATTTCCTTGAGCCGCTGTTCAACCGGCTTTTCGGTTGCCCCATAGCGCTCCAACACGTGCGTGGCGCGGTGCGCATTGTCCGCGTGGATGAATACGTGCAGGCAGTCGGTGCGCCCACGCAGGATATAATCGGCACAGCGCCCGATGATGACGCAGGATTCCTTCTCCGCCAGCTCTTCAATGACGTGCGTCTGCGCCTCGTAGAGTTTCTGGTAGATGGAGGGATAGCCGTAGGAGCCGGCAGCACTCATGGCAATCTGGTAGAGAAAGCTGTTCGCGTGGGAAGCATACTCCTCGTTATCGCGGATGAATTCTTCGGACAGTCCGCTTTTCTCTGCCACCTTGCTGATAAGCTGACTGTCATAGAAGGAAACGCCCATCCGCTCGGCAACCGCTTTCCCGATGGTGTGTCCGCCGCTCCCGAATTCACGGCTGATGGTGATGATCCGTTTTGTCATACTGTTTTCCTCCTTATATTTCCGGTTGCGGCAGTCCCCCGCCGCCTGTATACAGTATAGCACAAAAAGCTGTTTTTTTCAAGGGGATTTCCTGAATTTTCGGATAAGCGGGTTTTACAGTCCCGCTCCACGGACTGTAAACGTCCAAAAAAGCCCGGAACCGGGCGCGAGCGCCGGTTCCGGGCAACCGTGTTCCGGGAAGGTTTTTGATATGCGGAGCCTCTTCTCCGGCTTCCCGCCACCCCGATTAGCTGCCGTTTCCGTCAATCAGCCCGGCGGTCAGGTGGAATATCTCGCGGAACCGGTCGGCAGCATAGAGAAGATACGTCCGACCTGACTCTTCCAGATGGTAGTACATCCGGGCGCGACGCTTTCCGACTGTTTCCCGCCGGACGGAAATCAGTCCGCGCGCCCGCATCCGGTACATGGGTGCATACATGGAGCCGTCCTTCAGCCGCAGGGTGCCATTGCTCCGCCGGACAAGCTCCTGCCGGATCTCATAGGTGTACATATCCCGCTCGGCGAGCAGGGACAGAATCCAAAGTTCGGACAGCCCGCTCTGGATATTCTCGTCAACCGCATTGCGCCACTCCGCAGGCAGCGTCCGTTCCGTTTCCTGCATACCTGTACTCTCCTTGCAACAGATTATTGCCGCATCAGTCAGCGGTTCCGCAGACCGCGCCTTCCAATGCCAGCAGGTACCGCTTGATTTCCAGCCCGCCGGCATAGCCGGTCAGCCTGCCCCCAGCGCCGATGACGCGGTGGCAGGGAATCATCAGCGATACAGGGTTGTGTCCCACGGCACCGCCGACCGCCTGCGCGGATACCCGACTGCCGCGTTCTGCCTCCAGCCGATGGGCGATGTCCCCATACGTCATGACTTGCCCCCACGGAATGCCTCGCAGAATATCCCATACGGCAAGGCGGAAGGGCGAACCTTCCAGCCGGATCGGGGGCAGAAAATCCGGCTCCCGTCCGGAAAAGTAGATGTCCAGCCAGCGTTCCGCCTCCCGGAGAATCGGGAGCGGACGCGGTTCAAAGCATCCGGTCAGCGTGCCGCCGAAACCGGTCTGCCCGTCGAACCACAGTCCGACCAGTGCGTCCCCGCCGGAACAGCAGGCGACCGTGATGCCGCCCAGCGGCGAACGGCAGTGATGGGTGTATACCATGCTTTTCTCCTTTTCCGCTTTCCGCCGGGGCAATCAATCCCAACACGGCAGGCAGACCGACAGGGACGCACCGGTGTCCGGCAGGCAAAAGGACGCAAGCCGGAGTCCGGGGGGCGGTGCGGCAGAATCAAAGCGCAGGGGCTGACCGCCGCCGTCCTGTTTGCAGAGCGCCTCGCGGCGCGTCCAGATGCGCGTAAATCCGGCAGACAGCGCCCCGCCGGACAGCAGTGCCCGCTCCTTTTCGGAGAGAAAGCGCACTGCCAGCCGTCCGGCACGTTCCTCCGGTACCGGCTCCTCCACATCCACGCCGATCCGCCCGTCACCGACCCACAGGAAGCAGGCGGCGTGCGCGGCGGAATGCGACAGACTGAAGTCCGCCGGGAGAGCCGTGCCCTCCCGCGACCGCAGGAACGGGCGCCCGTCTGCATCCCGGTGCAGGGTGCATCCGGTTGCGGACAACCCCGCCGCCTCCAGTAGGGGCGGCAGCAGTGACAGCGCAAACAGCCGGACCGTGGCGGTCGCGCCGCGCATAAGCTGCGCAAGGTAGTCCCGGCTGGCGTCGCCCCGGAACCTGTTGCAAAGAGACGCATACAGTACGTCCGCGTCCGGAAGCCGGGACGGCAGGCGCCGCACCGCCGGGTACAGTCCCGCTATCTGCAGAAGCGGCGCAGGCGTGAGATCGGCGGTGTCCATATCAACCGTGCAGTCCCATCTGCTCCATGAGTCTCTTGTTGAATTCCTCGGCGGTGTTGTAGCCCATTTTTTTCTGACGGTTGTTCATGGCGGCAATTTCCAGAATGACGGCAAGGTTGCGTCCCGGCTTGACCGGAATTGTGATGGATGGAACATCAATGCCGAGGATGTTTGTCTTCTGCTCGTCCAGACCCAGCCGGTCGTACATCTTGCCCTGAATCCAGTTTTCAAGGTTAATGACAAGGTCAATGCGCTCAGTCATCTTGATTGCGCCCATGCCGAACAGCCGCCGCACGTCCACGATGCCGATACCGCGCAGTTCCACGTAATGCCGGATGATTTCCGGAGCCGTGCCGACCAGCGTCCTGTCGGATACGCGCTTGATTTCCACCGCGTCGTCCGCAATCAGCCGGTGCCCGCGCTTGATAAGCTCAATGGCGGTCTCGCTCTTTCCGACACCGCTGTCACCCAGAAGCAGCATACCCTCGCCGTACACCTCCACCAGCACGCCGTGCCGCGTGATGCGGGGGGCAAGGTGCGTGTTGAGCGAGGCTATCATGGCAGCCATGATGGGGCTGGTTTTCTTCTCCGTGCGGAGAATGGGGACGCCGACCTTGTGCGCTTCCTCCGCCATTTCATCGAAAACCGGAAGCTGCGTGGTGTACCGAACCGCCACGGGGCGCGACTGAATGTAATTGACAATGCGGTGGCGCCGCTCCTCCGGGTCAAGCCCCATGAGGTACCGGTGCTCGGCATTGCCGATCATCTGAATCCGCTCGGCGTCAAAAATTTCAAAGAATCCCGCCAGAGCCAGTCCGGGACGGCTGATTTCCGGTGTTGTAATCAGAATGTCGTTGTAGTTGTCCGGAATCACGATTTCTTCCAGTGAAAATTCCTGCGCTAACTTTACCAGCGGAATTGAGTACACTTCCTCAGTCATGGCATTGTCCTCCTGCTATCTTATACAATATCCAATTCGATGTAGGCGGCACTGCCGCTCTCCGGCAGTGTCACCGTCAGGGTCGATCCGGTAATGGCTGCGGTATAGCCGGGCAGGGCAGGGTAGACGTCCGCGATGCGCCATGCGGCGGCATAGCGGGACAGGTCAACGTGTGTCTCGGACGGTGTTCCGTCCGGCAGGGCGGTGGACCAGACAGCCAGCAGGAGCTTGCCTCCCTCGCGATCCAGCAGACCGTACGGGAAGGTTTCCCGTGCGGAAAGCCGCAGGGTGCCTGCCGGGTATACCGGTACGGCGCGCGCCGTACTCGCACGGTTGCGCTTGTAGATGTCTGCCGCCTGTCGCATGAGCGAGAGATTGAAGTCATCCGCGCAGTCAATGTGCCCGGACAGATACATTAGCCCCATCAGACCCGAAACCATGTTGTGCACCGTCACCCGTCCGTCGGCAAATCCGGCGGTGAATGTCTCCGACGGGCGGAAGCTTTCCCGGTAGTCGATGGCAACCGGGTAGGGGCACGCCCACACGCCGACCCGTTCGGGCGGCAGGCAGGCGGCCAGTCCCGTGATAACCGATGGATTCCGCAGATAATCCTCCTGGTCGCTGTTGGACTGGAGGTAGAAATGGCGCACGGCGCCGAAATCCGAGCGCATAGCGCCGGAGCAGCAGCTTTCGATTATGAAATCGGGGTACGCGGAGCACACCTCATCCACCAGCGACAGCACGGCGGCAGCATGGTCGCCCAGCGCCAGTGCCGCATTCCGTCCGGGGTCGCCGGGGGTGTCGATGCCCACGCCCACCGACTGGTTGTAATCATTCTTGACGTAGCGCACACCCATGCGGTACAGGCGGTCGAACACGCCGCGGATATGTGCCCGGACTGCGGGATTGCGGAAATCCATGAAACAGCGATCCTTGCCGATTGCGTGCTCGTGCCGGTACAGCAGTGCCTCCGGGTGCGCTTTGGCGAAGTCGGAGGATATGCCCACCGATTCGATTTCAAGCCAGACGCCCGGCTTCATCCCGCGTGCCTTGATCTCGTCCAGAATGCCCTGAACGCCGCCCTCGCCGAACAGCCCGTCCCACGGCTCCCAGTCGCCCATATCCATGTTCCAGTTGCCGGAGGTACGGAACCAGCCCGCGTCAATGACGAAGTACTCCGCCCCCACGTGCGCGGCGGCATCCATCAGCGGAATCAGCTTTTCGCGTGTCGGCAGTGCCCACAGGCAGTTCATGTAATCATTGAAGCACAGCGGCGGAACACCGTCCGGGAAGCGGCGCATGGTCAGGGCACGTTTTGCCTGCGTCAGCGCCGCGACCGCTTCTTCAAAGCCGCCCTCGGCATAGCCGTACAGGGCAGGGCAGGTGGTGTAGCTTTCTCCCGGCGCCAGCGTGACCGTCCAGCCGTCGTTCCCCTCGCAGGCGGCGCTCAGAAAGACGCACAGCGTGCTGTCCTCCCGGTGCCCGCGTGCGCACAGCTCAATCTGCCAGCCGGTTCCGCCGACCAGCACTTCAAAGAAGTGCGTGCGGTGCAGTTCGGTGTCCTCCAGCAGAAGCAGGGGGTAATATTTGGATGTACTCCATGTACCGACGCTGCGCAGGCGCACGGAGGTCTGCGAATGGTGGTTGTAGGTCTTGTACAGCCCGGCGTCCTCCAATGACATATGCCGCCACTGTCCCTCGCCCTGCCATGCACTGTATGCAAAGTGGACGCGGAAGCGGTCATTGTCCCAGCGGCGCTCGCCGTCCGCACCGATACCGGTCAGAAAAGCGGCGCTCAGCGTGTCGGCAAGCAGGGCGGTGTCGCCTGTGCTGGTCAGCGTTGTGCGCTGGAGGGTGGCACCGCCGGGGAGCGACCGACGCTCCATGCGCACCTCGCCCCGTCCGTCCGGCAGGCGGAAGGCGCCGTCCGCGGTCGGCACTGCCGATTCGGCGACGCCGTTCAGGGCGATGTAAGTATTATTGTTTTCTGCGTTCAGGTTCAGGTAGAATGTAGATGCGGGTTTCTCCATGATTATTCCTCTCTTTCGTGGAAAACGGCGACTCGGCAGGCACATCCCCCGCCGGACAGCGGGGGATGTGCCTGATTCGATTTACTCCAGTGCTTCAAACTGCTCCAGAGCCGATTTGAAGGACGCCATCGCTGCCGCGAAGGCATCGGGCTTGGTCAGGTCAACGCCCGCCAACTTGAGCAGTTCGACGGGGCTGTCACTGCCACCGGAGGACAGGAATCGGAAGTAGTCCTCCACAGCGGGTGCACCTTCCTTGTAAATACGCTCGGCTATGGACACGGCGGAGATGATGCCGGTTGCGTACTTGTACACATAGAAAGAACGGTAGAAGTGCGGAATCCGCGCCCACTCATAGGCAATTTCGGGATCGGACACGACCGAACGTCCGTAATACTTTTTATTGAGTGCGAGATAGGCATCGTTCAGCACATCCTTGGTCAGCGGCTGTCCCTTCTCCGCCATGTCGTGCGCCATAAACTCAAACTCAGCAAACTGCGTCTGGCGGAACAGCGTGCCCTTGAGCGTATCCATATAGTAGGAGAGCAGGTATTTCTTGAGTTTGGGGTCGTCCGTGTTCTTCAGCAGGTACTTTACCAGCAGTACCTCGTTGACCGTGCTGGCAACCTCAGCAACAAAAATCTTGTAGTCCGCCTTCTCCTGCGGCTGATTGCGCTCGGAGTGGTAGGAGTGCATAGCGTGCCCCAGCTCGTGTGCCAGCGTGAATACGTTGTTCGTGGTGGGCTGGTAGTTGAGCAGGACGTAGGGGTGCGGCAGACCGAACACGCTGACGCTGTACGCTCCGCTGCGCTTGCCGGCGGTCTCCTCAACGTCAATCCATCCGTTGTCGTGCGCCTCCTGAAGAAGTGCCTGATACCGTTCGCCGAGCGGAGCAAGCCCCTCCTTGACGATGCGGAACGCCTCCTCGTAGTCCACCTTGATTTCCGCATCCTCCACAACCGTGGTGTACACGTCGTACATATGCATGGAGTGGTAGCCGAGAATCTTCTTGCGGTCGCGGTAGTAGCGATGCAGCAGCGGCAGGTTCTTGTTGACCGACTTCAGCAGGTTGTGGTATACCTTGATATCCACGTCCTCGGACGCCATCGCCATGGCAAGGCAGGAATCGTACTTCCGCGCACGGGCAATGAAGACGTCCTTGTCCACGTTCGCCACATAGGTGGCGGTGATGGTGTTGATGAGTCCGATATACGCCTTGTAGTATGCCTGGAATGCCGCCTTGCGGACCCGGCGGTCAGGGTGCTGGAGCAGCATCCCGTAAGCGCCGTGCGTGACTTCCACGGGCTTCCCGTCCACCTTGATGGTGGGGAAGGGGAAGTCGGCGTTGTCCAGCATACCGAAAATCTGCCGGCTGCTGTCAAATACGCGGGCGCCCTGCGACAGAACTTCCTCTGTTTCCTGCGACAGGACGTGCGGCTTCTGCTTGATAAGCAAGCGGATGGTATAGTCATAATCGGCAAGGCACGGGTCGGCGGCAAAGGCTTCCAACGTCTCGGCGGGGAGGGAGGTCAGCTCCGGGGTGATGAAGGCGGTTTCCGCCGCCAATTTCATTTCCAGCTGGGACATACGGGATTTCAGCGCCACAAACTCGGATTTGCGGGTATCCTCGTCGCCGCGCATGAAGGCGTACACGTCCAGCCGGATGATATCCAGCATGATGGCGTTGAGCTTCTCCAAGCATTCCAGCACGGTGGCGGCATCGGTCAGCTTGCCCTGATACGCGGCAAAGCCGGGCTTTTCCGCGACAGCCGCCTCAACCTTGGCGTACAGCGCCTCCCAGTCAGCCTGCGTTGCGAAAATGTCCTCTGTCCGCCATTTCCGGTTGGCGGGAACCTGTTCTCTTTCAAGTGCCATGGGAAATCTCCTTTGTCTGGAGGGACCGCCGATGGGGAAAACAGCGTTTTCCTTCGGCGCTCCCGTAGTTTTTCGGTCTTATTATACCACAGAAAAAAGCTTTTGGCAACAGGATTTGCCAAAAGCCTTTGAGTTTTTTTCCAGCTGTGCCGGCGGAACCGTCCCGCACAGCCGCTTTTACAGCGCAAGGAACAGGGCAAGTACGGTGGCAAGCAGCATCCAGGCGCCCGCAAGTGCGGACAGAATGTACCAGCGCCGGGGCTTTCCGCGCTTGGCGGAGTGTGCCGTCACCAACCCCACGATCAGCGGGGCAATGGGCAGAAGAAAGCCGTTCAGAACATTGAATACCCAAAATGCGGAAACATCATAATACTCATAAGACGCATAGAATGTATCGTATCCGTCCTGCGGGGTTTCGTCACGACCGGGACGGGCGGGGTACCCGCCGTCGCCGGGCGGCAACAGCGCCCAGCGTGATGCAGAGCTGTATCAGTCCGCTCTCAACCAACAGCAGGACAACCAGTCCGCACAGAAGTTCCAATCCGTACAGGAGCGACCATGCGTCGTACCTGTCCCACAGCACCGCTACGCCCTGCCCGAGTCCGCAGAAAACCATCAGGTCAAGGGGACCAACCAAACAGGTGCTCCAGTCGGTGAAGCAGGGGGTCGGAATGATGAGCATGGCAAATACCGCAGCCAAGGCGACAAAGCCAACGGCTGCCAGATTCCAGATGAAGGCGTTGACGGTTTTGGCAAGGTAGAGCGTGCGGCGGGGCACGGGGAACGAGAAGGTCGGAATTTCCGGCAAATTGTCAATAGCCCCTGCGGCGGGAAGCGGCAATTTTCAGCTTTTTGAGGTAGGGCTGTCCCTTGACAAACCCGTTCCTGTATGGTATAATGGGGCTGTTAACCGGGAAACCGGGGAAGGCTGTAAGCCGATAGAACTGAATACCGTGCCCTGCGACTGACGGAGAATGTGGGTATACCACAGGGGAACAGGGTATGAGGGGGACAAGCCCCCGCTGTACGCACGTCCGGTCGGGCGCGGCGTATGCCGACCGTCTGGGCACACGGATTTCCGATAAGGGGGATTTGTGCGCTCTTTTTGTATTCACCGGCACGGAGACAGCCTCCGGGATCGGAATATAGGGAGGAAACGCAGTATGAAAAAAGTCGGAATCGTCATGGGCAGTGACAGTGACCTTCCGGTGGTCCGCAAGGCGGCGGACACGCTGGAGGCTTTGCATATCCCGTACGAAATGCACATTTTCTCGGCACACCGGACGCCGGATGAGGCGGCGGCGTTTGCCGCGAACGCCCGCCGGAACGGCTTTGGCGTACTGATTGCCGCCGCCGGCATGGCGGCGCATCTGGCGGGGGCACTGGCTGCCCGCACCACGCTGCCCGTAATCGGCATTCCCTGTAAATCGTCCTGCTTCGACGGCATGGACGCGCTTCTGTCCACCGTGCAGATGCCGGGCGGCATTCCTGTCGCCACGGTTGCCGTGAACGGAGCCGTCAATGCCGCCTTGCTGTCCGCCGAGATACTGGCGGTCGGCGACCCGGAGCTTGCCGACGCGCTGGACGGGCGCCGCGCCCGTGAGGCGGCGGCGGTGCTGGAAAAGGATGCCGCCCTGCAATCCGGTGCACAGCCGCAGGCATGATGTGATACGGAAAGGCGCTATTTTCAGAAACATATACGGAGGAAACGGAATATGAACACACAATCCAGATCCGCAAGCTACGCCGCAGCCGGCGTGGACATCACCGCCGGGTACCGTGCGGTCGAGCTGATGAAACAGCACATTATGCGCACCGTGACGCCCGGCGTCTGCTCTGATGTGGGCGGCTTCGGGGGACTGTTTGAGTTGGATGTCACCGGTATGACCCGCCCCGTACTGGTCAGCGGGACGGACGGAGTGGGAACAAAGCTCAAGCTGGCGTTCCGCATGGACAAGCATGATACCGTCGGCATAGACTGCGTTGCCATGTGCGTCAATGACGTCATCTGCTGCGGTGCAAAGCCGCTGTTCTTCCTTGATTATATTGCCTGCGGCAAAAACGTGCCGGAGCGCATTGCCGACATCGTAAAAGGCGTGTGCGAGGGATGCGTTCAGTCCGGCGCGGCGCTCATCGGCGGCGAGACTGCCGAAATGCCCGGCTTCTATCCCGCCGATGAATACGATCTGGCAGGCTACACGACCGGAGTGGTGGACAAGGCGCGCATCATCGACAACAAGACCATGCGTCCCGGCGATGTCGTCATCGCCCTGCCGTCCTCCGGCGTGCATTCCAACGGATTCTCGTTGGTGCGCAAGGTGTTTGATATTGAGAATGCGGATCTGACGCTTCCCATTGAGGAGTTGGGCGGCAGGTCACTGGGGGAGGTTCTGCTGACCCCGACCCGCATTTATGTCAAGCCTGTTCTGGCTCTGACAGAGCAGATTCCAGTGCGCGGCATTTCACATATCACGGGCGGCGGCTTCTATGAGAACATTCCGCGCAGTATTCCGGAGGGGCTGTGCGCCCGCATCCGCCGCGCGGATGTGCGCGTCCTTCCGATATTCGACCTCATTGCCAAGGTCGGCGGCATTGATGAGCGCGATATGTTCAACACCTTCAACATGGGCGTCGGCATGAGCATCATTGTCCCGGCTGAGGACGCAGACAGGTCGCTTGAAATTCTGCGTGCCCACGGCGAGGATCCCTACATCATCGGCGAAATTGTCGAAAACGCCGACAGCCGCATCACGCTGTGCTGAGACGTGTGCTTGCCCGCTTTGCAAGCGGACTGTGCGCCGGGACGCTGATTGCCATTGGCGGCGGCGTTTTCCTCGGCTGCCGGGGCATGGACGCGGTCGGGCAGATTGCCGGCGCCGTATTTTTCACGGTAGCGTTGCTGTGCATCTGCCTGCAGGGGTACGCCCTGTACACCGGGCGGGTCGGATTTCTGCCGGAGAAGCATGACGGGGAGGCGCTGTCCGCGCTGTTCCTCGGACTTGCCGGAAATCTGACCGCCACACTGCTCTGGGGGCTTGCCGTGCGGTATGCCATTCCTAATGCGGGAAACGCCGCCGATGCCGTTGCTGCCGCCAAGCTGACGCAGAGCTTTCCCCAGACATTTCTCCGGGCGGCGCTGTGCGGCGTTCTGATGTACCTTGCCGTGACTGTCTGGCGCGACCGGGGCTGGGTAATCGCCATTCTGTTCTGCGTTCCGGCGTTTATCCTCGCCGGATTTGAGCATTCCATTGCGGATTTCTTCTACTTTTCCGCGGCTGCTGAGTTCTCCGGGCGGATGTGGCTGTTCACGCTTGCCGCACTGCTGGGAAACTCCGCCGGTGCCGTACTGCTTCCCCTGCTGACCTACGCCGGTAAGGACAGGAAACAACTGAAAGGAGTACAATCAGGAACATGAATACCAATCATCCGGGAACCCCGTATGTACGCATTGCCGTTCTGGTATCTGGCGGCGGCACGAACCTGCAGGCACTGATCGATGCCGAGCAGGGTGGCTCCCTGCATTCCGGGCACATCTGCCTGGTGGTTTCCGACCGGAACGACGCATACGCGCTGGAGCGGGCGCGCATTGCCGGTATTGATTCTGCCGTCATCGTGTGGAAGGACTGCCCGGACGCGCAGATATTCGAGGAAAAGCTGCACCTGCTGCTGGAGAAAAACGACATCGACCTCATTGTGCTGGCAGGCTTTCTTCGCATTCTTTCCCCGGCGTTTACCGCCGCTTATCCCCGCCGCATTCTGAATATTCACCCGTCCCTTATCCCGGCGTTCTGCGGAAAGGGGTACTACGGGCTGAAGGTGCACGAAGCGGCACTGGCACGCGGGGTCAAGCTGACCGGCGCGACGGTGCACTACGTCAACGAGATACCGGACGGCGGGGAAATCATCATGCAGAAGGCAGTTGCCGTCCGCCACAACGATACACCGATAACACTCCAGCAGCGCGTCATGCGCATGGCGGAATGGAAGATATATCCTCCCGCCGTCGAACGTGTTTCTCTGCGCATCCTGCACGAAACGGGCAGGGTAGATTCAATAAGCGAGTGAGGATAAGAGAATGAACGTGTACGAAATCAAGCCGATATCCGGCGTACTGAACGGGAACAGCTACGTCGGCAGGGGCATTGTCATCGGGAAAACCCCGGACGGGACGCACGCCGTCACCGCCTACTTTATCATGGGACGCAGCGCGAACAGCCGCAACCGCGTTTTTGTCCTGCACGACGGGGATCTGTTCACCGAGCCGTTTGACTCCGCCCGCGTGGAGGATCCGAGCCTCATCATTTACGCCGCCCTGCGGCAGTTCGGCAACCGTCTCATTGTCACCAACGGCGACCAGACCGACACGGTGCGGGACGGGCTTGCCGCCGGGAAATCCTTCTCCGAGGCGCTGACCTCCCGATCTTTTGAGCCGGACAGACCCAACTTCACCCCGCGGATCAGCGGCATGGTCACGTTTGCATACGGGGACTGCACCTATGAGATGAGCATTCTCAAAAGCGCCGACCCGGAGGGAACGGCGACCAGCCGGTATACCTTTGCTTATCCCGCTCTGCCGGGCGTGGGACATTTCCTCCACACCTACGTGTGTGACGGGAATCCGCTGCCCACCTTCCAGGGTGAGCCGGAGTGCGTCGCCATCCCGGACGACATCGACACGCTGACCGCAGATATCTGGAACAGTCTGGATACGGACAACCGTATCTCGCTCTACGTCCGCTATACGGATATAGCATCCGGCGAAAAGCAGGAACGCCTCATCAATCAGAACGCCTGACGGCGCACACACGGAAAGGAATACGGTATGAAAGAACTGGAACTGAAATACGGCTGTAATCCCAATCAGAAGCCTGCCCGTATCTATATGGAAGACGGCTCTGAGCTGCCTGTCCGGGTGCTATGCGGGCGCCCGGGGTACATCAACTTTCTGGATGCCTTCAACGCATGGCAGCTGGTGCGGGAACTGAAGGCGGCGCTGGGTCTGCCCGCCGTCACCTCCTTCAAGCACGTCAGCCCCACGTCGGCTGCGGTCGGAATCCCGCTGTCGGACAGGCTCAAGCGTGCCTGCTTCGTGGAGGACATCCCGGAGCTGGATGCCTCCCCGCTGGCGTGTGCCTACGCCCGCGCACGCGGAACCGACCGGATGTGTTCCTTCGGGGACTGGGTTGCCCTGTCCGACGTCTGCGACGTCACCACGGCAAAGTTGCTGAAGCGGGAGGTGTCGGACGGCATCATCGCGCCCGGCTATGAGCCGGAAGCTTTGGAGATACTCCGGAGCAAACGGAAGGGCGCGTACAACATTGTGGAAATCGATCCCGGTTACGAACCGGCGCCGATTGAGCGCAAGCAGGTGTTCGGCGTGACCTTTGAACAGGGGCGGAACAACTTTGTCATCAACAGGGAACTGCTCTCCGACCGCGTGACCGTCAACCGCAACCTGCCGCCCGAGGCGGTGCGCGACCTGGTTGTGGCGCTCATCACGCTCAAGTATACGCAGTCCAATTCGGTCTGCTATGCCGTGGACGGACAGGCAATCGGCGTTGGCGCCGGTCAGCAGTCCCGCATACACTGCACGCGGTTAGCGGGCGACAAGGCGGACACGTGGTTCCTGCGCCAGCACGACAAGGTGCTGAATCTGCCGTTCCTGCCCACGCTGGGCAGACCGGAGCGCGACAATGTGATTGACGGCTACATCAATCGCAACGAGGAGGATGTCTGCGCCGACGGGAACTGGCAGAAGTACTTCACCTGCCGCCCCGAACCGTTCACCGATGCCGAACAGCGGGCGTATCTGGACGGCATTTCCGGCGTGTCGTTAGGGTCTGACGCCTTCTTCCCGTTTGCGGACAATATCGAGCGGGCATCCCAGAGCGGCGTGTCCTATGTCGCCGAGCCGGGCGGATCCATCCGGGATGATCTGGTCATTGCCGGAGCGGATGCGCACGGCATGGTTATGGCGTTCACGCATATGCGGCTGTTCCACCATTGAGACGGGAGGAAGCGGAAGTGAAAACGGATATCATGGTAGTCGGGGGCGGCGGACGTGAGCACGCCGTCATCAAGGCTTTGCGTAAAAGTCCGGAGGTCGGGAAGATTTACGCGCTGCCCGGCAACGGCGGTATCGCCGCCGATGCGGAATGCGTCCCGGTCAGGGCAACCGACATCCCGGCGCTGGTGGAGTTTGCCGTGAGTCACAAAGTGGGGTATGCGGTGGTAACACCGGACGATCCGCTGGTTCTGGGCGCGGTGGATGCGCTGGAGGCGGTCGGTGTCCCCTGCTTCGGACCGCGTGCCAACGCTGCCATTATTGAAGGCTCCAAGGCATTTTCCAAAAATCTGATGAAGAAGTACGGCATCCCGACCGCTGCCTACGAAGTTTTCACCGACCGGGAAGCGGCGCTTGCCTATTTGGAGACGGTTTCTTTCCCTACCGTTATCAAGGCGGACGGTCTGGCACTGGGCAAGGGCGTTATCATTGCGGAAACGCTGTCCGAGGCGCAGGCAGCAGTCAATGCCATGATGCTGGAGGGGGCGTTCGGTAAGAGCGGCGAGCGGGTGGTCATTGAGCAGTTCCTGACGGGACCGGAGGTATCGGTGCTGTCCTTTACGGACGGAAAGACCGTCGTGCCGATGGTATCCTCCATGGATCACAAGCGTGCACTGGACGGCGACCGGGGACTCAATACCGGCGGCATGGGCACCGTTGCGCCCAATCCGTACTATACCCGGCAGATTGCCGACATCTGCATGGAGACCATTTTCAAGCCGACGATTGCCGCCATGAATGCGGAGGGGCGCACCTTCAAGGGGTGCCTGTACTTCGGATTGATGCTGACGCCGGACGGACCGCGTGTAATCGAGTACAACTGCCGCTTCGGCGACCCGGAAACGCAAGTTGTTCTCCCTCTGCTGAAAAGCGATCTCTTTACGGTCATGCGGGCTGTCACGGAGGAGCGCCTGTCCGGGGTGGAGGTGCGCTTTGCGGAGAAGAGCGCCGCCTGCGTCATCATGGCGTCGGACGGCTACCCGGCACAGTACGAAAAGGGCTATCCCATCACAATTCCGGAGGATATTCTGCCGTATGTTTACTCTGCCGGAACGGCTCTGCGGGACGGACAGCTCGTGACATCGGGTGGGCGCGTGCTGGGTGTGGGCGCCGTGTCGGATACACTTCCGGACGCACTGCGGCAGGCATACGGACGGGTAGAAAAGATTCATTTTGAAAACGCATATTACCGACATGACATCGGCAGGCGTGCCTGCGCACACAGTGTGCCTGCCGGGGAAGGGAAGTAACGCATGGTATACAGAGTATTCGTGGAGAAGCGACCGGGGCTGGCTGAGGAGGCGGAAAGCCTCTGCGGAGAGCTGCAGAATTTCCTGGGGCTGACCGGTCTGTCCGGCGTCCGTATGCTCAACCGCTACGACGCGGAGGGACTGACGGCGGACGTCTTTGAGCGGGCTGTCCGGACGGTTTTCTCGGAGCCGCAGTTGGACATTACCTACGCGGAACTGCCGACCGGGGGCGACGCCTGCTTTGCGGTGGAATACCTGCCGGGGCAGTTTGACCAGCGGGCGGATTCCGCGGCGCAGTGCATCCAGCTTATGGCGGGCGGTGAACGCCCCGTTATCCGCTCCGCGCGCGTCTATATTCTGTTGGGCAGTCTGACGGCGGAGGACGTTGCCGCCGTGAAGCGGTTCGTCATCAATCCCGTGGAGGCACGCGAGGCGGCGCAGGACAAGCCCGACACGCTTGCCATGCGCTGTGCCCTGCCCACCGATGTGGAAAATCTGACCGGCTTCCGCGACATGGAGGATGACACGCTGAATGCGTTCATTGCGGAACGCGGACTTGCGATGGATCTGGACGATATCCGGTTCTGCCGCGACTACTTCCGCACGGAACGGCGCGACCCGACCGTGACCGAGATTCGCATGATTGATACCTACTGGTCGGATCACTGCCGGCACACCACCTTCCTGACGACGATTGACGGGGTGAAGTTTGAGGATCCCGCTCTGGCGACGGCGTGGGACGCCTACGAGGAGACGCGCCGCAGGCTGGGACGCACCAAGCCCCGCAACCTGATGGATATTGCCACGCTGGCAGGCAAGTATCTGCGTGCCGCAGGCAAGCTGCAGAAGCTGGACGAATCCGAGGAAATCAACGCCTGCACTGTGAAAATCACCGTCAGTCATGACGGGCACGACGAGGACTGGCTGCTTCTGTTCAAGAATGAAACGCATAACCACCCGACGGAGATTGAACCGTTCGGCGGTGCGGCGACCTGTATCGGCGGTGCCATCCGCGACCCGCTGTCCGGGCGCTCCTATGTGTACGCCGCCATGCGCGTGACCGGTGCGGCTGACCCCACCCGCCCCGTATCCGAAACGATTCCCGGAAAGCTGCCCCAGCGCCGCATCGTGCAGACGGCGGCGTCAGGCTATTCCTCTTACGGCAACCAGATAGGGCTTGCCACCGGCATGGTGGACGAGCTGTACCATCCCGGCTATGCCGCCAAGCGCATGGAAATCGGGGCAGTCATTGCCGCGGCGCCGGCAGAGAATGTGCGCCGTGCCTGCCCGGAAACCGGCGACGCGGTTATTCTGCTGGGCGGGCGCACCGGACGGGACGGCATCGGCGGTGCGACAGGCTCCTCCAAAGCGCATACCGCCCATTCGGTGGAAACCTGCGGCGCCGAGGTACAGAAGGGCAACGCGCCGGAGGAGCGCAAACTCCAGCGCCTGTTCCGCAACGGCGAGGCGTGCCGCCTCATCAAGCGCTGTAACGACTTCGGCGCGGGCGGTGTGTCGGTCGCCATCGGGGAGCTGGCAGACGGGCTGGACATCAATCTGGACGCGGTGCCCCGCAAGTACGACGGGTTGGACGGCACCGAGCTTGCCATCAGCGAATCGCAGGAGCGCATGGCGGTCGTGGTGGATTCGCAGGATGTTGCCCGGTTTCTGGAGCTGGCGGCATCCGAGAATCTGGAGGCGACTGTGGTCGCGCACGTGACCGGAACGCCCCGCCTTGTCATGCACTGGAACGGGCACCGGGTGGTCGATCTCTCCCGCGAATTTCTGAATTCCAACGGCGCCGAAAAGCATATTTCCATCGCGCCCGCCGCGCCGGAAGCGTATGAGCCGTCTATCCCGACGAGCTTTGCGGACGGCTGCCGGGCGCTGGTCAGCGACCTGAACGTCTGTTCCCGCCGCGGTCTGTCCGAGCGCTTTGATTCCACCATCGGTGCCGGAACCGTGCTGATGCCATTCGGCGGCAGGGAGCAGAAAACGCCCATTCAGGCAATGGTGCAGAAGGTTTCCGTGGAGCACGGGGATACAGACACCTGCAGCTTCATGTCGTGGGGCTACAACCCGTACCTGTCCGAAAAAAGCCCCTTCCACGGCGCTTATCTTGCGGTTGTGGAGAGCGTTTCCAAGCTGATTGCAACCGGCGCCGCCTTTGAGGACGTGTACCTGACCTTCCAGGAGTATTTTGAAAAGCCGGGACACGACCCGCACCGGTGGGGACAGCCGCTTGCGGCTCTGCTGGGTGCGTTCCGCGCTCAGATGGAGCTGGGAATCGCTGCCATCGGCGGAAAGGACTCCATGAGCGGCAGTTTCGAGGCGCTGGATGTCCCGCCGACGCTGGTTTCCTTTGCCGTCACGACCGGTCGGGTGTCCGACGTTGTGACCAATGACATGAAGGCGGCAGGGCACCGGCTGGTCAGACTCAGCCCGGCGGTCGGGCAGGACGGTCTGCCGGAAACCGCCTCCCTGCTGTCCGTCTGGAACACCGCCACAGAGCTGATGCGTGCCGGCAAGGTATACGCCGCCTATACGCCGACCTTCGGCGGCATTGCCGAGGCGGTGTACAAGATGTGCATCGGCAACCGGCTGAGCTTTTCCTTTGCGGACAGCCTGTCGCTGTCCGATCTGTTCGGCTTTGCCGCCGGGACACTGCTTCTGGAGGTCGATGCCGGGACGGAGGTTCCGGGAGCGTGCACGGTCGGAACCGTCACGGACAGCGGCAGCATGGTCTGGTGTGGTGAGACGGTCAGCTTTGCGGATCTGGATGCCCTGTATGAGGGGCGTCTGGAAAGCGTATTCCCCATGCAGGCAGGCGAAACCGCCCCTGCCCCGGAGACTGTATCTGCCCCCGGCAGAGCGCCGGCGGCGCCCGCCGTCGCGTGTGCACAGCCGCGCGTGCTGATTCCCGTATTTCCGGGTACGAACTGTGAGTATGACTCTGCCCGCGCCGTGCAGGCGGCGGGTGCCGTGGCGGACATCTTTGTTATCAACAATCTGACTGCCGGGGGCATCGCGCGGAGCGTTGAAA
This sequence comes from bacterium, assembly GCA_963643175.1. Lineage (GTDB taxonomy): Bacteria > Bacillota > Clostridia > Oscillospirales > CAG-272 > CAMEON01. The sequence goes on from CAVIJF010000001.1 coordinate 121,122, forward strand.
CCTTTGCGGACAAGCTGAAGCATTCCCACATTGTGTTTATTCCCGGCGGGTTCTCTGGCGGAGACGAACCGGACGGCTCGGGCAAGTTCATCATGGCATTCCTGCGCAACGCCGCCATCCGGGAGGGTGTCAGCGACCTGCTGGACAACCGGAACGGTCTGATGTGCGGTATCTGCAACGGTTTCCAGGCCCTGATCAAGCTGGGGCTGGTTCCCTTCGGGCGTATTCTGGACACCGATTTGACCTGCCCGACGCTGACCTTCAACCGTATCGCGCGGCACCAGTCCAAGTTGGTGCGCATCCGGGTCGCGTCCAATACCTCGCCGTGGCTGGCAGAAACGCAGGTCGGATCCCTGTACACGGTTCCGGTATCGCACGGAGAGGGACGGTTCCTCGCAAGCGACGAAATGCTGCATACACTGCTTGCAAACGGGCAGATTGCCACGCAGTATGTGGATGCGGACGGGCGTGCGACCATGGATATTCAGTACAACCCGAACGGCTCCGCATGGGCGATTGAGGGTATCACCTCCCCGGACGGGCGCGTTATCGGCAAGATGGGACATACCGAACGGGTAGGCAAAGGGCTTTACCGCAACGTCCCCGGTGAAACGGACATGAAGATGTTTGTTTCCGCCGTCCGGTATCTGAAGAAGAACTGAATCCCATGAGGTTGTGCAGAAGAAGGAGAACGCAGTATGACATACAGGACGGATATTGAAATTGCGCAGGCAACACCCATGCGCCCCATCACGGAGATAGCCCAAAAGGCGGGCATCGCGGGGGAGTATCTGGAATCGTACGGCAGGTACAAGGCAAAGGTTGATCCGCGGCTTCTGAAGGAATCGACCCGCCCGGACGGCAAGCTGATTCTTGTTACCGCCATTACCCCCACGCCCGCCGGGGAAGGGAAGACCACTACGACCATCGGGCTGGCGGACGGGCTGCGCCATATCGGCAAGAACGCCGTGGTGGCTCTGCGTGAGCCGTCCCTGGGACCTGTTTTCGGCATAAAGGGCGGCGCTGCGGGCGGTGGCTACGCGCAGGTGGTTCCCATGGAGGACATTAACCTGCACTTTACCGGTGATTTTCATGCCATCGGCGCGGCGAATAACCTGTTAGCCGCCATGCTGGACAATCACATTTATCAGGGAAACGCGCTGCGGATTGACCCCCGCCGCATTACGTGGCGGCGGTGCGTGGACATGAATGACCGCCAGCTCCGCTTTGTTACGGACGGGCTGGGCGGCAGAGTCAACGGCGTGCCGCGCGAGGACGGATTCGACATCACGGTCGCATCCGAAATTATGGCGGTGTTCTGCCTGTCCTCCTCTGTCACCGACCTGAAGGAGCGACTGTCCCGCATTGTGGTGGGCTACACCCACGATGAACAGCCGGTAACGGCGGGTCAGCTCGGTGCGGTCGGTGCCATGGCGGCACTGCTCAAGGACGCGATCAAGCCGAATCTGGTGCAGACATTGGAGGGAACCCCTGCGTTTGTTCACGGCGGACCGTTTGCCAACATTGCCCACGGCTGCAATTCTGTCATGGCGACCCGTATGGCGATGAAGCTCGGCGACTATGCCGTTACGGAGGCAGGGTTCGGCGCAGACCTTGGCGCCGAGAAGTTTCTGGATATCAAATGCCGCATGGCGGGTCTGCATCCGTCTGCCGTGGTTATGGTTGCAACCGTCCGGGCACTCAAGATGCACGGCGGACTTGCCAAAACAGAGCTGGGCAGTGAGAATCTCGGCGCACTGGAGGCGGGACTGCCCAATCTGCTTCGGCACGTGACCAATATTGTCAATGTCTATAAGCTCCCCTGCGTGGTGGCGGTCAACCGCTTTCCGACTGACACCGACGCGGAAATCAGTCTGGTGATTGAGAAATGCCGGGCTCTGGGAGTCAACATGGTGCTGTCCACCGTCTGGGCGGACGGCGGAGCCGGCGGCGCTGCACTGGCGGAGGAGGTCGTGCGGCTTTGCGAACAGCCCAACGGTTTTTCTTTCAGCTATCCGCTGGACAGCAGCATAGAGGACAAGATAACGGCTGTTGTGCGCCGGATATACGGCGGGGACAGCGTAACCTTTACCCCTGCGGCGACAAAAGAGATAGCACGTCTGACCACGCTGGGGTACGGCGGACTGCCGGTCTGTATGGCAAAAACGCAGTACAGCTTTTCGGACGATCCAACGAAGTTCGGAGCACCGGACGGTTTCACGGTTACGGTACGGAATGTGAAGGTGTCTGCTGGCGCGGGCTTTATCGTGGCACTGACCGGCGACATCATGACCATGCCGGGCTTGCCCAAGTCGCCTGCGGCACTGCGCATCGACGTGGACGAGAACGGCCGCATCAGCGGACTGTTCTGATGGAAATACCCGGAACACACACCAGCCCGGCAGGACATTCGTCCTGCCGGGCTGGTGTAATTCTTTTATTAAGGGAACGCCAGTTCAGTCGGCTTCCGCACTTTCCCACGCCGTCAGCACCTCCCGGTCCTGCTTGGTCAACTCATACGGCGTTTTCTCGGCGGCGTAATCGTAGATGATCAGCGCGCTGTACGGCTCCACCCCGCCGTCCTCTTCCAGATAACGGACGTCACCCTTGTAGTAGATGTCCACGTACACGGCAAGCACCGGGGTATCGGTGACGGTCATGTCCACACCGTCGAACACAAGGTAGCGGTAATTGTACAGCCCCTTTTTCGCGGCAGAAACGCTGGTCGGCTGATAGCGGACAAACTTCACCGAGGCGGGGTCATTGCCGGCGTTGTCCGAGGTATCGTCCGGCGTCAGATCGTAGGCGACGTACAGCGTGATGTCGTATAGATCATCGTCCCTGTCCGGCATCTCGTCCAGAGAATAGTCCTCCTTCAGGTGACGGATGGTCGAGTTATTGTAGCGGAACAGCACCTGCACCTGATTTGCCTCCTCAATGAAGCGTACACGCTGTGCTGAGAAGTAGCCGCGCCGCCCTTTTTCGTAGGTAATGTTGGGCAGCTGCTCGTTGTAGTAGACCGTCAGTACCCTGTCCTCCGCAAGGGCGGCGCTGTATGCCTCCGCAATCGGCTGATTGGGCTGCAATCCTTTCATCGCTTTGGGATCGCCCGATGTGAATATGCGCCAGAACAGGATGCCCACCGTTCCGCAGACCAGAATCAGGGTTATGATGCGTCCGACCCACCACAGCGTGCCGTGCCGCTCCTCCAGCCCGTCATACTCCTCGTAGGTCATCTTTTTTCCGAATCCGAAACCCATGGCTTACTCCTCCTCCGTTTCGGCTGCGTCTGCCGCCTGCTCCCGCAGGTGCCGCAGCTTGTCCAGCGCGTTCTGCAGAATTATTTCGGCAGACAGCGTATCGATTACATCTTTGCGTCGTTTTCCCCGCGTGTCGGTCTCGTTGAGGTAGCGGGACGCTGCCATAGTCGTCATGCGCTCGTCCAGCAGGGCGACCGGCAGTCCGGATGCCTCCGCCAGCAGACGGGCGAATTTTTCCGCATGAGCCGAACGCGGTCCGTGCGAGCCGTCCATGTTGACCGGCAGTCCCACCACAATGGCGACCGCGCCGCGCCCGTGAGCGATGCGCGCGGTTTCCTCGGCGGTTTTCTGCATTCCGCCGACCTGTATCTGGCAGATACCGGATGCCATGCGCTGTCCCTCGTCCGAAACGGCAAGTCCGGTACGCCTGTCGCCGAAATCCACCCCCAACAATTTTCCCCGGATATGTATCAGTTCCTGCATATACTTTTTCCTTTACAACTACAAATACAGCGTGATTGCTACCGCTTTCCGCGCGGTGTGCGCCCGGCGGCGGTCAGCCGGATGAGAAGACTCAGGTCATCCGGCTGTTCCTTTGCCTTCAGTGCCGCCCGGCAGCGCCGCACCTCTCCGCAGGTGCGGCAGCGGTGAACGATGATGTATCCCCGGCGTGCGTCCGGCTCGCAGGAAACAGGCTCCAATTCCCCGCCGCACGGATTTGCCCGGTCGCCGGGGTTGATGTCCACGTGCAGTGACCAAAGGCAGAAGGGGCAGTGATTGCGCGAGGAATACCCCAGCGGCGGCACCCACCTGCCGCAGTGCGCACAGAAAAACCCCTCGTCATTTTTGGCAAAACGCTTGCCCGGCAGTCCGTTTGTTTCCGGCATTGTCCTTTTTAACCGTTCCTTTCTGTATCAAGCGGAAGGTGGTGCCGGATCCGGCTCTGCCGGAATGGCGGTTTTGCGACCCGTCAAGGCGCCAATCTTCCTGTCTGAAAAGAGCCGCAGGCTTACCCTCTCTTCTCCGCGTAGGCTTCCAGAATGCGTGCGGCGCTGAGCGCGGCATAAGAACCGCCTCCCGCCTTTTCAATCACAGTCGCCACCGTGATGCCCGGATCGGATGCCGGAGCGCAGCAGACGAACAGACCGTTGTCGGTCCGTGCGCCGGTCTGCGCGGTACCGGTCTTGCCCGCCACGGAGAAGGGAAGTCCCGCCATGTAGCGGCTGACCCCGGCGGATTCGGTGACGGCGGCAAGCATCCCTGCCATAACCTCGCTCCGCACGGATTCGTCCAGCGTGAAGGAGGACAGCACCTCCGGCTCCGCCGTATAGGTGTCTGTGCGCGTTGTGAAATCCCGTACCCGCAGGAGCAGGTGTGCGGCATACCGCGTGCCGCCGTTTACCAGCGTGGACAGGTACACGCCAAGCTGGAGCGGGGTAAAGGCATTGTCCGACTGCCCGATGGCGGCGGCAATGGTGTCGGTTGCCTGCCATGTTACGCCGTGCGTTGCGGTGCGGTACTCGGGACCTGCCAGACTGCCGGTCGCCTCGCCCAGCTCGATGCCGGTCGCCTCGCCCAGCCCGAACAACCGGTCGTACCGGTTCATCTGCTCAATGCCCAGCAGCCGCCCCGCTTCGTAAAAGAAACAGTTGCAGGAGACGCAGATTGCCTCGCGGACGTTCAGGTAGCCGTGCTCGTGAATCGGACTGACCGTGCTGTTGTATACCCAGCAGGTCGGCTGGTAGCTTTGGTAGTAGGTGTATTTGCCGGCGCACTCCAGCAGGGTGGAGCCGGTAATGACTCCCTCGGACAGCGCCGCAGCCGCCACGCCGGGCTTGAAGGTGGAGCCGGGGGCGTACAATCCGTACAGCGCCCGGTTGTACAGTGGCAGTGCCTCGTCGGTGCTCAGTTCTCCGTAATCGCGGTTGAAGGTGGACAGGTCGTAGGTCGGATAGGATGCCAGCGCCAATATCTCGCCGGAGTCTGGATCCATGGCAATCGCCGCGCCGGAACGGCAATCCGACCGCCCGTACGTGTCCTGAATGTAGGCGACGTTCTCCGCCAATCCGTCCTCTGCCGCAATCTGCAGGTCAATATCAATGGTCAGGTAGATATCCTGCCCGGCGACGGCTTGCTTTTTCATGTACTCGCTGACAATGTTGCCGTCCCGATCCTCCACCACAACGCGCACGCCGTCCTGTCCGTGCAGGTAGCTTTCAAATGCCGCCTCACATCCGGAATTTCCGACGGTCGCGTTCATGTTGTAGCCGAGTTCCTTGTATTTTTCCCAATCCTCGGCGTAGATGGGTCCGGTCTGTCCCAGAATGTGCGAGGCATAGCCGGGGTAGGTGTATACGCGCGTGGCGGTCTGCGTGTACCCGATGCCGGGCACGCCTGCCTCCCGCTCCGTTGTTACGGTCTCCATGGATACGTCGGACGCCAATATGTAATCGTTCGCGCGGGAGAATCCGGCAGCTTCCATGCCGTACAGGATGCGCAGAAGCCGATCCACCTCGGCATCCGTAAAGATACGCACCCCCTCCTCATCGGTTTCGGTCAGCCTGTACGACTTGACCAGCCGTGTGACCAGTTCCTCTGCCGTGACATAGTGCAGCGGGTCTTCGTCAAAGAGTTCTCCCGCACGTGTGCGCGTCACTCCGCGGTCGGTGCGGATGTACTGGATTGCCAGCGCACGCAGACCGGTGCTTTCCAGCACTTCCAAGAGCGTTTCATTCAGCGATGTCTCTGCCGCCTCTGCGGCGGCAGAATACACCAGATTGGGATATGCTCCCTCCAGCGGGTATTGCGTGTCACGCAGTTTGCCGCTCTCGCCGCAGGCGTCTAAAATCTCCAGCGCCCGGAGAATCGCCTGACTGCGCTCCGGCTGTGACGACGGCAGGACGCTGTAATCAAAAGTCAGATCCAGCCGGTAACGGTTCGTCACCAGCGCCCTGCCGTTGCGGTCGTATATTTCCCCGCGCACCGCCTGCACGATTTCGGTACGTGTGGTGGTGCCGTCCTGCCGGTGTCCCCGGATGTTATCCCCGTTCAATTCCAACACCGCCAGCCGCACGATATAGGCAAGGCAGAGCGCCCCGAACACGGCGCCCAGAACATACAGGCGCACGACGCGGCGGTTGCGGGTATGGAAGCGCATGGGAAAACCTCCTTCCGGGAAAAACAGCAGGGTATCAGGCGGCAAGATGTGCCGCCAGCGGCGGAATAATCAGAGTGGAGAGCAGTACCAGCAGGTATGCCAGCAGTCCGGCAATCATGCCGGCGTTGAGAATGACCGTCCGGAAGCGCTGTCCGGCAGGGAGTACACATGCCCCGTCCCCCAACCGGATCGACCGGCGCAGGCAGATAAGCAGAACGACGGCGGCAATCATGAAGGCGTATATGGCGGCGCTGTACAGCGAGAGTACGAGAGACTGCACGGGATTCTGCAGGAGATGGGCAGTGAGCTTTTCGGGGTCACTGAGGATGTCCCGCCCGATCCAGTTCTGCAGAAGGGTCGGTACTATGCCGCCCATGAAATTGATCAGCGCGTGCAGACCGATGCACCAGCCGAGCCGTCCGGTCCGCGTGTAGATATATGCCAGCAGGAAGCCGAACATGGTGGTGTAGAAAAGCTGAAAGAGGTTGACGTGGAACAGCCCGAACAGAATGCCGGACAGCAGGACAGCCACCGTGTCCCCCCAGCGGCGGGTGCGGTCGATAAGCAGCTTGCGGAAGATAAACTCCTCACCGACCGGCGCAATCACAACCGTAGCAATAACGGACACCCACAGCGGAGATCCGCTCACAACGGCTTCCAGCCTGTTGGCGTAATCGTACCCGACGGCAAAGGACAGAAATTTCATGATTCCCTGCGCAATCAGACCGCCGATCTGCATGACGCCCATGCCGATTACGGCAATGAGAAGCCATGCGCCGAATCCGAACTGGGGTTTTTCCACCGTAGCGCCGCGCTGGCGGCAGGTCCGGTTGAAGGGCGCGACGGGTACGTTCCGCAGAACCAGCCACATCAGGGGAAGACCTGCGCCGTAAAGCGGTATATCGGTCAGCACCCATGTATACCACCACTCGTCCGTCAGGGCAGGTGCGACCCGGCTGACGACACCGGCTAACAGGTAGGCAAGCAGCAGATACCCCAGCATCAGCACCAGCATGGCGAAACCGATGCGTGAGAAATACGCCCGATGCGCGGGCAGGTCGGAAAGCAGGACAGGCTGGCTGGTCTGCGGTGCGGTGTCCGCACCGGAGCGGTCGCTGTCAGGAAATGCGGTAGTGTTCATAAGGTACTCTTCCTTTCTGTGTATGTGCGTTCAGAACAGGGAACGTGCGCGCAGATTCAGTCCCTCGCCCCAGAGCCGGTTATCCCGGATGATTTTCCCCAGACCGTGAATCACGCAGTCCATCGGGTCGCGTGCCAGTGTCACGCGCAGTCCGGTCGCCTGTGCAAGGGCGCCGTCAATGCCGGGCAGGCACGCCGAGCCGCCGCAGAGCATGAAGCCGTAACTGTGGACATCGGCGGATATTTCCGGCGGGACGTTTTCCAGTGTGGCAAGAATGATGCGGGCAATGGCGTCCACGGCGGGGCGGACAGCCCGGAAAACATCCTCGGACGTAACCGTCAGGCTGGCACCCATGCCGGTGCGGGCGTGGCGCCCGTAGGCGCGGGCGCTTTCCCGCCGGATGCCGGGCAGTGCCGCACCGACGCGGATTTTCAGATCCTCGGCGGTTGCGTCACCGACCAGCAACTCGCCGTTGGAGCGCAGGTAATTGATGAGCGTGGTGTCAAAGCGTTCTCCCGCCATCTTGACGGATTTTGCGCTGATAATGCCGCCGGCGCTGATGACGGCAGCCTCTGTTGTGCCGGCGCCGATATTGACAATCATGCAGCCGCGCGGCGACAGAACCCGCAAGCCCGCCCCGGCGGCGGCGGCGTAGATAGCGGGCACCTGCCCTACGGCGCGCGCACCTGCTTCCAGAACGGCATTCTCGGCGGCAAGCTGCTCGACTTCTGTAATGCGGTAGGGAGTAGCCATTACGACAGAGGGGCGGCGGAAGGTGGAGCGTATCTGCCGCTCCGTAAAGAACGCCTCCAGCATCAGGGAGGTGACTTCAAAGTCCGAAACAACGCTGTCCTTGATGGGGCGGAAGGCAAGGATACCGGCAGGTGTTTTGCCCAGCATACGCCGGGCATCGGCTCCGAGCGCAACAATGCTGTGGGTCTCGCTGTCGATGGCAGCGGCAGACGGGGACCGCAGAATCACACCGCCCTCCGGCGTCCAGATGCGGGTATGCGCCGTCCCCAAATCCAGCCCGACAAACTGACGTGCCATGGACAGAGAGCCTCCTTTCCTCTTTGCTGATGAACCGCTATGGGCGGTTCCGTTACAGAATGATGCTGAAAGACTGCCGCAGTGTCACCGCCAGACGGTGCACCGGCAGACCGACCACATTGAAATAATCGCCCCGGATTCCGGTTATGTACCGGGCGGCACCGCCCTGAATGGCGTAGGCGCCCGCCTTGCCGAATGGCTCTCCGGAAGCGATATACGCGGCAATATCCTCCTCCGACAGCGGAGCAAACGTCACGGCGGTTTCCTCGGCGGCGGTCACGGTGCGCCCCTGCCATGCGGCGGCAATACCGCTCCAGACGCTGTGCGTGCGCCCGGACAGCAGACGCAACATGGCGGCAGCGTCGCCGCTGTCGCGGGGTTTGCCCAGAAAAACGCCGCCGCAGTACACCAACGTGTCGGCGGCAAGCACCAGCGTGTCGTCGTGCAGCGTGCCGTCCGCTGACGCGGCATGGCACACCGCACGACATTTCCGGACGGCTATGGCGGCGACGCGCTCTGCCGGGTTTTTCAGTGAGCACGTCTCGTCCGCCTCTGCCGTGCGTATCGTGAATGGGATGTTCAGACCCGCCAGTATTTCCCGCCGGCGGGGAGAATTGGATGCCAGAATCAGTTGCATATGCCTGTGTCGCCTCGGTCGGGACGACTGCTCCCTTGCTGTTTTTATACTCATCTCATTATACCATAAAACAGCCACTGTGGCAAGGGCGAACCGACTTTATTTGTAAAAAAAATTGAGGAACGTCGGGCTGACCGGTACATTTCGGGTTCTCCCTGCGGGTACGGTGTAGCCGGGCGGGGCAGGGAATAGTTATAGCTTTTTGAACAGACATAATCCAGACACGATATTTACAATTAAGCAACCAGTCAATCATGACTGATTCAAATATTCACAAAAAATGCATATGCATAAATTACGCATGAATATTCAAACGAATAGTCAGGTCCAATTCATAGCCTGTGGAAAACCTGTTGAAAACACTGTTGGAAGTGTGCCGCATCAAAAAGCAGGCAGAAGCCGTATCGGCTCCTGCCTGCTGAAATATTCTGTTTCGAAAAGGAATATCAGGGTATCACGGCATGGCGGATATCAGGCTCAGAGCGGACTTTGCCTGTATGCCGAGGGAACCGTCTTCCTCGTCATCCGGATCGCAGCTGATACCGGCGCCCAACGCCCGGAGCTTCCCAATAATGTTGTCATACCCGCGCTCAATGATGTGCGCGTCGGAAATCTGGGATACACCATCTGCCATCAGTGCGGCAATGACCATCGCGGCACCTCCGCGCAGGTCTGTCGCCGTAACTGATGCGGCTGTCAGGTGCTGTCCGGGATTAAAGGTCGCCGTGTTGCTGGAGTCGGCGTGCACGTAGGAAACGCCCATTCTCTGAAGTTCGGCAAGGTAATTGAACCGACCGCTCCAGATATTCTCCGTCACGCTGCTTGCGCCTTCCGCGACAGCAAGAAGGGGCGCAAACTGCGGGTGCATATCGGTGGGGAAACCGGGGTACACGTCGGTTTTAATCTGTACGCCCTTCAGATGACCGTCCGACACGACCGTCAGAACACTGTCCTCTTCTTTGGTTTCTCCTTCGCTGACGGTCACACTGACGCCCATCTCGGTCAGCTTGCTGACCACTGACTCAAGGTGCTTGGCGATAGCGCCAACCAATTTAACCTCTCCACCCGTACCCGCAACGGCAGCCATATAGGTGCCCGCCTCGATCATATCCGGGATAATGATGTGTGAGCAGCCGTGCAGCGCCTGCACGCCGCGGATGTGAATCTCGGACGTTCCGGCACCCGTGATGCCGACGCCGCAGGACGTCAGGAATTTACCCAGATCCACGATGTGCGGCTCCCGGGCGGCGTTCAGAATAATGGTTTCCTCGCCAGCAATCCGTGATGCGGCAAGCATAATATTGACTGTCGCACCGACAGAAGCCGTATCCAACATGATTTTTGCCGGATGCAGCCCGTTTTCCGCCACACCGGAGATATAGTTGCGGATAGTCATATCGGCGCCCATCTGCTCGAAGGCGCGGGTATGGTAGTCCAGCGGGCGACTGCCCAGCCTGCACCCGCCGGTACAGGCAATGCGCGTTCTGCCGCACAGCGCCAGTTCAACGCCCATCAGGTAGGAGGATGCGCGGATGGAGCTGACCAGCCTGTCGGGGGATGTGCAGGGGCGGAATCCGGCACCGTTGACCTCCAATGTGGTGGGAGTGAGGTAGCGAACCTCCACGCCCATCTGCGTGAGGATGCTGACGGTGGTTTCTACGTCCCGGACAGGGGGAACATTGTGCAGTACACAGGTTTCGCTGTTGAGCGCACAGGCGAACAGAATGGGAAGCGCCGCGTTTTTCATGCCGCTGATGCGGACGGTACCGTTCAGGCGGCGTCCGCCGACGATATGCAAGCTCTTCATATCTATGACCAAGTCTTTCGCGGAGCGAAAGCATCCTTTCTTGCAAAATGCAACCGATACCGTCCCGGAAATTTCTCCTGCATCGGGAACGGATACCGGTGTTTCCGACCGCCGGGACCTGTCTTTCAGTCCCACTTTTGGTCGTGTCGCGGGCTTGCCGGAAGCGCGGCACGATCCATGACTTCCCGTCCCTCCGTGCGGAAATGCAATGGAAGCACGGAACCCCGTGATTCCAAAAAGAAAGCCGCCGGCGGACACTGCGTATGCAGATGGGTGCCTGGATGTCGGATAAACCGAGAACGCAGACTGGCGGGCGGCAGGGGACGGACGCACTGCCTTCCGTTACACTGTATATCCGTAACAGGACGGGCAGAGAGTCAACATTTATCTATCCATATGATAGCATATTGAATGGTAAATGTAAAGCCCTTTGAATAAATGTTCAATATTTGTTTACACTCGGTTCACCGACTTCGGAAAATCCGGTGAATTAAAACTTTTCCGGAAAATGTTGATTAAGCTGAATAAAACATACCGTGCGGAAAAAATGTGCCGCCGGATAAATCAGCGGTTCCATAAATCCTCCGGATGTGCCTTGTACCATGCGACCGTGAGATCCACGACCATACCGTAGCTCCGGGTTCCGTCCGTTACCTGCTGGGTGTGCAGATACGTATTGTTGACCGTGCCGGATACCTTGGACGCCGTGGAGTTCCGGTACTTCTCATAGAAGTTGCTGTATGCGGACAACTCATCAAGCGTGTTGCTGTTCACCCCCAACCTGACCAGCCGGTACTGTTCTGCATCCGCCTTGTACAGTGCATTCATGACGTACTCGTACATATTCAGGTAGGCGCTGTACCGGATGTACGGATCGTCCGACCCGATGCACACAAGGAACGAGACCATGTTTGCCTCATCCTCGCGTGCGATGCCGCGCTGGTGCGCCATTTCGTGCGCCGCCGTGTAGGGAATGGTGTAATCCGGGAAGTTGACATTAATGTTTGCCTCGCCCGTGAAGAACGAGTAGACACCGGTGATGTGCATATAGGACAGAACTTCGCTGATGAGCACCGGCTTCGCCTGCCCCGCATTATCCCGGATGAAGTCGTGTGAGGCGCAGAAATCGTCATAGGCGGCAGACAGCCGGTCGTTCATCTCTGCCAGCGAGTAGGGCATGACCGAAAATCCGTCACGTTCAAAAGCAATCGTTTCCGCTTCTTCGTTCAGATGCCTGACAAGGGTGTACGCGGTATTCGCCAGTTCGCTTGCACTGACCTGATTCTGCTCCAGATTCAGCTTTGTGTCCAGCGTGGTGTTCCGGTATCCGGCGGAGAAGTTGAGTACAAACACCGAGAAGAAGCTCAGCAGTACCGAAAGCAGCACCCCGATGAACACTCCCGCAGTGCGCCAGCTGTCGCAGCGACGGCGGATGGCATAGCGCAGGACGAGAACCAGCACGAGCGGCAGAAGCAATAGCGTCAGCTCACCGAGAGAGAAGGGGAACCACGCAGTCAGTGCCGCCAGAAGTGCCCGCAGGGGAGCGCTGATATGCAGATTGAACCAATCCGAAAAGGAGGAGCTGACAGACTGGATAATCAGCAGGAGCCCGCAGACCGCCGCCACGGCATACAGGAACACGCACACCGGCGGCAAATACTCATAGCGCGGCGGTATGGGGCGGTACTGCCGCCTTGATTCGGGATCCAGCGTCCGGTATAGCTTGGCGGAAATCGGGGACGGCAGGCAGCCGTATGGAGTTTTCTTGTGCCGGTTGCGGTCGGAGCGGAATATTTTCATGGGAACATCCTTTCTTTTCGGGCAGTCCCTGCCGCGCCTGTGCGGGCAGTGCCGGAGGTGTCGCTATCGGGCATCCTGCCGCACGAGGTCTGCGGCGGTCGGATTCCGGAGCCAAGCCCCGGACGGACCGCTCAGAGCGGGAAATGCGGCGCACAGCAGGGATTCCATGTCCGGCGGCAGCGGTGCAAAGGTATGCATCCAACCGTCGCTGCAGGGGAAATTTACGGGCTCTGCGGGGTCGGGCATAGGAGCAGTTGCGGCGTGTCTGTCAGCCGCTGTGTCGAACGGAACCGGGAAGGTGAGTGAGAGGCAGTGCAGTGCCTGCCGCCCGATCGGTGCACCGTCCCCCGGCGGCGTTCCGTATACCTCGTCCCCGCAAAGCGGGTGCCCGAGGTGCGCGAAATGCACCCTGAGCTGGTGTGTCCGCCCGGTGTGCGGCATGGCAAGCACCAGCGTATACAGTTGGGACGATGCCAGCACCCGGTATGTTGTCAGGGCATACTCACAGTCCGCCCCGTCCGGGTCGGCGTCCGGGGCGGCTGTACGCATGGCGACACCGGACGCCGGCAGGCGGATGGGCACCTCAATACGGTGAATCTCCCCGTCGGCAGGCAGATACCCGTCCAGCACGGCGAGATAGCGCTTGGTCACGCGCCGCCCGACCAGACAGCCGCCGAGAAATCCGGCAACCGCTTGCGTTTTGGCGACCACGACCACCCCGCTGGTGTTCCTGTCCAGCCGCCCCATGGAACGGAAAACAAAAGGAACCCCGGCACATGCGTAGCGGTATGCAAGCGCGTTGGCGAGGGTGTCGGTAAGGTGCCCGTGTGAGGGATGCGTCGGCATTCCCGCCGGCTTGTTGAGGACAATCATGCGGTCGTCCTCATACAGGACGTCCAGCGGTGCCTCCGCCGGCAGGACGGTGCGGGTTGCGTTGTCCTGCGTATCGTCCACGGCGAGCTGCAGCCGATCCCCGGCGTGCAGGACATAGCGGACGGTCACGCGGACGCCGTTGACCGTGATGCCGTCCTCCCGTGCCTTGAGCCGTGCGAGCACGGCGGTCGAAATCGAGAGGGTGTTTTTCAGATACGAGCGGAGCAGGCGTCCCTCGTAAGCAGGAGAAATGGTAACAGTCATAACGGAAACTCCTGCCGCACCGCCCGCTCTCTGCCAGCGTATGCAGGACGGAGACAGGCGGTGCAACTCAATCAAAAGAATTTCTCCAGAATCATGGAGACGGCAAGCGTGACCATGGATCCCATCATCAGGATGCTCAGAATCCATGCCATGATGCGGGTCGCCAGACTGCGGCGGCGGGCGCCTTTGCTTTCGGTTTTGTTGGACATGACGGTATACTCCTTCCGGACTTATTCGGTATCAATCTTTATCTGCTGGATGTCGATATCCTTCTCCTCCAGCAGGACGCCGGAGGCAGGCAGTTTGGTTTTGCGGTAGGATTTGCTGTTTCCGAAGCGGTCGTCGATGTCGGTGTACGCCGCTTTGAGCTTCTGCCCCTTCCGGAGCGTTATCAACTGATTGCCGCCGGAGGTGCGGGTTGCCATTTTGGGGATAAGCGAGGACTTGATGAGGATGGCGCGGTCGGCATCCGAGACGAGCAGAATATCCAGCGGCTCGTTCTCGTCCTCCCCGAATACCGCGACCAGCGGCGACGCGGAGGAGCAGGCGCCGGTCAGTTTGCGCCGGTTGCCCTTTGTTTCATAAGCCGACACGGGTACGCGCACGCCTTTTCCGTTGGCAAACAGGAAAATCATGTTCCGGTCGGCGGGATACTCGTTGCGCACCTCCATGTACAGCGGCTTCTCGCCGGCATCCATGCCCAGTCTGGCAGGCAGAAACTCTCCCATGACCGAGGGCTTGACTGTTTCAAAGTCGGCGACCGCCGCACGCCAGACCTGCGCCCGGTCGGTGAAGAATACCAGCGTGTCGCGGTTGCGTGCCTCCAGCGAGGCAACAATCTCGTCGCCGTCCTTTAACCGATGGTCGGGTGTTGTCTGCACGCGCACGTTGGAGGCGAGCTTTTTGAAGTAGCCCTCCCCGGTCAGAACCAGACGCACCGGGTAATCCTCCACGGCAGGCTCTTCCGCGGCGGGCGGCAGGTCGTCCGGCTTGATAATCTGCGTCCGGCGGGGTTGTCCGAATTTCTTCTTGACCTCCGTCAGCTGGGCTGCGATAACGCCCTTCAGCTTGATGTCGTCCGCCAGAATATCCTCTGTCTCGGCGATTTCCCGGCGCAGATTCTCAATTTCGGATATGCGGTTGAGGATGTACTCGCGGTTGAGATTGCGCAGTTTGATTTCGGCAATGTAGTTTGCCTGCACCTCGTCGATGTCGAAGCCAGCCATCAGGGAAGGAATGACCTCCTCCTCCTTCTCGGTCTTGCGGATGATGCGGATCGCCTTGTCTATGTCCAGCAGAACTTTGGCGAGCGCTTCCAGCAGGTGCAGCTTGTCCCGCTTTTTGCCGAGATCAAAGGTCAATTCCCGCCGCACACAGCCGGTGCGGAAGACAATCCACTCCCGGAGAATCTCCGCCACACCCATTTGCCGGGGCGTGGAGTCAATGAGCACGTTGAAATTGCACTTGAAGCTGTCCTCCAGCGAAGTCAGACGGAACAGGCGGTTCATCAGCTTGTCCGGATCGGTGCCTTTTTTGAGGTCAATGGTCAGTTTGAAGCCGGACAGACCGATTTCGTCGCGCACGTCGGTGATTTCCTTCACCGTGTCGTTCTTGACCAGCTCAATGATTTTCTCCATAATCTGTTCCAGCGTCGTGGAGTAGGGTATCTGGAGAATTTCAATACAGTTCGCCGTCGCATCGTACTGGTAGCGTGCCCGGACGCGCACGGAACCCTGTCCGGTCTCGTACACCGTCTTCAGCTGCTCCGCATCGTAAATCAGCGCACCGCCGCCGGGAAAATCGGGCGCCTTGATAATCTCCATCAGCCGCTCGGTGGTCAGATTGGGCTTTTTGAGCAGTGCAATCGTTCCGTCGCAGACCTCTGCCAGATTGAAGGAGCAGATATTGGACGCCATGCCGACGGCAATACCCATGTTTGGGGACACCAAAATATTGGGGAAGGTGGTCGGGAGCAGAACCGGTTCCTTCATGGTGGCGTCATAGTTGTCCACCATATCCACGGCATCCTTGTCTATGCCCCGGAACACCTCCGAGCAGAACGGCTCCAGCTTGACCTCCGTGTATCGCATGGCGGAGGCGTTGGTGTTGGAGGAGTACTGCTTTCCGAAGCCGCCCTTGGAGTCGATAAAGGGATGCAGGAGCGATTCGTTGTCCCGCGTCAGGCGCACCAGCGTTTCGTAAATGGCATCGTTTCCGTGCGGATTCAGCTGAAGCGTCGCACCGACCACATTGGCGCTCTTGGTGCGGGGGGAATTGGGGTTGAGCAGTCCCATTTTGTACATGGTGTACAGCAGTTTGCGGTGAGACGGCTTGAAGCCGTCAATCTCCGGGATTGCGCGGGAAATGATGACCGACATGACGTAGGGCATATAGTTCTTTTCCAGCGTGTCGGTGATAAGCTGTGTCCGTATGGGGGCAGAGACAATCTCCTGTGTTTTCTGTTTTTTCTGTTTAGCCATGGTATCCTTCTTCCGCAGTGGATTTTACAGCACTGGTCAGCCAGCTCTCAAGGTCGATATTCCGGTCAAGGTAAGTATCGATTCGGGGTCAACGATTGTATCCGCCGAGATGACAGAGGTTGCGCTTCCGTCCGTTTCTCCCCGACCGGAACACCCGACCGAGGCGGATGCCAGCCTCAGATCGATAATCACAGTGAGGACTGTATTTTTTACATACGTCATGTCGCCTTACTTCTGAATCTTTCTGACAGTATGCGCCGCCGCCCGGATCATACGGTTGTACAGCGCCAGTCCCAGTCCTTCACGCGGCGGCAGGTGCGCATAAACCACGTCGGCTTGCAGGGCATCCGATTCGCGCAGGCGGGAAAACAGCGTGTGTGCGTGGGTTGCAAGGTCGTCCCGTGCGCCGACCGGGAGCAGGCGCTCCGGGCGCAGGTACGGAATCTCCTCGTCGTAGCAGAGAATCGCGCAGGACTCGACAGCCTGCCGCTGCTGCAGGTAGGAAAGGACATCCTCCGGTGTGCCGTCCAGCAGCACCACCGGAGTTGCGGGTGCATAGTGCCTGTACTTCATGCCCGGCGAGAGCGGCCGCACGTCCGCCGAGAGCATTTCCGTGACGGCAGGCGCCACGGCAACACGCGGACAGACACAGCACAGCGCATCGTAGGTGATGCCGCCGGGGCGGAGCAGGGTCAGGTACTCGCCCGCCTCGTCCCTGTCCAGCTTGACGATGGTGGATTCCAGCCCTATCTCGCAGTCGCCGCCGTCCAGAATCATGTCCACGCGCCCGTCCATATCCTGTGCCACATGGGCGGCACAGGTGGGCGACGGCTTGCCGGACAGATTGGCAGAGGGGGCGGCGATGGGTACGCCTGCCGCCGCAATCAGGGCGTGCGCGACGGGATGCGACGGGCAGCGCACCGCAACGGTTTCCAACCCTCCCGTTGTGGACAGGGGAATAATCGGCTTGCGCGGCATGATGACGGTCAGGGGACCCGGCATGAAAACGTCCGCCAATCTGTCGTACAGCGCATCGGTGTCGGCATACTTTGCCGCATCCTGCGGAAAAGCCACGTGTATAATCAGCGGGTTGTCTGACGGGCGCCCCTTTGCGGCATAGATGCGGCGGGATGCCTCGGCGTTGGTCGCGTCACCGCCCAGCCCGTACACTGTTTCGGTGGGAAACACGACTAGCCCGCCTGCCCGGATGATACTGGCGGCACGCCGGATGTCCTCCGCCTGTTCTGCCGGGTCGTTTATAAGAATATGCTCGGTTTGCAAAGCAACACAGTCCTTTCATGAAGCGGTGGGCGTCAGTCCCGCGCCTCGGATTCACGGAGCCGCGCGGCGGTATCCGCCTCGGTCAGCGCCCGGATCATGGGGTCAAGGTTTCCGTTCATGAATCCCGCAATGTCGTACAGGGAAAGCCCGATGCGGTGGTCGGTGACGCGGCTCTGCGGGAAATTGTAGGTACGGATTTTTTCGCTCCGGTCGCCGGAGCCGACCTGTGAGCGCCGCGCCTCGGCGCGGGCGCTGTCGGTTTCCTCTTTTTTTCGCTTGTAGAGAATGGCACGCAGCATGCAGAGCGCCTTATCTTTGTTCTGGAACTGCGAACGCTCCTGCTGGCATTCCACGACAATGCCGGTCGGCTTGTGCGTCAGGCGGACGGCGGATTCGGTTTTGTTGATGTGCTGACCGCCCGCCCCGGAGGACTTGCAGGATTCAAACACAAGGTCACTGTCCCGGATTTCCACATCCACCTCCTCCGCCTCCGGCAGTACCGCCACCGTAGCAGCGGAGGTCTGGATGCGTCCCTGCGATTCGGTCGCGGGCACGCGCTGGACGCGGTGAACTCCCGATTCAAATTTGAATCGGGAGAACGCACCTTTCCCTTCGCAGAGAAACACGATTTCGCGGAATCCGCCAAGCTCGGTCTCGGTAGCCGAGGTGATGCTGACCGCAAAGCCGACCGACTGCGCGTACATACTGTACATCCGGAACAGGTCGGCGGCAAACAGTGCCGCCTCCTCTCCGCCGGTACCGGCGCGGATTTCCATGACCACACTGCGGTCATCGTCCGGGTCGCGCGGAATCAGCAGGGTACGCAGTGCAGCTCCCGCTTCCGTCAGCTGCTTTTTCAGCGTCAGCGCCTCCTCGGCGGCAAGTGCCCGCAGCTCCGCATCGGGAGACAGCGCCTCCTCTTCCGCCTCGCAAAGGCGCGCCTCCAGCGAGCGGTAGGTGCGGTAGGCGCTGACCGTATCGGTCAGGCTGTTGTATTCCCGTATCAGGCGCTGGTACGCGGCGGGATCCGCCAGTGTTTCCGGCAGTGTAAGCCGGTATTCCATGTCCTCGTACCGCCGGGCGACGGGTTCCAGATTCTCAAACATAGCAGATTAAACTCCTTTCCCGTCCCCGGTGGTTCCGGCAGGGGTACAACGGTGCACTCAGGCGCGGAAGAATGCCTCAAACGCCTGATGCGCCGTGTACAGATCTGCCTTGGAAATGATTTCGTAAGGCGCGTGCATGGCGATTACAGGGACGCCCAGATCGACCGTTTCAATGTTGTGCTTGGCGATGTACTTTGCCACGGTTCCGCCGCCGCCTACATCGTCCTTGCCCATATCGCCTGCCTGCCAGACGACGCCTGCGTCCGCCATGATGCGGCGCACCCACGCGACATACTCCGCCGGCGCGTCATTGGTGCCGACTTTTCCGCCGTGCCCGGTATACTTGGACATGGCAACGCCGCAGTTGATGAGCGAAACATTACGCTTGTCGAACACGTCGGCAAAGTTGGGGTCGAAGCAAGCTGTCACGTCGGAGGACAGGCACTTGGAGTTTGCCTTCATGGCGGCGAAATTACCTCCGCGCGCCGCGGCAATTTCCGCGAGAAGGTCTGTCATCAGGTCGCACTGCATACCCGTGTTGCCCTCGGAACCGATTTCCTCCTTGTCCGCCAAAATGACCATGGCGGTGTGCAGGCTGTCGTCCGTGGCAAACAGTGCCGTCAGCGACGGGTAAGCGCACACGCGGTCATCGTGCCCGTAGGCACCGATCAGCGAACGGTCCAGTCCCACATCCCGTGCGCGGGCTGCAGGAACGGCGGACAGGTCGGCGGACAGGAAGTCCTCCTCCGTGATGCCGTACTTTTCGTTCAGGATGGAAAGGATATTCAGTTTGATTGCATCCTTGTCCGCACCGGGGAAGGGGCGGGTGCCCAGCAGGAGGTTGAGGCTTTCGGCAGGAATTGCTGTGCCGAGCGGCTTCTGATTCTGCTCCTGTCCGAGGTGGGGCAGCAGGTCATTGATATAGATGACCGGATCGGACTCGTCCTCTCCGATAACCACATCCACGGTTTCCCCGTTCTTTTTGACCACCACGCCGTGCAGCGCCAGCGGAATCGTGACCCACTGGTATTTGCGGATGCCGCCGTAGTAGCGCGTTTTGAAGAAGGCAAAGCCGCCGTCCTCGTACAGTGGGGACTGCTTGACGTCCAGCCGCGGGTTGTCAATGTGAGCGGCGACAATGCGCACGCCGTTGTCAATCGGTTCGGAGCCGATACGGAACAGGTACAGATTGCGCCCGCGGTTATCGTAGTAGTATTTGCCCCCGACCTCCAGTTTCATGCCGAAGGTATAGGCAACATAGCCGTTTGCCTTCGCCATAGCGACAGCGGCACGCGATGCTTCGCGTTCGGTCTTTGCTTCATCCAGAAACTTCATATAACCGGGCGCGTAGTCATACGCGGCTCGGATTGCCGCCTGGTCGCCGGTTTCATAGAAGTTGGTCTTTTTGTAGCTCAGACTGTCAGCGAGAGCCTGCGCCTGCGTTTTGCTTTCCGTGTTTTCCATGTCAGAATCCTTCTTTCTTACACTAAAATTTATCCTGAATTTGATTGGATGCTTTATCCGTTCCGGCAGTCATGCGCGGTATGCCGTAACCGCCATCCCTTATCCGTACAGCTTTTCATACACGCCGACCGCCTTCTGCACCTTGGAGACGTACCGTCTCGTTTCCCGGTAAGGGATTTTCCGCAGTCCGCCGGTGCCGTCCGATAGAGTTTCGTCAGACAGCCAGCCGTCCACCCGGCTTTCGCCTGCGTTGTAAGCGGCAAACGCCAGATCCCAGCGCCCGAAGCGCAGGTAATAGCGGGACAGGAGGCACGCCCCGTACCGGACGCTGGTCTCGGGGTCGTACCGCATCCCGTCCTCCAGATACTCGTGCAGGATGTCCTGCGTCAGCCAGCGGAAAGTGTCCGGCATGAGCTGCATCAATCCGACCGCTCCGGCAGAGGATTCCGCCGCACTGTCAAAGCCGCTTTCGGTACGCATAACGGCATACAGCACCGTATCCGGCACATCAAAGCGTGCGGCATAGGTTTCCACATACTCCCGGTATTTCCGCGGATAGCGCAACCGCTCGACACCGCTGCAGGCGAGGTCGAACAGAAAGCCGAACAGAAGGGAAATAACCAGAATGACCGTTACCACGACCGCGTGCGGCGGATTGCGGAAATCAAATCGTCCCGCACGTCCGGCGCCGCTCCGCCTCACGGCAGGCGCACACCCCAGTCGGTCAGCAAACCGTGCAGGGGCGCCTCCAGTTCGTCGGGCGTGCCGTCGTTACGCAGTACGCCGTCCGCCCGTCCGTAAAAGTTGTCCGGCTTCTGCGCCCGCAGGCGGGCAAGCGCGGCGTCCATGGAGATGCCGTCCCGCGCCATGATGCGGCACAGGCGCGTGTCCGGTGCGGCAAGCACCGCCAGCACCCGGTCGCATTCCGCGTCAAAGCCGGACTCATAGAGTAGCGGCGCGTCCACCAGCACGGCAGGGGCGCCCGCCTCCCCGTACTCCCGGCAGAGTGCCCGCACCCTGTCCAGCACAAAGTGATGCGTGATGCGGTTCAGTCTTTCCAACCTGTCCCCGGCATCGGGGGCAAACACGATCGCCGCGAGGGCGGGGCGGTTCAGCGTTCCGTCGTGGTTGCATATACCCATCCCGAAGGCGGAAACCAGCTCGTCAAGGCAGGCGGACGGCGGGTTCAGCAGGGCGTGGTACACCGCGTCCGTGTCGATAGACGGAATGTCCCAGCGACGGCAGATACCGGACACAACGCCCTTGCCGGCTCCGGTGGGTCCGGTCAGTCCGATGACGGTAGCCGTGCAGGACGTCATACGGACACCTCCCGCCGCTCCGCGTCGGAGCGGTGCGCGGCTTCCAGTATTCTGTCCACGGCGGCGCCGTCGGCAAACGACGGGTCGGCAGGGCGGCGGGCGTACACGGCAGACAGGTACTGCTCCATGCTCCCAATGTGTCCCCGCAACCAGCCAACCGGTGCCTTCGGCGACGGAAACGGAAGCGCCGGCGTTCCGAAGCGTCCCACGCACTCCACGCGGGTAAAGCCGCGCAACCCGCCGAGCGGCGCACCCGGCGCCGCCGCGTCGTAAACGTACAGGTAGTTCGGCTGCATGAGGTCGAAGTGCAATGTGCCCTGCGTGCCGCACACCGTAAAGGTCAGCTCGTCGTTGGCACCCTGCGTCAACTTGGATACCGTAACCTGCCCGACCGCGCCGGATGCCGTCGTTGCGGTGAAATAGAACGCCTCATCCGCGTCGGTCTGCCACACACCCTCCGGCACCCGATGGGTCGGGAAGGCAATCTGGCTTTTTCCCATGACCGAAACGATCTCCCCGCACAAAAGGCGGCACAGGTCAAGTACGTGCGGTCCCAGATCCGCCAGCGTTCCGCCGCCGCAGGTCGCGCGCTGCTTCCAGCCGACCGTCCGTTCCGGGTCAATGCAGGAATTGTGCCGATAGGCAAAATCAAAGGAAAGGATACGCCCCAACTGCCCTGCCGCAGTCAGCTGCCGCGCCCGCAGGACGGGGGACAGGAACCGGTTGTTGAACACCACGCCGCAGGTAAGTCCGGAAGCTGCCGCCAGATCTGCCAGTGCCTGCGACTCCTCCGCCGAGGTCGTGAGCGGTTTTTCGCACAGTACGTGCTTGCCAGCCAGAATGGCGGCGCGTGCCGTCGCAAAGTGGCAGTGATTGGGCGTGCATATGTCGATTACGTCAATATCCCCGTCGGCAAGCATATCCTCCTCGCAGGCATAGACCCGGCGGATGCCGAAGGCTTCCGCGGCGCTCTCTGCCGTCTCCCGGTGCGCCGTGCATACGCCGACAACCTCCGCCCGGTAGGACAGGTCGTAGAAGTACGGAAGATTGGAGAGCGCGTACAGATGGGTTTTGCCCATGAAGCCGAACCCGCACAGCCCGACCCGGATGCTCTGTTTCGCATTCATAGCGTATCCTCCTTGCCGTCATCCTCCTCCGGCTCCGGGAAGCGGATATCACGCCGCCCCGGCAGAAAGAATCCGTCCACCTTACCGCGCTGCATAGCGCCGAAGATGCGGTGCCGCAGTCCGCGGTTGTTCCGCTCCAGCGTTCGCAGGAGCTGCTTCATATTTTCGCGTTCCGTATGCTGATTGGCGGGGCAGGCGGACGGGACAACCGGCAGGGCTTCCGCCGCCGCATAGGCGCGTATTTCCTTCTCGGGAACGTAAATCAGCGGACGTATCAGGCGGATTCCGGTGCGCGACAGCTCCGTGACGGGGGAGAAACAGCCGACGCGTCCCTCGTAAAACAGGTTGAGCATGAAGGTTTCCACCGCGTCGTCGAAGTGATGCCCCAGCGCAACGGCAGTGCAGCCGTCCTCACGCGCCGCCCTGTGCAGAGCGCCCCGCCGCAGTTTGGCACACAGGGAGCAGGGGTTCGGTTCGTGCCGGATATCAAACACGATTCGGGCAATGTCGGACGGCACCACCCGGTAGGGAACCTCTAACCGTCCGCACAGATCCCGTATGCCGGAGAAATCGCCCGGAACGCCGCCGAAGCCCATATCCACCGTAATGGCGGACAGTTCAAACGGAACCGGATAGAACTGCTGCAGACGCGCCAGCGCACAGAGCAGTGTCAGGGAATCCTTGCCGGCGGAAACACCGACGGCGACCCGCTCGCCCGGGCGGATCATGCCGTAATCGTCCAACGCCCGACGGGCGTAGCTGAGTATATGCTTCATGGGCAGGGGATTTGCTCCGGAACGGCACGTGCCGCCGCCGGGAATCCCGCCCGGGGTTGTTTCGGATGGCATGACTGCCCCTTTCTCCGTCCGGACAAGGCACTATCGGTACTCTTCCGGAAACAGGCAATGTTCATAGATGTATGCCGACTGCGCCGACGGAATCATCCGGGCGTCCGGTTTGCGCGGGCAGGCGGCGTCCGGCTCCCACAGGAACAGGGGCGGCGTGACGTTCAGCGAGGGCGCCGCACCGCGCACCGCCTCCGTCAGCACAAGGGACGGCGCGGCGAAGGGCGTGGCGTGTACAAAGGTGGCTCGCTTCGGCTCCAGTCCCGCGCCGCGCAGTGCCGTGTGAAGATCGGTCAGCCGTTCGGGACGGAACACGCAACAGAAACGCCCGCCGTAGCGCAGTAACCGTCCTGCCGCCCGGCAGAAATCGCCGATGTCTCCCGCCGTCTCGTGCCGCGCGAAATACTTTTCGTCGGCACGGTTACGCGCTCCGGAATCCGCTTTCAGGTAGGGCGGATTGGCGGTGATGAGGTCGGCTTCGCCGCCTGTATCGGCGGGACGCAGTTCGCGCAGATCGGCACAAAGCGGGGAAAGACGTCCGGCAAAGCCATTGCCTTCCGCATTCTCCCGGATAATTGAGCAGAATACCGCCTGCATCTCCACCGCAAGGAAGGATTCTGTTTTGCCGCGGGCAAGGCAGAGCAGGGGAATAATTCCCGTTCCGCTGCCCAGATCGATTCCCCGTCCGCGCGGCATAGGGCGCACATATGCCGCCAGCAGGTAAGCGTCGGTGCCGAACGTCAGTCCGTCCCGGTGCTGAAGCAGGCGGATGGACTCATTCACGTCACATATTTTGCCGGTACCGTCCGGTATGCCCGCCATGCCTGTGCCTGCCATGCCCGCACCTCCTCCGCACTCCGATGTTCTGCCGTCCCAAAAAAGCAAAGACCCCCGACCCCCGCCGTGACCCGCACGGGGCACGGCCAAAAGAAGTCGGGAGTCTCGGCGTTATGTGGTCACTCCGGTCAGATTACTCCGCCTTGGGAGCGTCCACGGGACAGTTCTCCGCGCAGGTGCCGCAATCGATGCACTTGTCGGCGTCGATCTCATACTTGCCGTCACCCTCGGTGATAGCCTCCACAGGACAGTTCTCGGCGCAGGCGCCGCAGGAGATACAGTCGTCACTGATCTTGTATGCCATGGTCATGTTCCTCCGTTTATGTAGTATTCCTTGGGATTACGGGCACATACCCGTGACCCACTCTCATTATATCATATTCGCGGAATATTTCAAGGGGTTTTTATGAATTTTTTTCGCCGCCGATTGGAAAATCGCAAAAAAGCATCCCGGCTCTGCCGGAATGTCCCGACCGCAGCCCCCGCCGCGGCTTATTCATTTCCGTTCCGCTGCACTTGCTGTCGAACCGGCGCATAGCTCAGAGCAGGCACACGGCGGCTGTGCTTACGGACTGACATCCCCCTGTATGTAGGCGGACAACGTCCGGCAGGTTCCTTGCGACCGCTGAAATCCGTGCCCGCCGGATGCCCGGAGAATCTTAGGGAAGGGAGGGAATCGGTATGATGTTCGGAATCGGCAGAACCGGGCGGTACCCGTGCCCGGTCTATCTTGACAACGCCGCCACCAGCTTCCCGAAGCCTGCAGGGCATATGACAGGGAACCGTTTACAGCTTTTTCAGGTACTCACATGCTGCCAGTGCGGCGACGGCGCCGTCCGCGGCGGCAGTTGTCACCTGCCGTATCTGCTTGCGGCGGCAGTCTCCCGCGACAAAAACTCCCTGCTCATGCGCCGTGCAGTGCTCGTCCGCATCGACGTAGCCGCCCGCATCCAGACGCACTGTATTGGCAAACGCCTGATTCTGCGGCACCAGACCGATGGCTACAAACAGACCGTCCAGTGTCAGTTCCTGCTCCTGCTCCTGACTGCGGCTACCGTCTGCTGTTCGGATACGGATTCCGGTCAGCTCTCCGTCGCCCAACAGTTCCGTTACCACGCGTCCGGTCAGAAGCGTAATATTTTCCCGGGCACGCAGTTGATCCTGCAGAGCAGGCTCTCCGGTCAGGAAGTCCAGATTCTGAATCACATACACGTGACCGGCGACATCGGACAGCAGCAATGCCTCCTGAAGCGCGGAGTTTCCGCCGCCTATCACGGCAACCGTGCGCCCTGCGTAGAAGGCTCCGTCACATACGGCGCAAAAGGAAATTCCGTTGCCGATAAAGGATTCCTCGCGATCCAGTCCCAGTCTGCGGTGCCGGGCACCCGTTGCTAAAATGACCGTGCGCCCGGAGAAATCGCCGATGTCGGTATGCAGCAGCCAGCTTCCGTCTGCCGGTTCCATGCCGAGCACTTCTGCCGATTCTGTCTCCGCGCCCAGCGCCAGCACCTGATCTACCAGCCGTTCCGCAAACTCATTGCCGGACAGCACGGAGAATCCGGGTATGTTTTCCACTTTCGGAGAGAAGGTAATCTGACCTCCGAAGGTAGCCTTTTCCAAAATCAGTACCGAGCGGTTTGCCCGGCGCGCATACAGTCCGGCAGTCAGCCCGGCAGGTCCGCCCCCGACAATGACAATATCGTATGTATGTCTTGCAGTATCCATTCCTGATATTTTCCTCCTTTGCGCGTTCGTGCAGTGTAAGCCTGTATACCATTATACCATACTGTGCAGAGATTTGCAAGTGGAAACTCTGCGCGGACACCGGGTTCCGGGCGGAACCGGAATTGACGCAGAAAGTGTTCATGCGTAGGGATAAATTGACGTGTTGAAGACCGCATCCGGAAAGCTGCAATTATTTTTTTGCGATTTTTTTTAAAAACCTCTTGCAAAACGGCGCAAGATGTGCTATAATACAACGCGTTGCGGTGGTAGCCCCGATGGTGCCGCCGTTGCACACAGTTGTTGACGCTGGTGTGGCTCAGTTGGTAGAGCAGCTGATTCGTAATCAGCAGGTCGCCGGTTCAAGTCCGGCCACCAGCTCCATGCAAAAAAGGTTTGATACGTTGTTATCAAACCTTTTTTGCATATGGGGGCTGACTTTCTGAGTAAAGTAAAGGTAGAAGCGGAGTATGTGTTTTATGTTTCGACAATACGGCAAGACGCCCGGCTCATCCTCTGCGGTATGGTGTCTACAAAGGATAAATGCGTTATATGTCTGGGGTGTCTCCATCGCTGTCCCAAATTCGCCATTCAGTATGGGAATAAAACCCAAAAGCACGGATAATATCAGAACCCCAATACCGAATAATAATCAGCGTCTCCTTGGGCGTTATTCCATTGAGATGTGCTTACCCGTTCCCACAATGATACAAAATTTTGATTTTGTATCATTGTGTATCTCCTTCATATTCTGCGTTACTTTTGCGCGGTACACCATGTACTACGGTTCCAGTGCTCCTTCCCCGGTACTTTGAAGATCTGTTTTTTTCACCCCACAGCCGGATACACCAGAAAAAAGGCACTTGCGAAGCAAGTGCCTTTTTTCGTGGTACGGGCAACAGGAATCGAACCTGCACTCTGTGAAGAACCGGATCCTAAATCCGGCGCGTCTGCCAGTTCCGCCATGCCCGCGAACCGACGGATAAACAGACGCACCGTCGGAACCTGTATACAGCAGAAATTACAGTTATGCCTTCTCTTTTCTGAATGTCACAACAAACGCGCCTCTTATTTGCGAGGAGGTTGCCATATAATCGTAGGTCACAAGCTCCCACCCCTCGGAAGCTCTTTCATTTAACAGCTTATCCAATTCCAAAACGTCCTCCGCATTCGCTTTATCGGAAAACCATTTTGTGCTGATCTTCAAAATCTCTGTTTTGTAAATGTACATAAATTAACTCCTTATCCTTATTATCTTTATTATCCTTATTCTGCTGTCTGTGCCGACAGCACAACATCCACCGTCACGGTGCTCCCGTTCCGGTACGCCTCCACGCTGACGGTATCGCCGACATAGCGGTCGTTGAGCGCGTTCGCAAGCACACTCATGCTGGATACGCGCAATCCGTCTGCCGACAGAACAATGTCACCTTCCTGCAGTTTCCCTTCGGCACCCATACCGGCGCTCACACTGGTTACATACACGCCGCTGACCTTCGCCTGAATTGTCGCGCCGACCGTTCCGCCGGACTGCGTAATCTGACTCTGAATCTCCTCCACGGTGCTTCCCTCGCAATCCACGATGCGTCCCAGCGCGTCGTCCATCACGTAAGTATGCCCTTCCTCAACATAGACGCCTACAATGCCCAGCAGCGGGCGGCGGAAGGACAGCGAGGAATTCACGCTGTCTGCGTTCCCGTCCCGTATGATGGCGCTCAGAATTTCCAGCGCACCGTCCGACGGGATTGCAAAGCCGATGCCCTCATACCCGTTGCCCAACTTCATGGAGACGATGCCGACCACGTTGCCTTCCGTATCCACCAGTGGTCCGCCGGAGTTGCCGGGATTGACCTTGGCATCGGTCTGGATGGTGCGCACCTTTTTCGCCATGGTGCCGTCGCTGTTGTACTGGCGCACCTCGCGGTTGACGTAGGAAATGATGCCCTTGGTGGTTGTAAACGCGAACTCTGCTCCGCCCGGCGTGCCGATGGCATACACGGTCTGCCCCACATAATTATCGTCCGTGCTGCTGACAAAAGTAGCAGGATACAGCT
Organism: bacterium; assembly: GCA_963643175.1. Classification (GTDB taxonomy): domain Bacteria; phylum Bacillota; class Clostridia; order Oscillospirales; family CAG-272; genus CAMEON01. The sequence goes on from CAVIJF010000001.1 coordinate 149,346, forward strand.
GGGAAGCGACCTTGGCTGCGCTGATCCGGACGACCGCAAGATCATCCATAGCGGACGAGCCGACCACTGTTGCCTCGGTCTGCGTTCCGTCTATAAACGTGACGCGGATTGACTTTGCGCCGTCTATCACGTGGTGATTGGTGGCAATGTACCCCTCGCTGTTCAGAACAACGCCGGTACCGGTACCGCTCCCCGATTCGGTCGTCACCTCAATGACAACCACCGAGCGTTTCGCGTTTTCAATCGGCTCCATGTCAGTGCGCGACACGGCATCGTTCTGCGGGGTTCCCTGACTGACATGAATTTGTTTTCCCGCCAGCAGAACCGCCAGCAGGATGCCGAAGCTCAGCGCAAATACCACCGTCATGATCAGCGCATACACCCCAATACCCCGTTTTCCACCGGCGCTCTGCGCGGCGGCGGGTGCGGCGTGCGCACTGTCATATGCCTGCTGCTCTCCGTACGTCCAATGGTAGCGGGTTTCCGGCTCGGCGGGCGTCTCCGGTGCTTCGGTGTTCGTCCCGCTGTCCGTGCCGTCGGCACAGTCTGCGGCGCCCGCGGCACCCGTAACCTCTGCGCTGTCCGTGCCGTCTGCGTCGCTTGCGGCGGCGGCACCGTCTGTGATGGGGGATTCCTCGGGCAGGATATCTTCCTGCCTTTCGTTCTGTTGATTCTCGCTCATACGACTCCTCTTCGGGAAACACTGATTTGTTTGTTATCTGCCGTGTCTGGTTCCGGCGGACTTCCGCCCGCCCGTCTCCCGGTCGTGCTGGGTTTCCGGCGGATTGGCTTCCGGCATGGTAAAGGTAAATTCGCAGTCCTTGCCGTACTCGGAACGCACCGAAATGGCTTCTCCGTGCGCTTCAATTATGGTTTTGGCAATATACATTCCCAGACCGACCCCGGTTTTGTCCAGACTACGGCTCTTGTCGCTCTTGTAAAAGCGCTCGAAAATATACGGCAGATCCTCCGGCGGGATTCCCTGTCCTTCGTTATAAACGCGCACCGACACCTTCCGTCCGTGCCGTCCGCCTCCTGTCTGCCAGCTGAAATCCAGCGCCAAGCGACCGCCGGGACGGGAAAACTTAACCGCATTGTCGCAGATGTTGTACAGAATCTGATGAACGGCATCCTGATCCGCCAGCACATACATCCGCTCCTCCGCGCAGGTGAAGGACACATCCAGCTGCTTACCTTCGATTTTCTGCTCAAAGGAAATGAGAATCTGTCGTCCCATTTCGCAGATGTCAAACGGATGCCGGACCAGCTTGCGGTCGCCCGCCTGCAGGCGGGAAATGTCCAGCAGCTGGTTGACCAGCCGGGACAGCCGGCGCACCTCACCGGACACCACACGCAGGTACTGTCCCTGCTCCTCCGGCGGAATCACACCGTCCAGAATACCGTCGATAAAGCCCGCGATGGTGGTCATCGGCGTGCGCAGGTCATGCGACACGTTGGCAATGAAGGAATTACGCATCCTGTCCATACTCTGCAGGGACTCCGCCATCTGGTTGAACGCCCCAGCCAGCTGTGCCACCTCATCGTTGCCTTTTACTGCAACGCGCGTGTCAAAATTGCCGGCTGCCATCTTCTTGGCTGCCCGGCTCATATCACGCAGCGGCTCAATGGTGCGCTCCGTGATGAAGTAGAGTGCAATCAGCGCGGCAATCATCACCCACACGGCGGCAAGCAACACCGATTTGAAGGTGTCGTAGTACATATCGCCCCATGTGCCGGTTTCGGACATCGCCACGACTGTTCCCTGTGCGACCCTCGTCGGACTTCCGTCCTCTCCGGAAACCACACTGAACACGGCTCCGCCGCAACGCAGACGGTGCCCGGTTTCGGTCGGGAGGGACAGCGGCAGATCCCCCTCGGCGGCATTCAGAATGTCCGAAAGGTCTTCGCCCTCAAGCGGGATGCAGGCTCCCTCCCCGGCGGTCAGCAGGATATTTCCGTTCCGGTCGGTCACGCAGACCGTTACATCGTCCGCATTGGCCAACACGGCATTCAGAACGCGCTGCACTTCCCTTTCGTTCTCCCGAATATAGGTGGCAAAATCCTGCACGCCGCTGTCCCGGTACATTTCGGACAGATCCTCGACAGCGGATTTTGTCGTTCCCATGATGACCGCCTGCTTGGTGCGCTCCGCGTAGCCGCCCACCACGCTGCCGAATATCAGCAGAAGCATGAGAAAACCGCAGAGCAGAAGCCCGGCAAAGGCGGTCACATACTTGGCGAATATACTGCGGAACATCAGGACAGCAGTTCAAACTTATAGCCGACGCCCCACACGGTCTTGAGCGTCCATTTGTCCGAAACGCCCTCTAACTTTTCCCGCAGACGCTTGACGTGAACGTCCACTGTCCGGGAATCGCCCAAATAATCAAAGCCCCACACCTTATCCAGAAGTGCGTCCCGCGTAAAGACGCGGTTATAATTGGAAGCGAGGAAGTACAGCAGATCCAGTTCCTTCGGCGGAATGTCAATCGACTTTCCCTTAATCTTCAGCTCGTACTTCATCTTGCTGATTTCGATGTTTTCAAACCGGATGATATCGTCATCCTTCTGGGTGGTATGTGCCTGATAGCGGCGCAGGACAGCCTTGACGCGGGCAGACAGCTCCTTCATGTCAAACGGCTTGACCACGAAATCATCCGCGCCCAGCTCCAACCCCAGAACCTTGTCAAAAACCTCTCCCTTTGCCGTTACCATGATAATGGGCTTGGCGGATATTTCGCGTATCTCGCGGCACACCTGCCAGCCGTCCTTCTTGGGCAGCATCAGATCCAGCAGTACAAGATCCGGCTCATACTGCTTGAAAGCGCTGACGCCCTCAACACCGTCGGCTACGGTCTTGACATCATAGCCTTCATTCTCAAAATATATTTTCAGCAGGTCACTGATGTTGGGGTCGTCATCCACAACCAGGATTTTCGTGTCCATCATATCTTTTTCCTCCTGTTTCTGCGGAAGCGCCGCATGAATCGGCGTTCCCTGATATTCCGTCCCGGCTCCTCCTACAGGAATCCATCCGATATCATACTCCCGCAATGGGGTTTCTATGTGACCAGAATATGAATTCTCCGGGAACTTGTCGGATTATTCCAACCCTGCGGTGCGGAAAATCCGATGTGCCGGTTCTGGGAACGCCGATTGCCCTTTCCGAGCGGCGCTCCTTCGGGTATATTATAGCATGGTTCCGGGAAATTGTAAATAGTTTTCGGTAAAATAGTTTCGGAATATGCAACAAAATGTTACAGAGAAGCCGGAAAGAGCCGGACACGCAGAGCGTGCCCGGCTCTTTCCACGCCGTCCGTGCGGGTTCCGGGCGGTCAGGCGTTCAATGCTCCGTTCCGATCCGGTTCCAGCTGTTTCCGGACAATCAGCACCAGCGCGGCAATCACGAACTGCACGACGCCGCAGAGCATGATGAGGAACGGCACACCGGACGTATACGTATACCCGAAGGCAGTAAACGACCAGTCCTTTGTGTTGGCATCAAATACCGTGCCGAACACATACCCGGCAAGCGCTCCGAGATTGAACACAATCTGATAGAAGGAAGTGTAGCACTCGCGGTTAGTTGACGGCATATTGATGTACTGGAAGTTGTCGAATGCCACGTTGTGCCCGATGCCGGCGAAATGCTGCGGCAGACGGACGATCAGCACCAGCAGAATGTAGTGCCCCGGCTGCACGAATCCGTACAGAATCTGGAACGGCGCCACAATCAGTACGGCGGCGGCAAATACGAAAAACCACGATGTTTTCCGGATCATTTTCTGCCAGAAATTCATGCAGAAGATAAAGAACACGCTGTACAGGAATATGATGATGTTGTAAAACGTCATGGACATTCCGATTACATCCCGCAGGTAGTAATTCAACTGTGCGGAGTAGCAGTTGCATGAAAACTGCCAGAGGAACACCACACCCATAGTCAGCATGAATTTCCGGTTATGTGCCGGCACGGCGAAAATATCCGAGAAGCGCGGCGTATGAATGACCGGATACTCCACCTCGCGGGGCAGCAGCAGGAAAATCACATTGACCACACCTAGCGCAAACGCAAAGTAGCGCAGAGCCACAAGGAAAATCCGCTCCGCCTCCATACTCATGTGCTTCTGGAGAAGGTCGGTAATCAGCCCGGATGCGAGCGTGAACACACCGGCTACCAGCGCCGTCAGGAACAGGCAGACCGACAGGAAGTAGGCGCGTATTTCCTCCGGCTGAAAGCGGATATGCCATGCGGCGTAGCCCGCTGTCGCCACGACATTGAACAGGCTTGCCAGAAACGTGATGACTATCATGCCCCACAGCCGTCCCCGGTCATCCGATACCATGTGCGGCAGCAGGTTAAGCCCAACCAGTATGACAAAATAGTACAGGAATTTGCAGACCGCCAAAATCCACTTGCGCCGGGGGAACCGGTTGAGCAGGGCGGGGGTGAACAGCACCAGCATACTGGCTATGTACGGAATAAAGGACAGGACACCCGCCGCCACGCTGTCCATTCCGTAGCACCGGAGAAATTCCGTATAGAAAATACCGGTTGTGATGTAGGTCAGAAAGCCCTCCACCACCTTGAATATAAGGACACAGCAGCGCCCCTTGGCACTCGGGTCCTGAAAATTGAATACCTTTCGGAATTTCCGCACGGTTTCTCCCATGTCTTGTCTCCCATTCTGTTCGTTGCAGGTTATGTGCCGCGGTATCGCCGCGCATCCACATTATTATACCTGTTTTTCGGTCGCTTGGCAATGGGGTGATGTTATAACAAGATGCGGGAATATACGCTGTTTTTTGTTTATTCCGCCTGCTTTCCGGGTACTGTCACGCCCCCTGCGCATCCGCCGGCTCCTCCTGCCGGATGGCAATGGCGGACACCCTGCAGCAGTCTGCTGTGTATACCCTCCTCCGCGATTGACTCGCTGTCCTGCGCTGATTGCGCTTTTCCGGTTTCCGTCAGGGTTTTTTATCAAAAGTCTTGCATTTTGCGGAAAAATGAAGTATAATGGAGCGTGATTTGAGAGTGAGCGGTTGCTGATGCGCCCGCCGGGAAAGGATGAACCAAATTGAAAGCATATGAACGTCTTCTGCAATACGTGACCTTCTGGACAACCAGTGACGAGGAATCTGCGACAGTCCCCTCCACCGCCCGCCAGCTGGCACTGGCGCGGGCGCTCCGCGATGAGATGACAGCACTTGGCGTTTCGGAGGTGCGTCTCTCCGACACAGGCTATGTGTACGGCAGCATTCCCGCCACGCCGGGATACGAGGATTGTCCGTCGCTGGGATTCATTGCGCACATGGATACGGCACCCGACTTCAACGGCGAGGGCGTGCACCCGCGCCTGATTCCGCAGTACGACGGCGGAGAAATCGCGCTGGGTGACAGCGGGCGTGTTCTCTCTCCCGCCGTATTCCCGCACCTGCCGCGGCTTGCCGGACGCACGCTCATCGTCACCGACGGCACGTCCCTGCTGGGCGCGGACGACAAGGCGGGAATCGCCGAAATCATGACCATGGCGGAACAACTGCTGAGTCAGGACATTCCGCACGGAAAGGTCTGCATCGCCTTCACGCCGGATGAGGAAATCGGGCGCGGTCCCGACGACTTTGATGTGCCCGGCTTCGGGGCGGACTTTGCCTACACGGTGGACGGGGATGTCGAGGGCAGCATTGAGTATCAGAATTTCAACGCCGCTTCCGCCATGTTCCGCATCCGGGGCGTCAACGTCCATCCCGGCTCTGCCAAGGATATCATGGTCAATGCGGCGCTGGTTGCCATGGACATCAACAACCGCCTGCCCGCGGAGGAGATTCCTGCCCGTACCGACGGCTACGAGGGATTTTTCCACCTGACCGACATGGAGGGCAACGTCGAATCCGCCGAGCTGAAGTACATCATCCGCGACCACGATGCCGCGGGCTTTGACGCGCGGCTGGCACTGCTCCGGCGCATCGCGGACGACGTAAACGCTTCGCTGGGCGAGGGCACCGTTACGCTGACCGTCCGGGAACAGTACCGGAATATGGCGGAGAAAATCGCGCCGCATATGCATCTGATACGCAACGCCGAAAAGGCGGCACGGCTTGTCGGTGCCGATCCGGAGGTACATCCCATCCGGGGCGGAACCGACGGGGCGCGGCTGTCCTTCATGGGACTTCCCTGCCCCAATCTGGGAACCGGCGGATATGCGTTCCACGGTCCCTTTGAGCACATCACGGCAGAGGGGATGGACACCGAAACCGCCATTCTGTCAGAGCTGGTCAGACTGTATGCCGACCGGGAAAACGGCGCGGATACGCTGCCGCATCATGCATGACTTTCAGATTCAGGAGGCAACATATGAGCCGTACCCATTTCCGCCGCCGGACGGCACTGCCGCTGGCACTCATCCTGCTCGCGCTCGCCTGCATGTCACCGTTTGCCCTCGGCGTGTTCGCAACCGATGCCGGCGATGAATCCGACTATGTCGCGCCCGCCTATCTGGTGGATTTCTCCTCCTCCGATGCCGTCGGGCAGTGCCGCGACGCCTACCACCTGTCGCCCACCCTGCAGAACGGCGTCATGCGCCTGCAATTTGAAGACAACGGAAACGGAAAGTGCGACGACCCCTACCTTTCGTTAGCTCTGCCGACAGGGGTTGACAGCACGGTATTCCACTATATGGCAATGCTGATGCGGACGAACAAGCACGACCTGCGCGGGGAGCTTCGCTTCCGCACAACTACCACGGGCAACGATTATCCCTGTCAGCCCTTCCGCTACGAGGTGACGGACGACTGGCAGCTGATTTTGGTGGATCTGACTGACCGGGCAACCATGATTTACGCTTCCGCCGGAATGGTGGCGACCGGGACTTTCACCAATATCCGGCTGGATATGTTCAATAACGACTGCCCGTCGGACACACTCTACGAGATTCGCGCCTACGGGCTGTATGACAATGCGGAGGACGCCGCAACCTTCATCCGCTTCGCGGATTTCGCCGAAACGGAAACCGAAACCGAGCCGGAGCCTACCCCCGATTACGGCAGAATCTGGCGCGGCGAGGCGTATGCCTCCCCGGCACTGCGCCTGCGGATGCGCTGGACGACATACGGATTCACCGGTACCGCCCCCATCGACAGCTTTGTAAACTCCGGCTACGGCGGCGTGGTCTCCAATGTCAACTTCACGCCGAGCTACCTGCTGGACGACCGGGAATTTGAACTGCTGGCGAAGGTGTACGACTACGCAAACGGTCTTGGCATGACAACGTGGATTTACGACGAGTACCAGTGGCCGAGCGGCAAGGCGTTCGGACAGGTTCTGGAGGGGCACGATGAGTACGAAGCAACCGGCGTGGAGCACCACAGCCTGACCGGGAACGGCGGCACGGCACGGTACATCTGCACGGGGCAGGATATCCGCATCCTGTGCGCCAATCTCACCGATGACTCCGGCACACGTGCGCTGGACGCCGGCGGCACCGCCGTCACGGCGGACGCATCGGGCGCGTGGACACTGGACGTGTACGTCCTGCGCAAGACCTATTCCGGCACGGAAGACCGGTCGGATTTCTCCACGCTGCGCCATGTGGATCTGCTTAACCCGGAGGCAGTCGCGCGTTTCATCACGCTGACGCACGAGCGCTACCGCGACAAGATGGGCGAGGTGTTCCAGAACGTGGACGCCTTCTTCACGGATGAGCCGAACCTCGGAAACCGCGGGATGTACGGCTATGTTGTCTGGACATCCGGACTGGAGGAGAAGTTCCGGACCGAGTACGGGTACGAGATTAACTTGCCCAGTCTGTTCTCCGGTGATACCGACGCCGACAGGCTCTGCCGGATGCACTACTACCGGCTGGTTGCCAAGCTGTTCCGCGAAAGCTACACCGAGCAGATTTCCGCATGGTGCCGCGCCAACGGGGTGGAATCCTCCGGGCACCTGCTGTTTGAGGAAAACATGAACGACCACATTGAAACCTACGGCGGCGACTTCCTGCAGGTGATCGGCGGCATGACCATTCCCGGTGTGGATCTCCTGTGGGTCGATCCGGCACACCTGATGAGCGAGAATTACATCGGCAGCACCGTCGGTATCCGCTACGTTGTATCTGCCGCCAAAAACAAGGGCGTGCAGCGCGCGATGGTGGAATTCAATCCCAATGCCGCAAACGCGCTGTCAGCGGAGCATCCGCTCTTTGACTGCGTGGGCGGCGTGTCGCTGACACGTCTGCTCGGCACGACCGACTACAATGTCATCAATCCGCAGTACGACCTGACTGTCTCCGAATCCGAAACGCTCAATCAGTATGTCGGGCGACTGAATACACTGCTCGAAGGTATGGAAGAGGCGGGACAGGTGGCGGTGTTCTACCCCATCGCCACCGTGCAGGCTCTGCATGATGCCGACACCGCGCACGGCTCCGAGTCCGGGAACGAGCGGGCGGCTTCGGATCGGCTGGACTCCAAATTCCAGTCGCTCTGCCGCACCCTGCTGGAAAGCGACTACCTGTACTCCGTGCTGGACGATGAAAGTATCTGCGGTGCAACGGTTGCATCCGACGGCTGCCTGTGCGTTGGCACGGGCGCGTACCGCACCGTTATCGTTCCCTTTACGCAGTACATCTCGGTGGACGCCCTGCGCAGACTGGTGGCGTTCCGTCAGGCGGGCGGAACGGTCATATTCGTCGGAGCCAAGCCCACGCACGGTCTTGCCGCCGGACAGGACAGCGAGATTGCCGCGCTGATGGAGCAGCTTGCCGACTGCACCTCGTTCGGCGGGGTCGGCAGTCAGCTGGCGGCGGCATTGGAGGAGACCATCAGCCGTCCGGTCACGCTCAGCAGCAGCAAATCCGTCATCAGCGGCGACTTTGTTGGTGTGGGCTGTGGCATTACCTATCTGGCGAATACTGCAACAGGTGCCGCGTCCGCCACACTGCGCTACGCGGACGGCTACACCGGCGAGGTTACGGTTTACCGTCCCCTGACCGGCGGCGCGGAGGTTGTCACCGTCGGAGACGGACTTGCGCTTACGGTTCCCGGTTACGAGGCGGTGCTGGTTCTCCGGCAGAACGTTGAGGATCACCGGGCATCGCATAAGGATCAGGAGCCTAACACGGAAACCGGCACGGCAACCGAAACGGTGCCGGAAACCGATACTTCCCTGCCCTCCGACGCGACGGACGGAACCGCCGCACCGGATACCGCTACGACTGCTCCCGCCGGAAAGTCCGGCTGTGCCTCGGCAATCGGCACGGGTGTGCCGGCGCTCCTGCTCCTGTTGGGCGGATGCGCTGTCGCCGCCGGGTGTTGCTGCAGACGCAAAAATTCAACTTTTTTGTGAATAATCCGGGATACCCCTTGCATAAACGGGCAAAAGCGGGTATAATGGTACTGAATTAGTAATCAAAGAGACACTTTCCCGTTTCGGGCGGCACTGCCCACCGGGGCGGTGCCGCAGAAAGGAGAAGTCGGGATGGCTGTACTATTGACAGGAATGTCTGCGACCGATGGGCAGACAAAAAGACAGGCGCCGGTCGCTCCGTCTGCGGAGGGCAGGTCTGCCGGCGAAAACGCAGTCGCGTCTGCGCCGGCACCGGAAGGTTTTTCCGTGCCGCAGGACGGCGGTCCGGATGCGGAAGCATCCCTGACAGAGCTTCTCCGGCTGATGAAGCAGGAGCAGTATGACGTGATTCCGTCGCTTTCGGGGTATCTCATCACCGAGGATCCAACCTACCTTCCGGAGGACGGAACCGTGCGTGCTATGGCACGCCGTCTGGGACGTGACCGGATGCTTACGCTCCTGATTTCCGTATACCTCCGCACGCATACCGATGCGGAAAAAAGCTGACCGTATGGCGCAGTCTCACTCGGTGTTTCTTTCCCTTCGGAACCGCCCGCCCCGCCCCATCGGGGCGCCGGAGCGGGCGGTTCTGTGTCTCGGAAACTTTGACGGCGTTCACGTGGCGCACCGTGCCCTGCTCCGTGCCGGTGTCCGTTCCGCACGCGCGGACGGCTGCCTCTGCGGGGTTTTTTGCTTTTACCGTCCCTCGTCGGATTACTTCCCCGCCGCGCCTGCACCGGATGCCGTCGGGGGGGGCGGCAATCATCTGTGCTCGCTGTCCGGGAAGTTGGCTCTGTTTGCGGCGGAGGGAATTGATTTCGTTTGGCTGTGCTCCTTCCCGGCTGTACGGGAAATACCGGCGCAGGATTTCCCAGATTACCTGCGCCGCGGATGCGGCTGTCGTGGGATAGTCTGCGGCTTCAACTACCGGTACGGTTCCGGCGGTGCGGGAACTGCCGCGTCCCTTGCCGCCGCCTTCTCGCGTCCGTCGGATCTCCCGCCTGCTGTCCTGCCCGAAATGCGGCTGGAGGACGGCACCGTCAGCTCCTCGCGCATCCGTGCGGCTCTGCGGGACGGTTCGCCCCGCCTTGCCGCCGCGTTGCTCGGTCGCCCCTACTCATTGGAGGGCTGCGTGGTGGCAGGCAGGCATCTGGGGCACAGCCTCGGCTTTCCGACCGCCAACCTGTATTTTCCTGCCGGACGGCTGATACCGGCGCACGGCGTATATGCCGTGCGCGTTCACACGCCGGACGGCAGCTTTCCGGGTGTTTCCAATGTTGGAGTCCGTCCGACGGTTGACGGCTCTGCCAATCCGCGCCCCAACTGCGAGACGTATTGTATCGGTTTCTCCGGCGACCTCTACGGGCGCACTGTCCGGGTGGAATTTTTGGAATACCTGCGCCATGAGCAGAAGTTTTCTGGTCTGGACGCGCTGCGTGCCGCCATCGCGCGGGATGCGGAGCGGGCGGCGGAACTGGTGCTACCCGAATGAATGCTTCACCGCGCAATTCCGATGGTGCAATTGCGCAGTCGGATTTTTCGTCAGACGATACAAAAATCCGCAGGCTGTAGTGGCGCTACAGCCAAAGGCTTTTGTGAAGTATGACGGAAAAGGCGCAAGCAAGTGTGCCATGTGCGGATTGTGCGGTGAAGTTTGAAGTAGAAGTAAGAGAGGAAGGTGTCCCCGTGCGACGGTGGCTGTGCGCTGCTTTCTGTGTACTTCTCTGCCTGCCGCTTGCCGTCGGGCTTTTTCCGCTGTCCACCGGGGCGGTCAGCCAGCCGGATGCCTCGGATGTGCGCGCCGCCTATCTCGCCTGTCTGGACAACGGGCAGGTGCTGTTTGAGCAGAACACGGATATAACGCTTTATCCTGCCTCTACCGTAAAAATCATGACAGGGTATCTTGCCTGCCGCCTGCTGGGCGACCGGCTGGGGGAACCCGTAACGCTTACCGACGCCATGTTGGCAGGCGTTTCGGGACGCAGTCTGCGCCTTGCGGAGGGGGAAACACTGACCGTGCGTGACCTTCTGTATGCCGCGCTGTGTGGCGGCTACAATGATGCGACCGTCGCATTGGCGGTGCTGGCGTCTGGTTCCGTGTCGGAGTTCGTTTCGCTTATGAACCGGGAAGCCGGACTGTTGGGGGCTGACGGCACCCACTTCACCAACCCCACCGGACTGCACGAGGACGGCATGGTGACGACGGCGCACGATGTCGCCGCCATCGCACGTGCCGCATGGGGCAACGATCTGTTCATGCAGACGGTGTCCGCGACATCCTACACCATCGCGGCGACCAACGTATCCAAAACGGAACGGACGGTGTACAACCGCAACCTGCTGCTTTCGGATTCCAGTCAGAATTACCGGAACGGCTACTGCCGCGGCATGAGTGCCGGCATGACGGACGAGGGCGGCTGGTGTGTCGTGACCGTGTACGAGCGGGACGGCTCGTCCCTGCTTTGTCTGGTCATGGGCGGCGCGGACGTGCCGAACGGCGAAATAATCCCCGCCTACACGCGCGTCAACGCACTGCTCACATGGGCAAGGCAGAACTTCGGCTACCGCCAGCTTTACGCGCCCGGCGGCAAGTACACGGTTATGCCGGTCGGCATGACCGGACTCAGCTCCAGCCGCGCCCAGCTTGTACTGCCGGACGGTCTGTCCGTATACCTGCCCAAGGACGCGGACGAGGCAACGGAGCTGTCCGAAGCACTGATTCTCATGGGCGGCTCGTTGGAGGCACCGCTGACCGCCGGGGATGTGGTCGGCACGCTGACCGTCAGCTTCCGTGGGGAGGTCATCGCGTCCGCTCCGGTTGCCGTGACTGAGAATTTCGCCGTCAGCGGGTTCCTTGCACGGATGCAGTCCTTCAAGCACTATCTCGGCAGCCGTGCTTTTTTCGCGTCACTTGCCTGCTTCACGCTGCTGCTGTCCCTGTATATCGGGCTTGTCCGCAAGCGGCGCGGGCGATACGGTACCCGCCGGGAACGGCTGTACCGCCGTATTCTCCGTACACGCCGCGTCCGGCGTGCGACAAACACCCGGTTCCGGAAGTAATACAGGAATCGCAAGGGGCGGTTTGCTTTCCGGAATCCGCCCCTTGCCGCGCTTTACAGCAGAATGCAGATCAAGCCGCCGTTTCCCTCGTTGATGATGCGTTCCGGCGTCTCGGACAGCTTCTGCCGGCTCGCCTCCGGCATATGTTCCAGTTTGGCGTGGATTCCCTCATTTACCAACTCGTAGAGCGATTTTCCGAACATATTGGGATCCCAGATGTGGAGTATATGGAGGATGCCGTGCGCTTAGAACACGGCTTCACGCATTTATGGGATGATTTCAGATTATCCTGCGGCAGGTTTCTTCCTTAGCGCCGTCCCGAAAAGTAGACGCCGTTTTCCTGACAATTTCTCCGCAACACCTTGACAAAGCCGCTTTGTTCGTGTACAATATAACCAATGACAACGGGTGCCGCCGGCGGCGGCTTCCGAAACACAAGGAGGTACCTATGTATTCATTTCCCATCGGTGTAATGCTGGAATCCTTCCGCCTGCCCACGCCGGACGCAATCCGCTGTGCGGCGGAGTTGGGTGTGCAGGGCATTCAGATGTACTGCACAAACGGCGAACACGCCCCCGAAAACATGACACCCGCCAAGCGGCGTGAGCTGCTGGATATGGTCAAATCTGCCGGTCTGCGCTTCTCTGCCATCTGTGGGGATCTGGGGCACGGCTTCGGCGATGCGGCGCTCAATCCGCAGCTTATCGAAAAATCCAAGCGCATTCTGGATTTGTCCAACGACATGGAGGCGGGCATTGTCACCACGCACATCGGCGTTGTGCCTTCCGACCCGACCCATGAGCGCTACCATATCATGCAGGACGCCTGCGGACAGCTTGCCGGGTATGCCGACTCCATCAACGCGCATTTTGCGGTTGAAACGGGTCCCGAAACCTCCGAAACACTCAAGGGCTTCCTGGATTCTCTTGGCGGTTCTCGCGGACTTGGCGTCAATCTCGACCCCGCCAATCTGGTTATGGTCACGGGGGATGACCCGGTGGTCGCCGTCCGCAATCTCAAAGACTATATCGTCCACACGCACGCAAAGGACGGCGTGATGCTGCATCGAGGCGTACCGGAGTACATTTACGGCGTGGTGCACCCCGTTCCGCAGGAGTTTCAGGGCATCCAGTATTTTGCCGAGGTGCCACTGGGACAGGGCTCCGTACACTTCGACACCTATCTCCGGGCTTTAGATGAGATCGGCTATCGCGGCTTTCTCACCATTGAGCGTGAGGTGGGCGACGATCCCATCGGGGATATCCGCATAGCCGTCGGGCACCTGCGCTCTGTGATGAGCAACGGCTGATTGGTTCAAAAAGCGAAAGGAGAGCGACACCATGAAAATTTCCGTCAGTTCCTACTCGTTCCAGCAATATATCGGAACCGGCAGGATGTCCCACTTCGACACCATCCGCAAGGCGCGTGAAATGGGCTTTGAGGCAATTGAATTTCTGGATATGCCCCGCCCCACCTATGAGGAACAGCTGGCATACGCCGCCGACCTGCGTGCGGAGGCGGATGCCTGCGGCATGGTCATCAACGCATACACCATCGGCGCCTGCCTGTATCAGGACACGCCGGAGCGCAGTGCCGCTGAAGTGGAGCGCCTGAAACGGCAGGTGGATATCGCCGCTGTGTTGGGATGCTCGGTCATGCGGCATGACGCCTGTTACAGCCTCGGCAGTACCGGCACCTCCCGCAGCTTCGGGCTGATGCTGCCCACCATCGCCGCCAATATCCGTGCGGTCACGGAGTATGCTGCGACAAAGGGCATTAAAACCGCCGTGGAAAATCACGGCTATGTGGCGCAGGACAGCTACCGCGTAGAGCAGCTGTTCAATGCGGTCGCGCACGATAATTTCGGACTGCTGGTGGACGTCGGCAACTTTGTCTGCGCCGACGAGGACAACGTGACTGCGGTTTCCCGCGTCGCGCCCTATGCCGTCCATGTCCACGCCAAGGATATGTATAAATCCACCGAGCCGCTGCCCGGATACGGACAGACCCGTGCCTGCAACTACTTCAAGGGCGCCATTATCGGGGAGGGCGATGTCAATGTCGAACGTTGCCTGCGCATCCTCAAGCGTGCCGGCTATGACGGCTACTGCTCTATTGAGTTTGAAGGTTCCGAGGACTGCCTCTACGGCATCGAAACCGGACTGCGCAACCTGCGTGCCATGCTGGAACGCATCTGAATCCGTAAAGGAACCGCCCCGGTACGGTATGTACCGGGGCGGTTCCTTTGTTCTGCGCGGCAGGCTTCCGACTGCTCGCGTCAGGCGTTATCCGCCGTCTGTTGCTGACCGTCAACGGGCATTACGTTGTCGGTGCAGTTGCTGCACCCGCTGAACAGCAGGCAGACAGCCAGCAGGACGGAAAGCGGTAAGAAAAAGTGCTTCATGGATTGTCCTCCTACGTTGTTTGCAATTGGCACTCTGGAATTCATCGGCGCCCCGGTTCACTTATCTTCCTTGATTCGTTTGCTCTTTATGCGCTCGGTTACCGCGCGCATACGTCCTACTGCTTCGCCGCTGATCTCACCATCAGCAAGCCTGCCGGCATACCGTGCCTTCTGATAGGCGGCGAACAGCTCGCGCTCGTCGTCCTCCAGCGCAATATCCCGGCTGATTTCGGCAGGCGTCATGGTGCGGCGCAGGAAATAGCCCTGCCGGATTCGCATAATCATGTAATCAATGAACAGGAAGCGCACGCGCGCCGCATTGTCCTGTTGCTCCGCCCACTTCAGCTCGTTCTTCAGCCGCTTTTTTACCTTCTTCGGCTTATCCGTGTCCATAACAATGCTCCGCTCGTCCCTGCCACCCAGCCGGTTGCTGCGGCGCAGGTCGATTCCGATGGTAGCAAGCAGCTTTTCTGCCAGCCTGACCAGAGGTGCCGCCATCCGTTGCAGGAGTGCCAGCATGGATTTCGCCAGTTTCCGGCGCATGGACAGCGTGAGCATACGCAGAAAGCACCGGATGCAGAAGAACACAGACAGGACAGCGACAACCAGTATCGCACCGCGCAGTGTGTTCAGATGCTCCTTGACCCACTCATTCTGCACCTGGGCAATCCAGACAGAAACCACCACCATGGCGATCAGAACCGCAAACCAGGTAAGGCAGACGGTCAGATACCGCTTATCCAGAGTGCGCCAGACCTCCAGAAATCCGTTGGATGTCTCGTCCCGCGTGCGTTCCGGCTTTTCGCGCTTCAGCCGGACCACCTCGGTCTGCTCAGCACTGTCCGGCTTCTTTTTTTGCGGCTTTTCTGCCTTAACTTCTTTGGGCTTGACCGGACGCTGCCGTGGACGCAGCTTATCCGCCTTCTTTTTACAGGCTGTCGCCAGCTCGGCGGCGTCTCCATAGTGCGGAATGCGGGAAAACAGCTCGTATGCCTCGTCAAATTCGCTGTAAACATGACCGTTCCGCACCAGTCCGCTCGCCTCGGCATAGACGCGCTCGCAGTAGTACTTTTCGTACCGTTCATACAGATCCCGGCAGTTGCGGAAGGTCTTGATGTCCCGGAAAATATCCACCGCCTGCCCGATTTCGTCTGTCGTTGCGTCCGAGTTTGTGACAAGCGCCAGGGCGCGGTCATAGAGCAGGACATTGGCACGCACGTTGCACACGCGCATGAATTCCCGCGCGTCCCCGTAATCCTGAATCTTTGCCAGCACACGCACCGCTTCACGGTAGTCCTCCACCGTTCTGTCCGGCTTGGCGTCCAGCGATTCCTTGATTTCACGGTATGCGGGTGCCGATGCAGCCTTGATACAGCGGTCATACAGCTGAGCGGAATCCCGGTAGGTATCCAGTGCGCGGAATTCCTCCGCCAACTCCAGATACTGACGCCAGTCGGTGGCACCGGAAAAGCGGGAAAGGGCGGCAATGTAGCGTGCGTTCAGTTCGCTCTCGCTCTGCTTAGCACGAGCAGCCATCGTCGTCCACCTCCCCTAAAATAATCTGCTGTACCGAGTTTCCCAGCTGTTCCAGCGACTGAATCCGGTCAATAATCTCCTCGTGCGTATCGAAGGCAAGGATGATGATTTCCGTGTCGCCCATACCGTCGGCAATATCGTGCTCCAACAGTGACGCAAAGGACGCGCCGTCGGTCGGATTCATGCGCGCCATCTCCTTCATGACAGACAGAAGCTGTGCCTGCGATCCTTCACAGGGAAACCGGGAGGACATTTGTCCGTTGGTGTTCCGGCAGTTTGCGGCAAACCCGACCCGGAACCCGTCGTAAATGGCGTCCCGGATAAGTGCGGCACAGAAGGAAAGCCCCCGTTCCGCCCGTTTGGCATACTCTGCCCCGTCGATTTTACTGCCCATGGGCAGATGGAAATCCATGTACACCATCAGCCGCCGCGAGGCACAGTAGTCCCGTGCGTTGACCTTGAAAGGCGAGGACGAAAACCCCGTCATGGGAACCCGCGCCGACGCCTTGAAGTTGATCTGCGACACAGGGTCGCCAAAGCGGTAATCCCGGATGCCTGCCAGCGAGAACGGGTCTGTGAACAGCGGGCGGTTGCTGACATACTCTCCCTGCATCCGCCCGACTGCCAGCACCGGCAGGTTCAGCGGCACGGCACGGGGATACACGAACAGCTCGGCAGGCGCCTCCAGCGTGATAGGATTCGCCTTATTGTAGACCGTCGCGACGTGCAACCGATAGTCCCCGCGCTTGCGGGCGGTCAGCTTGTGGTGGCGGCGTATCTGCATATAGGGCCAGAGATTGAAGCGGCTGATGACATACTGCATGGTACTGCCCGGATCCGGCTGGTACTCATCCAGATCCAGCTCGTTGTAAAAGTATGACTCAATATCCACGCCCAGCAGGGGGAAGAATCCCGTATTGCGCACGGTTTCAATCAGCTCGATTTCGTCCCCCTCATAAACGCCCTCCTCGGAAAAACAGCGTTCGTAGACGATACGGGACAGCCGGCGGCTTCGCATACTGCCGTACACGCGCAGGAGTATCAGAAACAGGAGGAACACCCCCGCAAGGACAAGAAAAGCCGTGAACCACCGCGACCCGACAATGCGGGCAAGCGTGTCAGTAAATGTCAGTGCACCGGGGGTCTGCATGGCAGGAGAACCCCCGATCGGCAGAAGCTCATTCATGAACAGAACCTCTCTCAGCGTGCGCAACGCTCTCAACGGTTTTCAAAGACGCTCTCGGTCGGCACTGTGACCATGCCCAGCACGTCCTCAATAACCTCATACGCGGCGTTCTTCTTGATACGGGCGGCGTTTTCCAGCAGCAGACGGTGATCCAGTACGGGATGTGCCGCACGCTTTACATCGTCCGGCGTGACATAGCTGCGCCCGGATATGGCTGCATAGCCCTTGGCTGCCTTCATGAGTGACAGCGCACCGCGCGGCGAAACGCCCAGCAGAACCTTGGGATAATTGCGTGTTTTCTCGATAATGGCTGTGATGTAGCTCATTACGTCGCGACTGATATACACCTGCGGCAGTTCCCGGATAGCGGCAACCAGTTCCTCAGCCGTCACGACCGGGGACAGCGTGTCCAGCGGGCTTTCCCGATCAAAGCGCTCCAGAATCGCCACGCCCTCCTCATGGGTAGGGTATTCCATCCGCCCCTTCATCAGGAAGCGGTCGAGCTGTGCCTCCGGCAGGGGGAAGGTACCCATGTTTTCGACCGGGTTCTGCGTGGCAACAACCATAAAGGGTTGTGCTAACTTATAGGTTTTTCCGTCTATGGTTGCCTGTATTTCCTCCATGCACTCCAGAAGTCCGGACTGCGTTTTGGGCGTTGCGCGGTTGATTTCGTCTGCCAGTACGATATTGGCAAAAATGGGGCCGGGCACGAATTCAAACTCGGACTTTTTCACATTGAAGAAATTTACGCCGGTAATATCCGACGGCAAAAGGTCGGGGGTGAACTGAATCCGCTTATACTGGCAGCTGACCGATGCAGCAAGCGACTTGATAAGCACTGTTTTGCCTGTTCCGGGTACATCCTCCAGCAGGACGTGACCGCCGCAAAGCAAAGATACGAGCAGCATATCCACCGTATCGGATTTGCCGACGATAACCTTGCCGATATTCTCCTTTATTTTTGTATACACCTGTGTAATCTGACCGGAAATCTGCGTGGACATATGCTTTCCCTTTCTTCATGCAAATATGGTTGTGATATTTTCAACGAAAACATCCTCTTAATTATACTATATTTTCTGCGTTTTGTCAATAGCAGAATACATAGTTTTGGGAAAAGCCGGATTATCTGTTTTGAGAAGTGCGAGCTTGTGACTGTTGTTTTCAGCACGGTAAATCGGCGTCGCCGCGCGCAAAGATTTTTTAAAATTTTGCAAGTTCCCTATTGACAAACTTGCAAAAACGGTGTATAATGTACGCCAACAAGGGCAAAGGCGTCCGCTGGCACATACGGCTTTCGTATGTACAGGGGCGCTTTTTCTTTTTCTGAATCAGGTAAAAGATAGGAGATAATACTATGAGTATACCGACGCCAATCGGATTTGCCTACCGCAAAACAGAATATCGCTATGTTGCGCTCTATCGGGACGGTGCATGGCAGCCCGGCGGACTGACAACCGATGAAACCGTCACACTGAACGAGTCAGCCTGCGTCCTGCAGTACGCGCAGACCTGCTTTGAAGGGCTGAAGGTGTTCCGGACAGGAGACGGACACATCGTCTGCTTCCGCCCTGACCTGAATGAAGCGCGCCTGCACGATTCCTGCACGCGCATGAAAATGCCGCCCCTGCCTGACGGTATGTTTGAGGAAGCGATCCGGCAGGTTGTGCTGTCAAACCGGGATGCGATTCCGGACGCGGCAAGCGGCGGTTCCCTGTATCTCCGTCCCTGTGTGTTCGGAACCAACCCGGTGCTGGGCGTCAAGCCCGCATCAGAGTTTCAGTTCCGCCTGTTCGCCTCGCCGGTCGGCTCCTACTTTTCCGGCGGTGCCCGCCCGCTCAGAATCCGCATAACGGATTTTGACCGCGCCGCGCCCCACGGAACCGGACATATCAAGGCGGGACTGAACTACGCCATGAGCTTGTTTGCCATTGCCGATGCACACGAGAAGGGATACGACGAAAACCTCTATCTGGACGCCGGCACGCGCACGTATGTTGAGGAAACGGGCGGAGCCAACGTCATCTTCATTACACGCGACGGCGAAATGGTCACGCCGCTCTCGGACAGCATCCTGCCCTCTGTCACCCGCCGTTCGCTTCTGTACGTCGGCGAGCACTATCTGGGCATGAAAACCATCGAACGTCCCGTGAGGGCGGATGAAATCGGGGAGTTTGTTGAGTGCGGTCTGTGCGGCACGGCGGCAGTGATTTCCCCGGTTGCCTCTATCGACAACCCCGGGAGCGGGAAGACATTTACCTATCGCGCCGGAGAGCCGGACTCCAAGATTGCCGCCCTGCGTGAAACGCTGCTGTCCATCCAGCACCGGAAGATTCCGGCTCCCGAAGGGTGGATTATGGAAATCGAGTAAAGGCACCGCCGCGGAATTGCACGGTGAAACCTGAAGAACTTTCTGTACGGAGGTGCATTGCACATGAAAATTGCGATTATCGGCGCGGGTGCCATGGGGTGCCTGTTCGCCTGCCTGCTGAACCGGTATGACGTCACGCTGTACGACGTCAGCCCCGCCGCCGTGGACAGTATCAGCCGGGACGGTATCCTGTTGCAGGAGCCGGACGGTTCCGAGTCACGTCACCGTATTCCCATCCGCTTCAGCGGAGAGGGACAGGAGCCGCAGGATCTGGTTATCCTGTTCGTCAAGGACACGGCGGGGGAGGCCGCACTGCGTGCCAATCTGGGACTTATCGGCAAGGAGACGGTTCTGCTCTCGCTGCAGAACGGCATGGGTAACTTTGAGATTATGCAGAAATACGTTCCTGCCGGACGTATTCTGCTGGGCACGACGCGGCATAACTGCGTCACGCGGGCACCCGGCGTTATTTACCACTCCGGAGCCGGCGAAACGCAGGTCGGATCGCCGGCGGGCGATTTCGCCATGGCGGAAGCAACAGTCGCCGCGCTGTCCTCCGATGCCGCCGCGGTCGTCGCCTGCGCAGACGTCAAACGCCTGCTGTGGGCAAAACTGATGATCAACATGACCGTGAACCCTATGACCGCGCTTTTGGATTCGACTCTCGGCTTTGGCGGAGAGAATCCCCATACGCAGAACATCATCCGGATGCTGATTACCGAGGCGGTCGCCGTAGCGGCTGCGGACGGCGTGACGTTTGACGCGGAAGCTGTCACCGCATCCGTCATTCAGACCGCCCGAGTGCTCTCGACGGGGCGTGCGTCCATGTGTCAGGATATCCGCGCCGGACGCCGCACCGAGATAGATTTCATCAACGGCGCTGTCGTGCGGCTGGGCAAGCAGTACGGGGTTCCCACCCCGTGCCATGAGCTAATGGTGAGCCTGATTCACGCGCGGGAGGACAGGAACGAAGAGGAACGGGCGAAGTAATGCTTGAGGAGCTGCCGGCTTGACTGGCGGTGCCGACATAAAATCAGAGCGGGCGCGTAAGCGCCCGCTCTGATTTTATGCATTGTAGGTTCCTTCCGTGGAAGCAAACACCGATTCGATTCCTTCCTTGCGGCGGGAAACCTTCACGTGCTCCAGCAACAGGTCAAGGAACAGCTTCTCATCCATAGGCAGCTCAACCGGCTTGCCTGTCCATGCGGACAGGTGCATGGCGTTGGACAGGGTCAGTCCCCGAATTCCTTCCCTGCCGTCGGCTACCAGCGGCTCGCCGCGCAGGATCGCGCCCGCAAACGCATTCATGACCCCGATGTGCTGCTCGTTCTTCCCGTCCGTTTCCACCTTGCAGGTGGACGCCTTGGGGCTGGCGAAGGGCGTCTTGCTTTCCCGCGTGAACACCGACTCCGGCACCTCTAACCTGGTCATGTACAGCGAGCCGCCGTCCGTGACCAGCGTACCGCCGTCGCATACGATTTCAAAGCGGTTGGTGCCGGGCGTGTCCCCCGTGGAGGTGACAAAGGTTCCGGTCGCACCGTTCGGATACTCGACATAGGCAGTCACATCGTCCTCCACCTCAATATCATGCCATTTGCCGAAGTGCATCCGGACATCGACGAGGCGCGGCATTCCGCAAATCCACTGCCACAGGTCAAGGTTGTGCGGGCACTGATTGAGCAGAACGCCGCCGCCCTCGCCCGACCACGTAGCGCGCCATGCGCCGGAGTCGTAGTACGCCTGATTCCGGTACCAGTTGGTAATAATCCAGCTTGTGCGCCGGATCGGACCCAGTTCGCCGGAATCCACAATCTCCTTCATCTTGCGGTAGACGTGGTTGGTTCGCTGGTTGAACATCATCCCGAACACGATATCCGGATGCCTGTCCGCTTCCTCTGCCATCTCGCGCACCTGCAGGGTATACACGCCCGCCGGCTTCTCGCACATGACGTGAATGCCCGCACGCATCGCCTCAATTGCGTACCGCGGGTGGTCGTAGTGCGGAACCGCAATCTCCACCGCGTCAATCAGCCCGGAGTGCAGCATCTCCTCCGCCGTACCGAACAGCGCAATATCCGGCTGGTGCAGGTCAGGGAATTCCGTCCGCCGCTTGTCCAGCAGTGCCTGCGTTGCCTCCAGCCGGGCGGGATTGGTGTCCGCTACGGCAGTAACCTCTATTTCGGGCGTGCGTCCGGTCAGCGTGTGATCCAGATGCCCCGTCCCCATGTTGCCCATACCGATGATACCGAGTCTCACTTTTTCCATGTCCGTTTCCTCTTCGCTCTCTCTCTCTTTGTGTTGCTTACTCTAATCCCTGCGCGTGCAGCCAGTTGTAGCTCTGCTTCAGGCACAGGAACGGATCGACGCCGTAGCAGTTATCTTGCTCGACGAAGGCATACTGCACGCCGGCATCCTCGCAGGCGCGGAGTATCTCCGGGTAGTTCATGTTTCCGTCCCCGATTGCCGCCATGCGGACTGCCTTGTCCTCCGGCGCATACACCATGTCCTTGAAATGCACGCAGTCCACACGGCCGGCAAGCCGCCGGAGCCAGTATGCAGGATCCCCTCCGCCAGCCTGTACCCAGTAGGTATCCAGCGTCACGCCGCACTCCTCCGGTGTAAAGGTCTCGCACAGCAGGTCAAGGAAGGTTTTCCCACCAAAGCGGGCAAACTCCATGTGGTGGTTGTGGTACATGAATTTATGACCGCCCTCCATCAGCACGGGCAGAATCGGCTTGACTTCCGCCGCCATAGCGGCAAGCCCCTCCGGATTTACGCCGCGCGGGTTGGAACCGATACCAATCCAGCGGCAATGCATCGTGTCGTGAAAGCGGACGGTGCCCGCGGGATCGCGGAGGATGCGGTTGTAGTCGAAATGCGTAATCTCGACCGACAGCCCGTAAGCGTGGAGCCGCTCCGCCATCCAGTCCGCATCGTAGGGGCATACGCCCGAAAGCTGAATGTGACGGTAGCCGATATCCGCCACCCGCTTCAGGGATTCGTCCAAAGCATCCGGTGTTTTGCAAAAATCCCGGATTGTGTAAAACTGTGCGCCGATTTTCATAAGTGTGACCTTTCCGCCGGGCGGAGCCCGGCATTATTGCAGTTAATTGTTGCGGTTATATATCGGCAAGAATGCCGCGCAGCCGTTCCGCCGCGCAGTCAAACGCCGCCCGGGCATCCGGGAAGCGCACGACCTGCCCGACGGCACTGCGGTCGCCGTCCTCCTCCAGCCCTGCCAGCCCGACAAAATCCGTCAGGTGCGGCTCCAACGTCAGGACGGCATCGGGCGCCTGCGCCGCCATCAGCGGCAGGTACTGCCGCTGAGCACCAATGCCGTCCCCGGGCGGGACAATCTGTCCTGCCGCGTTGCAATCCTTGATATGCCCGTAGTACACGAACGGGGACAGCGCCTCCCATGCCTGCATGACATCCTGCCCGCACTGCACGAAGTTCGCCGGGTCAAATACCGCCCGCAGTCCGGGAATTGCATCGTGCAGTGCCCGGCAGCGGGGCGCGGTATCGCCCCAGATGCCTTTCTCGTTCTCGTGGCAGGGAATCACGCCCGCGTCAGACGCCATCCGGACAAAGATTCCCATGCGGCGGCATACCTCCGGAAAGAACTGCTCCTCGCCGCCGGTGCCGTAAAAGCTGAACAGACGGATGCAGGATGCTCCGAAAATCTCCGCCATGCGCAGAAGGCGCTCAAACTGCCGCTCCTCCTGCCCGAAATCCCGGTGAATGTCGCTTTTTCCTGCCGGGGAGCCAATCGACCAGACGCGGATGTTCGCCTCGTCCAGCTCCTCCCGGAAGCGGCGTGCCGCCTCCTCCGACAGGTCCGCAATGTTCACACCGTCCACATTCCGGATTTCCAGCAGACGGATACTGTTGTCCCGGAGGGCGCGTATCTGCCCTGCCTTGTCCGCCGCGGCTTCATCCGCAAAGGCGCACAGGCGAAAGGGCTTGTTCTTCTGTTCCATAATTCAGTTTTCCTTTCTGCAATAACGGACAGCGGGCAGAATACCGATCAGCACCAGCACTGCAAAGGCACTGCCTGCTGCCGATCTGCATCCTCCGGCGGCTGATGCGCCGGACGTCTCCGTTTCGGTGACGGGTTCCGGGTCGGTCTCTGTTCCGATGCTTCCGGTTCCCGTATCGGTATCTGTCCGGAAGCCCTGTCCCATATTCAGCGTTTTCAGCAGGCGATCGTCCGGGCTGAATGTCTGCGCAGTCATGACAGACGCGAAATCCGCCGTCAGATGCCCGCCCTCCACGGACTGCTCCACGTAGGAAACCGACAGATCGTCGGCATCCATGGTCTGAAACCGGGTGGTCAGTGCAATCTGCGACCCGGACGAGTTGAGGCGGGTATTGTCCACTTCCAGCAGGACGGTTCCCGCCGGATCCGTCAGCGTCGCCTTCCCGTAGTATCCCTGTCCCGTTCCGTCCGAGGCATAGGTCACGCCGGGCGATTCAAGCAGCACCGAACAGATTTCCGTGTCGTTGAAATAGATTGTCGCGACCGTACCGTCGTCGGTACAGCGCAGAGTAAACCACTCATCAGCCCCCGGCGCATGACCGTCCGGATAGGCAAACCGGTAGGATGCCGACGCAACGGTCAAGCCGTCCGGCGCATAGCGCTTGATGCGGATGTCCAACCCATCCGCCGTGGGAATGATGCCGATGCCGGAGCCTGCAAGGGACGATCCGCCGAACTGACTGCCGCCGTTTTCCGCATACCAGTCCCACTCATAGTAATTGAAGCACATATCCACGTTGAAGTTAGCCGGATTTTTCGGGGAAAACCTGCCCGGCATTTCGCCCCGGATGTATACGCCGCTGCTTCCCATGTCCACCATGCGCAGCCGCACGGACAGCTCATAGGTGCCTTTGACATCGTTCCAGGTGCGCACGTCCGAGTACCCGCTCAGCCGCAGGAATTTTCCTGTCGCCTCCTTGCCTGTCAGTGCCCTGCTGGAAGAAGTTCCGGCGCTGTGCTGGAAGTAAGCCGCAAGGGCGGTACTGTCCAGATTGCTGTTTGCCCGCTCACTCTCCATGTCAAAGGTTGTGTTGACCGTATGCTCCACCAGTTTGGTTGCGTAGGACACGCCGGTCTGCACCGCCTGCGCGGTCGGCAGGCTGACGGTACGGTCGGTTGTATCAAACGTGACCGCCTGCTCCGGCGTGGTCGTGTACGCCTCACACAGGTACCGGAACGCAAAGCGGTTATCCGGCGCCGTATCGCCCAGATCCATAAAGCCCATGACATCCTTGACCCCGTCGGCGGCGGGATTCACGGAATTGTCCGCCCATTTGAAATTCAGCACGTCTACCCTGCCGGAAAGCCCCAGCAGTTCCTTGGGCAGGCGCACGGTCATGTACTGTCCCTGCACCGCATAGTACGCCCCGCCAACCGTTTCGCACTGCATATCCGTGCCGGAAATCCTGTCCACCGTCACGGCGAAGGAATCGCGGTCGCGGTTGAGGAGGAAATCAAATCCCGCCCAACCGTTCGTTGCGTCGCCGTCCGTATCCAGATACAGGTTCATCCAGTTTGCGCCGTCGTCCAGAACGATGTCCTGCGCACACCTGACAAGGAAGTACAGGTTATCCTCATCCTGCGACACCTGCGCATACTCGAAGTCGTTGCGCCCGG
Organism: bacterium; assembly: GCA_963643175.1. GTDB lineage: Bacteria > Bacillota > Clostridia > Oscillospirales > CAG-272 > CAMEON01. Next base: position 174,902 of record CAVIJF010000001.1, read on the forward strand.
AGCCGTTGATATAGCGGAAATCCGCATCGTAGGAAATGCTGTTACGGTGCTCCACATCGCCCAGCAAATCCATGTAGGTCTGCTCTATACCCGACCATGTGCTCAGGTCATAGATGTCCACGGTCGCCTGATGATCCGCCACGGGTGTTTTGGCAATGCCCTTGAACTGTCGGATATAGTCGGTCATCTGATAGTAATAGTTGTCGCCGAAGCCGTAGCCGTCCCGGTTTCGCATCGGCTCGGCGTCACGGGAGAACTCGGCGTTGAAGTTATCGACATAGCGGTAATCGGATGTCCCGTTGCAGAAATTACCCGTATCCCGGAAGCAACCGGCAATCCATTCGTTCCAGCCGGTAATCATCAGCACGAACGGGTCATCGGCAGGCACCTTGTCCCGGATAAGCGTCATTGCCGCCTCAAACTGCGAGGCAAAGCCCAGTCCCTGCCCGGCGCGCTCAATGGAGGAAAACTCGTAGTCGTTCTGTTTGTTGTTCGGCTGGCGTCCGTTGGCAAAACTGCGACCCTTGCTGGTCGTCGCGTGATGTCCCAGCGCAATCGACAGGGATTCCGGCTTCCCTCCGGCACTGCGTCCCCAGCCGCCGTTCTCCATTTTGACACTGCCGGCCTGCCGCATGGTCCTGTACTCCTGTAGCCACGGCCAGTAATTATCCTTGTCCACCCACGCCCAGCTTCCGCGCACCGTGAACTTTTCGTTCAGCGTCCGGAGCTGTGCCGCTGTCAGGGATCCGGTGTTCCCGAAGATGAGCGGTTTCCCCTCCCAGAGGAAGAACAGCTCCCGGTAGGTGTTCCAGTTTTCGTCCGCATACACCGTGGTGTACAGCTTCTGAATATGCGAGGCAAAGGTGTTTGCGTTGTCGCCGCAGAAGAACACAATCTGCGGCGTTTCGACTCCCTCCCGCCGCATCTGCAGCCACGTGTCAAACAGCGTCATGTGCCCGTCTATAAACACTTCGTCATTTGAAATGTCAAGGTATATGAAATCCACGCCTGCAGCCTCCAGCATATAGGCGTGCTTACGATAAACCCATGCGTCCGTATTGCGGTAGTAGCCGAAGTACGGCTCCGCCCAGTACGCCTCGCCGCCTCTGCCCGACGAGAAAAATTCTTTCACGCCGTCAATGCCGCTCTCCAGATACAGTCTGGTGTTGTCCTGCACGTGCACGCCTGCGCCGACCCAGCAGAGGAAGTAAAACAGCCCGACGTAGCGGTTTTCATTGGGGTCGCCCGCTGTCGCGTTGTCTGCTGTCGTGCGTCCCAGCGCGTCGGTTGCCGTCCACGTGGAGTAGTCGATTCTGCGCGTTTCTGCAGCCGCTTCAGACGTTTTCTTTTCCTCGCTGACGTGCGTGAAGACAACATTGTCGATAAAGCTGCCGTCCCCCAGCGATTCCATATAGAGCGTAAAGTAGCCGGCTTCGTCCACGTCGCTCGCGTCAGTCTCCCCCAACAGGTTGCCGGTTCCGTCCAGCACCTGCAGGTGTGTCCGGTCGTGGTACCGGACCGTCACGACCTCCGTGTCACCGCAGACAAGCCGCAGAGCATTGCGATCCTCGTATGCCGTGAAGGTTTTTGCTCCCGCGGACAGGTCAGTCGAAAAGGGCACTCTGACCTCCATGGCGCTTGTTTTTTCGGTCACGGTAACAAAACCGGAACTGTCAATCCGAAACCACACGCCGCGGTTGGCCGGAACCGTCGCCATCTGCGCGTTGCGCAGACCGAGCGTGACCGCGCCGACCGTCAGGCACAGATCAAAGGAAACGTACCCCTTCTCCAGCGCATAGGCATCCCCGAGAAACACGCCGGAACCGACAGAAGCAGTTTTCCCGTCCGGTACCGTCAGGCGTTCGTCCCGCAACAGGGGGCTTCCGCTGTATGCAAAATAGGAATCCGACGCATAGGAACCGATGTCCGGCGCAAGGAAATCGTATACCAGCGTGTGCAGGGTGCGTCCGACGGTGTCGTAGCCGCCCGCACGGTGCGCAATCGGGGTTCCCGCCCATGTGCGGGTTGTCCCGGTGTCCGCCGCGCGAACCGGCAGGGAGGCAGAAAAGCCGCCGACGCTTGCGGTCAGAAGAAGGACAGCCAGCAGAACGGCCCATATCCGATACAATCGTTTCATGCGTTTTCCCCTTTCTTTTGTGCGCAGGGAGGGCTGACAGCACCCCGCACGGCGGCGGTTTGCATTTGCGCCACCGGCATCCGGTTTATATGCGCAATTACGCAATATCATTCCCTGATTGTGATTATAGTATAGCATAACCGGAACAAAAAGTAAATAGGTTTTCCGAATTTTGCCAAAAAAAGGGAAAGGATACCGTGCGGCGTGAAGCCTGTCACGGTATCCTTTCCGCACGCGCGGGATACGCCGCTGTATCATGAGGCAGACACGGACGGAACCTCGCCGCCGCACACCGTGCTAAGGCAAGGTCTCAGCTACGGGCTGCTCTCCGTGCGTTATAGCACGCATCGCAGTAAACCGGGCGATCCGTCTGGGGCTGGAATTTCAGCCACGCAACACCGCCGCATTCGGCACAGACGGCCTGATAACGGGGCTTGTCGGTCTTTTCCGCGCCGTTCTTACGGGCATCGCGGCACGCTTTGCAGGTCTTGGGCTTGTTCTGGAAGCCCTTCTCTGCGAAGAAACGCTGCTCCCCAGCCGTGAATACGAATTCCTTTCCGCATTCCTTGCAGACCAGAGTCTCGTCCTGATACACAGGCTCTGCCGCATTCACATCCATCACTTCGTCTTCGTACATGATTCCTTACCTCGCTTTGATTGAGTAAAAAGTTGTCCCTCGGCGGATTCGGACCGCCATCCCGCTTTACCGTGTTTTCCTTAAACCATCAGGACATACAGACCGGAACCGATATGCGGCAATCCGGCGGTGAATCAATCTGCGGTTCCCTTACTCCTCCGTCCGCGCCTCCAGGCGGCAGCGCAGCTTGCGGCGTATCCGGTATACCGCATTGTGAACAGACCTCTCGTCCTTGCCGAGCGCAGCGGCAATCTGTGTCACCGGCGTTCCCGCGACATACGCCCACCACACGCGGTTTTCGTACTCCGACAGGCTCCCCTGCACAAAGCGGCACAGTGCGGCAAAACGCTCCTCCGCCGCCACGCCTGCGGCGACGTCCTCCCTGTCCGGTACCAGCTGCTCCGTGAGCGGCACCACGGGCAGCCGGCGCAGTGTCTCCATGTGCCGCAGAGCGGACACCAGCCCGTTGCGCAGGCACACGCGCGCATACAGCCCGAACGTGACCTCCGTCTGCCCGGCATCAAAGGAGGAAAGCGCACCGAGAAAGATGTACTCCGCCTCTTCCGCCAAATCCTTCTTTTCCTGCGCCGTGCGGCAGGACGGGTAAAATCCGCTCAGCAGTGCCTGCACCAGCGGGTCATACTGCCGCCGCAGTGCGGCGCACGCCACCTGACTGCCGGTCTGTGCCTCTCGGATCAGCCTGCACACCTCGGCTGCGGCGATTCCGTCCGGATTCCGATTCACCCCTGTGCTCCTTTCGCGGGTCACCCCGTCAATACGTGGTATTGTAGCAGATTTTTTCTTGCCTGTCAACAGATTTTTTTCGACAGGAAACGGCATACGGCATCTGCCCGACCGGCTTTCCACAAATTCTTAGTGCATTTTGCACACAATTCGCAGCAGACGGTCGGGCAGAATAACGGATTATTGCGTCCGTTTTGTGAAGATAATACAAGTATTTACGCTCATATTTGGCAAATAGTCTGAATTTTACGTGAACGCCGTGTGTTGACCGCAGTATCCTGTTTTGGTCACTTTACCGCCTGACACGGTTCAGCCTGCCTGCATGGTATACAGCCACCCATGCCGGGCGCCCTCGATGTTGATAATCACAATGCCGGCAATCAGACCAGCCATAACCGCCAGCAGGACAAAATCCCGCGCGTGGCACCGTAGGACGCGCAGGCGCGTCCTACCCTCGCCCCCGTGATAGCAGCGGCACTCCATGGCGGTCGCCAGTTCGTCTGCCCGCCGGAACGCCGAAGCGAACAGCGGGACGATAACGGGAATCAGCGCTTTGACACGGCTGGTAAGCGATCCGGTCGTGAAATCCGCGCCGCGCGCCTTCTGAGCCGACATAATCTTGTCCGTTTCATCCACGATGGTCGGAATGAACCGCAGGGCTATGGTCATCATCATGGCGAAGGTATGCACCGGCACGTGCAGTCTGGCAAGCGGGTACAGCAGGCGCTCGATGGCATCGGTCAGCGCAATGGGCGTGGTCGTGTAAGTCAGGAGCAGACTGGTTCCGATAACCATCGCCACTATCCGCAAAAGTATGAACAGCGCGTGGTACAGTCCCTTTTCATACACTGTGATGAAGCGCCAGTGAAACAGCGGATCGGCGCCCGCGTCCGTGACCCAGAAGATGTTCACCACTGCCGTAAACGCCATGATAAAAATCAGGGAGCGCACGCTGCGCAGGACAATCTTCAGGGGAATACGGCTGAGAAAAATCAGCCCCACAGCCGCCAGGACAAGCAGAACGAAGGAGAAGAAATTCTTGCACAGGAAGGATGCCACGATAAAGGCAATCGTGCAGATAATCTTGATGCGCGGATCCATGCGGTGGAGCACCGAGTCGGCGGGATAGTATTGCCCCAACGTCATACCCTTCATCGGCGGTTCCCTCCTTCCCTGTCAGAGGGCAGTCCGAAAACCTGCGCAAGCGCCGCTTCCGCCGCCTCCAGCGTGTACAGTCCGGGGTCAAGCGGCATACCGCCCTGCCGGAGCAGAACCGACAGCCGCGTAATGACCGGAATATCCAGCCCGACCGCTTCCAATTCATCGGCACGGGCAAACACCTCGTCCCGCGTTCCCGCCATCAGCAGGTGCGCGTGCGCCATAACCGCCACGTCATCGCAGTACTGCGCCATATCCTCCATGCTGTGGCTGACAATCAGCACGGTGGAACCGGTCTGCCGGTTGTAGGCGCGGATGCCCCCGAAAATATCCCGGCGTCCCTGCGGATCCAGCCCTGCCGCCGGCTCGTCCAGCACCAGCACTTCCGGGCGCATTGCCATAATGCCCGCAATCGCAACGCGGCGCTTCTGACCGCCGGACAGGTCGAAGGGGGATTTGTCCATCAGAGACGGGTCTACCCCGGCGAACGCCACCGCTTCCGCCACGCGGGCGGCAATCTCGTCCGCGGACAACTGCATATTGCGGGGACCGAAGGCAATGTCTGCCCGCACGGTTTCCTCAAACAGCTGATATTCCGGATACTGCATGACCAGCCCGACGCGGAAACGGACCTTGCCTATCTGTTTCGGCTCCTGCCATATGTCCTGCCCGTCCAGCAGAACCCGCCCCGCCTCCGGGCGCGACAACCCGTTCAGAAGCTGCACCAAGGTAGACTTGCCGGAACCGGTGTGACCGATCAGTCCGGTGATACGTCCCCGCCGGATATCCAGTGTCACGTCATCCAGCGCCTTTGCTTCAAAAGGCGTCCCCGCGGAGTAGCGATAGGTAATATGCTCCAGCCGGAGCATCACGTCCCTCGGTACGGCCGGCACTGCCGGTGCAGGATTTGCCGGGGGCGCCTGCCTGTTTTTCTTTCTCATCATATGCGGTACTTACTTCCCTGCCTGTATCTTGCCTCCGCCGGTGCGCCATGCATCCAGCAGTGCGGCGGCACACTGCTCCGGTGTGTTCAACTCTCCCCGGATGCGCACGCCGCGCACCTGCAGGTACTGCACGGCGGCGGTGCACTGCGGGACATCCAATCCTGCCGTGCGCAGCGTGTCCGCCTGCGCGAACACCTCGCCCGGCGTGCCGTCCAGCAGAATATGTCCGTCCGACAGCACGATAACGCGATCCGCCCGTGCTGCCTCGTCCATATAGTGCGTAATGGACAGCACCGTGATGCCCTCCTCGCGGTTGAGCTTCTCCATGGTAGCGAGTACCTCCCGCCGCCCCAGCGGATCCAGCATGGCGGTGGATTCGTCGAAAATCATACAGCGCGGCTTCATGGCGATAATACCCGCGATGGCAACGCGCTGCTTCTGCCCGCCGGACAGCCGGTGCGGCTCGTGATGCGCGTACTCACTCATGCCGACCGTCGCCAGCGCGGTGTCCACCCGTTCCCGCAGATCCGGGTTTGGAATGCCCAGATTCTCCGGTCCGAAGGCGACGTCCTCCTCCACAATGGTGGCGACAAGCTGATTGTCCGGGTTCTGGAACACCATGCCGACCTGCCGGCGCAGTTCAAGCAGATCCTGCTCGATCAGGTTGTCTGCCATGACGTCCCGCCCGCCGACCAGAATCTGCCCTTCCGCATAGGTGTAATCGTCAATGACCAGATTTATGAGCTTGGCAAGCGTGGACTTTCCTGACCCGTTGTGTCCGAGGATTACCGTGTACTCGCCTTCCCGGATGGTCAGGCTGATGTGCGACAGCACCTGCTGACCGCGCCCCTCCTCGCCGGGGTAGGCATAGGACAAATCCCTGATTTCAATAAAGGGCGCACCCTTTTCCCGTTCCCGATTTTCCATCCGGCTGTTCTCCTTTCCGCCCCCGTCAGGCTTCCCAGCGGACACTGCCGCCGCACGGCAGCGGCGATCCGGTCTGCCGGACGGGCAGGCACAGCTCGCCTGCCTCGGTGTGCCCGCCGTGGCGGGGCTTTATGCTCAGATCGGTGATGTAGCGCATGGTCATGGGCGACAGCCCGGTCGTGTAGGTGTTGAGCAGGAAGAAAAGCGCGTTGTCCGACAGCAGCTTTTCCGCCTGCCCGACCAGTCCGCTCACGCTGTCCTCCAGTTTCCAGACCTCGCCCCCCGGTCCGCGCCCGTAGGAGGGCGGATCCATGATGATGCCGTCGTAGCGGTTGCCCCGGCGTATCTCACGCTCCACAAACTTGCTGCAGTCGTCCACGATGTAGCGGATGGGTGCCTCGGCAAGCCCGCAGAGACGGGCATTCTCCTTTGCCTGCGCGGTCATGCCCTTGGAGGCATCGACGTGCACCACTGCCGCCCCTGCCGCCGCCGCCGCGACGGTTGCGCCGCCGGTATAGGCGAACAGGTTCAGCACGCGCACCTGCCGTCCCGGCTCCGCCTCCCGCGCACGGCGGATGAGCGCGGAAAACCAGTCCCAGTTCGCCGCCTGCTCCGGGAAAAGTCCCGTATGTTTGAAGCCCATCGGGCGCAGTACGAACCGCAGCTGTTCGCCGTAGCGGATATGCCACTCGGCGGGCATTGTGTTCTTCACCCACGCACCGCCGCCGGTCTGGGAGCGGCGGTAGATGCCGTTTGCCTTCTTCCACAGGGGGGAGGCGGCGCATCCGCGCCAGATGACCTGCGGGTCGGGACGGATAAGGATATAGTCCCCCCAACGCTCCAGCCGTTCGCCGTCCGATGTGTCGAGAAGCTCATAATCCTGCCAGTTGTCTGCGCACCACATATACTTTTCCTCTCCCTACTTCCTGTTGTAGTATTCCGCCAGCCGGGAACAGCCGGTGTGCGCGTGGCACACCGCGATCGCCAACGCATCCGCCGTGTCGTCCGGTCTGGGCGGTGCGGGCAGATTCAGCAGTTTTGTCACCATGGCGATAACCTGATGTTTTTCCGCCAATCCGTAGCCGACCACCGCCTGCTTGACCTGCATCGGCGTATACTCCGCCATGGGAACGCCTGCTTCGGCACCGGCAAGCAGCACGATGCCCCGCGCCTCCGCCACGCGGATGCCGGTGGTGATATTCTTGGTAAAGAACAGTTCCTCTATTGCCATCTGCTCCGGGCGATATTTTTTCAGCAGTGCATTCATGCCGCGGCGTATGGTCAGGAGGCGCTGCGGCGTTTCCATGCCCGCCGGGGTTTCGATGGAACCGTAGCCCAGCGTCCGGAAACGGGAGCCGGCGTACTCCACCACGCCCCAGCCGACAATGGCAAGTCCGGGGTCTATGCCGAGTATGACCATATGCAGTCCTCCCTTCCGTTCCGTAAACAATTTATTATAGCACAAAACGCCCGTCAAGTCAAATGCCTGACGGGCGAATTTTGCCTGTTTCGGTGCCTTTTTTCGTGCAGTTGTCACAGTCAGCCTGCTATCCTGCCGTGTGCGCCTCTGTCAGGCAATGTCTTCCTTGTAGCGGCAGCGCTCGTAGGTGTTGTCCTGTATGGTAGCGGAGGCGGCGCGGCGGACAAAGATTGCCGTCCGGCAGCCCGAGAATGTGTTGCCTGTCACGGTCACGCTGCCGTGTATCGGCTCGCTGCTGCCCAACTGCGCTATGCTGTCATGGCAGACCCGCACGCATACGGCGGCGTGGTCTCCGTCAACCGTGCCGACCCGCTCAAAGGTGCATCCTGTGACCGTCAGCGACTGCACGGGTCCCATCTCGTACCAGCTGCGCGTGTCCGGTGCCACGAGAACGCCGGACAGGCGGATGTTGCGCAGGGTGCAGTCCCGGATGATTGCCGTGTCCGACTGAATCAGGAACGCCCGTGCGCGGCTGCGCTCCACGTGACAGCCCGTAATCAAGACGTCCGGCGCGTTGGAGCGGTTGCGGAGCAGCGTCCCTTCGCCGACCCCGTCCGGAACCGAATCCAGCGTCAGCCGCCCCTGCACGTTTCGCACCGTCCGTGCAGTGCCGAGCAGATTCAGATTCCCGTCATACAGGTCAATTTCATCGCCCTCCTGCGCCCAGCCGGAGTCCATTGCCGTAGCGGTGCCGGGCGTAGTCGTGGTCAGCGTTCTGTCACTGACCGCCTCCACCCGCCCCATCAGGGCGTGCGTGTTGAGTGCGTCGTCCCCCAGCCCCACAAAGGTGCAGTCCCGCAGAATCAGATTCCCGCGCATACTCTTGATGTGGAATGCATCCTGGTTGGAGGCAAACAGCATTTCCGTGTCGTCCGGTGGCACGACGCGCATCCGCTCGACCGTCATGTCCCGGTTGTTGCCCGTGGCAATGCAGATGGCGCTGGGACTGCCGCTGACAGTCACGTCCGCAATGGTCAGCCCCCCGACGCCCATGACATTGAACAGCGGCGCGGCATAGGTCGCAGAGGTAAAGCGCAGGCAGATGCGGTCGCCGACCGCACCGTACCGACCGGCAAAGGAATACGTCCCGTCCGCAAGGCGCACCAGATCTTCGGGCGACGTTTCGCTCAGATACCACTCGTTGCCGGGAACATTCTCCTTGCTGAACAGGTTGACGCAGTAGACATACTCTCCGCCCGCCGCCGTGTTGCCTGTCAGGGGACGGATAAGCGTCCGCTCACCGTCAAATCCGGTAATCTCACCCGACAGCGCCGAAGGTTTCCGGTAGCGGACGGTCAGCCCCCGGATGGAAATATCCTGACAGTCCGACAGAGTAAACACATTGGCAAGCATATAATCCGCCTGCACCTGATAGCGGGTATCATCGTAGCTGGCATTGACAAGCTGTGTGTCCTGCCCCACCAGCGCAATCTGCCGCTTCCCGAGCATCCGGATTCCGCCCATCAGCCGATCCGCCGCGATGAAAAAGCTGCCGGCAGGCAGACGGATGACCGTACCGGCTGCCGCATCGGCTATCAGACCGTTGATTTTCTCCAGATTCTGCGCGGCGGCGGACACATCATCCGGCACAAGCCCCTCGGCGTCCACGACCTTGGCGGCGTCCTCCCACGTCGGAGCTGTTTCACTGTCGGTTCCGGTGTCGGTTCCGGACATCCCGTGCTCTGAAGTATACTCCGCGGACGTGCTCTCTACGTCCGGTGCGCCCTGACAGCCTACTGATGCCAGCAGGCATACTGCCAGCGCCATTGCCAGTCTTTTTCCGGTTTTTCGCATACCGCATCTCCTTTTTTACAGAAGGAGGAGCCAGCCACGCTTCCGGACTTGCTCCCCCATAAGGTATTCTTTTGTGGCGCTTCCGTCCGCTGCCGCTTTACTCCGCAGCCTTGACAGACGTGATGTGCGGGTTCGCACCGTTGTACCAGTACAGGAAACCCTCCATGTCGATCTTGTCGCCGACCTTCAGTGCCTTGACCGCCTTGTAGACATCGCTGTCCTTGCCGCACAGGTAGGACTCAACCGTGAAGGTGTAGGTCTTGCCGTCCAGCGTCACGTCAAAGTACAGGTCGTCGCCGTCCTGACCGGAGCCGTTCCACTTGTACAGGTACACAGCGTCATTCCCATCGGCATCCTTCTTGGCAGCCACGGTCATGCCCTTGAAGGACACGAAACGGTTCATGTAGGTTGTCAGATCGTCGGTGCCAAGCTTGGCGGTCACATCGATGGCAGGTGCTACGTAGCTGCCCTCCAGAACCTTATCCAGCGTGCCGTTCATGATTTCAATCTCGCCTTCCCACACTGCCTTGGTGCCGGAAACGCGGATCTTGGTTCCGACGGTCAGCTTGTTGTACTGATCCTCTTCCATGGGCAGGTCGTAGATGAAGTACGCGCCGTCCTTGTCCTGCGTGTAAACAGTCGCCTTTCCGACGCCCTTGTCATCCTTCCACCAGGACTGCTTTGCCTGCACATAGGCTTCAACCGTCACCTTGCTGTCGGTCTCGGCGGCAAGGAACTCTGCGTAGGTCAGCACCTTCACATCGTCGGCAGTTGTCTGGCTCTCGGTAGCCGTCGTGGGATCCTTCTCTGTGCTCTGGCAGCCGAACAGCGTCAGCGCCGCGAGGGCTGCGAGCAGAACCGCAAACAGTTTTTTCATGATTTGTCTCTCCTTTTCCGAATGCAAATAGGAAAATCCGTTTATTGCGCATCCGCGCACGGCCAAGCGAACCGCGCACAGCGTTTTCACAGGCTTTCCCGGTTGTCATCTGCGGGACATCCCCACAGACACCTCTATTATAGCAAACTCTGCGTGCAAAGTCAAGGACTTCCGGGAAAAAATATAGAGAAAGCAACGCTCCTTTCACTTCAGAGGGTACAAACCCAATAGGAACATACTTCCTGTTTCCAAACTTACATCAGCGGCGACAACAGCCTCAGAATTCCGAGCCAGAACCGGTACAGGAGATTCTCCTGCTTTTTCCCGGGCACCACCGGCTGACTGACCTCAAAGGTGCGCAGGAAATCCTTCTTGACCTCCTCCGTCATCGGATGATCCACGAACAGGCAGGCGTTCTCAAAGTGCAGTGTCAGCGAACGGTAGTCCATATTGACGCTGCCCACGACCGCCAGCCGGTCGTCCGAGAGGAAGGTCTTGCTGTGGATGAATCCCGGCGTGTACGAATACACCCTGACGCCGTTGGCAATCAGTTCCGGATAGTGGGATTTTGTCAGTTGGAACACGATTTTCTTGTCCGGCACGGCGGGGCAGACAAGCCGCACATCCACCCCCCGCTTGGCGGCAAGGCAGAGTGCGCGCGTCATTTCGTAATCCGTAATCAGGTAAGGCGAGAATATGTATACATACCGCACCGCCTGCGTGATGATGTTCAGATAGACGTTCTCCGCCAGCACCTCGCTGTCCATCGGTGAGTCCCCGTAGGGCTGGACGTATCCGGCACAGCGGACGGTGGCAGCTCGCTCCGGCGGCGGCAGGAAGCGGACGGCTGTCTCCGGATTGTCCTCCGGGTGCAGGGCATTCCACATCTGCAGGAACAGCAGGGTCAGACTGCGCACGCCCTCGCCTTCCAGCCGGACAAAATTGTCCTTCCAGTCGCCAAAGCGTATCCACTCGCCAATATACTCGTCCGACATATTGGCACCGCCGGTGTACCCGATATACCCGTCCACCACAAAGATTTTGCGGTGGTCGCGGTGGTTCATGACCACCGAATAGATCGGGCGGTAGCGGTTGAAGGCTGTGCAGCGGATACCGCGTTCCTCCATCTGCTTAGCGTAGTCGCGCGGCAGGCAGGTGATGCAGCCGAAATCGTCGTACAGGATGCGCACATCCAACCCTGCCGCTGCCTTTTCGGTCAGGATGTCCAGCGCGGCGTTCCACATGGTGCCCTCCCGGATGATGAAATACTCCAGGAAAATGAACCGTTCCGCGCCGCGCAGATCCTCCAGCATCCGCTCCCAGCCTGCCTTGCAGTCGGCATAGTAGCGGGCATCCGTGTCGCGGTACAGCGGGAAGCCCTGCCGTTCCAGATAGCGGCACTGTCCCGCCACATCCGCGTCGCCCACGCGGTCACGCACCTGCTCACTCACAATATCGTCCGGGTCGGCATTGCCGACCGAATACGGCGCAAGTCCCTGCTGACTCTTATCCAGCGCACGGCGCAGCTTTTTCTTGGGCGCTTTGCCGCCGGAGAGAAAGTACAGAATCCCGCCGAAAAGCGGAAAAACCAGAATCGGCACAATCCACGCCATCTTGACCATCGGATTGCCGTTCTTGTTGATGATAACCACTGCGGCAATCAGGGTGATGAGATTGAATGCCGCCCCCACAATCATATAGTGGTCGCTGAGCCGGTGGATGAAGAAAAACATCCAAAACAGCTGCGCCAGAATTGCCAGGCTTACCAGCGTAAAACGGGAGAATACCTTTCCCCACCAACGCATATTCAAGCCTCCTTTCTACGGATACGAAAGCGGTTCCGTCCCGCCGCTCACTGTGGCATCGGACGGAACCGCAAGAAGTTTTATGATTGGATTTTACCGACGTCTGCGGCGCATCGGCAGGACAGCCGCTATGGCACCCAATGCCAGCAGTACCGGAGCACCCGCCATCAGCGACCTGCATCCGCCGGAGGCGGTGCCGGTCGTTTCCGCATCGGTTCCGGTTCCGGTTGCGGGGTCGGTTTCGGTTCCGGTGACAGGATCTGCGGTCGTAACAGGCTCGGTTGCCGTATCCGTGACCGTTTCGGTCTCCGGACCGCGGGCGTTCTCCCGCGTGCTGATGTAGCTGTACTTGAACCGTCCGCCGGGCGCCACGTCGCCGGAAATGTAGAAGTCCAGAATGTCGCCGGAAAATACGCCCTCCTGCCCCTCGTCGTGAACATTGTCCGTCCATGTAAAGTTGACGGTGAAGTTATCGCCGGACAGTCCGATATCCGCCTTGCGCACTCTGACCGTAAGGTATCTGCCATCCAGAGTGTAGGCGCATTCGGCGACCTTCTCGGTATCATAGCCGTTGCCGGTGAACTTCTCCAGTATGACGGCGTTCGGCGTGGCACTGGATTTGTTGATTACGTAATCAAAGGTTTCCCAGCCCTGATTATCCTGATTGCTGTCGATGTACAGCGTCATCCAGAGGTCTTCGCCCAATCCGACAATATCCGATGCGCACTCGGTGTGGAAGTACAGGTACTCGTCGTCCCGTGCCACCTGTGCGCCGATGATGTCATTCCGACCGGAGGTTTCTGTGTAGCTGTACCCCTTGTAGCCGGCATGGTCGCGGTTGCCAATGTTGTTGATATAGGAGGCATAGTACGGCTCGACGGTTTTCCACTGGGATTCCGGACCATGCATATCAATGGTTTGGTTGAGCGAGGGGGTCGGAATCGGGTTGACGCCCTTATAGCGGCGGACGTAGTTGACAAACAGGTAGTAGTAGTGATCCTTCAGCTCGCCCTTGGTCGGCTCGATGTCGCGGCTGAACTCGTTGTCAAACTGGTCAACCAGCGCATTGTTGACAAGGCTGTTGGCACCGCCCCACGGGTTGGGCTGACGCCATGCGTGCCATTCGTTCCAGCCGGTCACGAAAACCACCATCGGGTCCTGCTCCAGTGCGCGGTCGAACTGCTCGGAGAAGTTGTAGCCCCAGAGCGATGCCGACGTGCCTTCCTTCTCGTATCTGTCCGGATAGGTGGAGGTGTAGGAGCGCCCCATGACGTTCTCACCGTTCATAGCGGTGATTTCATGCGTCACATAGTTGTGGTTCACGGCGACGCCGACCGTAATCTGCTCCGGGGTCTTGTTGCGCCGCTGCTCCACCGTGCCGTAGTAGACCGGCTGCGGGTAGGTGTGCAGCCATCCCCACTGCCCGACAGTAGTCCTACCGCTCAGGAGATAGGCAGGCTGTCCGCCCCGGAAGGTAAAGAACTCCCGGATTTCGGCGGGCATGGAGGAGCCGTATGCCATCAGCATGGGCTTGTCGTCCAGATAGTACCACAGCTCCTGATAGGTGCCGTCCTTGTAGATGTCGTTGTACAGCGACCGGATCTGGGACTGGCTGTTGCTGTTGTCTCCGAACGGCAGAAGGAAGGAAATCTTCGGCACGTTTACGCCGTCCTCCGATGCTTTACTCCAGTTTTCAAACAGCGCATGGTAGGCACTCTTCCATGTCATGGCGCCGTTGGTGTTGTCATTGAACACAACATCCACGCCTGCGTTCGCCAGCAACTCTGCCTGCTTGCGGAGAACCCACTCGTCCGTGGTACGGTAGTAGCCGTAGATCGGCTCGTTCCAGAAGCAGTAATGCCCCGTTCCCTTCCATGCAGCGTGGTTATAGTCGTTCTTTGCATCCGGATACTTTTTAAGCAGTTCGGTCGTATTGGTTGCGCCCTGCTGACCCAACTCCTCGTGCCATGTCCAGTAAAACAATGCCAGCGTCTTGCCCTCGCGCACGGAACCTACGTCGTCATAGGTCAGCGACTTGCGCCCCAGCCCGTCGGTAAACACCCATGTGTCCGGCATGGCGGAATTGTTGTTGAACAGACTGTCCTCCGGGATGACTGTCTGCCCGGACGATGCTTCCGTGTCCTTCTCTTCCGCCGCAAGATCGGTAAAGCACTTTTCCGGCTTGGAGGTAAAGTGGACGGACAGGCACAGGTCGAGCTTTTCCTCGGAGCCGCTGATATACACCAGTCCGCCGGTCATGCTGTTGCCTTCCACTGCCCACACGCCGACCTGTCCGCGCGTCTGGCTGACCATGATATAGTATTCCCCGGCAGGCTGTGCGTCAAAGGTCAGTTCCGCCATGCCGTTGTCGGTCAGCGGATCAAGAAAAGCAGCCGCAACCGGCTCGCCTGCCTCGGTAGTCGCATGATTCCGGTTCCACTTATACAGGGTGAGCAGTGCGGCGGAATCGGATGTGCTCCATGTGCACAGCGACAGCGCCACCGAATCAAACGTACCGTTGATGCCAAGCCGTAGCCCCAACTTGGCGTTTTCCTCGATCTGCTTCGGGACCTTATCGGTATTCGCCTGCGTATAGGACGTGTAGGTATACGCTTCATCTGCCGCCGCAGGAAAAACCAGCACGGCCATTGCCGACAGCAGCATTACTGCCGCCAGCAGTATTGCAGCCGTCCGGCGGAATCGGGAGGTTACGTTCGTGTTACTCATAGTTGCTTCCTTTCTGGAGCCGCCGATTCGCCGACGGCTCTGTGCTCATCAAGTTGTATGTGTTGCCAAGGGAGTACTGTAATATGTTGCGACATCAGCGCCGCGTGCTCCATGCGCCCGATGTGAAGTCAGGTACCGGAACCGGCACGCTTCCCATTGCGATGGACTGCTCGGACAGCGGCGTGATGCACATCCATGCGGCGGCATCGTATACGTCGATGGGGCACGGCTCGCCCTTGCGCACCGCCTCAATGAAGGCATCGTATACCAGTCCGTCCATGCCGCCGTGCCCGCCGCGGATGCCGTTCTCCAGATAATCGCGCCAGACCGGATGCTGATACTTCTCCAGATACTTCGCCGCGTTGTTCCAGTTCGGCGTCCAGTTGAAGTGATCAGCCTCGGTGAAGTCACTGTCCAGATACAGCGAATTGTTGTCCTCCGTGTACAGCGCCCGGGTACCGTGTACAGTGAAGCCGCGGCTGTATGCGCGGGGGAGTGTGGTGTCCAGCGTCAGGCTGATGGTCTGTCCGCCGGCGCACCGGATAAGCGTGCTGACGACATCGCCCTGATTGAAATGTGCCGTTGCCAGCGCGGGATTGACCTCCGGGTGCCGGGCGGCGTAATCGTTAAGCCCGACCGCCTTGGAGGACATGGACACCAGCGAGAGCATCCGGTTTCCACGGTTGATGCCCAGCACCTGCGCAATGGGTCCCAGCTCGTGTGTGGGGTAGTTCTCGCAGTTGCGGTTGAGGTAATTGCGCAGGCGGTAGTGTCGGTTCTCCTCACCGTGCGCCACCTCACTGCGCAGGTCATGGCAGTAGCCGCCGGAGCAGTGCACCACCTCGCCGAACAGCCCCTCCTTCACCATGTTCATGACCATCATTTCCATCTGCCCGTAACAGCAGTTTTCCAGCAGCATGAACGGCGTTCCGGTTCTCTCCTGCGTGTGCACCAGCTGCCAGCAGTCCTCAACCGTGTAGGCACCGCCGACTTCCATGCCGACGGCAATTCCCTTCTCCATTGCCGCGAGTGCAATGGGGAAATGCGATTCCCATGCCGACAGAATCAGCACCGCATCAATGCGTGCAGGGTCGAGCACCTCGTGCCAGTCGGTTGTGGCAAAGGGACGTTCCCCGCAGGCACGCTCCACCGAAGCCGCACCGCGCGCGGTGCGATCCTCGTACAAATCGCACACCGCCGTGACGCGCAGAGTATCCATTCCGAGCAGCAATCCGTCCAGCACCGACTGCCCCCGGCACCCAAGCCCGATAACGCCAACTCTTACCTGTTCCATCCGTCGATCCTCCTTACGCCCGATCCGCAAATCTGTCGGCGGTTTCCTCCGGCGTGCGGACATCAATGAACACCGTGTACCCCTGCGCTTCCAGCTTCTGCTTCTGGAAGCCAAGATTTTTGTTCATACGCTGGCACAGCACGACCTTTCCCGCCTCACGCAGAGCGTTGCAGCGGCACTGCAAAGCCGCCACGTCAGCCGCCGCAAAAGCCTTGCCGTACAGCACCGCGACCTTTTCACGGCCGCCGTCCGCATGGAATTTCTTGTCCAGCAGGGCGCCGACAAGGCGCTCAAAGCCGATGGAGAAGCCGCAGGCGCAGGTCGGCGTTCCGGTAAAGCTGCCGATCATGTTGTCGTAACGTCCGCCGCCCGCGATGGAGGAGCCTTTGAAGTCATCGGATTTGATTTCAAAAATCGTACCGGTGTAGTAACCCATGCCGCGCACCAGCGTCGGATCGAAGGACAGGCGGAAACGCCCACCGGACATGGTTGCCACGCTGTCGAATATCTGGCGCAGGTTGTCCGCCACGCCCGGTTCCATGACGTCGCCGAAGGCGGATTCCACGAACGTGAAGCGATCCTCCGCGTTCAGGACGCCGTGGAAAATATCCATGTAGGCATCCACGGCGGCAGGCGCACAGCCGGATTCAATCAACTCGCGCCGGACCCCATCCTCGCCTACCTTGTCGTATTTGTCCAGCGTGATGAACACCTTCCCGAAGTCCTCCTCTGCAAAGCCTGCCTTCTTTGCCATGCCCTTGAGCACGCGGCGGTCATTTATCATGACCGTGTTGCCCCGGACGCCCACGCTGTCCAGAAACAGTGAGGTGACATAGATAAGTTCACTTTCTGCTGTGTTTGAGGCGTCGCCCAGAATGTCGATGTCGCACTGGGTGAACTGGCGGAAGCGCCCCTTCTGCGGACGGTCGGCACGCCAGACCGAGCCGACCTGCAGTGCCTTGAAAGGGGCAGGCAGACTGCCGCCGTTGTTGGCATAATAGCGGGACAGGGGGACGGTCAGGTCGTACCGCATACCCGCGTCACACAGGTCGTCCGGATTGGTGGTATCGACTGCTTCTGCCAGCTTTTCGCCGCGCTTGAGCACCTTGAAGATGAGCTTTTCGTTCTCACCGCCCTGCTTGTTTGTCAGGTTCTCAATGCGCTCCATGCAGGGGGTCTCAATGGGCGTATAGCCAAAGGAGGTGTATACCGCTTTCAGCCGGGCGAGCAGGTACTCGCGCACCTCCATCTCGGCGGGCAGAATATCACGCATTCCCTTGACCGTTTCTTTGATAAACATATTGCTTCTCTGTTTCCTTTCGTATCCGGAGAACGGGCTCCGTGGGCTTTCGTTTGGTTCATTATACCATACTGCGGGCTGCTTGTAAAGTGCTTTTTGCGAAAAAAGACAGCATCCGACGTGCGGAATTGCGGCGCGGCACGCGCTTTACGGTTCGTGCTTCTGCTTTTTCCGGCGGAATATCAGCTTTTCCTGCACGATGTAGCTGACTACAAACACGCACAGATCGGCAAGCAGTTTGCAGATCGGCACCGGCCAGCCGGTCAGCTTCCACAGGTAGAGCATGACGGTGCACAGCCAGATGGACACGCCTGTCAGGACGGCAAACTGGAAAACGCTTTTCCGGTCCGGCTTTTTCCGGAACACGAAGTGGCAGTTTATCATGTAGTTGCACCCGTTTCCCAGAAGGCGCGAAACCACGGTGGCTATCACGTCCCCGGCGCGGGGCAGTCTGCTGCGCAGGAAATAATGCAGGAGGCAGAAAATGCCGTACTCCAGCAGAGTGGAAACCATGGAGCTGCCCGTAAAGCGGATGGCGCGCAGGTGAAGCCGGATGGTGTCCAGCACAATCAGACGGTTCTTGCGGGCGTGCGGCAGGTCGCCCTGGATACTCACCGCGCGGAATCCGTCCGCGTGCCGCGAGAACCAGTTGAGCTGCCGCAGTTGATAGTCGGCGTGATCCCCCTCCAGCTCCAGTATTTCCGGGAGATAGGACGCATCGCAGACGCGAAGTCCCGTCATATCGGTGGGAACATGGGTCTGCACCAGCAGATGGAACACGGCGTGCACGAATCCGTTCCACAGCCGGGGGAAGAAGGAACGTCGTTTGTCCGGGTGCCGGACGCCCACGACCAATCGCCGCCGGTTTTCCTCCTGGCGGGCGGCGTCCAGCAGAAGGTCGAGATCCTCCGCGAGAAAGAGCGTGCTTGCTGCCATGATGGCAATCAGCACGCTGCCCGGGCGCGGGTGCCCGTTCTCCCGGTCCTCCGGCGGGAGATCGGTCGGGAGCAGTGTGTTCAGAATGTAATCCAGTCCGGTACGGACAGCCGCGCCGCGCCCCCTGTGGCGGTCATGATGCAGCAGAATCATGCGTTCGTCCGGCGGATCGGACGGCGTCACATCGGCATCCGGTGCGCGGTCATCCACGACAATCATCGTGTACCCCCTGTCGCACAGTTGCCTCGTCAGGGCAGCAAAGCCGTCCTTCGTCGGACGGAAACCGGGAATGACAACATATACTTTTTCCATGACAGGAAACCTTTCAAATCAAGTAGTGCCGGCGTCCGGCAGAGAAAAATCCGGGGGCATCCGCATCGGTGCCCCCCGGCACACCGTTCTTTTGCCCGGCGCGCGCCTATTTTACACGTCAAATATGCCGGGCACGCAAACAAACTGTTCTGAAAATGTAAATTTTTCCGCAAATACGAAAAAACAGCCCCGCAGACGGCACGGCGGGCGGAAAATTTACATTCTGCCGGTTGTTTCCTGTCCCCGTTTGCGGTACAATGAACGGAGAGACAAAAATCAGCGAGAGGAGGGTGGCGTCGTGTTCGGCTACATCGGTGTGTACGATCCGGAACTTCGTCTGCGGGAACTGGACTGCTACCGGGGCGTGTACTGCGGGCTGTGCCGGGCGCAGGGGCAGTGCACGGGGCAGTGTTCCCGGCTGACGCTCAGCTACGACTTCGCCTTCATGGCACTGGTTCGCACGGCACTGGCGGGCGAGACGGTGCAGCTGGATCTGCGCCGCTGTCCGGTGCATCCGCTGCGCCGCCGCCCCACGGCACGTATCAGTGATTCCCTGCGCCTGACGGCACTGTCCGCGTCCCTGCTGGCATGGCACAAGCTGCAGGATGACCGGCGCGACGAGCGCCGGCTCAGCGGGAAGCGTCTGCGTGCGGCGCTGGTCATGCCTTTGGCATCCGGTGCGCGGCGGCGTGCCCTCCGGCGCACGGTACTGCCCCGCCCGGACGAAACGGCGCGGGACACTGCCGACGGCGCCGGGCTGGATGCGCTGATTGCCGCATCCATGTCCCGGTTGTACGAACTGGAACGGCAGGCGCCGCCCTCGGCGGACGTCCCGGCACAGCTCTTCGGCGAGCTGCTGGGCGGTCTGCTGTCCTACGGATTGGAAGGCGGAACCGCACGCATCGCCCGCCGGATCGGTCTGCACACCGGCAGGTGGATATACATACTGGACGCGGCGGACGACTATGCTGACGATGTGCGGCACGGTCGCTACAATCCGTTCCGGTGCCTGTCGCCGGACGGCATTCCGAATCTTCCGGAGAGCAACCGTGAGAGCATCCGCCTTGCGCTGTACCGGGAAACGGCAGGCATTTCCGATTCGCTGGATCTTCTGGACATCCCGGACCGGAATGTCAGCGGCGTAATCCGCAATATCGTGAACGAGGGGATGCCCCGAACCGCAAAGCGCATCCTGTTTCCGGATCCTGTTTCCGCCGGCAAACTGAAATAATCCGCGGTTTTCCGGATAAATCCGCAATTTTTCGACAAACGCAGAAGCAAGAGGTGTACGAATACATGAAAGACCCGTATCAGGTGCTCGGCGTCCCGCAGAGCGCCACCGACGAGGAAATAAAAACCGCCTACCGGAATCTGGCACGCAAGTATCATCCGGACAAGTACCGCGACAGCGACCTTGCCGACCTTGCGGGCGAGAAGATGAAGGAAATCAATGAGGCATATGATGAAATCAAAAAGCAGCGTGCCGCCGGAGCGGGCACGGGGGCGGGTACAGGCACCGGAGGGTACGGTCCGCGCCCCGGCAACACGCAGGGTTCCTACACCGGCTATCGCACCGACCGCACCTATACCGCGTCCGAGCTGTTCGGCATGACGCGGCAGCTCATCAACGCCGGGCGGTTTGCGGAAGCGGAACGGATACTGTCCACCGTCCCGGAAAGCCAGAAAAACGCTGAATGGTATTTTCTCATGGGCTGGGTCGCGTTGGGATACCGGCACTACGTGGATGCCCAGCAGTTCTTTGACCACGCCTGCGGACTTGACCCGGAGAACCGGGAGTACCGGGAGGCGCAGACCCGTCTCCGGGAGCAGATGCAGACCGGAAATGCGGGCGGTACGGATGCCAACGACGGCTGTTCGCTCTGCCACCTGTGCACGGGGCTTCTGTGCCTGAATCTGTGCTGTGACACGCGGCACTGCTGAGGAGGTGCGATATGTCCGGGTCGAACCAGCCCCGCGGTGGTTTCCGCGGGCGTCACCACATGACCTACCGGCTGGCGGTATGCAGTGTCTTCTGCGCACTCGGAACCGTCATGCTGGGGCTGGGCGCGTTGGTGGAGCTGATTGACATCACCTGCGCCGCGCTAGCTGCCGTGCTGTTCCTGCCGGTGTTCTACCGCTACGGGAGCGGGTATACCCTGCTCTGCTGGGGTGTCACCTCGGCGCTTGGACTGATTCTGATGCCGCAGAGTCTGGCACCGTGGCTGTTCGCCTGCCTGCTGGGCTACTATCCGGTCGTCAAGCGGCAGATTGACAGACTGCCAAAGCTGCCGGCTCTGCTCGTCAAGCTGTGCATCATAGCGGCGGCAATGGCTGTCTACCTCGTTCTGTTCTGGCTCGTCATGATGGGGGCGGACAGCAGTCTGTCGGACGTGCTGTTCCGCGGCTTCGGCGAGGAGGGCACTTCCTCCACGCTGATATGGGTCATGATCGGGCTGTGTATCCTCACCTTTTTTCTCTTTGACCTGCTGATAGACCGGATGGCTATCCTTTACCGGCTCAGATGGCAGAAGCGGGCGGAGAAGTGGATGAAATAACCATTCCGAAAACCAAAAAGGACTTGAAACATGAAAGACGGATTCATTAAAGTTGCGACCGCCCGCCCGGACGTCCGGGTGGCGGACTGCGCGTACAATCTGAACGCCTGCCTCACCTGCGCCGCCGAGGCGGAACGTGCGGGCGTGAAACTGCTGGTTTACCCCGAGCTGTGCCTGACCGGCTACACCTGCGGCGACCTGTTCCTGCAGGATATTCTGCCCGGAGGTTCACTGGAGGCTCTGCGGCAGTTCGTTGCAGCGACAGCCGGATACGATATGGTGACTGTCATCGGTCTGCCGGTCGTGCACGCCGGAAAGCTGTATAACTGTGCCGCCGTCTGCCGGGGCGGGCAGATACTGGGTCTGGTTCCCAAGACGCACCTGCCCAACTATGCCGAGTTCTACGAGGCACGGCAGTTCAACCCCGCGCCGAAAGGAAACCTCACATATGAGCTGGACGGGCAGTATATTCCCTTCGGGACGCAGCAGCTCTTCGTCTGCACGGATATGCCGGACTTCCGCTTTGCGGTGGAAATCTGTGAGGATCTGTGGGCACCGGTGCCGCCATCCTCGGCGGCAGCGTCTGCCGGGGCGACCGTTATCTGCAACCTGTCCGCTTCCAACGAGACGGTCGGAAAGGCGGAGTACCGCCGGAATCTCATTGCGGGGCAGTCCGGCAGGCTGGTCGCCGCTTACCTGTATGCCAACTGCGGGCATGGCGAATCCACCACCGATACGGTTTTCTCCGGGCATTCCCTGATCGCGGAGAACGGCGGCATTTTAGCTGAGCGCGCCCCGTTCGCGCCGGGTGATGCGCTGCTCATTACGGAAATCGACGTGCAGCGGCTGGCGTTCGACCGCCGCCGCATGAACACCTTTGACAACCGGGCAGCGGGCGAATGGAGCGAGGCGTACTTTTCATTGGAACCGATCGAAACGGCGCTGACCCGCCGGGTCGATCCGCATCCCTTTGTCCCGGATGACAGCGCCGAGCGGAACCGCCGCTGTGAGCTGATTCTGACCATGCAGGCGGAGGGACTTGCCACCCGCGTGCAGGCGGCACACGCAGGCAAGTTGGTCGTGGGCATCTCCGGGGGGCTGGATTCCTGCCTTGCCCTTCTCTGCATGGTCCGCGCCGCCGACCGGCTCGGACGTCCCCGCCGTGACGTTATCGCTGTGACCATGCCCTGCTTCGGAACCACCCGGCGCACCAAATCCAACGCCGAAACGCTCTGCCGGGAGCTTGGCGTGGACTTCCGGACAGTCAATATCTTTGACGCCGTGAACCGGCACTTTGCCGACATCGGGCACGACCCGGAGAACCGCAACGTGGTCTACGAGAACGCGCAGGCACGCGAGCGCACGCAGGTGCTGATGGATATTGCCAACGCCGAGGGCGGGCTGGTAGTCGGAACCGGAGACCTCTCCGAACTGGCGCTGGGCTGGGCGACCTACAACGGCGACCATATGTCCATGTACGCCGTCAACGCATCGGTGCCCAAAACGCTGGTGCGGCATCTGGTCGGCTATGCCGCCGACAGGGCGCGCAGTGCCGGTCATGCCGCGCTTGCCGGAGCGCTGGAGGATATTCTGAATACGCCGGTCAGCCCGGAGCTTCTGCCCGCCTCCGAGGACGGGAACATTGCACAAGTCACGGAGGATCTGGTGGGTCCCTACGAGCTGCACGACTTCTACCTGTACTACCTGCTCCGGCTGGGTGCGCGTCCCGGCAAGCTGTACCGCATGGCGCGGTATGCTCTGGGGAGCACCTACGGCGATGACACGCTGCTGCGGTGGCTGGAGGTGTTTCTGCGCCGGTTCTTTGCCCAGCAGTTCAAGCGCTCCTGCCTGCCGGACGGTCCCAAAATCGGATCGGCGGCGCTCTCGCCGCGCGGTGACTGGCGGATGCCGTCGGACGCTTCGGCGGCGCTGTGGCTGCGTGAACTGGAGGAACTGAAGCAGGAGCGGAAGGAGGGGACGGTATGAATCTCTGCGACCCACGCATTATCCGGGACATAATGTCCATGTACGGCATGACCTTCCGCAAGGAGCTGGGGCAGAACTTCCTGACCAATTCCGCCGTGGTGGAGGATATCGCCGATGCCTGCTCGGATACCCGCGACGCCACAATTCTGGAAATAGGTCCCGGTATCGGCGTGCTGACGCAGGAGTTGGGAATACGCTACCGCCGGGTTCTGTCGGTTGAAATCGACAGGCGGCTGATTCCCCTGCTGCGCTTCACCCTGCAGGACTGCCCGCCCGGTACGATCGAGATAGTCAATCAGGACTTCATGAAAGCCGACCTGCACGAACTGCTGGACGGCGCATTTGCCGCCGGTCCCGTTTCGGTCTGTGCTAATCTTCCCTACTACATCACCACGCCCATCCTCATGCGGCTTCTGGAATCGGGACTGCCCTTCTCCTGCATCACGATTATGGTGCAGGCAGAGGTGGCGGATCGCCTGTGTGCCCGAGCGGGCAGTAAGGACTACGGCGCCATCACCGCCGTGCTGAACTACTACGGCGCGGCGGAAAAACTGTTCCGCGTTCCGGCAGGCAATTTCATGCCTGCCCCCAAGGTGGATTCCGCCGTGGTCCGCATCCGGCTGTGGGAGCAGAAGCCCGTCCGCCCTGTCGACGAGAAGCTATTCTTCGACACCGTCCGGCTGGCGTTTGAACAGCGGCGCAAGACGCTTGCCAACGCGCTGTCCGCCGGATTTCCGGACATTCCCAAGGACGTACTGACCGGTATGATTGTGGACGGCGGACATCGGGCGGATATCCGTGGCGAACGGCTGGACACCGCCGCCTTCGCCGCGCTGTCCGACCGCATCGGAGCGTGGCGCACGCAGAACGCCGTCACGTAAGCTGCCGCACGCAGACCTGCCGGCGCGTCCGCACGCAAAAATCCGATGGAAAATTTCACGAAAATCTATTGCCAAATGCGCCGCAGTATGGTATACTGTCCACGAATACGGGCAATGCCCGCATGAAAGGAAGGACAAAGCATGAGTAAGGATTATATGACCGAAGGACGCGCCGCATGGATTACCTACGCTGACCCTGCGGGTGCTGTCGCTTCCGAAACCGCCAACCCATGGGAAACCCCCATCACCGCTGCCGCTCAGTTCGCTACTATCGTGGATAAGAACGGCATCGCGCTGTTCCGCAAATCTTTTACTGTCCGGGAGCTGAAATCCGCGCACGTGGATGCCACGGCGCTGGGCATCTTTGATTTGTATGTCAACGGCAAGCGCGTCGGGCACGCTGCAGGACGTGAGGACGCCGCCCCCTATGATGAGCTGAAGCCCGGCTGGACAGACTACGCAGTCCGGTGCCTGTACTACTCCTACGATCTTGCCCCCTACCTGACCGAGGGGGAGAACACCCTGCTTGCCGCCGTTGCCCCCGGCTGGTACAACGGTCGTATCGGCTTAGGAACCTACGGTGAGACGCACATTGCCCTGCTTGCCGCAATCCGTCTGTCCGACGCGGACGGCGATCGAGCCCTGTACACCGACAAAACATGGGAGGCTTCCTGGGGCAGTGCCATCCGCGCAGCCGACCTGTGGGACGGCGAAATGTACGACGCCAACCAGCCCTCGCTGGTAGCCGCCTCGGAGAAGGCGGATGCCCTGCACTGGGGCACGCCCACCGAGGAGGAGCATGACCTGTTCGTGACACCGCAGGTCGGTCCGACCATTGCGGTTCGTCCCAATCTGACCCGCAAGCCGGAGACGGTCACCATCTACCGGGGAACAGAGGACAACGGCAGCGACTACGGAAAAATCCATGTCGTGCGCACGCAGACCGAAAACAGCTTTGCGCTGGCGGCGGGCGAGACGGCTGTTCTGGACTTCGGACAGAACATGGTCGGCTGGCCGACCTTCACGGTGCACGGCGCAGCAGGCACTTCGGTGCAGTTCCGCTTCGGCGAGATGCTCAACGACTCCGGACTCAAGTCCCGCGGTAACGATAACCCGGAAGGCTCCATTTACTCCATCAACTACCGCTCCGCCAAGGCAAAGCTGTGCTACATCCTGAACGGGCACGACAACGCCTACCGCCCGACCTTCACCTTCTTCGGCTTCCGCTACTGCGAGATCCGCGCAACGGCGGATGTTACGTTTGAGAATCTGACCGCGCAGGTGGTCGGTTCCGCCAATATTGAAACCGGACACATGGAAACGTCGAACGCCGACGTCAACCGCCTGATTGCCAACGTCCTGTGGGGACAGCGCGGCAACTACCTTTCTGTCCCGACCGACTGCCCGCAGCGCGACGAGCGTCTGGGCTGGACGGGCGACACGCAGGCATTCTGCGGCACCGCCGCCTACAACGCCAACGTGGACGGCTTCTTCCATAAGTGGCTGCAGGACGCACGCGATTCGCAGGCTGAAAACGGAATGTACCCCGACGTCATTCCGAAAGTCCGCGTAGTCGGATTCGGCGGTGCCGCATGGAGTGATGCGGGCATCATCGTACCGTACACAGTGTGGAAAATGTATGCCGACACCGACATCATCCGGGAGCATTACGCCTCTATGGAACGCTATATGGACTGGCTGGCTACCACCAGTCTGGGCGGTCCCAATCCAACCTACGGCGACTGGCTGGCTTACGAGCCGACCGACGCGCGCTATATTTCGGTCGCCTACTATGCGCTGGACGCCCGCTACATGGCGGCTATGTCCCGCGCCATTGACCGGGCAGACCGTGCCGCACACTATGACAGCCTGTATGAGCAGGTGCGCGAGCATTTCCGCAAAATCTACTGCAACGCTGAGGGCGATCTGAATCCGGAGGTGCGCACGCAGACAGGCTACCTGCTGGCATTGCGCAACGATCTGCTCCTGCCCGAAAGACGTCCCGCCGCCGTGGCAGCGCTCAAGCAGAAGATTATCGACAACGGGTACAGACTGTCCACCGGCTTTGTCG
The DNA here is from genome assembly GCA_963643175.1 of bacterium. Lineage (GTDB taxonomy): Bacteria > Bacillota > Clostridia > Oscillospirales > CAG-272 > CAMEON01. The sequence goes on from CAVIJF010000001.1 coordinate 201,467, forward strand.
GCTCCTGCATCCTGAACGAGGTTCTTGCCGAGTTCGGCGAGAACAACCTTGCCTGCTCGCTGCTGCTCCAGACCGAGAATCCCTCCTGGCTGTACAGCGTGCATCAGGGTGCCACCACCATCTGGGAGCGTTGGAATTCCTATACCAAGGCGACCGGCTTCGGCGACGTCGGCATGAACTCCTTCAATCACTACGCTTACGGCGCGGTGCAGGAGTGGATGTACCGCCACCTTGCAGGTATCGAAACGACCGAGCAGGCGCCCGGCTTCGCACACCCCATTCTCCAGCCCAAGCCCGATACCCGGAGCGCGGAGGAAATCCCCGCCGGGCAGGAGAGAATTGCGTGGGTCAGGACGTCCTTCGCGTCGCCCGTGGGACTTATCGAGTCTGCATGGGATATGACGGACGGCTTTACCTACACCTGCCGCGTGCCCGTGACCTCGACCCTGCATCTGCCGCTGATCGGCAGTGCGGACACGCTGGTCATCAACGGCGTGGCACATAAGCCGGATGAATTCAAGGTCTGCCCCTGCGGTAAGGGCGTGGAGATTGAACTGGCACCCGGTGCTTATACCTTTGAACAGAAGTAAAGAAAAGGAACAGAAGGGAGCCTCCCCGCGTGCCGCAGGAACGTCGTCCGCGGGGAGGGGCTCCCGCAGTAAAGGAGAAACATCATCATGGAAAAGAAAGTTACAGTCGGCGTTATCGGCTGCGGCTGCATTGCCAACGCCGCGCACATCCCCAGTTACATGAACAACCCGGATGTGGTCATCAAGTATTTCTGCGACATTATCCCGGAAAGAGCCGAGGAAGCCGTCAGCAAGTATGGCTGCGGCATCGCCGTGACGGATTATCACGACGTCATCAACGACCCGGAGGTCGAGGCGGTATCGGTCTGCACCCCCAACCGGATGCATCCCGTCATTGCCATGGACGCCCTGCGCGCCGGCAAGCACGTCCTGTGCGAAAAGCCTGCCGCACGCACCTACGCCGAGGCGAAGCAGATGCAGGCGGTTCAGCATGAAACCGGTAAGGTACTCAATATCGGCGTGGTCAACCGCTTCAACACGGCGGTCAACCGGATTCACGACCTGATTGCCGCGGGTGCTCTGGGCGAGGTGTATCACGTCTATGTTTCCTTCCGGGCACAGCGTTCCATCCCCGGTCTGGGCGGCGCCTTCACTACCAAGGAGATTGCCGGCGGCGGTGCGCTGATTGACTGGGGCGTGCACTATCTGGACATCGTTATGTTCTGCACCGGCGACCCCAAGCCTGTCACCGTATCGGGGCAGGCGTACTGCAAGCTGGGCGTGGATATGAAGAACTACGTCTACGAGGGAATGTGGTCGGAAAACACCAAGAATCTCAACGGCACCTATGACGTGGACGACAGCGTGACCGGACTTGTCCGGACGCAGACTGCCCCCGATGTCTGGGGACCCACCATTTCGCTCAACGGCGCGTGGGCACAGAACATCGGTCCCCACGAGGCGTACATTGATTTTTTGGGTGACAAGGCTGGTATCCGGCTTCAGTACGGCGGGAATTTCACGATTTACGGAACCAAGGACGGCAAGCTGTGGCAGGAAACGCCGGAGTACGAAAGCGTCAATATGTTCCAGAACGAAATCGATTCCTTCGTCCGCTGCGTCCGCACCGGTGAAAAACTGCCCTCCCACATCGATCAGGTCATCATCACTGCCCGCATGATGCAGGCTATTTACGATTCCTCCGACGCGCACGCCGAAGTCCAGCTGGACTGGTAAACGGCAAGGCGACTGTCCGTATATGAGCCGCCCCCGCTCCTTTCCGGAGCGAGGGCGGCTTTTTCATGGTCTGTTCTATGCCATCGCCGCGCCGGAAAGACGGGCGGGTACCCGCCTTATCCCCCGCAGAAAGCGCTCTGCGGCGCGTGCCGCACGCCGCCTCCGATAATCACAATACCCGCCATATATCCGCCTCCCCGATACTTCTTCCGGGTAAGCATGGACATATGGCGGGCACTTTATACAGGCGGCAGACGTATCTCCAACGCCTCGCCCAGCGGAACCGAATAAATGAGCAACCTGTCCGGTGCCCGTCCGTATATTTCGCGGACGGCGGCGGCGTACTGCTCCAGCTGTGATCCGTACACGTCGGTCAGGCGTGCGGCAAGCAGGGACGGGTTATCCCGCTCGGCGCGACTGATGCGGTCGGTCTTGTAATCGGCGACCGTGATGCATCCGTCCGGATACTCGCACAGAAGGTCAATCGACCCCTGTACATACAGTGTGCGGTCGCCCAGCGCTTCCCGCAGGGTTCCGTCACGTGTCAGCGACGCCAGCGGCACAAACCGCGCGAAGCGGAACTCCCGCCGAACAGCCGACGCGCGGCGCACCTCCGCAAAGAACCTGCTTTCAAAAAAGCGGCGGATGGCATCGCGATCCAGAATGGCTACGGTGCGGGCATTCAGATACCCGGCTTCCGACAGGCGCGTCAGCTCGGCATCCACCCCATCGGCACACACGCGGTCATAGTCGCAGAACTGCAGGAACAGGTGCATCGCCGACCCGCGCTCGGCGGCGGTCGGCTTGCGGCTCTCGGCAAGCAGCAGCTCAAATTCGTCCGCCCCCGCCGCCCGGAGCAGGCGGATGGACTCGCGCACCGCATCGGCTGTCCGGGGATCACAGCCGCCGAACCCCCGCTCGGAGTCCGGCAGTTTGTCCTCGTCGCCCACCGGCAGGTCGGAGGACAGGTAAACGCACCGATCCACCATATCCGGCACCATCCGCGAAGCGGGCACCTTGGTCGGCAGACTGCGGAGCAGCGCCTCGGTGGGGGTGGGAACGGGCAGGCTGGCGGCAAGGCGGCGATAGTAGGCACAGGTTGCCTCTGCGCGGCTGTCCCCCGTGTCCGCCTCGGTGCCGGAGTCGGACAGCGGTTCGCAGGGCTGAACCGAAGCGGCAGGCAGGAGGTTCAGGTCGCCGTAGGCGGAAAGTTCCGGATGCGCCTGCCACGCGGCAGTCACCCAGTCCATATACCGCCCGCAGGACATCGCCGCATAGCGATCCCCTGACGGGAAGGGCGGCGGCAGGGTCTGCCTGCCGGTTCCGACTATGTACAGCCTCTCGCGGGCACGTGTCAGGGCAACGTACAGCACCCGCATATCGTCCTCGCACTCGTGCCGCGCAACCGCCAGCGACACCGCGCGGAACGGAAGCGTCGTGTACTTCCGGTGCCCCGCCCGGGAAAACAGCTTCATGCCCAATCCGCAGGTCGGGTCAAAGGCCATATCCGGCATCCGGCGCCCGCCTGCCATCCGTGCGCCGCACTGCGCGACAAACACCACCGGAAACTCCAGTCCCTTGGACTTGTGGACAGACATCACCGACACATACCCGCCGCTTTTCCCGTCACTGCCCACCGGTGCGGACACCGTTGTCTCCAGCTTCCGTTCGAAGTAGCGGATGAAATCATACACTCCGGTGAAGCCGCCGGTGCGCACGGTGCGTGCCGTGTCGTACAGGAACAGGAATGCCTGTCCCGTCCGTGCGGCAACGTGCCCGTCCTGCCGCAGGAGGCGCAGGATGCCTTCCGCCGGGAGCGTGAAGCACAGGGCGCGGTAGCCCTCCAGCCAGCGAACGAAATCAGCCGCACGGCGGGCAAGATCCGTTTCCGACCCGGCGTCTCCGGCGGTGGATGCCAGCGCACACAGCCCGTTGTAAAGGGAGCCGTCCCCCGCCGTCCGGACTGCCATCAGTTCATCCAAAGAAAAGCCCGGGTACGGCGCGCGCAGAACCTCCGCCAGCGGAACATCCCGGTCGGGGTTGTCCAGTACGCGCAGTAGATTGACAAGGTAGCACATTTCCGCCCCGTGCAGCAGATCCTGCCCGGCGTCCGCAGCCTCCAGTTCGCCGCACCCAACCGGAATCCCGGCGGCGGCAAGTGCCGCTGTCAGTTCGCGGAAATGCGTTTTGGAGCGCATCAGAACCGCAATATCCCCAGGGCTTACCGGATTGCCGTCCGCCAGACGCGCCCCACCGCGCAGCAGCTCCACGATACGGTTGGCGATATGCGTAAATTCCGGATTCCGGGCTGCCGTGTCGCGCTCTGCCTGCTCCTCCTCCGCGGCGTCCTCTTTCTCGCTGTACAGCAGGTCAATCTGCACACGCGGGGAAACATACCCCTCCGGAATGCGCTTGGCAAAGCCCAGATCGTCCTCCGTCCGGTAGCCGATGCTTTCGGGACACGCCCGGAACAGGTGCCCGCAGATGCCGTTGGTCACGCGGATGACCGGCTCGTCACATCGGAAGTTATCGGACATGAAAATACTGCGCCCGCCGTCATCCTCCGGCTGTCCGTCCGCGCCTGTGTTGAGATTTAGCGGTGGCAGTGTGCGGCGATAGCCCGCGAATACGGACGGATCCGCCCCCCGAAAGGCATAGATGCTTTGCTTGATGTCCCCGACCATGAAGCGTCGGTTTCCGCCGATGAGACGAAAAATAGCATCCTGCACCGCATCCACATCCTGATACTCGTCGATGTACACCTCGTCAAAGCTCTCGCGGTATTCCAATGCAACGGGACTGGGTGAGCCGTCCGGGTTGCGCAGAAGCCGCAACAGATTGCGGCGGTTGTCGGTAAAGTCGCAGATACCGCGGCGGCGCTTCTCCGCCGTAATCTCCCGGTCGTATGCCGTCAGGAAATCGTACAGCACCTCGCACATCCGCGCGGTGCGCCGCATATCGGCGGCGACCTCCTCCGGGTCGGCAGAAAACCACTTGTCGCGCAGGCTCTTTCTGATTTCTTCCACGTATCCCGCCCGCCGTGCCTTGCACAGCTCCTGCTCCGGAGTCTGTCCCCGGAGTGTTCCCAGCCGCACCGGCTCGAAGCCGCGCAGGCATACCTGCACGGCGGCATAGCCGTCCGCCGCAGACAGCCGGTCGATAAACTCCGCCTCGTATGCATAAGCGGGACCCCACGCCTTGCAGGCTTTCTCGTCCGCCGCAAAACTGTTCAGCGCCTCGCGGTAAAAGGCGCGGGCGGAAGTACAGAATTCCGTCAGGTGCTCCCGCAGGGCGGCTCCGGTGCGCGTCGAAAGGAAGTCCGTCTGACTTCCCGCACGCAGTTCCTCCGCCTCGTTCCGCAGCTGTTCCAGCCCCTCCGGATAGGTCAGCAGTTTTTCGTACAGCCCGCGCAGTGCGTCCGGCAGTCCGTCATCCCGCCGTGCCGGGGTCAGCGCATCGCACAGGTCGGCGAAATCGTTGCTCTCCAACATGGAGAAAACGGTGTCCCCGGGCTGGCTTTCCGGTGCATACTTTTTGTAAAAGGCATCAATCAGGTCATCCATCACACGCCCGCACAGCGGGGCAAGCTCCGCCTCATCCGCAATGCGGAAGGACGCGGGCAGTCCCGCCTCGGCAAAGTGCATCCGCAGCGGCTCCATGCAGAAGGCATCGATGGTGCAGATATGCGCCGCGCCGAGGCGCAGCAGCTGATCCTGCAGGCGGCGGCTGTCCGGATGTGCGGCGATGGCATCGTTCAGAGCACCGGAAATCCGCTCCCGTAGCTCGGCGGCGGCGGCGCGCGTAAAGGTCACAATCAGCATCCGCGCAATGTCGCCGGGGTTTTCCGGGTCGGTCAGGCGGCGGATAATGCGCTCGGTCAGGGTCGCGGTTTTGCCCGATCCGGCGGCAGCAGAGACAAGGAGCGTCCTGCCGCGCGTATTCATAGCGGCAAGCTGCGCCGACGTCCACTGTCTTGACATAGCAGAAATCTCCTTTCTCAGTTTTGCCCGGCGTGTTCCGCCACAGGACAGCCGGAGCGCAGGGCGCAGAAGCGGCAGGCATCCTCGCCAGGCGTGCGGGCGGCTCTGCCGCTGTACAGCGCCTCGCCGACCGCCCGGATGAGCGATCGGACGTTTGCGTCCAGTTCCGCCAGATGTGCCGGAGTGCAGAGCGCGGCACCGGTCAGTGTACCGTCCTTCCCCACCTTCAGACCCGGCAGATAGTCGGGCGAGAGATCGGCACTGGCGGCGTGCAGTACCGCGTCACTGTCCAGAATCAGTCCGGAACGGCACGGCGTGAAGCTGCCGTCGTCTCCCTCGACGGGACTGAGGTACAGTGCCTCGGCAGGCAGAACCGCATCCGGCAGTTTGCCGTCCGCGTCGGCGAACAGGTGCCGGTTGCGCGGTGCGCACAGGGTGAACAGGTACAGCAGCAGTTGGATATTCATATCCTGCCATGCCCGCTTCTCGGAAAAGACATGGCGTGAGGATTTGTAATCGATAACGCGGACGTACACGGTGCCGCCGTCCCGGAATATGTCCACCCGGTCGATTTTCCCGCCCATCAGAATGCAGGGGGATGCGGGCGGGAGCGGGGAATCCGGGTCGCCGTCCGGCTGTTCTCCGCCCGCCCCGGGCAGGGGAGAATCATATCCGCCCGGCAGAGGTTCCGGAACCGGTTCCAACGGAATCTCCAGCGGCGACGGGTCGCCAGCCCGCCGTCCGCGTGTATCCCACTCCAGCCCTGCGACCGAAAACGAGCCCTGCTCCAATTCCGCCTGCACCGTCCGCACCAGCATCAGCGCGACGGTGCGCAGGCGGGCAAACAGGTGCAAGAGCCGTCCGTCCCCGGCAATATCGCCGCACAGCCCGGTCATGTAGTCCTGCATGATACGGTCGGCGGCGGCAACCGTTTCCTCCTCGGTCAGGTGACGGATGCGCCTGTCGCTGTCCAGCGCCGTGCGCAGGAACACCTCCAGCACACGGTGCAGGAAAACGCCCGCGTTGACCGCATCCATCCGTGCCTCGACCGGCGCCCGCAGGCGAAGTACGCGGGAGCCGAAAAAGCTGTACGGGCACCGGGCATAGTTCTGCAATGCCGTATGCGACAGCCACAGCCGCTCCCCCAGCGCCTGCCGCACTGCGGCACGCGGCAGAGTATCGGCAACAGGCGGACGGTAGGCAAGCGTGCCGTCCTCGGGCAGTGTTTCCGGGAAGGCAATCGGTTCCAGATACGGGAGCAGGTAGCGCACCCGGCTGAAGGCAATCGAAGGCGCCCGGACACTGCCCTCCGCTGTGGCGGTGTGGGTGAACAGAAGCAGGTACCGCGTCGGCTTGGTCACGGCACGCCAGATATACAGCAGTTCCTCTGCCGTCAGGCGCGGGGCGCGGCTGTCAAGCTCAATGCCGAAAGTTTCCAGAGTCTGCTTGTCCTGCTCGGTCAGCAGTCCCGTATCGGTGACAGGCTGCGGGAAATCGCCCTCGCACAGCCCCAGCACCAGCACCGCCGCCATATTTTCCAGCCGCAGGGTGGCGGCGGAGCCGACCGTCACGCAGTCATGCCGCGCCGGCACCGCCCCCATGTCCGTTTCTTCAAAATACAGCTCCAGCGCCGCGTACAGCTCGTCCGCGGACAGGGAACCGCCGTCGTCCGGCAGCAGCGTGGATATATCCGCCAATGCGCCGGTCAGCAGGTTCCACAGCCGCACCGTCTCGCCCGCCTCGCGCGTCCTGCCCAGCAGGAGCAGCGTCTCGGCGGACGCCGCCAAACTGTCCTTGACATTCAGCCCGCACAGGTATTCAAACAGTGCCCTGCTCTGCTCTGCCGGCGTGTCGGCAAGTGCCAGATGTGCCTCCAATGCACACAGCGGCGGCATGATTGTCTGCCGGACGCGGTTGGCGGCGGCAAGGATTTCCCTCCCGCGTGCCGTCATCTCGGTGGTGTAGCCGTCCGGGTTCATGCTCCAGTCCCCGGCGGACAGGTCGGACATCCTCTTTCCCCGGATGTGCCACGTGTCGGTATACTCCGCGAAGGCATCAAGGTCGGTCAGCCGGATGCCGCACAGTCCCGTCTTGCACAGCGACACAACATCTGCCGTCTGGTAGCCCCTGTGGATACAGCGAAGTGCCAGAAGCAGCAGCCGCGCGGCGGGACGGTCGGCAAGTCCGGTGCGTTCCGACAGGAAAAACGGAATATGCTCCGCCTCCAGCGCCGCATCCAGCACGCCGCGCCATGCGGTCGTATCCCGCACGACTACGGCTATCTGCCCGTATGCTATCCCCTCATTCCGCAACTCGCCGATGTGCAGTGCGGCAGCACGCGCTTCACCGTACACCGTGCGGGCTGTAATCAGGCGCACCGCCCCCCGACAGGCTTCGTCGGGAAGCCGGCGCTCTTCCGGGCGGATGCCGAAGCGCCACAGTTCATCCCCCAAAATGTGCAGTTCCGGCGCGGTATCCGGGACGGCATCCGGCAGAACCTCGTCCTGGACCCGGACGCCGGTGTCGGCACACAGGTGCTCCAGACGGCGCACCGTGTCCCGCAGGCTGTCAAACTGGGCACCGTCCCCGTCGCGTCCCTTCATGCACAGCGTGACCGTGACTGCCGATGCCTGCGCCAGCATGACCCGCAGGACGGCGTACTCCGGCGCCGTAAAGCTGGTGAAGGAATCAAGGTACACCGTTGCGCCCCGGAAAAAGTCCTCCCGCTTCAGCACCCCGGCAGTACGCAGCAGGCGGTCGGCGGGGTCGTTGCCGCACAGCTCACGCAAAAGCCCCCCGTAGGCGGCACTGACCAGCGACAGGTCGCGCAGTTTGTGCGCCAGCGGCGCATCCGGCGGAAGCCGCCGCGCGGCGCGCTCCAGCGTCGCCGGGAAAACGGCGGCACGCGACAGTTCGTCGGTCGCATCCAGCATCAGGCGGCATAGCGACGGATCGCCGTCCGGCAGCGAATCCGTTCCCGACTCCAGCAGTCCGTGCAGTTCCCGCAGGGTACGCCACATCAGCAGGGCGCGTGAGGCGCGGGTCAGCGTGCCAAAGGCGCGCCCGCCGAAACGGTCTGCGACCGTATCGCACAGGCGCGTAAAGCTGAGCACCGACAGGCGCTTGCCCGCCTCCGGCGGCAGGTCGGGCAGAACGCCGCTCTCCGCAGAGTACAGCATCTGCTCCGGCACAAGCAGGTATACCGGTCTGTCCCCGGTGGACAGGTCGGCACGGATGCGCCCGATAACCGAGCGCGTTTTGCCGCTTCCGGGACCTCCGAACAGCAGGTTCAGCATGGGGCATCCTCCGTTTCCGTACAGTTCTGTTGCCCTGCCGCTTCGTGCAGAGCAAGATTTCTCTCCAGCGGTGCGCGTCCCCGCCACGCAAAGGCACGCGCCCGGAAGTCAGCCTCCTGCATACCGGCAAGCGTCTGGGCGGTCAGACGCAGTACGCGCCCCTCCCGGAAAAAGGCAATCGGGGTGTCGTGCGCTCCGGACAGCGCCGCACGGTTGAGCGGGCAGACCAGCTGGCAGTCGTCACACCCCCAGATCAGCGGATGCCGCCGCAGGTATTCCTGCTCATCCGGCGTCAAGGCACCCTTCTTCTGCGTCAGGGCAGACAGGCATTCGCGTGCCGGGTTCCCGTCCGCATCGGTGGCAGGGCAGGCGCGGCGGCAGGTGCCGCATCCCGGACAGGCGGGCGGTTCGTTCGGGAAAACGCCCGGGGTGCGTCCCGTAACGGTTGTGAAATCCGCACCGGCAATCACCTCCGCGACGAATACAAAACTTCCGTACTCCGGCGTGATGAGCATATGATTCTGCCCCAGCACGCCCATGCCTGCCCGCGCCGCCGCCTCGCCCTCGGCAAGCGGGGAATGGTCGGAAAACAGTGCGAACGGCACACGTCCGAACTGTCCGCGCAGGGCGGGAATCACCCGCTCGGACAACTGCCGGATGTAGAGATGGTAGTCGCGCGGGACGGCGTAGAGCGAGAGATTCCGCTCCGGCGCACGGGCATCAGCGGCAATCAGGTAGGGCACGGAAAAAAATAGCACCGTTGCATCCGCCGGGATTCCGGCGCGTTCCAGCAGGTAGGGGCGGGTTATGCGGCAAGCTTTCAGCGGAATCGGGAACACCGCCGTGCCGATCTGCTCTGCCACGGCGTCCTGTATGCTTTTGTCCGTCACGGCGGCTCTCCTTTCCGGGTAGTGATGCATCAGAAAAGCCGACGCACCCGGCGGACGGCTGGGTGCGCCGGCGGCTTATCTCCTGAATTGCGCGGTAAAGCCTTACAGCTTGTCCACGGGGTAGAGAATTTTCAGCTGGTTAATCTTCTTCTGATATGCTTCCTGCTGTTTCTCCTGCGTGACCTGCTGGTACAGCTCCTCCCGGATGTCGGAATAGGAAATGGGCGTTGCCTCGTTCTTCTTATTCAGCCGGATGAGATGGTAGCCGAACTGGGTCCTGACGGGACCGGTCAGCTCGCCCTCCTGCATGGCAAACACAGCCTGATCGAATTCCGGCACCATCTGCCCGCGGGCAAAGTCGCCCAGAGAACCGCCCTGCTTACCGGAGGGGCAGGTGGAATACTGCCGTGCGGCGTCCTCAAAGCTGATTTTACCCGCCCGGATGTCTGCCAGAATGCTGTTTGCCTTTTCCTCGGAATCCACCAGAATATGGCTGGCGTTGACGCTCTCCTCCGCCTGCAGGTCGTCCTTGTGGGCGTCGTAGTATGCGCGTACCTCCTCTTCGGTCACGCGGACGGACTGGATGCACTTGGTGATGGCGTACTCCATCAGCAGCTGATCCTTGACGGCGGCAAGCTGTGCCTTGAAGGCAGGTTCGCGCTCATAGAGGTTGCGCTGGGCATCCAGCAGGAACAGGCGCTGGGCTATCATCTGCTCCAGCACGGCGGCACGTCCCTTCGGGTTGTCGTATGCCTGCCCGTTGCGTCCCATTGCCTGAATGAAGCGGGTCACGTCCTCCTCGGTGATGGGCTTCCCGCCCACCTGTGCCAGCACCTGCCCGACGGGCTGTGCGTTTGCGGTTTTTCCGAAATCTCCGGGTGTCAGAATTGCCATTGACTGTTATCTCTCCTTGACGGCTGCGTCACGAAATTCATAGTGACATAAGTATACCACAGAAAGAGGAAATTTGCAAGGCTATTTTGTAAAGGATTCGCCGATTTATTCGGCAGCGCATTTCCGGCACCTCTTTCTCCGCACCGCACTGCCTCGTTAAAGGCTTCACCGCGCAATTGCACCATCGGAATTGCGCGGTGAAGCCTTAAATCTTGGGGGAACCCCGGAGCAGTCAGCGTTTGCCCGCCCGTCTGCGGCGCTGCGGAATCCATGCCGCGGGAAGCAGGCACAGCAGAACGCCGCCGCTGACGGCGCTGCGGCAACCGCCTGCCGACCCGGTTTGCGCCGCTGTCGAAGCTGCGGTATCCCCGGCGGACGCGGTATCCGATACCGGCTTGTCTGTCGGGGCCTCTGTATCGTCCGACGACATCTGCTCAGTCACGGTTGCAGTTTCCTTATCCGTCGTTCCTTCCGGAACTAATCCGGCGTACTTTGCCGCTTCCTCATAGGTCTTGAAAAGCGACAGTTCGGCAATCCGGATTTTGGTTCCCGGCTCCGAGCCGCCGCTGCCGAAGAAGATGCTCCCGCCCTTCAGGTCAGCATACCAGTCGGATTCCATTTCCATATTGAGCAGAACATACTGCCAGTTCCCGTCGTTTTCAAAACTGCCTTCCACCCCCTTGCCGAGGTCCAGAACATCGCTTCCGGCGGTGAAATAGTAGAAATTGATGTTGCCGTCAATCAGATTCGTGTCCGCCTTGACCGCAAGAACGGCGAACAGATACGTATCGCAGGTCTCGGTTTCCGGATCCAGTCCCAGCATCCTCATGTACTTGCTGTACGAGAAGGCAACGCGGAACGGCTCCAGGTTTTCCGAAACGGTCAGCTCCAGGACCTCTCCCTTCTCCTCATCCGTCACATATCCTGCACTGCAGTAAACCGTGGACGAAACAAGACTGCGGAAGTTCCGGTTGAACAGGATTCTGTCCGGTGTGGCACCCGTCGTGTCAACCTGCTCCTCATCTTTGGAATCCGGGAAAACGTATCCGGCAGGCAGATCGCCGGTGCGGTAAAAGAAAAACTTGTCGAAGTACAGGGACTTCATGCTCACGTTGTCAAACGTACTTCCCAGATACACTGTCAGCACATTGGTTCCCTTGCGCAGGTACGCGGTGATTCCGGACACATACTCCGAGTTGGAAACACCGTCCGGGACATCGCGGTAGTCCCGCTCGATATAGTAGCGGCTCTCCCCGTTGATGCTGATTTCCGCCGAGCGCGGAATGGAGGAACGAATCGTCATCAGGGCAATGCATATTTCGTAGGTGCCCTCCTGCTCCGCCTGAAATGGGAAGCTCATGTAGGAGGTTTCGTAATCGCCCTTCAGGTAGTAGTAATTAAACGCGCCGTTGAGCCCGTGCAAACAGCCGTTGCCGTCCTCGGTATACAGATCCTCCAGTTCATACATATCTTCATCCGGACTGAACAGGGGGGGAAGCTCATCCGAAGCGGTTCCGGAAACATCGATCGGATCACTGTCTGCCGCGCCGACCGGGAGGAAAGCACCCGAAAACAGTGCCAGCACGGTTGCCACCGCAACCAACAGGGAAGAAAGCAAGGGAAGTACCGATTTGAATGAGGCTGCGCCTCCCGATGTGTGCCTTTTCTTGATTTCCATGATTTCGTTCTCCTTCATTGTTCAGGGAATCGCTGATTTATTCAGCGTCTCCTTAGTATTGCGGTGCCGGGCAGGGAGAACTGCTGTTGCCTTTGCTGTGAAATTCGTAACATCTTACAGTTTTCGCCCGTGTTGCCGGACTCGCATATACATTCTACCACATATTACACGGTTTGTCAAGGTGCATACGCATATTTCACGGTGAGCTTAATTTCCTTTTGCAAGCGGATCGTGTTCCCTGCGCTGCCGGCGCGCCCTGACCCGGAATATTTTTCTATTCTCAGCACCCGTTCCCCTTCTCCGGGAGAAAGCGGAAACCTTTTTGTTCGCCGCAAGGGGGGGAAAAGCCCCTTGCAAAAAGAAAGTAAAACGCGCCCGCTTCCTGCACCGGTACGGCAATTCAGATTTGAGAATCATTCCCGAATCTATTGACAATCTGCCTGGAATGTGCTATACTGTACGCCGATCGGAAACGGAAAGGGAGGGAATGCCGTGAAACCGTACAGAACCGAGGGCAGGCAGCGCCTGCTGTTCTTTTTGCAGACCCATCCGGATCAGCAGTTCACCGTCGCGGAAATCGGAACCAGCCTGCACGGCGATGAGCCGGACGCCGGGATTCCGACGGGGCAAAGCTCGCTTTACCGTCAGCTTGCCGCACTGTGCGCGGACGGCACCGTCCGGAAATACCGCGCTGAAGGGCAGAAATGCTTTGTCTACCAATATATTGGGGAGACAGACTGCCGCCATCACTTTCATCTCAAATGCCTGTCCTGCGGAAGGCTGGTACATCTGCGGTGCGGCATGAGTCAGGAACTGCTCGCGCACATCCGGGAGGAACACGGGTTCCGCGTGGACAGCGGGCGCTCCATCCTGTACGGGCTGTGCCGGGACTGCGCCGCACCGGAACAGGACACGGAGGGTATGCATGAACAGGAACCGTAAGGATATATTCCGCCGCGCGGCAGTTCTCTGGCTTGCCGGAGCCGTACTGCTGACCGCCCTGTGCGGATTGGGCGGATGCGGCACGCGCGAGCCGTCCGACCCCGCATCCGACGGGATTCTGCGAGTGGTCGTGACGAGCTTTCCGGCAGAGGAATTTGCCCGCTCCGTGCTGGGAAACCTTCTGGATGAGGACGGCAGCGAATCCGTTGTGCTGGAACGGCTTGGCAAGGCGGGACAGGATCTGCACGCCTTTGAACCGAGCGCCGCAGACATCCGGAAGCTGTCCGGCGCAGATATTCTGATATGCATCGGCAGCATCGCAGAAACGTGGCTGGATGGCGCGGTACGTGCGTCCGGCAACCAATCCCTGCGGATTCTGTCCATGACGGACGTGTGTGAACTGCATGAGGAGGAGGAACTGCCGGGGCTGGAGGAGGAACACGATCATCACCACGGTCACGGCCACGGCGAGGGAACGCAGGTGGAGTACGACGAGCACGTCTGGACATCTTTCGGCAACATGGAGCGGTTTGTATCCGCCGTGCGGGACGTGCTGACGGAGGCAATCCCCGCGCACGCCGACACGCTGGAAGCCAATGCCGCCGCCTGCCTGCGCGAGTTGGACGCGCTCTCCGCGGACTATCAGGCGACCGTGGCAGCCGCCGCCGACCCCGTGCTTGTCATCGCCGATCGGTACCCCTTCGCTTACCTGATGCGCGAGTTGGGCGTGGTCTGCTATGCCGCTTTTCCGGGCTGCTCCAGCGAGACGCAGGCGAGCTTTTCCACGCAGGTCATGCTGACCGAAACAGTACGGAATCTGCATCTGCCCGCTGTCCTGTATGTAGACTTCGGCGCCGCCTCGGTGGCGGATGCCGTCAGCCGCGCGACCGGTGTACCGGTTCGCCGGCTGTGGTCCGGGCAGGTGCCGTCCGATACCGGACTTTCCTACCTTGCCATGCTGCGCGAGAACCTGACCGTTCTGCGTGCGGCGCTGGGCGTGGAAGGGTAATCAATCTATATTGGAAGCAGGAATATATCGCATGAAACAGACCACTGTCGGAGCGCTGCCCACCCGGATGCTGATACGGGCAACCGACCTTGCGCTGGGCTATGAGGGACACACCATCCTGACGGGCATCCGGTTCACGGTGTCCGAGGGGGAGTATCTCTGCATCGTCGGCGAAAACGGTTCGGGCAAAAGCACACTCATGAATGCAATACTGGGGCTGCACCCGTTGGCGGGCGGCAGTCTGGAAATAGCCGAGCCGGTACGCACGGCGGGTATCGGGTACCTCCCCCAGCAGGCACCCGCCCAACGGGACTTTCCCGCCTCGGTGCGGGAGGTCGTGCTGTCGGGGTGCCTGCGGCGGATCGGCTGCCGCCCCTTTTTCGGGCGGCGCGAAAAGCGGCTGGCGGCAGATGCCATGGCACGGCTGGGCATCACGCCGTTGGCGGAACGCTGCTACCGCGAGCTGTCCGGCGGGCAGCAGCAGCGCGTTCTGCTGGCGCGGGCGTTCTGCGCGGCGGGCAAGCTGCTGCTGCTGGACGAACCGATTGCGGGACTTGACCCCATGGCAATGGAGGATATGTACCGAGTCATTGCCGAGATGAACTGCCCCGTTTCCGATCGCCCCCTGCCGGGGCACCAGCACCTGTCCGGCGGGGTCGCCGTCGTCATGGTGTCGCACGACGTTGCCGCGGCGGTGCGGTATGCCGACCACATCCTGCATCTGGGCAGTCAAGGTGCGTGGTTCGGCACGACGGCGGAATATCTGAAAACGCCGGAGGGCAGACTGTTCGCATCCGGAGGAAAGGATGGTGAATCGACATGACAGGTATGATACATCCGATTTGTCTTCCGGTACCGGAAATACAGGTTCTGTCCGTGTTTTCCACGCTACAGGATTACTTTTCCTACGATTTTGTGCGCAATGCCCTGATTGCCGGGGTGCTGATTTCGCTGTGCGCGGGGCTTCTGGGCGTCGTGCTGGTTCTGAAGCGTTACTCCATGATCGGAGACGGTCTGTCGCACGTCGCCTTCGGCACAATGGCGGTTGCAGCTGTGCTGGGCTGGGCGCCTATGGCGGCGGCTCTGCCGGTGACGGTCGGCGCCGCTATCCTGCTGCTGCTTGCCAGCGACCGGGGACATATCAAGGGCGATGCGGCAATTGCCATGCTGTCGGCGGGGGCGCTGTCGGTCGGATACTTGCTCCTGAACCTGTTTCCTTCTGCCAACACGGGGAAATTCAGCGAGGAAACGCTGTTCGGTTCGACCTCCCTGCTGACGCTTTCGTCGGCGGACGTATGGATCTGTTTGTCCCTTGCACTGTTTGTTGTACTCTTTTTTGTGTTCTTCTACCACCGTATCTTTGCCGTAACCTTTGACGAACGCTTCGCCCGCGCGGGCGGCATGCACGTATCGGTGTACCGGACGCTGATTGCCGCCGTCAGCGGCGTTGTCATTGTGCTTGCCATGAAGCTGGTGGGCGCACTGCTGATTTCGGCGCTGATTATCTTCCCTGCCCTGTCCGCCATGCGGCTGTTCCGGAATTTCCGCGCCGTGACAATTTGTTCGGCGGTGCTGTCGGTTGCCGGTTCCATGACCGGGCTTCTCCTGTCCATTCTGTTCTCCACGCCCATCGGCGCCACCGTCGTCGTCATTCACATCGTCCTGTTCGGCATCTTCTCGGCTGTCCACGCTGTCCGGGAACGGGGGTAAGCAAGCGCAGGTACACCGGATCTGTCCGATCTGTACCTGCGCTAAATTTGTAAAAATACCCGGTTCCGGGTTGCAATTTTCCGTCAACTGTGCTATAATAAGCGCACGCTGTGCGGGGCGTCAATACAATCCGCCTTGCGATGAAAGCATGAAAGTCAATTTATGGAAGGAAACCGCCACATGAACGAGTTCAACACCTACGAGTTTGTCGTTGCCCAGAAGCAAGAGGGAAAAGTAAAGCTCTTCCGCATTCTTACCGTCATCGGCTACGTCCTGTTTTTCACTGCCGTTGCCGCGGCGCTGATCATACTCCATCTCCCGTGGATGGTGGCGGTTCTGCCGGTTGTGGAGTGGATGCTGGTTTTTTTCACATGGCGCTACCTGTCGGTAGAGTATGAGTACTCCATGACTTCCGGGAACATCACGTTTTCGTATATCTACGGCGGACGTTCCCGCAAGGCGGCGCTGAATGCCACCATCAAGAATTTTCAGGAGATAGCACCGCTGGACGATGCGGCATACGCCCGCCTGGAGGCACGCGGCATTCAGAAGGAGTACCGCTTTGTTTCCTCGGACAGTGCACCGGACGTTTACTATGCTCTGCTGGAAGAGGAATGTGGGCTGTCGGTCGTTTTGTTTGAGGCAACCCAGAAGGCGCTCGGCATTCTGCGCTTCTACAACCCCATGACCGTTGTTACCAAGGTGTCCCGCTGACGGACACGGAAAGGAGATGCTCCCGTGAAGCAAACCTATACCCTGCCGGTGCGCCTGTCGGATGAGCTGATGCGCAAGCTGCTGTACATATCCGAGGCGGAAGGGCGTACACCGAACAATCAATTCACCTTCATGCTCCGCAACAATATCCAGTACTTTGAAAAGGTGCACGGAAAGATACCGCCTGCCGCGCTTGCAAAATACGATCTGACTTCCTACGCCGCGAGACAGTCCGAAGCAACCGAAACGGAGGAAAACCGCCATGACTGACATCCCCTGCCTTGCCCTGTACCCTGCCGTCTGCGCTGTGGAGGACGGGTACGAAATTCTTCTGCTCTGCAACTGCCGCGCGCTGGCATCCGTGACGGTCGGAGACGTAACCTACACAGACAGCAACAACGGCGTCATGCGCACCGACACGCTGATTCATAAGGTGCGCGTGCCCGCCGGCGCGCTGAATGCCGCCGGGCGCTACCGCGTCAATCTCGCGCCGCTCGCCGACCACTGCAACTACTTCCCCAAGCCTGAACCGACCCAGACGGCGGAATTTGCTTTCCGATCCGTGCCGGAGAACGCAGAGGAGGTGCACCTGTATGTGCTGGCGGATACGCACGGCGATGCCGTTACGCCCGCCCGTGCGGCGCTGGCACAGCCGGACACGCAGGTGCTGGTGCTGGACGGTGACATCGGCGATTCGGCTGACACGCCGGAGATGATTACCACCCTGCACCGGCTGGCATCCGAAATCACGAAGGGCTCCTATCCGGTGGTATACGCACGCGGAAATCACGACACGCGCGGACACAACGCCGAGCACCTGAGCGACTACGCGCCGACCACCCGGTGCGGGACAACCTACTATTCCTTCCGGCTGGGTCCTGTATGGGGCGTGGTGCTGGACGCCGGGGAGGACAAGCCGGACGAGGTCGTCGAGTACGGGGGCGTGTGTGATTTTCCTGCATGGCGGCGGGAGCAGAGCGAATACCTGCGCGGGCTGATCCGCAATAAGGAAAAGGAATACGAGGCGCCCGGCGTCCGCCACCGCATTGCCATCTGCCACATGCCGTTCCACTATTCCAAGTTCGCTTTCACGCAGACAACGCCGGACATCTACGCCGAATGGATCAGCCTGCTCAACGAAATGGGCATTGAAACGCTGCTCTGCGGTCACTGCCACTGCGTGGACGAGCTTGCTCCGGATGTATTCGCCGGAGCGGAGAAGCCGACCTTTGAAACGCTTCTGTGCAGTGCCATGTGCAATCACCCCGGTCGGGGCTTGGATACATGGATTCCCGGTGAGTACACCGGAACCGCCGTATGCTGCCGCCCGGACAGCATCACCCACACCTTTACCAACCGCGACGGGGAAACCGTCCACCTGTAAGGAGGTACTGTCATGCATACACCCGATGTCAAACATCTGCCCCTGAAGATTATCCATGACCTGCCGCACCCGGCAGACATCCTGCCCGAGGACTACCGGAAGCAGGTGGCTGACGTGCTCCGCGACCTGCGCGCACGGGGCTTCGGTGGAGTGGTTACAAATGTCTCCACCCAGCACAGCTATCTGGAATCCGACCGCGAGTGGGAACTGTTTTCTGTGCTGGGGGACACCTGCACCGCCGAGGGAATGCGGCTGTGGGTATATGACGAGCGCGGCTATCCCTCCGGCGGCGCGGGCGGCGTTACGCTCCGTGACTACCCGGACGGCGAAGCACAGGGCGTTGTGTGCATCACGGAACGCGTGATGCCCGGTGAAACCGGCTGTATTCCCCTGCCCCACGGGCACAGGAGCTTCCTGTTTGCCGGTCTGTATGCCTGCGACCCGGGCGGGAACATCCTGCCGGACGCGGACGGACGGTATGTGTCGCTCTGCCCGGATTCCTTCCGGGACACGACCGCTGATGTGACCGTACGCAATACCGGTGCATCCCCTGCCCTGCTCTGCGCCTTCGCCGACAAGCGGCTGTATGAGGGGACACACTGCGTCCACAACGTGGCGGAAGCGCGGCGTTACATTGACGTGACCAATCCGGACGCGGTGCGGGCATTCATCGCCAACACCTATGAGCGCTACGCCGCCGCCGTCCCGTCACATATACAAGCGGGCGAAAAGACCCCCGGACAGGTGGAGGCGTTCTTTACGGACGAGCCGTCCTTCATGGGCTGTTACATCAACGAAGGGCTGACCCCGCCCGTGGCGCATGACCCCTATGACGACAGCATTCCGCTCTACCCCGTCCTCTCGTGGGGACGCGATGTCGAAAACCGCTTCGCCTCCCGCTACGGCTATGACCTGCGGCATGAGCTTGCCGCGCTGTTCCTCGGCTCCGGCAGACACGCCGAACAGGTGCGCTTTGATTTCTGGCGCCTGATGTCCGACCTGTACGAGCAGAGTTTCTTCGCGCAGCTCTCGGACTGGTGTGGTCGGCATCATACGGACTTCTCCGGGCATATCCTGCTGGAAGACAATATCCGCTTCCACACGGTGTTTGAGGGCAACTTCTTCCATCTTCTGCGCCATATGCACACGCCGGGCATTGATATGCTGCAATCCCTGCCGCCGGTCGTGCGTCAGTACGCTATCACGCCCAAGCTGGTATCCTCCGTCGCCCACGCCTACCGCCGCCCGCACGTCATGAGCGAGGTGTCGGCGCACGCGCAGGGCGGCAGGGTGACACATGACCAGATGTACGGTTCGCTCTGCGCACAGTACGCGTTGGGCGTGGACGTTTTCACCTACTACTACGGCACGAATTTCATGCCGACCGACACCTACGCACGCTACAACAGTGCGTTGGGACGTATTGACGCGGTCATGACAGGAACGCCTGCGCCGGAGGCGTTCCTGTACTACCCCATTGAAACCTTCCAGATGCACCACAGACCGTCGGCGGCGCAGTACGGCAGCTACACGCAGAAAGAGTATGCCGCAGAGGCGGCTCTTGGCGCGGTCATGGACGGTCTGCTGGACAGGCAGTGCGATTTTGACTTTATCGACTACGATGTCCTTGCGGCAAGCGAGGTGCGCGGCGGCGTTCTGACTACACCTGCCGGAATCTCTGCGCAGGCGCTGATTCTGCCGCCTATGGAGGTTACGCCGGATATGGCGGCGCTGTTCGGACGGCTAGCGGCGGCGGGATTGCGCATTCTGACCGTGACGGATCGGGACGGGCTGTTCACGCCCGCACCCGGTGCGCATATCTGCCCGGACACGGCGGCGTTGGCGGATGCGCTGAACACCGACGCGCTGGCAGTACGGACCGATGCTGCCACCCCCGGCGTGCTGACTCTGACAAGGCACACGGCGGCAGGGCGTGCCGTGCTGGTCTGCAATACCCGCGAGGAGGAGGTCACGCTGACGCTTTTACTGGCGGGCTTCCGGGCGCCGGAGGTATACGATCCCATGGCGGACGCGCCCCTGCAGGTCGCTCTGACAGCCGTGGACGGGCGGCACATCCTGCGTCTGACCCTGCCCGCCTGCCGGGCTTTCGCCGTGCGGGAAACGGGCGGCAATCCTGCCCTTCAGTAAAAACGGCATAAAAAGCTCCCGCCGGGAAAAATCCCGGCGGGTTTTTCGCATCGGCTGACCGGGAACGGCGGCAGCCTGTGAAAGTATCAGCCGTGCCGCTTCCGTGCGGTTTGACAGCAGCCCGCCAGCACATCGGGCGGCAGACGCACCAGAATGGCGTCCTCCCCGATACATTCAACGCGCTCCCACGGAACGCGCCAGACTGTATGCTTGCCGAACGGCAGCCACGCCGACAGTCCCGTTTCACAGGGCACGATGAGTGCAGTTACGGAACAGCCGTCGCACCCGCACCGCAGTTCCAGACTTTCCGGCGTGCCGAGGCAGGTACCGCCGCACAGATTGATGATTTCCATGGAGCACAGCTCGTCACGCGTCATGATCTGCATAGGGTATCACCTCCCCTGCCCCAGTATATGCGGGACAGGAGAACTACTTGCCGGGGGCAAGGAGCGGCATTCCATCGGGCGCCGCGTCCTGCCGAATCAATCCGAGCTGCCCTTGCCGAACAGGCGCACAGACAGACGTGCCAGTGCGCGGAATGCAAGAAACAGTCCCCCGCCACAGAGCGGGAAAACCAGACTCCAGTAGGGGCGCAGTCCGGAGCCGAGCGTCACAGCCAGCGCTCCGACCCACAGGAGCAGGAACGCGAGCAGGAAACAGAAGCCGCTCCGCGTCCGCCGCGTCAGCATCGGATCGGTCAGGTACAGCCCAAGCTGGAGAGTCAGGAGCGACAGCCCGGCAAAGCCGTCCAATCCGGCGGTTCCGAAGCTGACGGTCAGCAGCATCCCGATTCCCGCTGTTGTCCACAGGCAGGCGACGGCTCCCCCAGCACCGATGAGATCGGCGGACAGAGTTCGCAGAAGCCGACGCCAATCGGCGGGAACCGCCCGCCGCCGCGCGAGCGAGGGAGTCGTATCGTTGACGGACAGGGACAGCAGGGCTACCGTATCCGCAACCAGTCCGGACAGCAGCAGCCACGGCGCCCCCAGCAGTGCGGCGCCCATACAGACGGGAACCGCCAACATCAGCACCCGCAGCAGCTGGGAAATGACAAAGAACCGAACCGCGCCGTTCATGGCGTCCCGGTAGCGTGCCGCCGCTGACAGTGCCTGCCGGACACCCAGAATACCGCCGCCCTCGCGGCTGACCCGCCTGACCGTCACATCCGAACGGCGGCGGCAGAGATCGGAGGCGCAGGCGGAATCGCGGTTACCGTCGGCGTCGCAGAAGGCGCCCGGCTCCGGTCCGGCAACGCCTGTTCCGACGGTCTGCACATTCATCGCCGACTGGAACAGCCCCGGGGAGACCGTACAGGCTATGTCTGCCGCTTCCAGCAGCATTCTGTCCCGTCGCTCTCCTGCCAAAACGCAGAGTTTGCCGCCCTCCGCCCGTCTCGCACGGATATACTCCAGTATGTACGCGGCACTGCACCCTTCAAAGGCGACCGTGCCACCGCGCCGGTGCGTGATTGCCGGTGTGCGCGGGGCGCCAGCCTTCGGGCGATCGGCGGGGACGGTCACAGTCAGACCGCACTCGGACAGCACGCGGGTGTTCTCCTCCGTGACATCATGCAGAAACACCGTGACGCGGATACCGTCCGCCTCCAGGGCGCGGATAGTGCCCTCGGTTTTGCGGCAGGTATGCGGTCCGTAGGCAACCATGCCTTCCAGACACACACCCTCCGCGCAGGACGACAGCAGGAAACAGGTACGCAGTCCCGCCAGCTTTGCCTGCCGGAACGTGCGGCGCATGGTCTCCCGCTCCTCCTCGGTCATAGGGCGGTTTCCCTCCCCGTCCGGCAGGAGCGTACAGCCGGTAATGTCCTCAAAGTCGCCATACAGACCAAGGTCGGTCACGGTTCCGTCCTTCCACCGGATACGCACGGAAAGCTGTTCCCCAGCCTCACCGTTCCGGAGAAGTTCCCCCGCGCCGATGCGCAGCTGTACATCCTCCGGGGACAGCTCCGCCCAACCGACCAGCGCGTCCAGCAGGGACAGGCGCTCGCGCAGCAACTCCTCACCCCCGGCGGAAACCGGCAGTTTGCCGCCCTCCGTGTCCTGCAGAACCGCCCCGAACAGGTAGGCACAGGCGGCAAATCGCTCTGCCGCCGCATCGGCGCCGGGGCGGGTGCAGTCGTACCGCCCCGCGCCGATGGTCAGAAATTCCGGGTGTGCCGCCCCGTCGTGCAGTCCGGCAGTACCGACCAGCACCAGCTCGTCCGTCTCATTCAGAACATCCAGCGTCTGCGTCGCACGGATCTCCGCCGAGCACGCCACATCCCGCTCCGATGCCGCCATACCGCGCAGGGACGCCCCGATAAACGACGCTCGAATCAGTATATGCCCGGTCAGGGAGGTCAGGCAGGGCGTCATCGCCGCCAGCACAATATCCAGCAGGTCATAGCGGCTGCCAAGCGTCAGAATGCCAATGCCGGTCAGGGGAATAACCAGCACCAGCAGTGCCAGGTTGCACAGGGTCAGCATTCTCTCCGCCCGCCGGAAGGATGCCGGCATTTCGCCGCGCCGGACTGGCTTTACCCCGCCCGTCAGCGCGCCAAGATGCGTTTGCAGTCCCGTGGCGACCGCCACCGCGCGTGCGCGTCCGCTCTCCACCACGCCGCCCGCGAACACCATGTTTGCGGGCGAATGGGAATCGCGCCCGGCAGACAGCACGACCGTCTCCGGATCCTTGGTCAGGTGCACCGAGCGCCGCTCGGCGGGGTCGCCGGAAAGCACCCGCTCTACCACGCAGAAATCCGGGTCGGCGGTAATCAGGCGGGCATCTGCCGGTACGACGTCACCGGGGTACAGCAGAATAATGTCACCGCGCACCACGCCGTCTGCGGCAATGCGGCGCACCCGGCGGTTGCGCAGGACGCGGCACAGCGGCGCCTCCGCAGTCCGCATGGCGGCATCAATGCGTTGCGTGCGGATGTAGCACAGCGTACATACGGTCCCGTAGGCGAGCGTCAGACCGAGACAGGCAAGTCCCATTCCGATCCGCCCGAAGAACAGCGCACTCAGGCACACCGCCGCAAACAGCCACAGCACCGGCTCCCGGCACAGGCGCCGGATGCACTCGGTCGGGGACAGCGTGTCGGTCCGGAACAGCGGCAGGCGCCGTGCGGCAGTCAGCGGATTCAGCCGCTTTTCCGCCTCCCGGGGGGACAGTCCCGCGTCCGGGTCGGTTCCCAGATGGCGCAGGAGCACCCCCGGCGGCATGGCGGCGGGATTGATGCGCCGTCGCGTGCGGCGGCGGGCATCGCCGGCATGACTGCCGGTCGGGGGCGCGTTTTTCTTTTGTTGCGTTGCCATAGCAAATCCTTACATGGCATCCAATGCCAGCTTGCCGTCACGGACAGACAGGCGAACCTGCGACAGCGTGCGGTTGTAATCGGCAATGACCGCCTCCGCGAGGGGATCCTCGACGTTGCGCTGAATATAGCGGCGCATATTCCGTGCGCCGTAGCGCTCGGAGAAGGATTCCTCCGCGATGAAGCGCACGACCGGCTCGGTATACGTGAAGGTCAGCCCCCGCTCCTCCAGCACCGCCCTCAGCTCGTCCAGCATAATCCGGGCAATGGCGGCAAAGTCCTCCCGGCTCAGCGGGCGGAACGTGATAACCTCGTCAACCCGGTTTATAAACTCTGGGCGCAGGAAGCCCTGCAATGCCTTCATGGTAGCATCGTCTGCCGCCTGCTCGGAGGCGCCGGAGAAGCCGATCTGCGCCGTCCGGTGCTCGGAACCGGCATTGGTGGTCATGACAATGATGGTATTTTCAAAGTTGACGGTCTTGCCGTGCGCATCGGTCAGGCGTCCGTCATCCAGAATCTGGAGCAGGATATTCAGCACCTCGGGGTGCGCCTTCTCTATCTCGTCAAGCAGCACGACCGAGTAGGGCTTGCGGCGTATCTTCTCGGTCAGCTGTCCGGCATCGTCATAGCCGACATAGCCGGGGGGCGACCCGATGAGGCGGCTGACCGATTCCTTTTCCATAAATTCCGACATATCCAGCCGGATCAGCGTTTCCGGGACATGGAACAGGTCGTCCGCCAGACGTTTGACCAACTCGGTCTTGCCGACGCCGGTCGGTCCGGCGAAAATGAAGGACACCGGCTTGTGCTTGGCGCTGACGCCTGCGCGGTTGCGCTTGACGGCACGCGCCACGGCGGCGACAGCCCGATCCTGCCCGACAATATGCGTTTTCAGCCGCTGTTCCAGCTTGTCTACCTGCTCAAATTCGCTTTCTGTGATGGAGGACGCCGGAATGCCCGTCCAGATTTCCACAACCTGTGCAAGATCCGCGGCAGTCAGCGTGACCGCTTCGCAGTCCTTTTCCAGCTCGGACAGCCGCGCGGTCATCTGCAGTTCCTTAGCCTTGATGCCCGCCAACTCCTCGTACTTTTTCTGCTCATCCCGCCCGTCCGGCGCCTTTTCGGTCACGTTTTCCAGTTCCTCGCGGCGCTCCCGGAGTTTAAGCAGTTTATCCCGGATTTCATAGCTTTCGTTCAGCGGTGCAGAGGACAGCGACAGGCTCGCCGCCGCCTCGTCCAGCAGGTCGATTGCCTTGTCCGGCAGGTACCGGTCCGTGATGTAGCGCTCCGACATGGCGGCGGCGCGGCGCAGTATCTCGTCCGGGATGCGGATGTGGTGGAACGCTTCATAGTAATGCTTGATGCCGCGCAGCATCTCCACGGATTCATCCACCGACGGCTCCTCCACCATAACCGGCTGGAACCGCCGCTCTAACGCGGTATCCTTCTCGATGTACTTGCGGTACTCGGTCAGCGTCGTCGCACCGATCAGCTGTACCTCCCCGCGCGAGAGTGCCGGTTTTAGGATATTGGCGGCGTTGGAGGAGCCTTCCGCCTGCCCGGAGCCGACGATATTGTGAACCTCATCTATGACCAGAATAATGTTGCCTTCCGCCTTCACCTCGTTCAGAAGCCCCAGAATACGGGTTTCAAACTGTCCGCGGAACTGTGTTCCGGCGACCAGTGCGGTCAGATCGACCAGCCAGACTTCCTTGCCCCTGAGTTTGTACGGAACCTGACCGGCGGCGATACGGATAGCGAGCGCTTCCGCGAT
>CAVIJF010000001.1:226974-260509 GCA_963643175.1 bacterium
TGTCTTGCCGACGCCCGGTTCACCGATGAGGCAGGGATTGTTCTTCTGCCGCCGGCAGAGTATCTGCGTCACGCGGGCAAGCTCCCGCTCTCTGCCGACGATGCTGTCCAGTTTGCCAGCGCGCGCCGCGTCGGTCAGGCAGGTGCAGTAGGTCGGGAGAAATCTCAGCTGTTTCTTTTCCCGGCCGTCGGCTTCCCGCTCCTTCCGCGTCCGGCGTCCGCCGACCTGCTCCCCGGACGGCTGGTCGTCCTGCCGCTTATCGGGAACGGAGGAATCCGTCAGTCCCATATCCTCAAACAGGCGCGGAATATCAATCGCCGGGGCGCCGCCGTCCTCCAGATCGTCCTGATCGGACGGAACCAGCGAATCCGACACCGAGTCCTCCATGCTTTCCAACTGTTCCGGCGTGATGCCCATCCGCTTGGTGATGTCACCCAACGCCTGATTGACCGGAAGTCCGGATTCGCGTGCGCACCGGAGGCAAAGCCCCTCGCTGGTACGCTGTCCGTTCTCCAGTTTTGTTATAAAAACCACAGCCATCCGCTTGTGGCATTTTGAACACATAACCATACGTTCCGTTTTTCCTTTCACCCGGAGAGGCTTCTCTCCGGCAGACAGTGTATGCGGGAATTCCTACAAATACCCGATGATATATTACCATGTTTTTTGCCGCTTGTCAAGGGCGGCGGGGTGAATTTTCACGGTAGCAACAGTGACCATGCCGCCATCCCGGCAGGAAAAGATGTCCTGCCGGGATGGCGGGGTTTGTTGCTTTGTTACGCCGGGACTGCCGCTCTGTGTGTCGTTTCCGTGATTTTTTGGCAGAACGTATTGACAGAAGAAACTGTTCATGATATAATAACTGTGTGTTTTCGTACATAGTAGCCGTGCCGCTGCGATCGCGCAGACCGGCGGCTGGAAGAGTCGCCTGCAAACAGCAGGCATCCGGATGATATGCCGCGCCTGCGTGATGCGGCTGGGAAAGGAAAACTCATGAGTCAACTTTTGGGATTCGGTATAATCGGATTATTGGGAGCATTTCTTCTTGTCCTGCTGATTGCGGCAGTGGCGGGTATCGTTCACGCCATACGTGAATCGGTGCGCCTGCACCGCAAACCGCCGATGCTGTCGTTTGTCCTGTGGGGCGTGTCGCTGTTTTCGTTCATAGCGTACATTGCCTCGCGTGTCCTGTGGAACGTCCTGAGCATAGACCTTTACATACTTGGCAGATTCGGGGATTTCTGGCAGAAATTCCTGCTCGGCGCCTTCTTTGTCTGCCTGACGACTGCGACGGGTTTCTATGTCTTTCTCTCCTTCCGCACGCCAGCCGGAAGGCACGGTCATGACGACAGGGATGATGAGGACGATGAGGATGACGTTCTGGACGAGGAGGATCTGGAGGATCTCCGCCGCCGCGCCGCCATGCGCGATGCCGAGGCGAAGCACAACAGAATCAGCCAGCTTCTGTCGGTTGCAGTGCCGCTGGTTCTGGATGCCATTCTGATCGGACTGCTTATTGTCACAGGTGTGATTGTGCAGTATAAGCACAATGTAACGGAACTGCATTCACCGGATGGAAACCGCGTGATTTACGTGGATAACGGCACGCTTACCATGAACGGCTACATTCAGGGCAGCGCACCGTATGTCTTTACGTATGAAAAGGTGAACCCCTTCATGGTTGCCAAACTGGACCGCCCAGCCGGGCAGGACGCTCCCTCTGTGCTGGACGTCAGCGAGGAGAACCTGATCTGGAAGGAGGACAGACTCCGTATCCTGTACGGAAACACTTGTGTAGACTACTTCTATTACGGGGTCGAGCCGACGGAGGAGTAACGCCGGCGGGCGCGACCGGTCAGATAAAAAAGCAGGGATGCAACCTTTGTGGGTTGCATCCCTGCTTTTTTCAGCCAATTGGCGGCTGGCAGCCGGGTTGCCCCAATCAATCCCCCGTCAGCGAAAACCGTGCCCAGAAGAGATTGTGGTCAGACTCGCCGCCGACGCGCATACCGCACGCGGTCAGCGTCAGCGCCGTGCTGTCGTATACAATGTTGTCTATCGCCATAGGCGGCTCACGGAAGGTTTGGAACCGCGCTCCCTGCGGGCGGTCGGGTGCCAGCGCGTTGGCAAGTGCAGCGCGACCATCCAGCAGCGGCTGAAGCTCGGAGTAGGTTTCGGTATTGAAATCGCCGGTCAGGACAAACGCCTCGTCCGCCGGTATGCGCCGGATTCCCGCACGCAGTACCTCAATCTGCGGTCTGCGGCTGGCGGGATTCTCAAAAGCAAGGTGCGTGTTGAGCAGATGCAGGAGACGTCCGGGCTTTCCGTTTTCCTCCAGACGGATTACCGCGTGCATACAGGAGCGCGGCTCCTCCCCCTCCCGGTGCGGGAGGGGGAGGCAGGTCAGGCGCTCGGGATATACCGACGGAAACCGGGACAGGAACGCAATTCCGTACTCCCCGCCGTCATACGGCATGGCGGGGGAGAAGCGCCCGTAGCGCCACCCCAGCAGGCGGAGCAGCTCGCTCAGCCCGTCCGTCCCGCCGGCGCGGTGCGTGCGCCGATCCACTTCCTGCAGACCGACTATGTCGGCGCCGCTCTCCCGGATTACGGCGGCAAGCTGCGCCCAGTCATACCTGACCGCCGCCCCGTGCAGAATGTTGTAGGATGCGACTGTCAGGTTCATATCAGCGCTTCACATCCCTGTCCAGGAGGTCAAAGGTCACGCCGCCCACGTGCGGATTGCTGTTCTTCTGCACGCGACGCTTCTCAAGGAACTTGATGCCGACAGAATCCTGCTGGAGCGTACCCAGCATATTCTCAATGTGTAACCCCGTCTCGCTGGCGCCGTCCTCCGTGCGGAATTCCACGCGCACCTCGGCACCGGTCATCGGCAGCTGGTTGGACAGGACGTAGCGGTAGGGAGTCAGCGTACCGTTCAGCTCAAACTCCACCACGGAGGCGGGCATCTCACAGCCGCTGTTATACACCGAGAAGCGGACGTATGCCTTGCCCACGCCTGTGTAGGATGCGCGAAGCGTCAGCTCCACCATATCGGAATTCTTGATGAAGGGCGTCAGAACGCCGGTCGAGTAGACGTTGGTGCAGCCCTCCATCGACTGACTGAGCGCATCCAGCGTCGTGACTTTGACGTAAGAATGGAACGGAACCACATACACGGTGCCTTCCCACTTTCCGTCTGCCGTCACGGACTTGAGCAGTCCCTGACCGTTGGATCCGTCGCCGTCGCCAATCTGGATGATGTTGTAGGAAACGCCGTCACGGACAACGCCCACGGACGAGGTTGTGCCGCCGGTGTAGCCCGGGCGGGGCATATTCTTCGATGCCAACAATTCTATGGCTTCCTTCTCTGCATTGGCCTGGCTGTCGCTGAAGGTGATATGGTGCAGCATCCGGACGCCGCGGTTCCACATATACTCCAGCTGCGTGTAAGCGTCAGCGCCGCTGTCCTGCAGGGCGCAGTACTCACCGATGGAAATATTCCACTGTCCCGCACGGTTGGCAACAGTGATCCAGTTGTCGCCGCTGTTGGCAATATATCCGTAGCGCGTGCCGCCGTAGGATGTGCCACAGGTCAGGACGGTATCAATGGGGGAAATGCGGGTGTCTGCCTGCCCGAGGAAACCGGACACGGCTTCTCCTTCCGGAATCTGATGCGCCGAAATGGACTCGGGCGGATACCCGGCAATCAGTGCCTCGCGGTATGCCTCCATGATGCGCTTGCTGACAATATAGCGGTTGTACAGTGCCCACTGCGTGAAGTAATCGCCTGCGTACTTGTCCCAGTCACCGCGACCGCTCTCACGCGGCGGGTCGATTTCCTCCACGCTGGCGAAGGTGGTTCCCAGCTTTTCGTTGATCTGCTCCAGCGTTCCGTACTGCTGCAACAGGTACAGGCGGAAGCCCTGAATCATATTCTGGTTATAGTCTCCGACCGAGCCGGGCACATTGATTTCGTGCTCATGCACGGGCGACACACCCACCAAATGCTCCGGGTTGCCGTTCTCACCCCGGAATTCCACCACCATGGAGCGCAGGAAGGAGCGCAGCGGATAAATACGCAGCTTGGCAAGGTCAAGGATACCGTCCGCATAGGTGCCGATATAGAAACTGGATTCCAGTTCCAGATATTCGGACGCCTCGCCGTTCTTTCCGATCGAAATGTAGTCGTGTGCGCCGGTATAGGAATTCACGTAATTCTGCAGATGGGCGGTGGCGGAAATCTTGTTCCAGCGGTGTGTGAAGCACGGCTCAAGGAACATATGGCTTGAGCGGAAGGAATTGATATATCCGCTGATGCCGCCGAAGGCATAGTTCGCATAGGTGGCGCTGTCAAAGACCTGTTCCACCTTTTCCGAAGTGGAGGCACTGTTCAGCTTGCTTATGATGCCGTTGGACAGGTCACAGCGGATATGCTGGAAGGAGCCGGTACTGACGTAGGTGTCATCGTTATCATTCCAGTAACGGGCGGTGTAGAACACGTTTTCGCGGAACGCGACGTCAAGAAGACCGCTGTTCCCTCCGTCATAGTCATACGTGACCACAAACGAACGGTTCTCCTCGCCCTCTACTTCAGGCAGGGTCACAATGTACCGTTCCCCGACATTGGCGGAAGCATACACACCGGTCGCCGTGTCCGGCAGAGAAATGCCGCTGTTCCGGAATTCGGCGGTACGTGCATTCCCCTCGTAGACAAGCTGCTTTGCCTTAAAATGCAGGATAATGCTGTCCTCCGTGCCGTCATTCATGGTGCGCACGGTGGCGGCGACCTCAAGGGTCTCGCCGTCTGTCGTTGGCAGTGCGAAGGCGCAGTCCAGCGTGTTCCGGCTGATGACCGACCCGTCCGCCAGATTGATCAGTACTGTCGGCAGCTTGCCGTCAGCCGTCATGCTCTGGGACAGGACAAGCAGGGTTTCGTCCTTGCTGCCCGCCACGAAGTGTCCCGTCAGGATGGTGTAGGGTCCCTCCATGATGGGGCTGAGCGTAATCTCCATGCGCAGGGTGCCGAACGTATCAAACACACGGATGTCTCCGTTCCTGCCGTCGTGCTTTACAAAGGCAGCCGTTGCAATCAGCGTTTCGTTGCCGACCTGTGCAGCCGCTACCTGCACACCGCCGCGGACGGACGGGTCAAACGCAAGGAACTGTGCCGTGACCGTCTGCTGCTGATTCAGGACGCGCACAACCGTATGGTTCGCCTCGTTTGTGCCGTCTCCCATGAAGTAACCCTCGCCCGCCACGATGCGCGGTCCCGCCGTCACACCGTCAACGGCGCCGATCTGGGCAAAGTAGACGCTGGACTGCACGCCCAGATTCAGATCCGGCGCGGTGTAGTAGACAGCGTTGTTTTTCCCGTTGGAGATGCGGTCAGGCAGATCGATGAAGGCATTGACGATGTCCTCCTCCGAGGCGTCGGTCATGTACAGGTACATTGCCTCCAGCGTGTAGAGATCATGGTAGGTATCCAGCGTTTCGCCGCCGTCAAAGAACATGACCAGCTTGTGGTCGTACACCAGCACCTTCTTGCCGAGATCGGCGGCAATCAGCTGCGGCGCCGCCATGCCGGTCAGAGCACCGCCGGTCACGCCGTAGGTATCGTACACAAAGTCCGCCAGAACCTCGACCTCACCGTCGGACAGCGCGACCAGATCGGCGGAATACTCGTTCAGCTCGGCGCCGCGGTACCCCTTGGCGGTGTTCAGACCGAGCACCAGCGCGTCGTTGCCCGCCAATACGTCATGAATGCGGGTCGCCGTGATATACTGAGCGTAGTCTGGCGTATCCGCTTCGGGGAATACGACAGCCGAGGCGTGCGGATCGGTTTCCGTCTCGGTGTCGGACCCGGCGGTGTCAGGCTCTCCGGAGCCGGATTCGTCGGGTACAATCTGGATGGTTTCAGGCAGCGTAGTCTCTCCGTCGCCGCTTTCCGTGCGGCAGGAAACGGAACACAGAACGGTGAGAAGCAGGACTGCCAGCGTCAGCAGGATGCCAAGCACAAGGTATTTCGCATTGTTTTTCATGTTGTGGTTTCCTTTCCCGTTAAGGTCTGATTTGGTTCGTCTTCCGGACTATCCCCGCCGCCCCGCAGGCACACGTGCTGCGAGACGCGCAAGGTAAGCGCCGGTGTCAAAGAGTTCCAGTCTGGTGTCTGCCCGCAGATACAGCGGATGGTGGGGATGTCCTGCCTTGGACAGTGCACCGGCGTGATACCAGACGGCGCCGCGCTGTCCGGCAATCTCCAGCATATCCGCCACGCAGGCGAACAGGTAGGTGCGCTTTTCGATAATGCTCCCCCATGCCGCCCACACGGCAGGCTCATCACGGCAATGCGCAAGCAGGTGCGCAAATGCCTTCATATTCTCGCCGTGAAGCCATGTGTTGGGGGTTTTCTCCATGTCGTCCGGGCGGGTTGCCCGCTGGGCGTACACGTTGAACATGAGGAAACTGTCATATCCGTTGAAGCGCGCAATGCGCTGAGCGGACTGCAGGGTCGGGTCGAGCCTGTCCGGCTTGGCTGTGGAAGGATTGATGCCCACGCAGATAAGAGGATGCGTCCCGCGCGTACCGAGAATATACCGGTACTCTTCATAGGTTGGCGGAACGTACAGCCAGCGGCTGACATCGTAGTCCGTCTGCGGGCATTCGGCAGCGGCAAGTGCCTCCGCAAAGGACAGCACGTCGATGCCGGCGGTGTCCTGCTTTGGTATGTGCATGACAGGTTCCCTCCCTAAAAAGCAATGGTCATCTGGTCGGTCTCGTCCAGCCCGTCCAGCACCCGGCACTGGCGGAGGATATCCACCACCGCCCGCGTCAGTTTGGCGCGGGTCTGCAGATCCTCCACGGAGAAGAACGGCTCCTCTTCGCGTGCGGCGACAATGTTCGCCGCGGCGTTGTCGCCCACCCCGGCAAGAGCCGAAAAGGGCATCCGGATGCCGCCGTCCTCCGGCAGATACTCGCGGTCACTGGAGTGCACCAGATCGACCGGCAGGAAGCGGATTCCCCGCGCCATCGCCTCATTGATGAGCTGCAGAACCGGCAGACTCTGCTGTTCCTTCGGCTGGGCGTCGTTGCCGCGCTTGTCGATGTCAAGAATATACTCCTGCACAGCCCGCTTGCCGCGCATGACCAGCTCCCCGTCAAACCCGGTCGGCTGAACCGTGAACATGGCACAGTAGAACGCCAGCGGGCGGTGCACCTTGTACCACCCCAGCCGGATAGCCGACATATCGTATGCGGCGGCGTGTGCCTTCGGGAACATATACTTTATCTTCTTGCAGGAGGCAATGTACCAGTCCGGCACATTGGCGGCGCGCATCTCCGCCTCGTACTCCGGGGTCAGTCCCTTGCCTTTCCGCACCATCTCCATTATCTTGAAGGAATGGCTTTTCTCCACGCCGTAACGGATCAGCGCCAGCATGATAGAGTCGCGTGTTCCGATGACATTGGAAATGGTACAGGTTCCGTTCTTTATCAGATCCTGCGCGTTGTTCGTCCAGACGTCGGTGCCGTGCGACAGACCGGAAATCTGGAGCAGGTCGGAGAAGGACTGCGGGCGCGATTCCTGCAGCATCTTGATGACGAATTTGGTACCCAGTTCCGGCAGCCCCAGCGTTCCGAGCGGTACACCGGCAATGTCGTCCGGCGATACGCCCAGCGAGCGGGTGGACAGGAACAGGTCGTAAATGGAACGGTCGTTCATGGGCACATCCATAACCGAGGTGTCCGAATACTTCTCCAGATACTTGTACTTGGTCGGCATATCGTGCCCTAACTCGTCCAGCTTGAGTAGCGTATCGTGCAGATACTCAAACGTGAAATGCGTGGTCACGATGTCCGAGTTGGGGTCGTCCGCCGGGTGCTGCACCGGGCAGAAGTCGTAAATCTGATACTCCTTCGGCACCACGACGATACCGCCGGGATGCTGTCCCGTCGTGCGGCGGACACCGACACAGCGGGAGGACAGGCGGTTGACCTCGGCGCGGTTCACGCTGATGCCCTTCCCTTCCAGATACTTCATGACAAAGCCGTAGGCGGTCTTGTCCGCCAGTGCGCCGATGGTTCCGGCGCGGAACACGTTTTCGGCGCCGAACAGCTGCTCGGTGTACTTGTGGACCTTGCCCTGCACTTCGCCGGAGAAGTTCAGGTCAATATCCGGAGACTTGTCGCCGTAAAATCCGAGGAAGGTTTCAAAGGGAATGTCGTGCCCGTCGTAGTTGAGTTTTGTCCCGCAGCGCGGGCAGGTCGCATCCGGCAAATCAAAGCCGGAACCGATTTCGGGCGGCACGTCAAAGTTGCTGTACCGGCAGTCCGGGCACCAGTAGTGCGGGCGCAGGGGGTTGACCTCCGAGATTCCCGCCAACGATGCCACAACCGAGGAGCCGACCGAGCCGCGCGAGCCGACCAGATACCCCTGCTGTTCGCTGTAATAAACCAGCTTCTGTGCAATCATGTACAGTACGGCGAAGCCGTTCTTGATGATGGAGGACAGTTCACGCTCCAGCCGCTGTGCCACAATATCGGGCAGCGGGTCGCCATACCGCTTCCGGGCGTTCTCATAGCAGATGCGGGTGAGATCCTCCTCCGCGCCGTCCATGTGCGGCGTAAAGGTTCCCTTCGGGAAGGGGCGCACATTGTCCTCAATACAGCCCGCGATATAGTTTGTGTTGGTGACGACTACCTCGTAAGCCTTCTCCGCTCCGAGGTAGGCAAACTCATCCAGCATCTCGCGCGTCGTGCGGTAGTACAGCCCGCAGTCGCGGTCGTAGTCCCGGAATTTCATGCCCGCCTGCAGAATCTTGCGGTATATTTCATCCTCCGGATTCATGAAGTGCGCATCGCAGGTGGCAACGACCGGCTTGCCGTACTTCTCGCCCAGCGCAACCACCCGCCTGTTCAGATTGCGCAGGTCCTCATCGTCCCGGACCTTCCCCTCCGCAATGAGGAACCGGTTGTTGCAGACAGGCTGTATCTCCAGATAGTCATAGAACCGGACAATTGTCTCAATCTCCGCCTCCGGCTTGTTGTCCAGTATGGCGCGGAACAGTTCTCCCGCTTCGCAGGCGGAGCCTATGATAAGCCCCTCCCGATACTTTTCCAGCTCGGTTTTGGGAATCCGCGGGTTTTTCTTGAAATACTTCAGGTAACTGTCCGAAATCAGGCGGTAGAGATTCTTCTGCCCCACCTTGTTGCGGATGAGGATAATCTGGTGGTAGGAAGGCAGGCGGGTCGGATCCGTTTTCTCCGCCATATCGGTACGCAGGGCTTCAAATGTCCGGATGCCCCCCTCGTCCAGATCGGCAAGCATGGAAAACCAGATGTTCGCCAGCATTTCCGCATCGTCACAGGCGCGGTGATGGTTGAAGTCGCCGAGACTGTAATGCTCCGCCACAGTGTCCAACTTATGATTTTTCAGGTCGGGCAGGAGGTAACGCGCCAGCGCCAGCGTATCCAGATACGGATTCGTAAACGGAACGCCGTGCCGGTCCGCCGCCGCCCGGATAAATCCGGTGTCGAAGTCGGCGTTGTGGGCAATCAGCAGCATTGCGCCGCCGTCCGCCCGCCTGCCGACAAAATCAAAGAACATCCGCAGTGCGGTCAGTTCGTCCGGCGCACCCGTCGTCATGTCCTGCGTGATGCCGGTCAGCTTGGTAATTTCCGACGGAATAACGCCCTCCGGGTCAACAAAGGTATCAAAGCGATCCAGCACCTGCCCGCCGCGTATCTTCACGGCGCCGATTTCAATGATACGGCAGTTCTGCGCGGAAAGACCCGTCGTCTCCAGGTCGAATACGACAGCCTCCTCCTCCAGCGCGCCCTCACAGCTCCCGTATACGGCGCCGGAGGTGTTGTTGACGAAGTATGCTTCCATACCCCAGATGACCTTCTGCCCGGTCTTCTCAGCGGCAAGCATGGCTTCCATAAAGCCCTGCACGTTCCCGTGGTCGGTGATGGCAACGGCGGGATGTCCCCAGCGTTTCGCCTGCTTTACGGCATCCGCCGGGTTTATCAGAGCGTCCATGGAGGACATCTGCGTGTGCAGATGCAGTTCCACGCGCTTCACCGGCTCGTCGTCGGCGCGGTCTATGCGCCGTATCCGGGCGACCGCATCGTGAAAGAAAATCAGGTCGGGTCCTTCGGTGCGGTCGCGCCGCACCTCCCGGTGGCAGTAGCCGTGCAGGGCAAGGACTGCGCCGTTCGCCACCACCGCTCCCAGCGCGTCGGCATCCTCCGGCAAAAGCCCGAACGCCTTGCACTCGATGGAGGCGCTGTTGTCGGTCAGGTTGAACGTGACGTTGTATTTTTCGCCGCTGCGGTTTGCTTCCTTGGTGTAGCCGAACACCTCGCCCACAATGACCAGCCCGCGGCGCGGTTTGTCGATGGCGGACAGCGGCGTCGGAAGTATATCGAACCGGGCGCCCAGTGCATACTCCGGCGCGGATACGTCAAAGGTCATAAAACCGATATGGCACCTGCCTCCTGTCACCGTGGCGGTCTCGGACGCCGGCTGTGCGGCACCGTCCGCCCCGCCGGCAGTCGGCGACGCTGTAAACAGACTGCCGACACGGGGCAGTATGGCTTCCTTGGGCTTGTCCTCTGCCGGGGCATTCCGGGACGCGCCGCTCTGCCCATAGCTGCGCAGGGCGTCCTGTATCTGCCTGTCTGCCTGCTCCAACACGGCGTGCTGGCGCGGCGTAACCATGTCCTGTGCCGCTTCGGAATTGATAACCTCTACGCGCAGGTCAAGGTCAAATTCGGACTTGAGGATTCGCTGCATGACCAGCGGCGTCTGCGCATGAATCAGCAGCTCCACGCCTGCGCGGACAAAGGGAATCTCCACCGTCAGGCATCCGTCCTCCAGGCGATAGGTGTAGTTGCCGAAGAAGCCGCGTGCCACGATGCCGACCCGTTCGGTCTCGCAGAGCAGTTCCGGAATATAGTCCTCCGAGAACAGTTCCTGCGGGTAGTGCGGCATGATTTTGGTGTACGCCAACCCGTATGCTTTGGTTATTTCGTCCTCTATGCGGTACAGTGTCCGCTTGCGCACGACAGCCGGAAAGGATACATTCAGCACCAATGCCCGGTTTGCCTTGTCCGCCTGCACGCTGTATTCCGTGGCGGACAGCAGGATGTCCCGGGTATCGGGATCCGGATCGTAACGGTTCAGCAGTTCCGGCAGTGTCCTCATACCCCGCCCTCCCGCGTGCGCCGGATGTCCTCCAGAGCACGGAGCAGCGTCGGAATGATTTCCTTCTCCGGAACCTTCCGCAGAATCTCACCGTGGGCGAACAGCAATGCCTCACCTCTGCCGCCCGCGATGCCGATGTCCGCCTCGCGAGCCTCGCCCGGTCCGTTGACCGCACAGCCCATCAGGGCGACTTTGACCGGCAGGTCGGACAGTCCCGCCTCGCGCACCGCCGCCTCAAAGCGCTCTGCCAGCGGGATAAGGTCAATTTTCGTCCGTCCGCAGGTCGGGCAGGACACGATCTGCAGACCGCACTGCCCCTCCACGCCCAGCGCATTCAGGATGCGGTGCGCCGCCTCCACCTCCCGCACCGGGTCGGCGGTCAGCGACACCCGGAAGGTATCCCCGATACCGTCACACAGCAGGGCACCGATTCCGGCGGCGGACTTGATTACTCCCATTTCCACCCCGCCCGCCTCGGTAACGCCGAGATGCAGCGGATAGGGACAGGCGGCGGCAAGCGCACGGTTGGCGGCAATCATGGCGGGAACAGAGGATGCCTTGATGGAAATGACAATATCCTCAAACCCGAACTTTTCCAGCAGGGATGCGTGGTAGAGTGCCGACTCGCACAGTGCCTCCGGAGTCGGGGCGCCGTACTTGGCAAGAATATGCTTTTCCAACGAGCCGCTGTTCACGCCGATACGGATCGGGATATGCCGGGCGCGGCAGGCGTCAGCCACAGCCTGAACGCGGTCGTCGCCGCCGATGTTTCCGGGATTGATGCGGATTTTGTCCACCCCGTACTCCGCGCACAGCACAGCCAGCCGATAGTCAAAATGGATATCCGCGACAATCGGAATCTGTATGCCGCTCTCCTTGATGAGGCGGACAGTCTCCGCCGCTTCGCAATCCGGCACGGTCAGACGCACTATATCACAGCCCGCTGCCGCCAGCGCCCGTATCTGGGAAAGCGTTGCCGCGGCATCATGCGGGTCGGTGTTGGTCATAGACTGGACGGCAAGGGGCGCGTCGCCTCCGATCGTCAGCCGTCCGATATGTACCGCCCGCGCCGGGCGGCGTATGTCATTGTACTTCATTCGTTTGCCCCTCAGAACAGATTGAATATATCCTTGCAGGCGATGACAGCCGTAAACGCCAGCAGCAGCAGCATACCCACACTGTGAATCTTTGCTTCCGCCTTGGGATTTATCGGTTTGCCGAAGGACAGCACCTCCAGTACCCGGAAGAACAGCCGTCCGCCGTCCAGCGCCGGTATGGGAAGCAGATTGAATACGCCCAGATTCATGGCAATGACGGCGAACAGGTAAAGCAGGTTCCAGCCCGCCATCGGCTGGTGCGCCACCTCCGTGACGGTCGAGGTCACGCCGATAGGTCCGGACAGGTCGGACAGCCCGAAGCGTCCGGTCACGATACCCTTCAGTGAGTCAAACACCATTTTGATGGAGGATACGCCGCGCCAGAACCCCGTGCGGACAACATTCCAGACGGTCGGTTCCATGGCGGCGGTCTGAAAATCCATACTGCCGAGCGCAACGCCCTGCTCCGCCTCGGTCGGGAACCGGACATTCTCCACCAGCACGCGGTCGCCGTTCCGCTCCACCAACACGTCAATCGGCTCATAGCCGGAGAACATAATCTCATATGCCAGCTCGTAGCCGGTGTGCACCATCGTGTCGCCAACGCGGAGAATGGTGTCCCCCTTCTCCAATCCGGTGACATAACTGGGCGCCCCGGCGGCAAAATACTCAACCGTCGCGGAAGGCAGACGGTAGCCGGATGCCGTCAGTCCGGCGGTCAGAATCAGCATGGCAAGAAAGCCTGTCAGAACATTCATGCCGGCTCCTGCCGCCAGTATCAGCATCCGCTGCCAGACATTCTTTTTGCAGAAGGCGTTGGGGTCGCCCGCGCCCTCGCCGACCTCGTCCTCGCCTGCGTCCTCGCCTGCCATAGCAACATAGCCGCCGATGGGCAATAGGCGCAGCGAATACTGAATGCCGGTCTTTTTGGACGTGAAGCCGCACAGGCGCTTGCCCATGCCTAGCGAGAACTCATGCACGGTGACGCGGCACGCCCGCGCCGTCAGGTAGTGTCCCAGCTCGTGGACGAAAATCAGCACGCCCAGCCCCAGAACGGTCAGGGCAAAGTACAGAAGAAAGTTCAGTATCTGCATCGGTATCCGAAAGCCTCCGGTCACGCATTCATGTGCGGGACAGCAGCGCCCGCGCCGCCTCACGCGCCGCCCGGTCGGCGCTCAGTATCTCCTCGTAAAGGTGCAGGTCTGCCGCGTCCGAAAGCTGCTCCGTGACGCGCGTTACAAGACCGGGAATGTCGCAGAAGCGTATCCGCTCCTGAAGGAATGCCTCCACCACCACCTCGTTGGCGGCATTGAGCACGGCAGGAAGCGCCCCGCCGCGCCGGATGCAGTCCACAGCCAATGCCAGCAGGGGGAAAGTTTCGGTATCGGGGGGGCAAAAGGTCAGCCTGCCGACCGAGAACAGGTCAAGCTCCCCCACCGTATCCCCGGCGGGAAGGCGGTGCGGGTGGGTCAGCGCATACTGCACGCAGTGCCGCATATCCGGCACCGAAAGCTGCGCGATGACACTGCGGTCAACATACTCCACCATGGAGTGGACAATGCTCTCGCGGTGCACCACAACCTGCACCTGCTCCGGCATCACGCCGAACAGGTGCACCGCCTCGATGACCTCGAAGCCCTTATTCATCAGGGTCGCGCTGTCCACCGTGATTTTCTGACCCATGCGCCATGTCGGATGCGCCAGCGTCATCTGTCTGGTGACGCCGGTCAGCTGTTCCGTCGTATACCCGAAGAAGGGTCCGCCCGATGCGGTAAGCAGGATGCGCCGCACCTCGCGCCGCTCCCCTGCCCGCAAGCACTGGAAAATGGCACAGTGCTCACTGTCCACCGGCAGAATCGTGTTGCCTGTACGGCGGGACAGCTCCATGACCAGTTCGCCGCCCACGACCAGCGATTCCTTGTTGGCAAGCGCCAGCCGATGCCCTGCCTCCAACGTGTCCAGCGTGGGGCGCAGTCCCGCCTCGCCGAGGATGGAGTTTTCCACGGTCAGCCCGTGCGGATTCTCCGTCCGCGTCCCGTGTATCATGTCCCGGATGCCCTCAAAACCGGACAGCACCCGCACCGGCGTATCCGCCAGCCGCACCCGCAGGTCGGCGGCGGCATCCGGGTCGGTCATGACGGCGCAGTCCGGCAGAAAGCGGCGTGCCTGCGCCTCCACTGCCGCCACGTTGCGGTGGGCGGACAGCCCCCGGACGCGGATGCCGTGTGCCGCGGCGACATCTGCCGCCTGCGTCCCCACCGAGCCGGTGGAGCCTAAGATGATTAAATCCGGATACCCCGCGGATGTATCCTCTATTGCTTCCTGATTCACCATGATTCAGTGTATATCCCTTCCGTCCCGCGTATGCATAAGCAGGCGCGGAATCAATCAACCCACCGTAACGCCGGTTGCCATAAAGAAAACCAGCAGAGTGACCGACACCGCCAGCACCGAATCGAAACGGTCAAGAATGCCGCCGTGCCCCGGAAGGAGCCTGCCGAAATCCTTGATGCCGAAGCGGCGCTTGAGCTGGGACATGGCAAGGTCGCCGATCTGGGACACGACGGATACCAGCAGTCCCGCCGGAATCATCAGCCAGACCGACAGCGCCTCGTGCTCCCCCCAGATGCCGGTACGGTTATAGAGAACCGTCATACCCGCAAAAATTAGCGTGCAGCACAGCGTTCCGCCGATGGAGCCTTCCACGGTTTTCTTGGGGCTGACTTCCGGTATCAGCTTGTGCCTGCCGAACAGTCTGCCGGAAAAGTATGCAAACGTATCTGTCACCCACGCGCCGACAAACACCATGACGGCGAAGAAAAAGGAGAACAGATCATGCAGGCAGACGACTCCGGCAAAGCCCCCTGCCGTATACAGGAACACGGCATATGCCGTGCAGACCGACGTAATATCGGTTTTTTTGTGATCCAGCACCGCCACGCCGAGCAGGTACACGATCAGCAGCAGAAGCACGCCCAGCGCAACCGCACTGACGGTTCCCTCCCCTGCGTTGCGGACGACCAGCGCATAGCGCGCCCCGATCGGTGCGGCAAGTGCCAACAGGCAGAGCGGGACAGCGACCCACAGGTTCCGGTGCAGACCCACACAGCGGAGCAGTTCAAATGTCCCGATCAGTGCGCAGAGTGCGAACAGAACGGGAAAAGCCCATGTTTCGGAAAAAATCAGAACCGGGACGAATACGCACAAAGCCACGGCGGCTGTCAGAACTCGTTTTAACATAGGAATACCTCCCGACGATAGCAATAAGGAAAACGCTGCCGGACAATCCGGCGGTTTCTGAAGGCATCACCGCGCAATGTCACCATCTGAATCACGCGGTTCAGCAGTGCCCTGACTTCACAGCCCGCCCCAGCGGCGCTTGCGGGAGTAAAACTCCCGGACACACTCGTCCACATCGGCAGGTCCGAAATCCGGCCAGAGCGTGTCGGTAAAGTACAGCTCCGCGTAAGCCGCCTGCCAAAGAAGAAAGTTGGAAAGGCGCAGATCGCCCCCGGTGCGCACAATCATATCCGGGTCGCCGCACTCCGCGGTATACACCGAGCGGGAAATATCGTCCTCGGTGATGTCCCCGGCGCCCTTCCCCTCCGCAGCCAGTCTGCGGAAGGCATGAACCATCTCGGCACGCCCCCCGTAATTCAGTGCGATGTTCAGCACCTGCGGCTCGTTCGCGTTGAGCGTTTCGACATACGCAATCTTTTCCCGCAGGGCAGGCGTCAGCACCGACAGATCCCCGATGAAGCGGAAATGGTTGTGGTACTTTGGATAGTCGCGTTTCAGCTCCTCTAAATAGCTGTCCAGAATGTCCATGATGGTTTCCACCTCATGGGGCGGACGCTTCCAGTTCTCGGTGGAGAAAGCATACACCGTCACCGCCTGAAATCCGATGTCACAGCAGTACAGGCACACCTTCTTGAAGGTCGAGGAGCCGACCTTGTGACCGTATTCCCGCGGCATTCCGCGCTTTTTAGCCCAGCGCCCGTTGCCGTCCATGATGAAAGCAATGTGCCTGAAATTCTCGTCCGGACGCAGTATCTCCTGCGTCGCCGTCTTTTTTCTCACGGTTGTATCCTTTCCTCACCGAACTGTGCCCACGGCAGACAGGCAGGACGGAGCCGACCCGTCTGTGCGTGCGGTCTCCGCCCTGCCTGTCCGTCAGATTTCCATCAGTTCCTTGCTCTTTGTCTCGGTAATGGCATCCACATTCTTGACAAATCTGTCGGTCACTTCCTGTATTGCCTTTTCGGAAGCGGCCGCCTCGTCCTCGGTCATGGTGCTGTCCTTCTTCGCCTTCTTGACTTCCTCGTTGGCGTTGCGGCGCTCGTTGCGCAGGGCAACCTTGGCGTCCTCTCCCATCTTCCTGACCTGCTTGGTCAGGTCGCGGCGGCGCTCCTCGGTCAGCTGCGGGAACACAAGCCGCAGTACTGAACCGTCATTCAGCGGCGTGATGCCGACATCCGACGCCAGAATCGCCTTCTCCATCGCCTTGAGCGTGGAGCGGTCATAGGGCTGAATAGTCAGCGTGCGTGCGTCCGTCACCATGAGATTCGCCATAGTGTTCAGCGGGGTCGGGGCGCCGTAATACTCAAACGTCACGCGGTTGAGCACGGCGGGGTTCGCCTGCCCGGCACGGATGGTCTCCAGATTGGACTCGTAGGCAGATATGGTCTTCTTCATCTTCGCCTCAAGGGCTTTGGTATCGTACTTCATGGTATGCATTCCTTTCCTTGTGTGTGGGTTTCGGTGACAGGGCGCGGCTTACGTGTGCATCCGTGTGCCGACGGGCTGACCCATGACCGCTCTGTAAATATTTTCGGGATCCGCCAATGCGAAGCCGTATGCCTCAATGCCGTTTTCGTTGCAGAAGGAAACGGCTGTCATGTCAAAGGCGCGCAGGTCTTTTTCCAGAATCTCGGCGTAGGTGATGTCATAAATCGGCTTGGCATCGGGATCCTTGCGGGGATCGGCGGTGTAGAGGTAATCCACGTTCTTCGCCATCAGCAGTGCATCCGCATTGATTTCGGCGGCACGCAGGACGGCTGCCGTGTCGGTGGAGAAGTACGGCACGCCCATGCCGCACCCGAAGATTACGATTTTCCCCTCGGAGAGCAGATGGTTGGCTGTCCGCGCATTGTAGCGGTCGGCGTAGGCGTCCATCTCCACGGCGGTCATGACAACGGTGTCCATGCCCGCACGCTGAAAGCTGTCCTGCAATGCCAGCGCATTGATGGCGGTTGCCAGCATTCCCATATGGTCGGCGCGGCACCGCTCTATCTGTGCCGCCCCCTGCTTGCCGCGCCAGATATTGCCCGCACCGACAATGACGCCTATCTCAACGCCCTCCTCGCGGCATTTTTTCAGCACAGC
Organism: bacterium; assembly: GCA_963643175.1. Taxonomy (GTDB): domain Bacteria; phylum Bacillota; class Clostridia; order Oscillospirales; family CAG-272; genus CAMEON01. The sequence continues at coordinate 244,663 of CAVIJF010000001.1, forward strand.
GGCTATCTTGTCAATAAAGGAAAAATCCAGAACCCCGTCCTCCCGGTGCGCGGGTGCCAGCGCCTCGCCGGAGAGCTTGAGCAGGATTCGTTTGTATACCGGTTGATTCATTGGAGTGTGCCTCGCCTTCTGAAGTTTCTGAGGAAGTGCCGAATCAATCAGCGCTTCCCTGATATCTGCTGTATTCGTACATTGCTATTTTACTACATTCCCGTCCGGTTGTAAAGAGCTTTCATGAAATTTTCTGCATCCGGAGACGGGACGGACAATGCAGGCAGTGCGTTACTCCGCCACCGTGACTGCCACGTCAAACTCATGCCCACCGCAGGACAGCGTTACGGTACCGGTGCCCTTGCGTCCGGTGGGGAGAACATGCCCGTCCTCATCCACGATGAACAGCTCCGGACTGCGATTGATGTACGCAACGCCGTCAGCTTTGCCGGCAAGCTCAAACCACGAGCCGTCCGCATACGTGCAAAGCCCCCGGAGCTGCTTTTTGTCGCAGTGCAGCAGGCTGACGCGGTACTCACGGATCAGCGGCTCAAAGAATACCACCTTTTTGTCCGGATACGGCTGCATGGGGCAGAAGACAGGCGGATCGGTGTCGTACACATACACCGGGAATTCACAGCGCAGCCCGTTCCAGACAGCCGTCACGTAGGTCAGTCCCGGGGAGCGTGCCGTGATGCGGCAGCAGCGGATAACGGCTATCTCCTTGTCGTAATTGGAGAATTTCGCACCTGCCGTTACAGGGCGTGCCTCATAGCATACATTCATGGAGAACAGCGGCAGCGGACGCGATTCGCCCACCTTTAGGCGGAGGAAGTGCGGCTTCTCCAAGAACAGTGCGGTCGGCACATATTCAGCCGGGTCATCCCACTTGACAATCTCATGGTGGACGTTGGGCTCATCCTTCTCGGAGTAGAAATCCTCGAACATCAGCTCAAAATCGTAGGCGTGCATCCGCGTTCCCCAGCAGCCCCACTGATTGCCGTAAGCGTATGCCAACAGCATGGTGTCGCCCTTCCGGATGTGATGCTGCTCATCGCCGGAGATGCCGCAGTTGTGCAGCATCCAGCCCGTGTGAAGCCGTATCTCGTTGATGCGGCGGTAGATGAGTCCGTCGTCCGACTCGTACACCGCCAGCATGCTGTCCTCGGTAAAGCGGTAATCCGTGGACAGGGCGATAAACTTGCCCAGATCCTCACAGTACACCATATCATAGGAATCGTTGGAGCCGCGCGGGCGCGTCACCGCCACGCCCCGGTATGTCACCGTGGCGGGCCAGTCCTCGCGCGTGATGTCCGCCGTGGCGACGCGCGTCTCATGCACTTCCTTTCCGTTGATGTCCCGGGACGTCCATGTGTAGTAGATGTACAGCACATTGTCCTTGACAACAAACGAAAACTCTCCCGCACCCCAGTTGTGCCAGTCCTCATCGTAGTAGATGACCGGCGCGGGCTTACCCAGCCAGTGGGCGCCGTCGGGGCTAACCTCGCCCCATCCATTGCCGCACCAACGCTCAAACGGTCCTGTCGGGGAGGTGGAGCGGGCAATGAATCCGTTGTTGCACACGCCGCCGTCATTGGCAAAAACGGTAGAGGTATACCCTATGTAGTAGTACTTGCCATACTTGAACACCGCCGGGTCACAGACCGAAAACCAGTCCATGGAGTTCGGAACCGGGGTCATGACCACACGCTCCTCGCTCCACGTCCTGCCGCCGTCCTCGGAGTGGCGGTAGGTAAACCAGTCTGCCTCGTACCCGTCGCCCGGGGAGGCAAACCACGCCTCGCACACCCCGCCGTGCACCATGATGCTGGGACCGTAGCGGTACCCCCAGCCCTGGCTCTTCCGCGGCATATAAATGTCCTGTCCGTCGTCCTTCAGAATGAGTCTGAAATGTTTATCCATGTCAGCGTTCCTTTCTTTACCTCTGTCATTTGTCATTCACATAAATTCAACCGGTTCCGCAGACCGCCGGACAGCACTACAGCTGCCGGCGGAGCTTTTCCAGTGCCGCCTTTTCCAGCCGGGATACCTGCGCCTGCGATATGCCGATTCCTGACGCAATTTCCATCTGCGTTTTGTCGCCGTCCGGCGATTTCGTCCACTGTCGGCTTCTTCTGATTCTCGGCAGCCAACTCCTCCCGCACGGTCAGCGCCCGATAGGCAAGGTCGCACGTGGAGTGGCTGATGCGGACGGCGGCGCTGTCCCGCAGGAAGCGGTGCACATCACCTAAAATCATGGGGACGGCATAGGTGGAGAACATGACCTCGCGGGCGGGGTCGAAGTTATCCGCCACTTTGATCAGCCCGATACAGCCAACCTGAAACAGATCGTCCACGACCCAGCTGCTCTCGCGGCGTCCGGTAAAGCGTTGTATGATGTGGTTATGCGGTCAGGCAGGCTGGAAGGTTTTCTCAGGTACCCGCGTGATTACTTCCCCAGCGCAGCGCCGTCGCAGACAAGCGTCACATCGGGGTGCAGGTTGAGAAGCGAGGCAGGGCAGGATGTTGTCAGCCCGCCTGCCAGCATGGTTGCTACGGCATCGCGCTTGGCGTTCCCGTTCGCCATAATCAGAATCTTCTTTGCCCGCAGGATGGTGCCCATTCCCATAGTCAGGGCACGGGTCGGAACCTCCGCCTCGGAGGCAAAGAAGCGGGCGTTCGCACGGATGGTCGATGCCGTCAGGTCGGTGACGTGCGTGTCAACGGACAGGGTATCCGCAGGCTCGTTGAAGCCGATGTGCCCGTTCTGCCCGATGCCCAGCACCTGTATATCCACCTGCCCGACCGAGGCAAGGATGTCCTCATAGCGCCGGCACGCCTCCTCCGGGTCGGCGGCAGCACCGTCCGGCACATAGGTACGGGACATAACCACGTTCACGTGGTCGAACAGGTTACGGTTCATGAAGTAGCGATAGCTCTGGTCATTCTCCGGCGCGATGGGATAGTACTCGTCCAGATTGACCGATGTCACGGCGGAAAAGTCAATCTCGCCCGCCCGGTTCATCCGGGCAAGCTCACGGTACATTCCCACGGGAGTGGAACCGGTGGCAAGTCCCAGCACGGCGTTCTGCCGGGCATGCATAACCTCCGCCACCAGTCCGGCGGCGGTGCGGGACATTTCCTCATAGTCCCTGCATTCGATTACCTTGACAGACATAGTAAAACCCCCCTACTGTCCGGCTCAGCCGGAATATTCGTTTATGCTCCCCGGGGATTCCGTCACCACGCGTCGCTGCCGTCCTCCGGGATGACCTCCCGGACAGCGGCAATCGCGCATTCGATCATGGAATCATCTGGTTCAAATACGGTGATATGCTGCAGGGCAAGTCCGGGTGCCGCGATGATGCGTGTCAGCCAGTTGTCATGCCGCCCGCAGAACTTGATAAGCTCATAGCCCAGCCCCACAATAACAGGTACCAGCAGGATGCGGATGCCGCTGTACAGCATGGTATTGACGATACGGTTGCCCTCGTACAGAGTCGGCGGGATGAAAAACCCGACAAAAATGCTGACCAGTACCATCAGGATAAGGAAGGACGTGCCGCAGCGGGGGTGGAAACGGCGCTGCGCCCGCACATTCTCCACCGTCAGCGGCAGACCCGCCTCGTAGCAGAAGATGGTCTTATGCTCGGCGCCGTGGTAGCGGAAAGTGCGCCGGATATCCTTCATCAGAGAGACGGCGGCCATATAGCCGACCAGCAGGATAATTTTCAGGATGCCGGTAAAAATTGACTTGGTATAGCGGTTGTCCGCGTCGAGCCAGTCCACGTGCGAGGCAAGCGTCTCGTACAGCCATGTCGGCACGATGATGAACAGTCCGACTGCAAGCGCCAACGCCAGCACGATACTGACAACCGTCACCGCCAGCATCAGCGGCGATGTTTTCCTGTCCTTGTCCCGGACAGGCGCGGCGGCGGATTCCGCGGGCGGTGCCGCCGGGGCAGCGTTCTCCGGTACCGCATCAGCGGGTGCAGATTCCTCTGCACTTACGGGTTCCTCTGCACTGCCGCCGTCTGCGGACGTCAGCGGCGTTCCGTTTTTCGCGGCTTTCCGCGCGGCGCGGCGCTCCTCCTTTTCACGGCGCAGTTCCTCCTCGGCGTCCTCCAGACCGGATATTTCGGCGGAGCGCATCAGGCACCGGTAGCCGAATATCATGCTGTCGGCAAAATTGAAAATACCGCGTATGACCGGCACACGCCACGGCCACGGGCGTTTGCCGGAGGAGGTCGGGAATTTTTCCAGCACAATCTCCCCGCGCGGATTGCGGACCGCCATGGCGGTAATGCGCGGACCGCGCATCATAATGCCCTCCATCAGCGCCTGCCCTCCGATGGAGGTTTTCCGGACGGGGCACGCGGTTTCGGATTCTTTTATATGTTTACTCATTCTTGTCCTTTCCCTCTGTACCTGCGGCGGGGTGCGACCCTCCTGCGGGCAGTATACACAGTGTTCACATTCTACCATATATTTGTGAACGCCGTATGAATACTGGGTAATATGACGGAAAATATTGTGCAGACCGTGCCGCGCCTCCGCAAGGTCGGGGAGTATCCGTCGCATAAATCAAGCGGTTCCCTGAATACGCCCGTACTTCCGCCGCAAGTGTTTCCGCGAAAGCGGTTGACAAAAACCGCAAAAACCTGTATAATAGAGGCAACAAAGCCCTCCCGGACGGGGCGGGCTGCATCTGAAAGGAGTCAAAATACGTATGGGACTGATTAAGGCAGCTTTCGGCGCAACAGGCGGCGTACTTGCCGACCAGTGGAAGGAATTCTTCTACTGCGATGCGCTGGACAAAAACACGCTGGTCGTGCGGGGGCAGAAGAAAACAACCCGCCGCTCCTCCAACACCAAGGGCAACGACAATGTCATTTCCAACGGTTCCGGCATCGCCGTGGCGGACGGACAGTGCATGATCATCGTGGATCAGGGGAAGGTCGCGGAGGTCTGCGCCGAGCCGGGCGAATTTACATGGGACAACTCCAGTGAGCCGAGCGTTTTCACGGGCAGGTTCGGCGACTCGCTCAAGAAGACCTTTGCCGCCATCGGTAAGCGCTTTGCCTACGGCGGCGACCCCGGCAAGGATCAGCGCGTGTACTACTTCAACACCAAGGAAATTCTGGACAACAAGTTCGGCACTGCCACGCCCATTGATTTCCGCGTGGTGGACAGCCGCATCGGCATCGACCGCGATGTGCGCCTGCGCGTCAACGGAACCTATTCCTACCGCATTTCAGACCCCATTCTGTTCTACACAAACGTCTGCGGCAATGTCTCGGGCAGCTATGAGCGCTCTGAACTGGATGGTCAGCTCAAGACCGAGTTTGTCTCGGCACTCATGCCCGCCGTGGGGCGTATGTCCGAGCTGGAGCTGCGTCCGAACCAGCTGATGAACCACACCAAGGAACTGCGGGACTATCTCAACCAGGAGCTGACCGCCGAGTGGGCGGAAAAGCGCGGACTGTCGGTCGTATCGGTCGCACTGGGCGGCGTCACACTGTCCGAGGAGGACGCCGAACTGCTCCGGCAGGATCAGCGCGCGGGAACCTACCGCGATCCCGGCATGGCTGCCGGTATGCTGGCGACCGCGCAGGCGGAAGCCATGCGCACTGCCGCTGGCAATACGGGCGGCGCGATGACAGGCTTCATGGGTATGGGCATGGCGATGAACGCCGGCGCCAACACGCAGAACCTGTACGCCATGCAGCAGCAACAGCAGGCGGCACAGCCCCAGCCCGCCCCGGCGCAGGCGCCTGCCGCCGACGGCTGGGTCTGCCCCGGCTGCGGAAAAACCGTCACTGGGAAGTTCTGCCCCGAGTGCGGTGCAAAGAAGCCGGAGGCAAAGCCGGCGGACAGCTGGATCTGCCCGGAATGCGGAAAGACCGCGACCGGCAAATTCTGCCCTGAGTGCGGATCGGCGCGTCCGGCGGACAGCAGCTGGGTCTGCTCCTGCGGCGCACGGAACACCGGAAAGTTCTGCTCCGAATGCGGCGCCAGAAAGCCGGAGGCGGCTCCCCGCTACCGGTGCGATAAGTGCGGCTGGGTTCCGGAGGATCCGACCACCCCGCCCAAGTTCTGCCCGGAGTGCGGAAATCGGTTCGACGAAAACGACATCGTGCGCTGATTTTACACTGTCATAGATAGGCATAGATAGGTAGGAGGGCGTTCCCCATGGAACAAACTATTCAGGAATTCAAGTGCCCCTGCTGCAGCGGCGCCATTGAATTCGACACCAGTCTCCAGAAAATGAAATGTCCGTATTGCGATACGGAATTCGAGCTGGACACGCTCCGGCAGTTTGACAAAACAATCCGGGAGGAACAGCCGGATCACCTGGACTGGAAAACCGAAAGCCAGTCATGGGATGCGGCGGAGGCGCAGAGCATGGCAAGTTATGTCTGCAACTCCTGCGGCGGCGAAATCATCGCGGAAGCGGCTGCCGCCGCCACCTTCTGCCCCTTCTGCGGGAACCCTGTCATTCTCAGGGGCAATTTGGAGGGCGATCTGCGTCCCGATCTGGTTATCCCGTTCAAGGTGGACAAAAAAGCCGCCGTCGCGGCGATGGCAAAGCATCTGTCCGGCAAGCGGCTCCTGCCCCGGGTATTCAAGGACGAGAACCACCTGCAGGAAATCAAGGGAATCTATGTTCCCTTCTGGCTGTACGATGCGGACTGCGAGACCGGCATCCGCTTCCGCGCAACGCAGGTGCGCACATGGAGCAGCCGAGACTACATCTACACCGAAACCTCGCACTTTGCAGTCTTCCGCCGCGGCTCGCTGTCCTTTGAGCACGTCCCGGTGGACGGATCGACCCAGATTCCGAATGACCTGATGGAATCCATTGAGCCGTTTGACTACCGCGAGGCGGTGGACTTCCGGACGGCGTACCTGTCCGGTTTCTTCGCCGACCGCTACAACGAGTCTGCCTCCGACTGTGAGGAACGCGCCAACGAACGCATCCGGAACAGCACGCAGGCGGCGGTCATGGCTACGGTGCAGGGGTACTCCAGCATCACGCCGGAGCACATCTCGGTACAGATGCAGGCAGGCAAAACGCTCTATGCCCTGCTTCCGGTCTGGATATTGACCACCAAGTGGAACGGACAAAACTATACCTTCGCCATGAACGGGCAGACAGGTAAATTTGTGGGCAATCTGCCGATGGACAAGGCGGCATACCACAAGTGGCTCTGGGGACTGACCGCCGCCGTCAGCGCGGGTATCATCGGGCTGTCCTACCTCATCCACCTGCTGACCTGAGGAGGTGAGGCGTATGAAAAAGACAGTACAGCCCACCCGGCGCAGATTTGCCGGGATACTGGCGGCAGTCATACTCGGTATTTGCCTGCTGATGACGGTCGGAATACTGACGGTCAGTGCGGCAGACACGCACCCGCCCCGGTTGATTGACAATGCGGGACTGCTGAGTCAGGCGGATGCAGACTCCCTGCGCACCCTGCTGGACGAGTACAGCGAGGAACTGCAGATGGACATTGTGGTCGTGACAACCACCACACTCGGCGGCAAAACACCGCAGGACTATGCAGACGACTACTTTGACTACAATGGCTACGGATACGGCGAGAACCGGGACGGCGTTCTGTTCCTGCGCTACATCAACGGCACCGCCAAGGAAGTGTGGATTTCCACCAGCGGCGAAGGCATCCATGCTGTTTCGGATTCGGTCATGGAAACCATTTTTGACAATATCTCCTCCGACATTTACAGCGGGCAGTATGCCGCCGCCTTCCGGACCTTCGCGCAGAACGTGCGGGACGAGGTAATAAGCTACCGGGCATACGATCCCATCTGGATTTTCATCGGGTTGGCAGTCGGTCTGGGCGTCGGACTGATCGTGACGGGCACCATGCGCTCCTCGCTGAAATCTGTCAGGCAGCAGCGCTTCGCCGGAAACTACATCAAGGACGGCAGTCTCAACATCACGGAAGCGCGGGATATTTTCCTGTACCGCACTGTGACGCGGGTTGCCAAGCCCAAGGAATCCTCCGGCGGCGGTTCCTCCACGCATACAAGCTCTTCCGGCAGTTCGCACGGCGGCGGCGGAAGATCCATGTAGACGCATTCCGCCGCATACCGGGAAAATCCGGGGAGCCCTTACAAGGGCTCCCCGGATTTTCCCGTGGATTATTCCGCGGAATTTTCCGCGGAATTTTCCGCGGAATTTTCCGTATTCTCTTTCATCATCCGCTCCACCGTCGCGGCAAGATGTGCCACGCAGTCCGCCATGAAGCGGCAGGCAGTCGGGCGGAAATCCTTATCGTAATGGTACAGGAAGCGCCCCGCCTCCAACGTCATATCGCCCCGGTAGCGGATGTCCGCCAGCGCACGGCAAACCGCCTCCCACCGGATGTTGCCCATACCGGGCAGATTGTGCAGGTCGTTGACATAGTCCACATCGTGGATGTGCAGGGCGCCCAGCCGATCGTGACCGAGGACGCGCACGGCATCCTCCGGTTCCCGCCCGCACAGTGCCACGTGCCCCAAGTCGAGACAGACCGTGAAGCTCTCCGGATCGTCCAGCGTGTCGTAATACGCCGCCAGCTCGTGCGGGTCTGCGCACACGTCGTCCACGATGTACCGGTTGACCGGATGGTTCTGCCACATATTCTCAATGGCGATGCGCACGCCCGCCTCGCGGGCATACGATGCAAGCGAACGGTAAAACGCCATGTTCATATCGAACAGTTCCCGCTCGTGACCGTAGTAGCGTCCCTTTTGCAGGGGGTGCACCACCACCTGCCGGATGCCGAGCCGTCCGGCAAAGGCAAATACGCGCGGCATCTGCGGCACCAGCACCTCCGTATAGTGCGCGTACCCGCCGCCGCAGGGCGCGTGCGCCTGATTAAACACCACGCCCCGGCTGTTCGCCAACGCCCGGAGCCGGTCGGCGGTTTCACGCCAGTCCTCCCGGAACAGAAAATCGTTTTCTTCGCTCAGATTCAGGTCGATTGCCGGAAACCCGGCGTCCATCATCAGCTCCAGCCCGCGCTCCAGTCCGTACTCACTGATCATGCCGGATGTTGTGGATGAATACAGCATACAGCTCCCTTCCCCGCTCTGCGGAAAGCAGCTCCGGAATTCGAAACCGCTTTGTTTTTTGTAAGTATAATAAGTATAAATTGATTTACTGCGCCAGCCCGGCGAGATATTTCTTAATTTCCGGCAATCCGGCGTACTTTTCGGTCGCGCCGTCCGAAACAACCACCAGCGTGGGTGCCTGACGGACGCCGTACTCCTTCGCCATGTCGATGTGCTCGTTGGCATAGATTTTCTCGTAAACCATGCCTGCCTTATCCAGCGCCACCGCCGCAATCTTGCAGTTGGGGCAGGTGGGTGTGGCGAACAGGTACATCCGCGCATTGCAGGTCTGCGGCTCCGCCGTCACGGGCGCCGCCTCTCCGGCAGTGCAGGACGCCGCACCGTCCGAACGGGGACCGACGTGCGTCAGATGGGAGGCGCCGAGGTCGTAGGTCTTGCGGTCCTTGAACTCCTGCGACTTGCCGTCGTTCCAGTTCTGCACGGGGCGGTAGTAGCCGGTGATACGGCTGTATACCTCCGTCTTCTGACCGCAGATGGGGCAGGTATACTGCTCGCCGGTCAGATAGCCGTGGTCGCGGCAGACCGAATAGGTGGGGGACAGCGTGTAGTAGGGCAGGCGGTAGTTCTCAGCAATCTTGCGCACCAGCGCCGCCGCCGCCTTCCAGTCAGGCAGCTTCTCGCCGAGGAAGGCGTGGAAAACCGTACCCGATGTGTACAGCGTCTGCAGCTCGTCCTGAATATCCAGCGCCGTGAAGATGTCCTCCGTGTAACCGACCGGCAGGTGGGAGGAGTTGGTATAGTACGGGGTGTCGCCGTCGCGGGCAGCCGTGATGATGTCCGGGAAGCGCTCCTTGTCATGCTTGGCGAAGCGGTAGGAAGTGGACTCGGCGGGCGTTGCCTCCAGATTGTACAGATCGCCGTACATCTCCTGATAGTCGGACAGGCGCTCCCGCATATGGTTCAGCACCTCGGCAGTAAACTTCTGCGCCGCCGTATGCGTCAGATCCTCACGTAGCCAGTTGGCATTGAGGCACGCCTCGTTCATGCCGACCAGACCGATGGTGGAAAAGTGATTGTCGAAGGAGCCGAGATAGCGCTTGGTGTAGGGATACAGTCCGTTCTCCATCAGCTGGGTAATGACGCGGCGCTTGATTTTGAGCGAGCGGGCGGAGATATCCATCAGCCGGTCAAGGCGGCGGTAGAAGTCCTCCACGTTGCTTGCCTGATAGGCAATGCTGGGCATATTGATGGTCACGACGCCCACCGAACCGGTAGATTCGCCGCTTCCGAAGAAACCGCCGGACTTCTTGCGCAGCTCGCGCAGGTCAAGGCGCAGGCGGCAGCACATGGAACGGACATCGGTCGGCTCCATATCGCTGTTGACATAGTTGGAGAAGTACGGCGTGCCGTACTTGGATGTCATCTCAAACAGCAGGCGGTTGTTTTCGGTATCCGACCAGTCAAAATTGCGGGTTATGGAGTAGGTGGGAATGGGGTACTGGAAGCCGCGCCCGTTGGCGTCGCCCTCAATCATGGTCTCGATGAACGCCTTGTTTACGATGTCCATCTCGTGCTGGCAGTCCTTGTACTTGAAGTCCATTTCCTTTCCGCCAATAATGCAGTTCTGCTCGGCGAGATCAGGCGGAACCACCCAGTCCAGCGTAATGTTGGAGAAAGGCGCCTGCGTGCCCCAGCGGGAAGGCGTATTGACGCCGAAGATGAAGGACTCGATGCACTTCTTCACGGCGTCGTAACTCAGATTGTCGTACTTGACGAAAGGCGCAAGGTATGTATCGAAGGAGGAGAACGCCTGCGCGCCCGCCCACTCGTTCTGCATGATACCGAGGAAGTTGACCATCTGGTTGCACAGCGTCGCCAGATGCTTGGCGGGCGCCGAAGTAATCTTACCGGTCACGCCGCCCAGTCCCTCCTGAATCAGCTGCTTGAGCGACCATCCGGCGCAATAGCCGGTCAGCATGGAGAGGTCATGCAGGTGGATGTCCGCATTGCGGTGCGCATCGGCGATTTCCTCGTCGTAGACCTCGCTCAGCCAGTAGTTGGCGGTGATGGCACCGGAGTTGGACAGAATCAGACCGCCGACCGAATAGGTAACGGTGGAGTTTTCCTTGACACGCCAGTCGTTGACCTTGAGGTAGTTGTCCACAATCTTTTTGTAGTCCAGCAGCGTATTGCTCATATTGCGCATACGCTCACGCTGTTTACGGTACAGGATGTAGGACTTGGCGACCTCGTCATAGCCCGCCTTAATCAGAACCGACTCCACGCTGTCCTGAATATCCTCCACCGACACCCGATCCTCCTTGATTTTGGACTGGAAGTCGGATGTGACCTTCAGCGCCAGAAAGTCGATGGTATCATCGTTATACTGCAAATCGCAGGCATCAAACGCCTTGATGATTGCATTCCGTATCTTGCTCAGGTTGAAATTGACAACCTTGCCGTCCCGTTTGACTACTGTATACATACTGCCTCTCCTTTGTTCCTCTGTATGCGCGGCGTCTGGCTGTCAGCCGGAGTGCGCTGTTCTTATACTATACCATACTTGCCACTGTTTGTCAAGCCCGTTTTTTCTATATTTTGTGTTAAATTTGAAAAATATGTCAAGATATTGTGTCTGCTGCCTTCTCCGGGACAGCACGGCAGCGTGCTCACACGCCGCGCAGGTCGGTCGGAATGCCCCGGTCGCACGCGATTTTCCGCATAGTCTCGAGCGTCCCGGGCGTATGCGCTGTGAACGGTCCGCTGCCCACAAGGCTCCCGCTGTCCTTGAAATTCTGCAAAAAGTAGTGCCGCGCTCCGGATATCCGGTCGGCGATGGCGGCAATATCCGCCTCCGTGTGCAGCTCCCGGACAACGGTCGTGCGGAACTCATAGTCCACGGCACCGCCGAGCAGATAGTCCATACTGACAAAGACGCCGGACAGCTCCGTCTCCGGGATTCCCGCCGTCATGGCGTACTTGGCGGGGCTGTTCTTGACGTCCATGGCGACGTAATCCACCAGCCCCTCCTCAACCAGCACACGCAGCGTTCCGGGGTGCGTGCCGTTCGTATCCAGCTTGACGGCGTACCCCAGCTCCTTCACCTGCCGCAGAAATCCGGCAAGCCCCGGCTGGAGCGTCGGCTCCCCGCCCGTGACGCACACGCCGTCCAGAAGTCCCTTCCGGCGCCGGAGGTATGCCAGCACATCCGCCTCTTCCCATATATCGTCTGCCTGCTCCAGCTCCGTGACCAGCAGCGCATTGTGGCAGAAGGGGCAGCGCATATTGCACCCTCCCGTGAACAGAGTGCAGGCAACCTGACCCGGAAAGTCAAGCAGCGTCATTTTCTGAAATCCGTAAAAGCGCATGGTATCCGTCGGGCTGACAGCCCCGACACTCCTTTCAGTTCAATATGCCGGACAGAGGGGACGGCGCCTCCCTGCCCCCGTCAGTTGCCGTTCGGGAAAGGACCGTACAGGGTCAGCGCCGGAACGTGGCGCACGGTAAAGGGGGCGTACTCGCTGTTGTCCGGCAGTGCACCGGTTTCCGCATCCGGGTTGAGCGTGACCAGCGTGCCGCCCATGTGACCGGGAATATGATAGTCGTACTGCCCTGTCTTGAGTCCGTATGTCCAGCGGACACCCTGCCAGAGCACGGAGGTGTTGATGGCGTGGTCATGCCCCACAAACACGCCGTCCGTGCAGGCGGCACGCATGGCATCGCGGAAGCCCTCCGGCGACGCGAACGCGCTGTGCATCTCCCGGCGGCAGCCGAAGTCCCCGTTGCGCGCAGGCACGTCCGCGCCGATAACATAGCTGCGCCGGATGTCCTCCGTCTCGTAGCCGCATGAACGGGCGGAAAGCAGGAAGTCGGTCGTGGGAATATGGAAAGCAAGCAATCCGGGAATATCGCCCGCCTGCCCGACCGCCTCACCGCGTGCGCGGAGCCACGCGACCTGATCCGGCGCGAAGCCCGCCGTCCGACACAGCGCCGGGTCGGTTCCGCCGCCGCAGCCGTTGGAATCCATCATGTACAGGACGCGGCACAGCCGTCCGCCGACCGATATGCCGACCGTGTAGTTGCCGTGCCCGGTCACATCCCCCCGGCGGAACAGGCAGTACGACCCGCTCTCCAGCAGGTCACACTGCCATGCCACCCCGCGGGCGCTTTCGTTGTCGTGATTGCCGAACACCGGTGCCCACGGAATGCACAGCCCGTTCATGAAGGCGCAGAACTGCTCCAGACTCCGCCCGCTGTCGTCAAATTCCCCGTACACGATGTCGCCCGTGATGAAAATCAAATCCGGGTTGGTCTGCGCCACCAGGCTGCGGATGTGCCCGTAGCACTCGGCATCCGCGTTTTCCGGCGCCCAGCATACGATTTCCCGGTCGTTCAGCCGTCCCGGGAACCGCCTCTGGCTGGCGTCAATAACCTGCATATCCGTCAGCTGCAGGATGCGCGGTATGCGCCCCGCAGGCAGCCGCACCAGAAAATCACAGCCGGGTGCGTCGGCGTTGGCCATATACTGTCGGTCTGCCATATCTGTTCTTTCCCCCGTTGTTGTTTTATTTAAGGAACCCGTTGATAATCTGTTCCTCTGCCTGCTTTTCCGTCAGACCGAGCGTCATCAGCTTGGTCAGCTGCTCTCCGGCAATCTTTCCGATAGCCGCCTCATGAATCAGCGATGCTTCGACATGGTTGGCGGCGATTTCCGGCTTTGCCGTGACCGATGCGGAATCCATGATGATGGCATCGCATTCGGTATGCCCGGAGCAGCGGTTGTTCCCGCGCACGTCCGAGACAAACAGCTGCCGGGAGGAATCGCGTGCAACCGAGCGCGACACGACGTGCGTGCCGCACCCGGCACCGTTGAGATCGACCCGGAAATGCGTCTCCGCCCATTGGGCGCCGTGCGTCATGATTTTTTCATGAACAACCAGCGTGGCTCGGTCGGCAAGCTCGGCGTCCGTCTCGCGGCGGGTGGAGTCCACGCCCTTGATCTGCGCCGTTTCCATTTCCATGTAGCTGTCTGCGGCAAGGTGTACCTCCGTTGTCGGGTTCATGACCCGCTCGCCGGTTCCCTCCCCCTCGCCGTAGTGCTTTTCCACATACCGGACCCGCGCCCGCTCGCCGACCCAGAAGCGGTGGATGCCGCTGTGCTCGCTGGTCTCGGCACCGCCGTTGTGAATGCCGCATCCGGCGACAATGGTGACATCACAGTCCTCACCGACGTGGAAGTCGTTGTAGACCAGCTCTTTCAGTCCCGTCTGCGCCAGCAGAACCGGAATGTGGACGCTTTCGTTCTTTGTGCCCGGCTCGATGTAAATATCAATACCGGCAACATCGGTTTTCTTCTCAATGCGGATGTGCGCGGAGGAATTCTTGCCGAACAGGGCGCCGTTGATACGCAGGGAGTACGCCCCCTCCGGCATCTCGTGCAGTCCGGACACCTCCGCCAGCAGCTGCTTCTGAATGGCGTCAAGCCCCTTGAATTCAGCCATGGCGTATCTCCTTTCCCTGTGCTACGGCACAGCCCGCCGTCACATGGAGCAGTCCGGGCAGGACTTCCTCCCGGCTACCGTCCGCCGTTACGCGACCGCCGGACAGCACAATCACGCGGTCGGCAATATCCAGAATGCGCTCCTGATGCGAGATAATCAAGATTGTGCCGTGTGTCTGCTCATACATATTCCGGAACACGCCGATGAGATTCTGGAAGCTCCACAGATCGATACCCGCCTCCGGCTCGTCAAAGACCGAAAACTTTGTGCCGCGCGCCAGAATCATGGCAATCTCAATGCGCTTCAACTCTCCGCCGGACAGCGACGCATTGACTTCGCGGTTCACATACTCCTTCGCGCACAGCCCCACCTCCGAGAGGTAATCGCAGACCTGCCCCATGGACAGCGGCTTTCCTGCGGCAAGGGTCAGCAGGTCGCGCACGGTCAGCCCCTTGAAGCGAACCGGCTGCTGAAAGGCATAGCTGATGCCCGCGCGTGCCCGATCGGTAACGGACATATCCGTGATATCCTGCCCATCCAGCAGAATGCGCCCCTCTGCGGGGCGGATAATGCCCGCAATCAAGCGTGCCAGTGTGGATTTTCCGCTTCCGTTCGGACCGGTGATTGCCACAAAGCGTTCCTGTACGGTGAGATTGACGTCGGACAGGATTTCGGTTTCCTTCCCGTCTCCGGCGGGGGCGGAATCCTTGACCCGATACGTAATGTGTGATAGTGTCAGCATGACATTTCCTTCCTTCCGGGGAGACGCTGACTGGCAGGCTTTCCGTGCCGATACCGGGTCAGCGCTTCCCTGAACATTGCGGAACCGCACGGGGCGGCTCCCTACCCGTATAATATACCACAGTTTGCCGATTTTTTCAACGGGTTTTCCGCTTTTTTCTTGGGACAAGAGCAGTTGACTTTTGGGGATAAGGATACCGGGGGCGTCGCCCTACGCGGCAGTGCAACACGCCCGGTATGCAGTGTCGCCTCTGGCACAGATGCAGGGTTGCAAGGGACGAAGCCCCTTGCATAAGACAACCTTGAACCTCCTGCTTCCCGTTGGAAAGGGGCACCGTGGAATGGTGTGCTATACTATAAGTAGAGTCGACAATCCCCTAAGAATCTGATATAAGGGCACCTCTAAAAATTCTGCCCATATCTTGCAATTTTCCGCAAGATACGGTATAATAGAGAAAGCCAAGAAA
Source organism: bacterium (assembly GCA_963643175.1). GTDB lineage: Bacteria > Bacillota > Clostridia > Oscillospirales > CAG-272 > CAMEON01. Next base: position 260,444 of record CAVIJF010000001.1, read on the forward strand.
GGGCGGGAAAGAAAGACATGAAACAAATCAACCTGTTTGCGGAAGAAACCCAACTTGAAAGACTAA
>CAVIJF010000002.1:0-78381 GCA_963643175.1 bacterium
TTTCTTTCGGTGGCGGAGAACGGGAGTTTTTCCAAAACGGCGGAGGCGATGTTCATCTCCCCTACGGCGGTGATGAAGCAGATCGGCGCGCTGGAGGGGCGGCTCGGTGTGACGCTGTTTTCCCGCACCAACCATGGTCTTGCGCTCACCGAGGCGGGCAAGAGTGTTCTGGACGACGCGAAATACCTTGTAGACTATACAAAGCGTGCGACGAAAAAGGCGCGGGAGATCGACCACCGGGAAAATCAGCGCTCCATCCGCATCGGTACCTCGGTCATGACACCGGCAAAATTCATTCTCGACATTTGGGCAGACATTCAGTATCTTGCGCCGAATCTGAAAATCGAACTGATTCCGTTTGAAAACACGCCCGAAAACGCGCGTGAAATTCTGCGCAACCTCGGCAAGCAGATTGATGTAGTTGCCGGAATTTACGACGACCACCTGATGACCGAGCGGAATTTTCAGGTGATTCATCTGGAGGATAAAGCGATTGCATTCGCCGTGCCGCTGACAAGCCCGCTTGCCGCAAAAAAGGCCATTGCGCCGGGAGATCTGAAAGAAACCGGTGTGATGTTTATTCATCGCGGATGGAACTGCTATATTGACAAACTGCGGGATGCCTGCGAAGACGCCTGCGTGAAGGTGACGGATTTTCCGTTTTTCAATCTGTCCGCATTCAATACGGCGGTAAAGGAAAATCTGCCGATCATTGCGGTAGATGGTTGGGAGAGTGTCCATCCGCTCCTGCGCATCGTTCCGTCGGAGGTGCCTGTCACGGTGCCTTATGGGATTATGTACTCGCCCGAGCCGTCGGGACAGGTCAAAAAATTCATCCTGACTGTGAACGAGATCGTCAACCGTTAAATCAGCAAAGCACCTGCCTGCGGGCGGGTGCTTTTTGCTTTAACTATAAGTTGATACGGAAAACTTTTCGGAGATTCCGTTTTTCCATTCTGTGTGATACAATAAGGGCACAAAAGAAAAACGGAGGTGTTCCACGATGGAATATGTAACTTTATCAAACGGAGTCAAAATGCCGCAGCTCGGCTACGGTGTTTATCAGGTATCCAAGGACGAATGCGAGCGGTGTGTGCTGGACGCACTCTCGGTCGGCTACCGCCACATTGACACGGCGCAGAGCTATTTCAATGAGGAAGAGGTCGGCGAGGCGATTGTAAAATCCGGTGTGCCGAGAAGTGAAATCTTTCTGACCACCAAGGTTTGGGTGGAGCATTACGGGTACGACGAGACGAGGAAGTCGGTGCTGGAATCCATGCGCAAGCTGAAAACCAACTATATTGATCTGGTGCTTTTGCATCAGCCTTTCGCGGATGTTTACGGCGCATGGAGAGCGCTGGAGGATCTGTATGCCGAGGGCGTCATTAAGGCGATCGGTGTTTCTAACTTCTATCCCGACAGGCTGGTTGACATCTGCTCCTTTGCCCGCATCAAGCCGATGGTCAATCAGGTGGAGACGCACCCGCACAATCAGCAAATCGAAGCGCACGAATGGATGGTCAGGTACGGCGTACAGCATGAGGCGTGGGCGCCGTTCGGCGAAGGCAGAGGCGGTATGTTCGAGGAGCCGGTGCTTGTGGAGATCGGCAAAAAGTACGGCAAGACCTCGGCACAGGTCATTCTCCGTTGGGAACTGCAGCGCGGGATCGTAGTCATCCCGAAATCGGTTCACAAGGAGCGGATGGAGCAGAATTTCGATGTGCTCGACTTCACGCTCTCGGATGACGATATGAAAGCAATCGCGGCGCTGGATAAGATGCAAAGCTCTTTCTTCTCGCACACTGACCCCAAAATGGTGGAGTGGTTTGCGCAGATGGTGGAGGAGCGCAAGCATAACAATGACCACCGCAAGGAAAAGAAAAATTGGTAAGGAGAAACCCAAAATGAAAAAATTCATTGCATTTTTACTCGGAATCATCATGATATTCTCGCTTGCGGCATGCACGGGAACAACCTCCGATACTCCGTCGGGAACGACCGCAAACAACGGTTCACAGGACACGACAAATAATACTAACGACACGAAAAAGCCCGACAACACCACATCCGGTGAAAACAGCACAAGCGATACAACTGATTCTACCGATACGCCGGACACGCCGATAGCGGGCGGCAAAACGCTTGTCGTCTACTTCTCCGGCAGCGGCAACACAAAACGGATTGCGGAAAACATTGCCGCGGCAACGGGCGGAACGCTTTTTGAGCTTGTTCCGGTAACACCCTACACAAGCGCCGACCTCAGCTGGACGACTTCGGGCAGCCGCGTCAACCGCGAACACGACAACGAATCGCTGCGCGACATTCCGCTGGTCACAACAACGCCCGAAAACTTTGACGAATACGATACGGTCTTTATCGGCTACCCCATCTGGTGGGGCATCGCGGCATGGCCGGTCAACAACTTCGTGAAAAGCAACGATTTCACAGGCAAGACGGTCATTCCGTTCGCCACCTCCGCAAGCTCCGGTATGGGACAGAGCGGAACACTCCTTGCCGAAATGGCAGGCACGGGCAATTGGAAACAGGGGCATAGATTCTCCTCCGGCGCAAGTAAATCTGCCGTTGAAGATTGGGTAAACAGTTTGAAAGCTTGAAGTGAGCCGCGTTAAAAAATGAAACTCATGAAATCATGGAAACGCATAGCAAAGCCGGTGACGGATGCCGCGATGTTTGTCCTCTTTCTGCTCGTGATGGGAGAGGCAAAGCTGCCGGGCGCGGCGCATGAATGGCTCGGCATCGCGCTGTTTGTACTGTTCCTCTTTCATACGGCGCTGAATATCCGCTGGTACCGCGCGCTTTTTCGTGGGCGCTATCCGGCAAAACGGGTGGTGCAGACCGTAGTCAATCTCGCACTGCTGATTGTCATGCTCGGCTGTATGGTCAGCGCCGTGCCGATCTCCGGCACCGTGTTTGCCGCGCTTCCGATGGGCGGCGCACAAATGGGGCGAACCCTGCACCTCGTTTCCACGGCGTGGGCGTTCCTTCTGTCCTCGGTGCATCTCGGACTGCATCTTCCGGCGTTGTTTCGGAAAATTCTGCGCGGGCGGCGGGCGGATAAAGCTTTCTGTCTGCTCCTCGGTGCCATTATGACGGCTTTTGTCATATACGGCGCAACCGTCTTTGCAGAACGCCGATTCTGGGAGGAGCTGCTTTGCACGGTCGCATTCAAGGACTACGGAAGTGCATACCATACCGGCTTTTTCGCCTATACATTTAATACCCTCATGCTTTCGCTCGGTCTCGCGTTTTTCTCCTGCGGGCTGAGTCTGCTACTCGACAAAATCAACAGGAAAGGAAAAAAGACCAATGAAACATCTGCATAAAATGCTTGCGATCCTGCTTGCGCTCACAACACTCCTTTTGTTTGCCGCCTGTTCGTCGGGTGGCGGGCATACCCCGATTGCAAACGATCCGGAAGCCCCCGTCAATGGAGAGGGCAAAATTTTAGTTGCCTATTTCTCCTGGTCGGGCAACACGCAGACCATGGCAAACCTGGTCGCCGAAAAGACGGGCGGCGAGCTGTTCCGCATCGTCCCCGAGGTCGCCTATACGCAAAGCGATGTGTTTGACCGTTCCAAAAACGAGCTTGATAATGGCACCCGCCCCGCGATCACCACGCATATCGACGCTGAGGTCATGGCGGGCTATGATACGGTATTTCTGGGCTTTCCGATCTGGTGGTACGATCTGCCGATGCCTGTGTGGACATTCCTGGAGGAGTATGATTTCAGCGGAAAGACCGTGATCCCGTTCTTTACGCACAACGGATCGTCCTCGGGCGCGGGAAGTCTCGGCACACTGAAAAAACTGCTCCCGTCGGCAACGGTCAGAACGGGCGACGCGCTGTCGGTTGCGGGAAACAGCGTATCGGATGCTGAAAACAAGGTAGACAGCTGGCTTTCGGGGCTTGGCTACTAAAGTCGGGAGGTTTTGTTATGAAAAATGTATTGATTCTTTCGGGCAGTCCGCGAAAAGGCGGTAACTCGGATATTCTTTGCGATGAATTTGCACGCGGAGCGGCGGAACGCGGCAACCATGTGGAAAAGATCCGTGTGTCGGACAAGAAAATCGGCTATTGCCGCGCCTGCTACTATTGCCGCGATAACGGCGGTGCGTGCGTACTCAAGGATGACATGGCAGAGGTGCTTCAGAAGATGATCGATGCCGATGTCATCGTGCTGGCAAGCCCGGTTTACTTCTATTCCATCGACGCGCAGCTCAAAGCCGTCATCGACCGCACGCTTGCCCGTTGGACAGAGGTGAAGAACAAGGAGTTTTACTACATCATCACCTGTGCGGACGGAGAGAAAGCCTCTGCCGAAGCCACGCTTGCCTGCATGCGCGGATATGCCGACTGTGTGGACGGCGCGGTTGAGCGCGGCGTGATTTACGGGACGGGCGTTTATCAGAAAGGGGAAATCAGCATCTCTCCCGCCATGAAGCAGGCATACGAAATGGGGCGGTCGGTGTGACGCGGACACTTGCACTTATTCTGTGCGCGCTTTTCCTGCTCGCATTTGCCGGATGTGCTGCAGGCCCGTCGGAATCCATTCCGGACAAGCCGCATACGGGCGCCAGAACGCCGGAAACAAGTGATGAAACAGGCGGCGCGACCGCCGGCGGAACAGAAACACCCGGACAGACGCCGGAGAAGTTGTAGTTGACTTTGGTTTCCTCCCCGTTCATGACCTGTCTGCCGTCCCCGGTTGCGGTTGCTGGGGCGGTTGCCGCTGAGCCGCCCATTGCCGGTTCTCCTCCTATTTGGCTTGCGGGAACGGCTAGCCGCTGCCGTGACCGCCACGATCACACCCACAGCTAAAAGCAGTGTTACGGCGGTGACGGTGACCGCCCGGTTGGCAATAAACCGTTTGAGCCGGTTTGCCGTGCTTTTTTGTCCGTTTTGTAGCTGTTTCCCATACCTTCCGGGATTCCGGGGAACGTGCCTCCTCCGCCATCCCAACGGGATTTTTCGGTGCCGCCCTTGACAAACCCGGAAGGGTGTGCTATACTGGCAACACAATTCCGGCACATCCGATGTGCCGTCTGAAAGGATTATACGACAGTGGAACATACAGAATTATTCCGGGGGGCACAGCCGGTTGCGTTCCCGCAGACTGAGGAGGAGCGCGCCGCCGCCCGGCGGGAGGGCGTGCGCCAGTACGGCTTTCATGCCGCCCTGACCCTGACAGCCCGTCCGGCATGTGCGGTGCTCCGCATCGCCGGACGGCATGTATTCCGTGTGTACATAAACCGCCGGGTGGTGCTGAACGGCCCCGCCCGCACGGCGCATGGCTATGCGCGGGTGGATGCACTGGATGTGACTGCCTGCCTGCACCACGGAACCAACCATATCGCCGTGGAAATGCTGGTATACGGCGACGTGTACAACGGCTACTCCAACGACTGCACGCTGGAGCCGGACGGCTTCCTGCTCTGTGAGCTGGAGGCGGACGGACAGATACTGACCGCTACCGGCGGCGCCGACTGGGGCGCCTGCCGCATCACGGCGCGGGCGGCGAATGCCCCGCGCATCTCGCACTGCCGCGAGGCATCCGAGATATACACATTGGAGCCGGGCTGGGACGGCTGGATCCTGGGTGAGCCGACCGGGGCGGGCTTCTGCCTGCCGGCTCCGGCGCACGCACCGCGCCTGCTCCCGCACACCGCTGCCCCGATAAAGCCTGCCGTGCGCCGCTTCTCCCGTGTGTGCGGCTACGGGGCGTGCGCGACGGACTGCGACATGCAGCTGCCCGGGCTGTTTTTTGAGAACAATCCCGGCTACTACCCCGCCGGATACTACGCAGCCCTGCCGGAGCACCCGCTGGAGGATTGCCGCCGCACGCGGGAGTATTCCGGCTCCGGCATCCGGCTGACCGGAACCGGGGATGCGCTGACGCTGACCGGCGCGGAGGATTCCTTCATCCTGCTTGAAGGGGCTTGCAACACGACCGGGTTCCCGTATATCCGCTTCACCTGCGAAAAGCCCGGAACCGTTGACATCGTGCGGAGCGAGATACTCACGCCGGACGGCAGCTTTGCCTACAATCATAACACCGTCACCCGCTTGCACGTTCCCGCCGGTACGTGGAACTTTACGGCGATGGAGGCAGGCGTGGCACGCTGGCTGAAGCTGTACTTCCGGGGGACCGGTACCGTGACGCTGTACGGCGCCGGGATGCTGGTGCATGAGTACGCGGACGAAAACCGCGCCTCTTTCCTCTGCTCGGACGGGGACGCAAACCGCCTGTACGATGCGGCGAAGCGCACGCTTCTGTGCAATATGCAGGATATTTTCATGGACTGCCCCGACCGGGAGCGCGGCGGCTGGCTGTGCGATTCGCTCTGGACGGCGCGGGCGGCGGCGATGCTGACCGGGGACGGCCGCGTGGAGCGCGAATATCTGGAAACCTTCCTGCTGACCCCGGCGGACGGGATGTTCCGGGGCTTTTTCCCGGAGGTATATCCGGGCAACAAGCCGGATTATGCCGCCATGACAGGCATTACCTCGTGGTCGTTCTGGCTGATGTGCGAGCTGTGCGAGTATGTGCGCCGCACGGGCGACACGGAACTGCGCGACCGGTTTGCCGACCGGGTAGCCGCATTCGTGGACGGAAGCCGGAGCTTTATCGGGCAGAGCGGTCTGTTGGAGCGCCTGCCGTGGCTGTTCATCGACTGGTCGGTGTCCAATTACAGCGAGTATCAGACCCCCATCTCGGTTCCTGCCAATGCTCTGTATGCGTATATGCTGGCAGAACTTGGCGGACTCTATGCCCGCCCCGACTGGAGCGCGGCAGGGGAACGGATGCGCGGGATTCTGCGTGAGGCGGTACTGGGCAGTCAGCTGCCGGCAGCGGTCCGGATGCTTCCGGACAGTCTGGAACAGCGTCCGGACGGCAGTCTGCACGGGCGCGGGCGCTCCTCCGAAACGGGCATCGCCACCTGCCTGTGGGCGGGTCTGTTTGCGCCGGGCGAGCTTCCGGCGCTGGACAGTGCCTTCCGCGACTGCATGGGTGTAGCGCCCCGCTTTGCGCCCAATCCGGAAATCGGGCGGAGCCAGCTGTTTATCGGGTTGTGCATCCGGCTGGATGCGCTGGCGCGGCGCGGCTGCTATGACACGCTGTACGCGGAGTTGAATGCCCTCTACCTGCCGCAGCTGCGTGAGGGACCGGGGACACTCTGGGAAAGTGTCTGCATAGATAACTCCTCCCGCTGCCACGGGTTCACCTCCCATGCGGGCGTGCATCTTGTGCGCGACGTGCTGGGAATCGGCGAGCCGGACAGGCTGAACCGGACGCTGACGGTGGCGCCGCACCTTTGCGGTCTGCGCTGGGCGCGGGGTACACTGGAGCTGCCGGAGGGCATGGCGGCGGTCGCATGGCAGTACGACAGCGACAGCTTCTCCATGACCTGTCAGATACCGGAGGCGTATACGGTTCGTGTCCGGGCGCCCCGTGAGGTCGGTATGCTGGATCCGGAGCGGGTACATATCACGATAAACGGTCGGAATATCTGAGGTTCTTTAGGCTTCACCGCGCAATTCCGACTGCGCAATTGCACCATCGGAATTGCGCGGTGAAGCCTTTATTTGACGGAGAGAGGGGGGCGTGTATGGCGGGAAAAGCAACCGGCAGAGCGCACCCCTTTCTGCCGCCTGCGGCGCGGCGGGTACTGCTGTGCATTCTGCTTGCCGCCGTGACGGTGCTGTGCCTGATTCCGGACACCGCCCGTACGGTCGCGCCGGGAACGGCGGAGTTTATCTTCTTTGACGTCGGGCAGGGCGACGCTTCGCTTATCCGTACCGGGACTGGCTGTGTGCTGATCGATACCGGAACCAATCTCTCGGAGGATGCGCTGGCAGCCTCGCTGGAGCGGCTGGGCGTTCGGCGGATAGACTGCCTGATTCTGACCCACGCCCACGAGGATCACATCGGCGGTGCCGACCGTATCCTGCGGGATTTCAACGTGCAGGCTGTTATAGCCCGTGACACCGGTGAAACCGATGCGGCAACCCGGCAGCTCTGGGAAGCAGTCCGGGCAAGCGGCGCGGAGCTGATAACGCCTGCCGGCGTCACGACCTACACCGTGTGCGGGCTGTGGCTGGATGTGGCGGTTCCGTTTGCCGATCCGCAGACCGAGGGCAACGACAACAGTCTGGTTGTCCGGGTGCGCTTCGGCGATACAACCTTCCTGTACATGGGCGATGCCGAGGCGGCGACCGAGCAGGTACTGCTTACCCGGTTTGCGGGCGGGGACTTTCTGGATTGCGACGGGCTGAAGCTGGGACATCACGGTTCGGATTCCTCCTCCGGTACCGCGTTCCTGCGTGCCGTGTCGCCGCGCTATGCCGTTGCGTCCGTCGGTGGCGGGAACAGCTTCGGGCATCCGCACGGGCGGGTACTTGCGGATCTTGCCGCGCTGGGGTGCGAGTGCCGGCGGACGGACGAGAGCGGAACCGTTGTGCTGGTGTCGGACGGCACGACGCTGCGCGCCCGAACGTAATTTTCACGGGACGTCACACTCTTGTCATTTTCCCCACACGGTTTTGACCTCTTCCGTTGGCTGTTCCGTCCGGAATGCCGCAAAAAATAAGACGAAATTGTAAATAATGACTTTTTTATTGCCCAAAGCACCAAAAACAGGCTTGACAAATTGTCTATTATGTGGTATAGTAGGTGCGAAGAAATTCTGAACCCGTCGGAAACGGCTGTCAGGATGAACAAACGCCGGATGCGCGGTTCTCCGTGTGCCCGGTATGACCGGAAGGGAGATGCGCGGATGCCCCATTTTTTTGTGGATACGGCTGCCGTGCAAGGCTCCGGGATTGTCCTGACGGGTGAGAATGCCCATCACGCCGCCTATGCCCTGCGGCTGGCGGTCGGGGATAGCGTCACCGTATCCGACCAGCACACGGTGTATGACTGCGTGCTGACGCATTTCGGGGACGGCGAGGTGACGGCAGACATCCGCGCGGCGCGTCCGGCGGATGCCGAACCGCCTTACCGGGCGGTGCTATTTCAGGCGCTTCCGAAGGGGGACAAGCTGGATACCGTCATTCAAAAAGCGGTCGAGTGCGGCGTGGCGGAGATAGTTCCGTTCGAGAGCAGCCGGTGCATCATGCGCACCAAGCCGGATACCGAGCCGCGCAAGACACAGCGCCGGGCACGCATCGCGGAGGAGGCGGCGAAGCAGAGCCGCCGTGGTCTGATTCCGACCGTTCTGCCGACCGTGACCGACTATGCAGCCGTTCTGCGTCAGGCGGCGGCGTGTGACCTTGCCCTGTTCTGCTATGAAGGGGAGGGAACGCAGTCCCTGCGCACCGTGCTGGACGGTTTCGCTTTGCCGGAAAACCGCATTCCGACGGTGGCAATCGTCGTCGGCAGTGAGGGCGGATTCTCGCCGGAGGAGGCGGATGCCGCATCGGACGCCGGGCTGTGCCTGTGCGGGCTGGGACGTCGCATCCTGCGGACGGAAACCGCGTCGGGCTTCGTGCTGAGCTGTCTTGCCTACCGTTTTGAACTGTAAGGGGTTCGCCGCGCAATCCACGGTTCCCGGAATCCCGTTCTGGTCTTTTCCCGCCGGGGGCGGTCGTTTATACAGGTGCTGCCGTACGGGTGCAGGCAATGTTCCGTCAGGGCTTTGACTGCGCGTGCGCGGTGCCGCAAAAAAGCTGCAAGGAAAAAGAGAGGTAAAAAAATCATGTCAAACAGGTTGTTTCAGAGTGTCATCCATCAGATGAAGGACGCCGTAGGCGGCAGAATCATCGGCGTAATCGACGAAACCGGCGTGATTATCGCCTGTTCCGAGCTGGTCAAGATCGGGGAGGTTCGTCAGAGCATCCGGGATGAGATGGCGTATTCCGCTGACATGATTGTGACCGGCGGTTGCACCTACCGCCCCCTGACCAACGGAACCAAGCGCGAGTATATCACCTTTGTGGAGGGTGAGGACGCCGAGGCGGATATGATTTCCCGCCTGCTTACCGTCTCCCTGTCCAACATCAAGAACCTGTACGACGAAAAGTACGACAAGGGCTCTTTCATCAAGAACGTCGTGCTGGACAACATCCTGCCCTCCGACATTTATATCAAGTCCAAGGAACTGCATTTCAACGCCGAGGAGTGCCGCGTGGTGTTCCTCATCAAGTTCTTCGGCAAGACGGACATGATGCCCTATGAGATGGTGCAGAATATGTTCCCGGATCGCACGCGCGACTATGTTATCAGCGTGTCCGAGCATGATGTGGTGCTGGTGAAGGAGGTCAAGCCTGGTACGGAGACCGCCGAGATGGAGAAGGTTGCCGTAAACATTGCCGATACGCTGTCCTCCGAGTTCTATACCAAGGCTTCCATCGGTGTTTCCACGGTCGTGGAGAACATCAAGGATCTGGGACGTGCCTACAAGGAGGCGCAGATTGCGCTGGATGTCGGAAAGGTCTTTGAGACCGACAAGAACGTCATCTCTTACGAGAACCTCGGCATCGGACGGCTGATTTACCAGCTGCCCACCACGCTGTGCGAGATGTTCCTGCAGGAAGTGTTCAAGAAGGGCAGTCTGGAGTCGCTGGACCGTGAGACGCTGATGACCATTCAGTGCTTCTTTGAGAATAACCTCAACGTGTCCGAGACGTCCCGCAAGCTGTTTGTCCACCGCAACACGCTGGTCTACCGGCTGGAGAAAATCCGCAAGCTGACCGGACTGGATCTGCGCGAGTTTGAGCACGCCATCACCTTCAAGGTGGCGCTCATGGTCAAGAAGTACCTGAATTCCAAGAATCCCGCGAAGTCCTGACGCCGGCAGCAGCCGCATACGGACGCGGTTCCCGAAGAAAAAACAGGCGCTGCCTGTGCATACAGTACAGCAAAAAGTCCCTGCCCGTGCGGCAAGGACTTTTTGCTGTCGCCGCGTGTGCTGTCCGCACAGCGGCAGGCACGGTCACCGGCGGGGGCGGGGTGCCCGTCAAAAAGCGGCCCCCCGCAGAGGGGTGCCGCTTTTTGACCGCGGGGACGGATATTCGGGTATCGCTTATCTGCCCGTCCGCTTTTTCTGTGCCAGACGGTAGAACAGCTTGCACAGCTCGACGACGGGAATCACCGAGATGGCGAGCGCCAGCGCAATGCCGTATTCGGGAAGGTTCAGTTCGGCAAGGCTGAATGCCTCGGCAAGGAACGGAATCTCAATAACGGCAGTGGTCAGCAGCAGCGACAGCGCTCCGGCGCCCCAGAGCCACTTGTTCTGCGACCTGAGGGTAAAGACCGACCCGTGCAGGGAGCGCATATTGAAGGAGTGGAAGATTTCTCCCATGGAGAGCGTCAGGAACGCCATGGAGTACCCCAGCATCTGGGCGCTGTATTCGCCTGCGGCAATGGCAGCCGCGTGGTGCATATCCGCCAGTACATACCGCCCGATGCAGTAGGAAACCAGCGTGATGACCGTCATATATACGCCCTGATAAGCGACCGCTACGCCCATGCCGCCCGCAAAAATTCCCTCTTTGGGGTCGCGCGGCGCCTTCTTCATGACGTCCGCCTCCGGCTTTTCCAGTCCCAGAGACAGGGCAGGGAAGCAGTCGGTAATCAGGTTGATCCAGAGCAGATGGACGGGCAGGAACACGGTGAAATCTTCCCCGATGAAAATGCCGATCATGGTTGCGAAGAAGATGGTCAGCACCTCGGACAGGTTGGAGGCAAGCAGGAACTGGATTGCCTTGCGGATGTTGTCGTAGATGCGGCGTCCCTCGGCGGCGGCGGACACGATGGAGGCGAAGTTGTCGTCTGCCAGAATCATGTCGGCAACGTTCTTGGTTACGTCAGTACCCGTGATGCCCATGCCGACGCCGATGTCGGCGTTCTTGATGGAAGGCGCGTCATTCACGCCGTCGCCCGTCATGGCAGTCACCTTGCCCAGCTTGCGCCACGCATTGACAATGCGCGTCTTATGTTCCGGCTGAACGCGGGCGTATACGGAGTACTTCTCCACGTCCGTGGCAAACCGTTCGTCGCTGATTTTGTCCAGCTCGGCGCCGGTAATCGCCTGCGATGCATCGGTGATGATGCCCAGCTCCTTGGCGATGGCAACGGCGGTATCCCGGTGGTCGCCGGTAATCATGATGGGACGGATGCCCGCCTGCCGGCACTCCTCAATGGCAGCCTTGACCTCGGGGCGGACGGGGTCTATCATGCCGACCAGCCCGACGAAGCACATACCGCACTCCACCGCGTCGGATTCATATACGGCAGGCGGAGCGGACAGCGGCTTCTGCGCCACGGCAAGTACGCGCAGTGCGCGATCCGCCATGCCCTTGTTGGCAGCAAGCAGGCGGTCGCGTCCCGCCTCGGTCAGCGGCACTGCGGCGCCGCCCGCCAGCACGGTGGTGCAGCGCTTGAGAATCTCGTCCGGGGCGCCCTTGGTGAATTGGATATAGCTTCCGTCCGGCGCCTGATGAACGGTGGTCATCATCTTTCTGCCGGAGTCAAAGGGAATCTCTCCCACCCGGGGCAGCTTCTTCTTTTCGGCGTTCTTGTCCAGCCCCAGTTTTGCGGCGTAGTTGACCAGCGCGCACTCGGTCGGCTCACCGACGGCACTGCCAGCCTCGGAATCAAATTCCGCATCGGAGCACAGCGACATGGCGTTTGCCAGCAGAGCCTCGTCCTCGCCCGTGTGGTCCACGACCGTCATTTTGTTCTGCGTCAGTGTGCCGGTCTTGTCGGAGCAGATAATCTGCGTGCAGCCCAGCGTTTCTACGGCGGTCAGCTTGCGGATGATGGCGTTCTTTTTGGACATATTGGTCACGCCGATGGACAGTACGATGGTCACAACGGTGGACAATCCCTCGGGGATGGCGGCAACCGCCAGCGAAACGGCAATCATGAAGGTGTTCAGGATGGTTTCCGGCAGGTTGTCACTTCCGTTCGTAATCAGCGAGCCGGCAAGGTTGACCGCGAAAATCACCACGCAGATGCCCACCACCAGATAGGTCAGGATGCGGCTGAGCTGGCTCAGCTTGATTTGCAGAGGCGTTTTGCCTTCCTCCGCCTGCGACAGCGCGGTGGCGATTTTGCCCATCTCGGTGTCCATGCCGGTTGCCACGATGACTGCCTTGCCGCGTCCGTAGACCACGGTGGAGCCCATGAATACCATGTTGACACGGTCGCCGAGCGGTACGTCGCCGTTCTCCCCTGCGGACAGGGCATCGGCGGTTTTGAGAACCGGCACGGATTCGCCCGTCAGGGCGGCTTCCTCAATCTTCATGCTGGCGCATTCCAGAATGCGCGCGTCGGCGGGTACGGCGTCGCCCGCCTCCAGAATGATGATGTCGCCGACAACGAGATCCTCGCTGTGCACGGTCACCTGTTTGCCGTCACGCAGCACCTTGGAGGTGGCGGCGGACATTTCCTGCAGGGCGGCAATCGCTTCCTCCGCTTTGGATTCCTGCACAACGCCCAGCACGGCGTTGATGACAACGACTGTCATGATGATGACGACATCGGAGGGGAAACTCCCCTCATAGACAGCCAGCACAGCCGAAATACCGGCGGCAACCAGCAGGATAATCGTCATGGGTTCAATGAGCTGCTTCAGAAAGCGGAGAATGACCGACTCACGCTTGCCTTCTGCCAACTTGTTTTTGCCGTTTTTCTCCAGACGTGCGCCGGCTTCGGCGGCGGTCAGACCGCCGGCAGATGAACCGGTTCCGTTCAGAACGGCATCGGTGGTTTGCAGGTACTCCTTCATACTGTTGCTCCTCGTTCTTTCCGATACGGTGATTTTGGGGGCTGGGGGAACGGCACTGTGCAGGCTGCGCAGGCAATCTCCGGACGCCAAAAGAGACTTATCTGCCATTTTAAGCATGGCAGATAAGTCTCACCGTTTCAAGCGCCGCCAGACAGAGCACAGGCTCGGTCAGGATGTTGGCAGGCACTGCACTGCGATGTGCCGATTACTCCCCTATCTTTTAAGGCTTCACCGCGCAATTCCGACTGCGCAATTGCACCATCGGAATTGCGCAGTGAAACCTTAAGCGTATTCTACCATATTCGGATTGGATTGTCAAGGGGTTTCCCGAAAATAATCGCGGCGGCACACCGGAATAAACCGGCGCTTTCCGGGGAGCCTGCCCCCCGGAAAGCGCCCTGTATCAGAATTCGATTACCTTTTCGATGTACGCCTTCAGCTCGCCGACAGGCAGACGCACCTGCTGCATACTGTCGCGGTCGCGGACGGTCACGCAGCCGTCCGTCTCCGAATCAAAGTCGTAGGTGATGCACAGCGGCGTACCGATTTCGTCCTGGCGGCGGTAACGCTTGCCGATGGAACCGGTTTCGTCAAAGTCCACATTGAAGTATTTGGACAGTTCGGTGTAAATCTCCGCCGCCTTGTCCGAGAGCTTCTTGGACAGCGGCAGGACAGCGGCTTTGACGGGAGCCAGCGCCGGGTGCAGGTGCAGGACAACACGGATGTCGTTCTTTTCCGGATCGACGACCTCCTCGTCGTAGGCATCGCAGAGCACGGCAAGCACACTGCGCTCCACGCCGAGGGAAGGCTCGATGACGTAGGGGATGTACTCCACCATGTCCTTGCCTTCGCCCTCGCGGTAGACCATTTTCTCGCCGGAGGTGTTCTGATGCTGCGTGAGGTCGTAATCGGTGCGGTCCGCAACGCCCCACAGCTCACCCCAGCCGAACGGAAACAGGAACTCAAAGTCCGTGGTCGCCTTGGAGTAGAAGCACAGCTCCTCCGGATCGTGGTCGCGCAGGCGCAGGTTTTCGTCCTTCAGACCAATGGACAGCAGCCAGTTGTGGCAGAAGCTGCGCCAGTACTGAAACCACTCAAGGTCGGTGCCGGGCTTGCAGAAGAATTCAAGCTCCATCTGCTCAAACTCTCGCACGCGGAAAATGAAGTTGCCGGGGGTAATCTCGTTCCGGAAGCTCTTGCCGATCTGACCGATACCGAACGGCAGTTTTTTGCGCGTGGTGCGCTGTACGTTATTGAAGTTGACGAAAATACCCTGCGCGGTTTCGGGGCGGAGGTACACCGTGTTTTTGGCATCCTCTGTCACGCCCTGGAAGGTCTTGAACATCAGGTTGAACTGGCGGATGTCCGTAAAGTTATGCTTGCCGCAGGTCGGGCACGGGATGTTGTGCTCCTCCACGAAGTCCTTCATTTCGGTCTGCGAGAAGGCGTCGATGGGCTTGGGGAGAGCGAAGCCGGTCTCCGCGCACCAGTCCTCGATTACCTTGTCTGCGCGGAAACGCTCGTGGCATTCGCGGCAGTCCATCAGGGGATCCGAGAATCCGCCTAGGTGACCGGACGCCACCCATGTCTGCGGGTTCATGAGAATCGCGGCGTCCAGTCCGACGTTGTAGGGATTCTCCTGCACGAATTTTTTCCACCATGCGCGCTTGACGTTGTTTTTCAGTTCCACGCCGAGGGGACCGTAGTCCCATGTGTTGGCAAGTCCGCCGTATATTTCCGAACCGGGGAAGATGAAGCCCCGCGTCTTGCACAGCGCGACGATCTTGTCCATTGTCTTAGCCGTATTGTCCATTTGAATCAACCAACCTTTCCGGGCGGCGACTGGCTGCCGCCGCCTTTTTTAATAGCGTAATTGTAGCATATATGCCGGGTTTTGTCAAGGGAATTTTCGTAGAGCAATGAGGAAACAGCGGCGGCTGTGCCGGGGTTCCGGTTTGCTCTGCCGCGTATGGCGGTTTTGGGCGTCGTTGTCCCCGGAGTTGTCGGTTCGATCTGTCCCTGCGTAAGTCTTTTCCCCCTTCCCCCGCCCCCTTCCCCGCTGGGGAAGGGGGGAGACTTTAGCTTTTTTGCCGGGGGCTGTCGCCCCCGGCATCCCCACTTCTGAACCCGCTCGGAACGGCGTACCGAAAAGTTTGCGGTTCCCTCAAACTCGTGCCGGGATCGGAACGGGTTTCCGTTACCTTCCGGGGTACCGGAGATGGCGCTCTCTCGTACCAAAATGTTTTTTCAAAGGGTTTCCACCCGGGATAAATCCCTGCCCCCGGCTTGACAAGCCGTGGGTTTTGTGGTACCATGTGGGCATACTCAGGCGCGGATGTATTCCCACGCCTGCTTCGGGAGGAAACCGTATGCAGCAGACTGTGACTGTCCGCCGTCCGTGCGGATTGCGAATGAATCTCAAACGGGAACCGTGGGGGGTTCCCGCCGACCCCACCGCATGGCGCTTTTCATGGGAGGCACCGGACGGGCAGAGTGCCTGCCGTCTGGCGTTTTTCCGCGGCGTCCCGACTGGGGATGCCGTGCCCCTGTACGATACCGGCTGGATGAACGGCAACCGGAGCGCGGGCGTGGCACTGCCCGTCGGGGAGTGCCCAGCGCCAGCGCCGGGACTGTACGGCTGGCAGGTGTGGGTACGCAACCCGGACGGGCATGAGTCCCGGTCGGAGGTGCAGCCCTTTTCGGTGTTTGACAGCGCTGCGTGGCAGGCGATGCGCGGTATCTGGGCACCGGCGCCGGACAGCGTTCCGGACGGCTGTGTTCCCGGCGTGTGCGGCTTTGTGCGACAGAGCTTTTTCCTGACGCCGGAACGGCTGGCGGACACGGCTTACGCATTGGTCAGCGTGACAGCCCGGTCGCCGGAGCCGGCGCGGCAGTACGTCTGCACGCTGTACGTGAACGGACAGCCCCTGCTTGTGGCGCCGCCCCGCTACGGGCGCGACCCGCAGGGACGCAGGCTACTGTTCGTGCAGACCGCGGACATGACGCCGTACCTGCGGGTCGGGGAGAATGTTCTGGCGGCGGTGCTTGCCTGCCCCGGCGAGCGTCCGGTGCGGATGTTCGCCTGCCGTGCCGTCGCCTACGGGCGGGACGGTACGGCGGATTCCCTCCTGTCGCAGGACGGCTGGCGCGGGCTGGACGGCACTGCCGCCCTGCGCCCCCGCCACAGCATCGGGACGGGATACTTTACCGCCTATGCGCAGGACATCGACGGGGAAGTTTACCCGTTCGGTTTCGCGGAACCGGGCTATGACGACAGCGGCTGGAGCGACTGCGCGGATCAGGGACTTCTGACAGCCGGATTATCCGAGTGGGAGAAACTGATGCCCGCTCCGGCAGGGTGCGACCCGGTGTCGCGCTTGGTATGGGAGCCGCTGCCCCGCGTGATACGGCTGGGGGACGGGCATTATCTCGCCGATCTGGAGCAGGAAATCGTGGGTACTGTGGCGCTGGACGTGCCGGGCGCGGCGGAGTGGAATCCGGATGCGGTGCGCGACGCGGAGGTTGTGCTGTACATGGGCGAGCAGCTGCGCCCGGAGCCGGGGGCGGACGGAACGCGCGTCAAGTGGAATATGAACACCGGAAACTGCTACCGCCTTGCATGGCGGCTGACGCCGGGACACCGGTTCACCGCAACGGACATGATGACCTTCCGCTTTATCGAGCTGACCGGGCTTCCGTTTGAGCTGACGCCTGCCATGCTCCGGGGCGTGACGGTCCGCCGTGCGTCCGGCGGGGAGGACTCGCACATGGACTGCGACAGCCCGATTCTGCGCGACCTCTGGCGGCTGACGCGCAATACCGTGGCACTGACGACGCAGGACATTTACGTGGACTCCCAGTCACGCGAACGGGGCGCCTACGAGGGCGACGCACTGATCAATCAGCTGGCGGCATACAGCTTTGAGAGCGACTGCGCCACGGCGCGTTTTTCGCTGGAATACCTGTACGCGCACCGCACGTGGCCTGCCGAGTATATCCTCTGGATTACCGAGGCGGCGTATGAGGACTATATGGCGACCGGTGACGACAGCTCGCTGGTGCGCTGGTATCCGGTTCTGCGCGGCAAGACTTTTTTCGCATTTCTGGATGCCGGCACCGGACTTCTGCACTCCGGCAATGCGGGCGGATCGGGAACGGATGCCGTGCTGGTTGACTGGCCGCCGTCCGAGCGGGACGGCTACGATATGCGCGTGCTGTACAACACGGTGCTCAACTGTGCCGCCGTTGCGGGCTATGATGCCTTGGCGCGGATTGCCGGGATTGTCGGGGAGACGGCGGACAGCCGGGCGTTTTCCGCGCGCGCCGCGGCGTTGCGGGAGGCAATCCTGTCCCGCCTGTATGACCCGGAGACGGGGGACTTTTCGGACGGTCTGTATCCGGACGGCAGCCGTTCGGAACACACTTCCCAGCATACGGCGGCATACGCTCTGTACGCCGGGGTGTACCGGGACGGCGCCATGGCGGACAGAATCGCCCACCGCCTGTGGACGCGCAGTCTGTGCCCGGACGCCGGCGGAAGCCGCATCCGCATGAGCGTGTACGGCACGTACTTCCTGCTGATGGGACTGTACCGCACGGGGCACGGGGATATGGCTAATTCTCTCTTAATGGATGAGGATGACCGACCGGGACAGCGCACGTTTGCTTATATGCTCCGCCGCTCGGCGGGCGATTTTCCGTCGCCCTTTGACGGTCTGCCGACCGGTGCAACGCTGACCTCCGAGGCGTGGAATACGGTCAACAAGCCCAACATGACCTTCTCGCATCCGTGGGGCGCGGCGGCGGCGGTCGCCATCGTGCGCGGCATTTTTGGTGTGACGCCCACCTCGCCCGGCTACGGAACTTTTACCGTACATCCGCAGACGGGCAACCTGACCGGAAACCCGATTCTGTCGGGCGAACTGACCCTGCCCACGGTGCGGGGAGCCATACGTGTGAGCCTTTCCGGGGGAGTCTGCCGCGTCAGCCCTGCCTGCTCCGACGCCAACGTGCCGCAAGGTTGTGGAGATTCCCCTGCGGGTGACGGCACGCCCGCTGTTGGGCGATGCGGTCGCCGGTACGGTTGTGGGAGCGGAAAAATACCTGATTTTTTTGGAAAATCCATAAAATTTTCAAAAAAGACTGGAAATCAGGGAGCGGTTTGTGATACAATAGAGTGACGGCTTGACCTGACGCTTGTTCCGGGTATCGGCTTCCCCATCGCGGTGCGAACCGTGTGGTATATCCCGGCAGCCGGGTCGGCTGCCTATACCCGCACGCCCGCCGAGGCAGAGGCACTTGCCTGTCTGGAGTTGTCACGCTGCATTGCCGCCATCCCCGGCGGCACCGAACTGTTGACCAGAACCGTGCGCCCCATTCTGACGGCGGACGCCTTCATTCTGGATGTGACGATGACCTGCGTGGAGGACATCGGGCAGGCGGTGCCGATTTGGGTGGACGGGTAGGCAGAGCCACCGTTCCGTATGATTAAACAGTTACAGGAGACCGAAGTATACATGAACCAACGCAGTATCAAGATGGACAACGCCGCCGCGACTGCCGCCCTGTTCGGCAGCTTTGATGTCAATACCCGCATTCTGGAGAACCGGTTCGGTGTGACACTGCGCAACCGTTCCGGCGAGGACGGCAGCGACGCCGTGCTGATTTCCGGTGAGTCGTCGGACGCCGTAAACGCCGCCGCCACGGCGGTGGAGTACCTGCGCGATATGCTCCATCTGAGCGATTCGCTCAACGAGCAGACCGTCCGGTATGTCGCCGACACGGTGGCGGACGGGCGTGCCTCCGAGCTGACAGCACTCAGCGCGGACATTATCTGCCTGACGGCAAAAGGAAAACCGGTGAAAGCCAAGACAGCCGGACAGGCGAAGTACGTGGATGCCATCCGCAAAAACACCGTTGTGCTGGGGGTCGGACCCGCCGGAACCGGCAAGACGTTCCTTGCGGTTGCCATGGCAGTGAAGGCATTGCGGGACAAGCAGGTTTCGCGCATTATCCTGACCCGCCCGGCGATTGAAGCGGGCGAACGGCTGGGCTTCCTGCCCGGCGACCTTCTGTCCAAAATCGACCCGTACCTGCGCCCGCTGTACGACGCACTCAACGAGATGATGGGCGCGGAGGGACACCAGCGGGCATCGGAGCGGGGTATCATTGAGGTGGCGCCGCTTGCCTATATGCGCGGACGGACGCTGGACGATGCGTTCATCATTCTGGACGAGGCACAGAATGCCACGCCGGAGCAGGTCAAGATGTTCCTGACCCGTATGGGCTTCGGCTCCAAGGTGGTTGTGACCGGGGATCTGACGCAGACCGACCTGCCGAACGGGCAGAGATCCGGGCTTGCCGAGGCGGTGCGCGTGCTGAAGGACATCGACGGCATCGCCATTCACTACCTGTCCGAGAAGGACGTCGTGCGGCATCATCTTGTCCAGCAGATTATTCTTGCCTACGACCGCTACGAAAAGACCCGGGCGCGCCGGACGCCGGAGCACACGTTCCGTCCCAAACGCTGACAACCGTTGAAGGCTGACAGACGGCGGAATCCGCCGCCGGTTTGGAAAAACCGAAATGCATACCGCAAAGGAGACATATCTCATGAAAACCGTGAACCGCATTATTTATTTTACAAATGAACAGGACAAGCTCCCCGTTACCTATAAGCTGAAAATGCTGGTGCGCCGTGCCGTTGTGGCGACGCTGGAGCACGAGCAGTACGAGAACCCCTGCGAGGTGTCCGTGACCTTTACGGACGACGAGGGCATCCATGCCCTGAACCTGCAGTACCGTCAGGTTGACAGACCCACCGATGTGCTGTCCTTCCCACTGACCGATTACAGCGGCGAGAGCGAGGAGCCGCTGGCGGACGAACCGGAGGTGTCGCTGGGGGATATTGTGCTTTCGCTGGAGCGGGCGCAGGCGCAGGCGGAGCTGTACGGGCACAGCTTTGAGCGGGAGGTTGCCTTCCTGTGCGTCCATTCCGTCCTGCATCTGTTGGGATACGACCACGAAACGGGCGCGGCGGACGAGGCGGATATGCGCCGCCGCCAGCACGACATCATGAACGGAATGGGGTTGGGAATCCCGGAATGCCCGGAGGAGGACGCCCGGCAGAATACGCCGACTGACGGCGGGCAGGCATGAAGCACACTCCGTTTCCGGAGGACGACCGGTACAGCTCCCCGTCGCGGCGGCTGACGATTGTCATCGTGGCGGTTGTGCTGACCGCGTTCGCACTGGTTCTGCTGGTGGGTCCTACCAACGTGCTGGTTCTGCTGCACCTGAAGGATCTGGAAACCGAACCGCCGCTGGATTACGTGCCGGATATCAGAACCCACATGACGTTGGAGGAGCTGCGCGCCCGGGTGGTCAACACGCGCCCGCGGCTGGAATCCTTCCTCGGTTTTCCCGGCGCGGAGCGGGAGCTGGGCGGTATGCGCTTTTACATTTTCGGGGTGGAGTCCGGCTTTGAGGTGGAGTTTCAGCTGGACGGGGACGCCATCCGTTCGGTCACGCTGTACCCCACGGCGAACAAGCAGAACCGCCTCAGCGTCACGGACGGCGTGACGCAGGCTGTGTTTGACCTGTTCGTGGAGCAGCCGTAACCAGCCATGCAGAGAAAGGATTGGACATAGCAAGTATGAAGAAAACCGGCTTTATCGCCTTGGTGGGGCGTCCCAATGTGGGTAAATCCACCCTGCTCAACGCCATGCTGGGGGAGAAGGTGGCTATCGTCTCCCCCAAGCCGCAGACCACCCGCAACCGCATTACGGGCATTCTGACCGAGGGAGAGGATCAGTTTGTATTTCTGGACACGCCGGGCATCTTCCGCCCACAGAATTCGTTGGGGGACTACATGGTAAAGACCGCCAACGCCACCATGCAGGACGCGGACGCTGTTGTACTGGTGGCGGATACCGGGCGGGAGCCGTCGCCGGTGGAACAGAACGTCATGGCGTACTGCAAGCGGACGGAGGTGCCCTGCGTGCTGGTGCTGTCCAAGATCGACCTGTATACCGCCGTGCAGGTGGCGGAAACCATCACGCGCTATGCCGCCCTGCATGACTTTGCGGCAGTTGTGCCCGTGTCCGCCAAAAACGGCAAGGGCGTGAAGGATGTACTGGATGAATGCCGGAAATTCCTGCACGAGATGGACTGGCTGTTCCCGGAGGACATTGCCACTGACCAGCCGGAGCGCCAGATGGCAGCCGAGATTATCCGGGAGAAAATACTGCGCACGCTGAATCAGGAGATTCCGCACGGCACCGCCGTGGTGATTGAATCCTTCCGGGAGGATGACAGAACCGGCATGGTCAGCATCCGCGCCGAGATATTCTGCGAGAAGGCGTCGCACAAGGGCATCATCCTCGGCAGGCACGGCGAGGAGCTGCGCCGCATCGGCACCTATGCGCGCGAGGATCTGGAGAAGCTGCTTGGCACCAAGGTGTACCTTGACCTGTGGGTCAAGGTCAAGGAGAACTGGCGGGAGAGCGCGGTCAGCGTGGGCAACTTCGGCTACCGGCGCGAGGACAGGTAACAGGGTGCCGCTATGGGCAGACTGTACACGACGGACGGGCTTGTCATCCGCGCCTATCCGCGCGGGGAGAGCGACCGCCTGATACAGATACTGACGCCCGATCGGGGACGGCTGTCCGCCATCGTCCGGCACGGGCAGACGGGGCGCGACCGGCTTGCCGCCGTATCCCAGCCCTTCACGTGGGGCAATTTCGAGCTGGCGGAAAGCCACGGCGCCCTGTGGCTGCGGAGCGGGGCGGTGCTGTCCTCCTTTTACAGCCTGTCCTGTGACCTGACACACATGGCGTTGGCGTCCTACCTGTGCGACCTGTCCGGGGATGTGGTCGGTGCGGCGGACACGTCCGCCCCCGCGCCGGAGGGGGAGGAAAACCCGGACGGCATGGCGGTGCTGGGCGGTCGGATGCTTCGGATGCTGCTCAATTCGCTGTACGTGCTGGAGCAGGGAACAAAACCGGCGGCACTTGTCAAGGGCGTGTTTGAGATGCGGACGGCGGCGCTGTCCGGCTTCTGTCCCTCTTTGGGGTGCTGCGCACGCTGCGGGCAGGAGACGCCTGCCGAAGCGTTTCTGGATGTCATGAACGGGCGGCTGCTCTGCGATGCCTGTAAGGCGCGGCTCAACCGGGGAGGAATCGGCGCGATTGCGGAGGAAGCGCTGGGGGAGCGGAGTATTCTGATTCCGCTGACGGCGCCGGTACTGGCGGCGCTGCGCTATGCGCTGGCGGCGCCCGACCGGAAAATATTTTCCTTTACGTTGGAATCGGCGGAAGCGGAGGCTTTTTCCTCCGCGACGGAAACATACCTGCTCAACCATTTAGAGCACGGCTTTGACACACTGAATTTTTACCGTTCCGTGGCGCTTTCCGCGGGGCGTGCGGTCAAGGGTGACCGGGGAGGTTTCGAATGATTCGTTGCGGTCGTACACGGTGCGGACTTGCCGCCGCATCCATATCCCTTCTGCTGGCTTTGCTTGCCTGCTTCGAAAGTTTGACTGCGTTCGGTGCGCCGAGCGGCGGAGACAGTTCCGCCGCACCGGTTCAAACCGCCGCCCTGCCGACGCCGGAGGCGGGATGCCGGGATCTGGTGATTACCGCCTTTTATACGCCCGGCAATGTTGCGGGCGCGGGTGTGTGCAACTACGCCTTTGCCGAGTTGTACAACGGCGGCGACCGCGCGGTTTCGCTGGCGGGGCTGTCGCTGTACCTGCCGGACGGCGCGGGCGGCATGACGGAGTATCCGCTACCGACGGACGCCGGCGTTCCAGCCGGGGGATGCTTCCTCATCCGGGGAGCGGCGGCGCGGGCGGTGGAATCGCCCGTCCTGCGGCTGACCGAATGGGACGCGGTGCTGGATTTCTGCCCCGACCCGACCGGGGTGCGCGTTGTATTAGCGGCGTCCGGAACCGGACTGCGCACGGAGGAACCGCTGGCGGGGCAGGACGGGGTGTATGCGTACCTCTCCGCTGTCGGGGCGGACGCCGGGGATGCGTTCCACTATGTCCGCAAGACAGGCGCGGGGCGCCTGATGCGCAAGCGGGCGGATACCGACAAGGTTGAGTATCAGAGCCTGAAGCTGGATGAGGCGTCCTGGACGGTGCTGCGGCAGATTACGCCGCGCACGACGTCCGGACGGGTCAACGGCGAGATAGCGGGGCAGCTGGCGGAGGTGGCATTCTCGGCACCGGGCGGGGTGTATGAGCAGGGCTTTGACCTGACCATGACCGCCCCGGAGGGCTATACGGTCTACTACTCGGTCAACGGCGATGACCCGCGCGGTGCGTGGGAGTTGGGACGCACGCCGACCCGGTACACGGGTGCTTTGCACCTGCGGGACACGACCGACATGACGTGGGGACAGCTGACCAAGCTGTGCGCCACGCGCATGGGCAGCAGCTACTACCCGGTGGTGTCCTCCTTCCCCGGTGCCGCCGTGGTGCGTGCCTATGCGGTGAGGGATTCCGACGGCGCCGTCACGCCCATGACCACGCAGACCTACTTTATCGGCGCGGCGTACCGGGACTGGGACATGGATATAGTCAGCGTGTCGGTGTCGGCGGAGGATTTCCTCGGCGACGACGGCATTTACCTGTGCCGGACATCGGTGCATGAGCATATTCCTGCTTATGTGGAATTTATGTCGCGGGACGGCGAATCGGTGTTCTCCGGCTGGTCGGAGATTGCCATGAACGGGCGCGGTTCGCTGGGAATGCGGCAGAAGTCCTTCCGGATTCTCCTGAAATCCGACCCGTTGGGCAGTGAGGGCGCGGGTGAAAACCTGAACACGCTGAACTACGACCTGTTTGGGGAGTACGCCAACTGCGCACCCGACGGGGAGCGCGTGACGTGGTACCGGCATATCCTGCTGCGCAACGGCGGCGGCGACAACTCCGGCTGTACCATTTCGCGGTCGCACATCGGGGATGCCTATATCCAGCGCATCGACCGCTATCTCAAGCCGGACGATATGGCTTACGCTCCCGTGATGACCTTTGTCAACGGGGAATTCTGGGGGCTGTTCAACGCCCGCGACCGGCTGGATACCAAGTATTTCACCGGCAAGTACGGCATCGAGGAGGAGGACTTTTCCATGCTGGAGTGCCCGTACCCGCTGACCTACGGCTGGAACGTGGACTATATGGCGGCTTACGGCGACCCGGCGCAGGCGGACGAATTCAATGCGTTGGTCCGGTATATCAAGACGCACAGCATGGCGGATCTGTCCAACTACCTGTACGTCTCCGGGAAGCTGGATATTGACGGCCTGATTGACTTTTTCTGCGCACAGATCTACCTCTGCTGCTCCGACTGGCCGGGCAACAACATCAAGGTCTGGCGCAACACCAATCCGGACGGCGGCATGGATACCAAGTGGCATTTCTGCATTGTGGACACCGACCACGGCGTCGGGCTGAACTCCTCGCTGGATACCAATCTGTTCGGCGTAATCAACGACGGATCCATTCTGGGCGCCGTGGTCAACCATCTGATGCAGAACAGCTCCTTCCGGGAGCGCTTTATCCTGCGCTTTGTCTGGTGCACGGAGGTTTATTTCCAGCCGGAACGCCTTGTCTCCGAACTGGACGAACTGGTTGCGCGTATCAAGCCGGTCATGCAGCTGCAGCTGGGTCGCTGGCGCGTGACGGATGGCTCCGTGACGACTTACGAAACATGGTGGAGCTACATTGAGGTCATCCGCAACTTTGTGACCAACCGCCCCGCTTATGCCCGCCGCCAGCTTATGAGCTGGGCGGGGCTGGACGATGCCGCTTACCGTTCCTACGCGGAGCGCGCGGTGCGTATGTGGGGGACGGATCCGGCGTCCGCGTGACGCAGTACACCAGTATACGAAAAGAAAAAAGAAGGGAAGGAAGCTTTTGCTGACGCAGAAGCGACGGACGGGAAAAATGGATCGCAAGACTTTGTATGACAAAATATACGCCTGCTGGCTCGGCAAAAACATCGGCGGCACACTGGGAACGCCGGTGGAGGGGTGCAAGGAGGTTATGCACATAGACTGGTATCCGCGGCTGGACCCGCGCGGTGCACTGCCGAATGACGACCTTGACCTGCAGCTGGTCAACCTGCACGCAATGGAGCAGGAGGGGGTCCGGCTGGGGGCGGAGGGCATTGCCGCCGAGTGGACGGAGCACGTCTACTTCCCGTGGGACGAGTACGGGTACAGCGGGACTGCCATGCGCATGGGCTTCAGACCGCCCTTTTCGGGCATGTTTGACAACACGTTTACCGACTGCATGGGTTCCCCCATCCGCTCCGAGATATGGGCGGCGATCTGCGCGGGCAAGCCGCGCCTTGCCGCCTACTTTGCGTGGCAGGACGCCGTGGTGGATCACGCCGGGGGCGAGGGCGTGTTCGGTGAAATATTCAACGCGGCGCTGGAAGCGGCGGCTTACGTCTCCGACGACATCCCCGCCCTTATCCGCGAGGCACTGACCTATATTCCCGACAGCTCCCGGGTACATAAGTCCGTCAGCCATATTCTGGCGCTGTACGGGGAAGGGGTGCCGCTGGCGGAGGCACGTGAGAGTATCCTGCGGGAGCACGGGCGGGATAACTTTACCGATGCGCCGCAGAATATTGCGTTCGAATTGGCGGGTCTGCTCTGGGGGCAGGACTTTGAGGATGCCATCCTCAAGGTGGTCAATCTGGGCTACGACACCGACTGCACGGTGGCGACCTGCGGCGCGGTTCTGGGCATCCTGCACGGCACCGCCGGCATTCCGGAGAAATGGTCGGCACCCATCGGAGACGCCATTCAGGTGTCCGCCGCCATCCGGGGCTTCACGGCACCTGCCGACCTGGATGAGCTGACGCGGCGCTGTCTGTCCCTGTATGACAAGCTGGCGCTGGAGGACGGGGAACAGTATACCGTCACGGCGGAGGACAACGCCGACTTTGCGGTACAGCACTACGTGCTTCCGGCGCACAGCCGTCGGGACGGGGGCATGACCATCGACCTGCGGTATGGAACAAAGGGGGACGCACGGTACGGCGACCCTTCGGTCGCGCCGGAGAAAACGGTTGCCGTCTGCCTGACCGTCCGGAACAATACGGCGTGGCGCTGGGATACGGAGCTGTCCCTGCGCGTCCCGGACGGACTGTACGCGGCGGATCAGCCGGTGCGCTTTGTGCTGGAGCCGGGCGCGGAGACCGAGGCTGTCCTGCACGTCGGGGCGGTTCCCGGCGCACCCGTGCCGGATACCCGCTGCTACCCCATGGGACTGATTGTGCGCCGCTTCAATTGCGGCGACGTATGGACGGACTACCGCCTGCCCTTTACCCTGCTGGCGCCCAACCGCTGGCGGCTGAACGGCAGGGAGGTGCTCTGTCCGGGGACGCAGGTGCGGTTCCCGGAGGCATCCGCCGACGGCGTGTATGTGGCGGAGGCGACGCTGACCGCGCCGTATGACCGCCTGACCCGCCTTCTCTGCAACACGGTGCATCCCGTGACCGTGACGCTGGACGGCAGAACCGTTATCCGTTCGGAGACGGCGCAGGGCTTCCTGCCCGCCTACCACCGCGTGCCGGTTGCCAATCGGTATGACGGACTGCTGACCGGCGGGACACATACCGTCCGGGTGGAGATTCACACCGCGCCGGGCGATCAGCCGCCGCTGTTTGTCATTTCGCTCAACGCACCGGCGGAGGTCGCGGAGCCGGGCAATTTCTACGCCTATACGGACGACCACTTTGCCGCGACGGGGAACTGAGAAATTTCTGATTTATCCGGCAGGCCCCCTTACGGCGGCAGCACCGCCCGCCGCACGGACAGAACGCACAGGAAAAGGAGGAGACGGACATGGCACCCTTCACAGAAGCCGCCTCGGCGGCGGACAGACAGAAGTTGTCGCTTCTGCAGCAGAGCATCTGCGCCCGGAAGGGGATTCTTGCCTGCGGCGATGAGTATGCCGCCGCTGTGACCGCCGGGGGGCGGGTGCTGTTCGCCGGGAGCAACGCGTACGGACAGGAGGAAGCGTCTGCGTGGCGGAATATTCGGACGGTGTACGGCAGCCGTGATTACCTGCTGGGGCTGACTGCCGACGGTTCGGTGCGCTTTGCCGGACGGGATGCGCACGGCATCCGCGCGGGTGTCGCGCACTGGAACCGGGTGGATACGGTTGCCTGCTCCGCGACGCACGCCGCCGCCCTCCTGATCGGCGGACGCGTGCTGTGCGTCGGTGAAACGGCGGACGGATGCGGCGACACCGCCGCATGGAGCGATGTCCGGGACATCTGCTGCGGGCGGGGCTTCACGTTGGGGCTGACGGCGGCGGGCGAGGTGCTGGTCGCCGGGGGCGGCTACGCGCTCCGGGAGCGTGTCGCCGCATGGGGAACGGTTGCCGGACTGTTCGCCGATGCGCAGGGCATTGCCGCTTATGCCGTCACTGCCGACGGGCGGCTGGTCGCCACGTGCCCGCTGCCGCGCCGGATGCTGCAATGGAGCAATCTGGTGTTTGCGGCGGCGTCAGGCGGCTGTGTCCGTGCGCTGACTGCCGAGGGGCAGATACGCACCGGCGGGCGCACAGACGCGGCGTCGGGCGGCGGGTATGTTTCGCTTGCCGTCGGGGCGTCCCACCTTCTGGCACTGGACAGGCAGGGACGCGTGACCGTGCCGGAGGTGCGCACGCGCAGGCGCTGTCAGTCCCGGCGTGTGCGTGACGGGGTGGATACGGGCTGGAGCGACCTGTCCGGATGGACACCGCTGTTCGCGCAGTTTGAGGACTTCACCGCCAACCGCAGGGCATACCGGGCAGAGATTTTGCGTGCCGGGCAGACCTATCTGCTCCGGCTGACGCAGGCGCTCCGGTACGGCAGGCGGCTTGCCTGCGGCGCCCGGCTGACCGGCTGTATCGCGGCGGACGGGCACATCCTCATCACCGGGGGACTGGAGGCGCCCGGTACGTGGCGGGACATCGTGGCGCTGTCCTGCGGTGCATCGCATGTGCTGGCACTGCGCCGGGACGGTCGCGTTCTGGCTGACGGAAACAACACGGACGGCTGCTGTGACACCGGCGCATGGGAAAATGTTGCCGGCGTGCAGGCATTCCGGGCGCATTCGCTGGGGTTGCGGACGGACGGGCGCGTGCTGTACGCCGGTGCGCCGGGGGCGGAGATCGGGCGTGCCGCCGGATGGGAGCACATCCGCCTGCTGCGCGGATCGGATACGCTGACGCTGGGCGTGGCGCAGGACGGGAGCATCCGCTTCTGCGGTACGCACCCGGCGTTGGATGCCGCCCTCCGCCGCGCCGGCGGAAACCCGGATGCGG
Organism: bacterium; assembly: GCA_963643175.1. GTDB lineage: Bacteria > Bacillota > Clostridia > Oscillospirales > CAG-272 > CAMEON01. The sequence continues at coordinate 29,084 of CAVIJF010000002.1, forward strand.
CGGAGACCGGCGCCCTGTTTTCCGACTGGTACGCCCTGCGCGATATTGTGATTTCGGATGGTATCCTTGCGGGACTGCGGGCGGACGGAACCGTGGTAGCCATGAGCGCGGACGGCGGTATTGAAGCCGCCGTCGCGGGCTGGCGCGGTATACGGGCGCTGGCGGCGGGGAGCGGGCATCTTGTCGGGTTGGAGTTCGGCGGCAGTGCCGTTGCCGCCGGGGACGATTCGCGCGGGCAGTGCGGGGTTGCGGACTGGCGGCAGATTGTGTCGGTCGCCTGCGGCGACGCCTGCACGGTGGGACTGCGTGCGGACGGGACTGCCGTCGCCGCCGGGCAGATGTATGTCTGGGCGGCCGGAGGCACGGTCGGTACGGTCAGCCCGGACGGCTGGACCGGATGCGCGGTGGGCGGCTGGAGTCATCTGCTTGCCGTTTGCTGTGGGCGCAACCATGCGGCTGCCCTGACCGACAGCGGGCAGATTCTGACCTGCGGGCAGGACGCCGACGGGCAGTGCCGCGGTGCGGTGTCCTTTGCCGCGTTCCGCGACCTGCGGCAGTATGACGGCTACACCATTTTCGATATGGCTGGCGCCGGACGCGCCGACGCCGTGCCGGACCAGTCCGGGTGCCGCCGGGCGGATTCCAGGACGGCATTCTCGGAGGCATACGGCTGGTTCAGCTATGCGCCGCAGCTGCGGGACGCCGCCGACCGGCTGGCATCCTGCCTTCAGACCGATGCGGACGCGCTGACCCTGCTTACACCGGATGGAACCTACCGCTGGCTGTATGACGGGCACCGGCTCGTGCGGGAGGAAAACGGGGTTATCCGCCGGGCGGAGTCCGGGGAGAACGGGCGTGTTTTCCTGCATCTGTCTGCCGACGGCAGGCTGTCCGCGACCGGAGACAACCGGGAAGGGCAGTGTGATACCGGAAACTGGGCACAGATTGCGGCGGCGTCCGCGTCGGGAACCCATACGGTCGGACTGCGTGCGGACGGTCATGTGCTGGCAACCGGGCGGAATACATCGGGAGAGTGCGAGGTGAGCGGCTGGCGGCGGGTTCTGCAGGTGGTCGCACTGCCGGACATGACGTTGGGGCTGTGCGCCGACGGGCGGGTTCTGCATACCGGCAGGCGAGGCAGGGTTCTGGACACCCTGCGCGGCGTCTGCGCCATGACAGGGGCAGGGAACCGCGTTGTATTCGTGCTGTCGGACGGCAGTCTGCGGGTACACATCCGGGGCAGTGAATTCTCTCCGGAAACGGTGGAGGGCATCCGCCTGTTCCGTCCCGGCATCGGGAACAGCCTGCTGTCCCGGTGGAATCCCCGGGCGGATGATGCGGATGGTGCCCGCCGGGTGCGCCGCCTGCTGGGATGCGGCATTGCGCACACCGTGCGGGTTTTGCCGCGCGGACGGGTCAGCGCCATCGGTGCCAACGATTTCGGACAGTGCAGTGTCACTGACTGCCGGAATGTCACGGCGGTCTCTTGCGGGCTGAATCATACAGCCGTCGTGGCGGACGGAAGAATCTTTGCCAACGGGCAGAACCGTGACGGGCAGTGTGCCTATGCGGCACTCAACGCGGCACTCGTTGGCGTGCCGGACGGACAGACCCGGACGGGGGCGGCAGTCTTTCTGGCGGTTGCCTGCGGGTATGCGCATACAGCCGCCCTGCGGGGGGACGGGCGTGTATTCGCAATCGGCGCGTCGCCGGACGGGCGATGCGACACGTCGGCATGGCACGGCGCGGTGGGTATTGCTTGCGGCGTGCGCCATACGGTGGCGGTGCTGTCGGACGGTCACTGCGTGGCGACCGGGGACAACAGCCGCGGACAGTGCGCCGTCGGGGACTGGGAAAACGTGGTCATGGCTGCCTGTGGCGAATTCCACACGGTGGGCGTGACTGCCGACGGGCGGGTGCTGGCTGCCGGCACTGCCGGGAGCGAGCCGTGCTGCGTGGAGGATCTGCGCGACGTAATCTCGGTCGCCTGCCTGCCGGAGGCGACCGTCTGCGTCCATGCCGACGGACACCTGACCGTGCGGGGCGGGGATAGGATGCTTGCCGAGGCGGCGGCGCCAATCCGGGATGCGGTTGCCGTGGACGGCAAGGAGTACCGCCTTGCGGTGCTGACGGCGGACAGGCGAGTCCTGTTCCTGCCGGGTGCGGAGCCGACAGGCGCATGACCGCACGGGCACGGATAGCATAAAACAAGGGGGCGGCTGAACCTTCAGCCGCCCCCCTGTTTTGTCTTGGAAAGCGTATCAGTATTTCTTTCTGCGCAGAACCGGCAGTATCAGCATCGGCAAGCACAGCCCGGACAGAATGATGGCGGGCAGCAGCCCCATCGCCGATGCACAGCCGTCCGACGTGTCGCCGGCATCGGCTGTCGTAACGGGAAGAACCGTTGTGCCGGTGTCGCCCGACGAACCGGATTCGGTGACGGCGGTGTAGAGTGCCTCCACTATCACATCCCCAAGGGGAAGCGTCAGCTCCGACCATTCCCCGGCAAAGCCTTCCTTGGCGGGCACCTCCGGTGCCGTTACGCTCATGTCCTCCACGGTGAAGGGCACGGTCGCCACGGTTTTCCCGTCTGCCACGAACGTGACCGTGTACTGAATGAGCGTGTAGACCGCCTCAGCCGTCACATCGGTGCCGTCCAGTGTATAGGATCCCCACGAGGCGGTGTAGCCTGCCTTTTCGGGAGCGGTGGGCAGTGTGCCGCAGACGGCACCCTTCTCATAGGGCAGCTGTGCCAGAGCGGTTCCGTCTGCCTTGAAGGTAACGGAGGGAAGCGGATTCAGCAGCTGGAGCGAGGAGGACACAACCCATCCTTCCTTGCCGTCTGCCACGACGTGCGCCATGTCACCGTCGGTGCCGAGCAGAACCGCGGTGGATCCGCGCTGGAGACGTGCCAGCCGGTTGCCCTTTTCGGCGGCGGAGTTCAGCGCCACGCGATCCTTGGTCAGAATGTACCGTCCCTGCGGCATACCGGCAGAGCAGGAGAAGTCAATGGTCGCCTCGGCATTCTCTCCGGCGTGCTGCTCGTACGCGGGCGTACCGAAGCCGATGACGCAGGGGTCGTCCAGCCCGTAGGAGCGGATGCCGACCTCGTTTTCACTGTTGCCTTCCACCGTGTAGATGGTGGTATCGGTCACATACAGCACATACCCGATGTGTCCGCTGCCGGTGTTTACCTGCTTCCAGTTGAAGAAAATCATATCGGCGGGTTGGGGCGTGTAATCGCCGCCGTAGGCATAGGAGTCCTGGAACAGCTTGTTTTCCTTGAGCCATTCGACCCACTTCCAGCAGCCTATCTCGCCGTAGGCGTAGTCAATGTGAGCCTGACTCAGACACCAGTTGACAAAGCAGGCGCACCACTCATAGTGGTTGTCGTTGTAGTAGGGGACAACGAGGCGCGCGTACTCGATATAGTTTTCGCTTCCGTTTTGGTTCATGCCGTCGAAGTCCTCGGCACTGTCGCCCTCATGATAGCCCAGCTGGGAGAGTGCGATGCGCAGAACATTGTTGCGCGGATTTGCTGTCAGCTCCAGTTCTGTGAAGTTTTTGTACCAGACCGACGTCATGTATGCCTCGGAGAAGGTATAGTCCGGGTCATTGTTGACCCAGTTCCGGATGCGGACATTGTTGCCGTAAGGCTCCAGTGCCGTGACCGTCACGAGTGCCGCCGCCGAAAGCAGCAGAACCGACAGGACAAGCGCCGTGAGTCTGGCAAGACCGTGCTTGGAATTGTGCATGAGTATGTAACCGTTCCTTTCGTATTGTATTCCAATTGCAGAGGGCATTATACCACAAAGCCGGGATAAAGTAAAGGGGGAAAACGGGATAATTGCCGAAAAAACGGAGCCGGGGAAAAAACAGGGATTCTCTTGGTTCGCGTCAGAAGGTGTCCGCTCCCTGCGCGATGAACCCGCCGCCGATGACCGTGTCGCCGTCATAGAAGACCGCGGACTGCCCCGGCGCGGGGGCGCGCTGCGGCTGATCAAAGACGAGCAGCGCGGTCCCGTCCCCGGTCTGCCGGAGCGTAGCCGGTGCCGCCGGGTGGCGGTAGCGCAGCTTGGCGCTGCAGCGGACGGGCGAGTCCAGTCGGTCGGTGGCAATTAAATTCAGCCCTGTCAGGGGGATGGTTGCCGCGTACAGCCTGTCGTCGGTCGTCAGCACGATGCGGCGGCTGACCGGATCCTTGGAGGCAACGAACAGGGGCGTGCCCAACGCGATGCCCAGTCCCTTGCGCTGTCCTACCGTGTAGTGCAGAATGCCCCGATGCTGCCCCAGCACGCGACCCGTCACGTCCACGTAGTTGCCGGACGGGTCGGGTATGCCCAGCACGCCGGTCAAAAACGCGGCGTAGTCCCCGTCCGGGACAAAGCATATATCCTGACTGTCGCTCTTGTGCGCGGTGACAAGTCCCGCGCTCTCCGCAATCTCCCGCACCGCCCGTTTTGTCAGCCCGCCCAGCGGAAAGAGCGTGTGCGCCAACTGCTCCTGACTCAGCCGCCAGAGAACGTAGGACTGATCCTTGCTTTCGTCGGCAGCGCATTTCAGCAGGAAGCGCCCGCCTGCGTCCCGCTCCACGCGGGCGTAGTGCCCGGTGGCGACGGCATCCGCGCCGTCCGCCCGGGCGGCATCGGCGAGGGCGCCGAACTTGAGCACCCTGTTACACAGCACGCAAGGATTGGGCGTCCGTCCCGCCGCGTATTCGTCCGCAAAATCCCGGATGACGGTTTCGCGGAACAGCTGCCCGAAGTCATAGACCCGGTGCGGAATGCCCAGACGGTCGCATACGGCGCGTGCGTCGGCAATATCGCGGTCGGAGCCGCAGGGCTGTGCACCGGTCGTGGCGCCGGCATCGGCATCCGGACGGTACAGCTTCATGGTCGCGCCGAAAACGGAAAAACCCGCCTCCCGTAGAAGGTGCGCCACAACCGAGCTGTCCACGCCGCCGCTCATTGCCGCACAGACGGTTCCGCTCACAGCTGCCCCTCCCCCCATACATGGTCGTGCAGGGCACCGACCTCTTGCAATCCTTCAAAGTTGTGCTGGCGCAGTACCTCATACACGGCAATCGCCACCGCGTTGGACAGGTTGAGCGAGCGCAGCCGGTTCAGCATCGGGATGCGGACGCAGGATTCCGGGCGCGTGAGCAGAAACTCCTCCGGCAGTCCGCGCGTTTCCTTGCCGAACAGCAGGTAGACCTCCTCCGGATAGGTCACATCAGTGTAGCCGTGCTGTGCCTTGGTTGTAAAGCAGAAGAGCGGTGCGCCGGGGTGCCGGGTCAGGAAGTCCTCCAGCCCATCGTAAAAATGTATATCCAGCTTGTCCCAGTAATCCAGTCCGGCACGCTTCAGTTTCCGGTCGTCAACCGAAAAGCCCAGCGGGCGGATAAGGTGCAGGGAAGCGCCTGTGGCGGCGCAGGTGCGGGCGATGTTGCCGGTGTTCTGCGGTATCTCCGGCTCATGAAGAACGATATGTATGCGGGGCATGGTGTATTCCTTTCCGTGAGTGTTTCCGCTCCATTATAGTACGTTTCCCCTGTGAATGCAAGTATTATCTGAAAATTTACAAATACGTCCGGGTTCCTTTGCAATTCGGTAGTATAATAGAGTGAGTTTTCCTGCGAGGGAATGACGCCGGCGGCAGCGCCCCGGCAGAAAGACAGAAAGGATTTCGTACCACAATGAGTATCATCGGTAAGATATTCGGTACCTACAGTGACCATCAGCTCAAAAAGCTGGAAAAAATTGCAGACAGAATCGAGGCTCTTGCCCCTACCTATAAGGATATGGGAGACGAGGAACTGCGTGGCATGACGCAGGTGTTCCGTGACAGGCTGGAAAAGGGGGAGACGCTGGACGATATTCTCCCGGACGCCTTTGCCGTTGTCCGGGAAGCGGATGACCGCGTGCTGGGCAAGCGCCCCTTCCATGTGCAGCTGCTGGGCGGAATCATTCTGCATCAGGGACGCATCGCCGAGATGAAAACCGGTGAAGGAAAAACGCTGGTCGCCACCATGCCCGCCTACCTCAACGCGCTGACCGGCAAGGGCGTGCATATCGTTACGGTCAACGATTATCTGGCGGCCCGCGACGCCGAGGAGATGGGCAAGGTATACGGCTTTCTGGGACTGACAACCGGACTGGTTGTCCACGGGCAGACGCAGGCGGAGAAGCACGCCGCCTACAATGCCGATATTACCTACGGCACCAACAACGAGTACGGGTTTGATTACCTGCGCGACAACATGGTGGTATACAAGGAGCGCGTGGTACAGCGCGGACACGCCTTTGCCATCGTGGACGAGGTGGACTCCATCCTGATTGATGAGGCGCGGACGCCTCTTATCATCTCCGGAGAGGGCGAGAAGCCGACGGATCTCTACGAGCGGGCGGATCAGTTCGTCCGCACCCTGCGCAAGTACGTCGTGACCGAACTGGACGCCAAGGAGGAGCATGACGACATCGACGCGGATTACATCGTGGACGAGAAGGCGAATACCGCCGTTTTGACGCCGCACGGCGTGGTCAAGGCGGAAAAATTCTTCAGCCTGTCTGCCGGAACCTATACCAATGCCGAGAATGCCACGCTGGCGCACCATATCAATCAGGCAATCAAGGCGCACGGGTGCATGAAGCTGGACGTGGATTACGTGGTCAACGAGAACGGCGTCATGATTGTGGACGCCTTTACCGGGCGCCTCATGCCCGGTCGCCGCTTCTCGGACGGACTGCATCAGGCAATCGAGGCGAAGGAGGGCGTCAGCATCCAGAAGGAGAACAAGACGCTTGCCACCATCACTTTCCAGAACTACTTCCGTATGTACGGCAAGCTGTCCGGCATGACCGGTACGGCACTGACCGAGGAGGAGGAGTTCCGCGAGATTTACCAGCTGGATGTGGTGGTTGTCCCCACCAATATGCCCATGATCCGCAAGGATCACGACGATGCGGTCTACAAGACGACGGCGGGCAAGTACCGTGCCGTCGTGGCGCAGGTGCGGGCGTGCCACGAGAAGGGACAGCCTGTTCTGGTGGGTACCGTGTCCATTGACAAGTCCGAGGTGCTGTCCGCTCTGCTCAAAAAGGAGGGCATCCGGCACACCGTCCTGAACGCGAAGTACCATGCCCGCGAGGCGGAAATCGTGGCGCAGGCGGGTAAATTCGGAGCCGTGACCATTTCCACCAACATGGCGGGACGCGGAACCGATATCATGCTGGGCGGAAACCCGGAATACATGGCAAAGGCGGATCTGCGTGCCGCCGGCGTGGCAGAGGATCTGATTGCGGTGGCGACCGGCAGTGCCGACACGCAGGATGAGGCGGTGCTGGGCGTGCGCCGGCAGTACCGGGAGCTGTACGCCAAGTACCGGGAGGAGATCGCGCCGGAGGCAGACAGAGTGCGCGCGGCGGGCGGTCTGTTCATTCTGGGCACCGAGCGGCACGAGAGCCGCCGGATTGATAACCAGCTGCGCGGCCGTTCGGGGCGGCAGGGAGACCCCGGCGAGTCCAAGTTCTTCATTTCGCTGGAGGACGACCTGATGCGCCTGTTCGGGAACAACGACCGCATCATTGCCATGATTGACCGGCTGGGCGTGGATGAGGATACGCCGATTCAGGCGCGGATTCTGTCCAATACCATTGAGTCGGCGCAGAAGCGCATTGAGGATCAGAACTTCAAGCGCCGGAAGTACGTGCTGGCATATGACGATGTGATGAACCAGCAGCGAAACCTGATTTATAAGCAGCGCCAGCAGGTGCTGGACGACGAGGATTTGACCGAGACGCTGCGCCATATGATTCACGAGACCATTGAGGCGATGGTGCAGGCGCACACGGCGGACGAGCACGCACAGAACTGGGAACTGGACGGACTGCGGTCGTCCCTCTTAGGCTATGTCTGCCGGGATGAAGACCTGCGGTATTCGCCGGAGCAGCTGAAGTCGCTGAAACGCGAAGAACTGTTGGCGTCGCTGCTTGCGCAGGCGGACGAGCGCCTTGCGGCGCAGGAGCAGCTGTTCACGCCGGAAACGTTCCGCGAGGTGGAGCGCGTCATTCTGCTCCAGAACGTGGACAGAGCGTGGATGGATCATCTGGACGCGATGGACGAACTGAAAAACGACATCGGATTGCAGGCATATGCCAACCGCGACCCGGTCAACGAGTACCGGCTGGTGGGCGCGGATATGTTCGATGCCATGGTGGCGGAGATACGTGACAAGACTGTGCGTATGCTGCTGACGGTTGCGCCCAGACCGCGCGAGGAAATAAAGCGCGTGCAGGTAGCCAAGCCGCTGACGGAGGGCTTCGAGGGCGGCGCCAGACCTGCTGCCAAAAAGGTCGTGCTGGCACCCCGCCGGGCGGCGCCCAAGGTGGGGCGCAACGATCCCTGCCCCTGCGGGTCGGGAAAAAAGTACAAAAACTGCTGCGGTTCCAACGTGAACCGCACAGAGTGACGCACAGAGCGATGCGCACTGTCGCCATACCGCACGGTAAGGGGGAAGACTGAATCATGGGCTTCGGATTGATGCTGGCGGGGTACTTCACCCTGACCTTCCTGTCCTTCGCGGTGGGGGACTATGCGTTTGCCTTCTATACCGTCGGCGGAGCGGTGAGTTTCATGGCAGCCGGAAAGCTGTACGAGTACCGGCACCGCTTCGGCATAACGGTGGCGACGTCGGTCGGCTGGATAGCCTTGGGTGTGTACGGCGCCGTTTCGTTTCTCGGTGAGGTGTTCCTGTGGGATCTGCCGCTGCCGGGCATGGATGCGACTGTGCCGAATCTGGTGCTGTTCCTCCTCCAGCTGGTGCACACGGCGGGCTTGCTGGCGGCGACTGACAGCCTTGCCCGTCAGGCGGGCGCGGAAAAGGTGAAGAGCACCATCCCGTGGGACGCGGGGATGCTGGGTGCGTGGGCGGTCGGGCAGGTCGTCCTGCTCCTGTTCCCGGCGGTTGCCGCTTTCGAGGATCAGACAATCACAAAGATAGTTCTGCTGATTCAGCTTGTCGGGTACCTTATGGTCTGCCTGACGCTGCTGCGTGCCTACCGGATAATCTGTCCGGCAGGTGAGGAGGAGGGTGCGCCGCGCAGGCGCTCCCGCTTTGCCCTGATTAACCGCATCAACGACAGGTTGGAGGAGCGCTCCCAGCGGGCGCTTGAGGAAAGCCGGGAGTACCGCCGCCAGCGGGAAGAAGCCCGCCGCGTGCGCAGGAACGGGAAAAAGAGGAAGTAACGGCGGATGCGCTGTCGGACAAATCAGCGATTCCCCCAAAACACGGAGGTGTGCGTATGAAAAAGAGCGGGCGCGAGGGCGCGTTTGGACTTGGCTGTATCGTGGCGGGTGCGGTGTTCCTGTTCGACCCGTTTGTCGGCGTGTTTGATTTGCTACCGGATATTATCGGCTACCTGCTGATTCTCCGGGGTCTGCGCCGGTTGGCGGTGCTGGAGGGACACTTTGACGAGGCAATCCGCCTGTTCCGGCGCCTGGTGCTTCTGGCAGCCATCCGCATTCTGGCTATTCCGTTCATCTTCGGTCTGACTTCCTCGTCCGAACAGCCGGTGGAACAGCTGCTTGCGGTGTTCACGCTGGCGATTCTGGACTGCATTGTACTGTTCCCGGCGTGGCGCGAGATTGCGTTGGGACTGACACAGCTTGCCTTCCTGCACGACGGGCAGGCGGTACTGCAGTCAGACGCGCACGGAACCAGCCGCACAGACCGGCTTCTACGGCATACGCTGGTGTTCATGACGCTCCGCGAGGTGCTGGCGGTTCTGCCCGAGATGACGGTTCTGTTCAGCAATCAGAGCGGTGAAATCAAGTGGAGCCGGTGGTCCTTCCTGTACAACTATGTCGGGGCGCTCCGGCTGTTCTGCGCCGCTGTCATGCTGGTGTGCGGCATTGTCTGGCTGGTGCATCTTGTCCGCTATGCGCGTGCCGTGCGGCGCGACAAGCCGTTTATGGATTCCCTGCGGCAAGCGCTGGACGGGTATCTGGCGACGCACCCCGACCTTGTGCGTTGCCGCGCCGTGTACAGGGGGCTGTTCCTTTTGGGGGCGGCTGCCGTGCTGACGGTGGATTTCTTCGTGGACGGCGTAAATGTACTGCCCGACACGGTAGCCGGAATCTGCATTCTGTGCGCTGTCCTCTCACTGCGGAAGTGCGTGCGGGTGCGCTATGCGCCGGTTCTCGGTGCGGCGGGGACGTTTCTGGTTGTCGGTACGGCGGCGACCGTGAGGCAGTCGGTCGTCCTGCACGGGTTCGTGTCCGGGGGGCTGCTGGACAGCGATTCCTATACTCCTACGCGCTACTCCGTCCTGCTGGAGAACGCCAACCAGATGCTCAAGGACGCGGACGTGCGGGCAGATTTTTACAGGATGTGCGCCCTGCTTCTGCTGGCACAGCTGTGCTTCATCCTGCTTCTGTTGGCGGTGATGCGGGTGCTGTTCCGCGTAATTGACCGTTACACCGGCTCCCCGATCGGACGGGAGAACGACCCGCGTTTGGCAGGCGCCGATCAGGAGATACACAGCCGCCTGAGACGCGGCGTCCGGGTCGCCACGGTCATCGGGTGCGTGGTGGCGGTATTCCCGGTTCTGTATATGGTGACGCTGCCGAGGGCGATGGGCACTGTGATGGAGGCATTCGGACCGCTGAATACGGTGCTGGATGTCGTGTTCGCCGTAGCGTACATCAAGGCGGCAGGGGATATCCGGCGGCAGGTGGATTCGCGCTACCTGCTTGCGTGAGAGCCGCGCCGCGTTTTTGTGCCTGTTCCGCATAAGCGGCGGGAGAGGGGAAAATACTTTTTCCGAAGTCAGAACAGGAATCAGAACTGTCAGAATCAGATACCCAGAGCAGTCATACCCAGAGCAATCAAAACCAAAGCCAGAACGATCAGAATCGGAACCGCAGCCGGCAGCAGTCGGAGGATGAGACAGACTGAGCTGTGCCGGGGGCAGTGCCGGGAAACCGCCGGCGCTGCCGTATCCGCAGAATCTCCGGGGACTGTTGCCGCACGTGCGACAGTCCCCTCCGAGCCTGTGGGGACAGCCGGGCACTTCCCGTCCGGCACGGGTTCCGAAAGCCGAAAACGAAAGGATTATACATATGACGGACAGCATGACCATGACAGAATCCGCGGCACCCGCTGCACGCGGAATGGGTGAGCGCTACCTTGCGGCAAAGCGCGCCCTGTTCGACCGGGTATACGCCGGTCTGAATCCGAAACAGCGGGAGGCGGTCTACACAACAGACGGACCGCTGCTTGTACTGGCAGGTGCCGGAAGCGGCAAGACCACGGTGTTGGTGCGCCGCATCGCCTTTATCATCCGGTACGGCAATGCATATGAAAGCAACAGCGTTCCGGAGAATCTGACGGAGGCGCGCGTGGCGGAATTGGAGGCGGCAGCCGCGCCCGATTCCCCCCTGCGTGCCGATGAGATAGAATCCGGCATCCTGCCGGAGTTCATCACAGACCCCTGCCCGCCGTACCGGATGCTGGCAATCACCTTTACAAACAAGGCGGCAGGCGAGATACGCGAGCGGCTTGTCAGGCAGCTGGGGGACGAGGAGATGGCAAAGGATGTCTGGTCGGGCACCTTCCATTCGGTGTGTATGCGGATACTCCGCCGGGACGGGCACCGCATCGGGTATGACCGTTCCTTCACCATCTATGACACCGACGACCAGAAGAAAACGCTGACCGCTATTCTCAAGCGGATGTACATCGACGACAGGCAGTTTCCCGTCAAGAGCGTGATGAACGCAATCAGCCGGGAGAAGGACAGACTGCACACTCCGGAGGAAACCGCCGCAGCGGCAGGCGCCGATTACAGAGCCGGCAAAATCGCCGCCATTTACCGGGAGTATGCCGCCGAGCTGGCACGCTCCAATGCGATGGATTTTGACGACATCATCATGCAGACGGTACGCCTGCTCCGCACGTGCGAGGATGTGCGGGAGTATTACCAGAAGAAATTCCGCTACGTCTGCATCGACGAGTATCAGGATACCAATCAGGCACAGCTGGAGCTGGCGGTCATCCTGTCCGGCGGGCACCGCAACCTGATGGTTGTGGGCGATGATGACCAGTCCATTTATAAGTTCCGGGGGGCGACCATTGAGAACATTCTCGGCTTTGACCGGCGCTTCTCCGATGCGCGGGTCATCAAGCTGGAGCAGAATTACCGCTCGACCGGTACCATTCTGGAGGCGGCGAACCGGGTCATTTCGCACAACGAGGGACGCCGGGGCAAAAACCTGTGGACGAGCGCCGGACAGGGCGAGAAGATTATCCTTCGCACGACGGAGGATCAGGCGGCGGAATCCCGCTCCATCGTGGATACCGTCCACCGCATGATGGCAAAACCGCGTCCGGACGGAACCGCACGGAGCTTCCGTGACTTTGCCGTGCTGTACCGCACCAATTCGCAGTCCAGCTCGGTGGAACGTGCCTTTGCCAAGAGCGCGATTCCGTACCGCATGGTGGGGGGCACCCGCTTCAACGACCGCAAGGAAATCCGCGATGCCATCGCGTACCTGCAACTGATCAGCAACCACGCGGACAAGGAACGCCTGCTCCGTATTATCAATGAGCCGAAGCGGAAAATCGGAGACAAAACGCTGGAGGCTATCCGGCAGCTGTCGGAGGAGCAGAACTGCTCCCTGTTTGACATCATGGCGCACGCGGACGATTATCCCGCACTTGCCCGTTCCGCCTCCAATCTCAAGGCGTTTACCGCGCTGATTGATGAGCTGACCGAAATTGCCGCGAAGTCGGATATGGCGGCGCTGTTTGAAGCAGTGATGCACAAAACCGGCTATATGCGGATGCTGCTGGCAAGCACCGAGTCCGAGACAGAGCGCATTGAAAACCTGAACGAGCTGAAATCCAACATGATGGAGTACGAGCAGAAGACGGAGAACCCGACGCTGGTCGGATTCCTTGAGGAAAACGCGCTGGTGGCGGATGTGGACAAGTACGACGATAAGGCGGACGCGGTGGTCCTGATGACGGTGCACAGCGCCAAGGGACTGGAGTTCCCGTTCGTATTCCTGCCCGGCATGGAGGACGGGATTTTCCCCGGTATGCAGACCATACTGGGTACGCCCGCCGACATGGAGGAGGAGCGCCGACTTGCCTATGTTGCCCTGACCCGCGCCAAGGAGCAGGTCATTCTGATTCACGCCAAGACCCGCCTCTGGTACGGGCAGACCGTATTCAATCCGGTTTCCCGCTTCGTGGAAGAAATCCCGGAGGAACTGCTGGAGAAGGAGGATCTCACGCAGAGGCAGCCATCTGAGCCGGCGGCACCTGTCGAGCGGCAGCGCCGCCGCGCCCCGGTTTATACCGACCGTCTGACGGTCGGACAGCAGCAGGTCAGTCCTGCGGACGCCGATGCGATTGCCCGGCGCAAGTCGGACATGAAGCAGCTGAACCCCGGCGACCGCGTTGTGCATACCGCCTTCGGCGAGGGCGTCATCCTGTCGGTCAAGCCGATGGGAGGGGACATTCTGTTCGAGGTCATGTTCGACACAGCCGGAACCAAAAAGTTGATGGGCACCTATGCCCGTCTGAAGCGGCTGGAGTGAGCGTCCGTCGCTTCCGCATACAGTACGGCAAAACCGGCATCCGCTGTCTGGCGGGTGCCGGTTTTGCCGTATGCTGTCACCGTCCCATGAGGCGCACGGTTCGCTCAATCCAGATGGCGGTTTCGCCGCGCGTCATGCGTCCGGCGGGGGCGGCGGTGTTGTCCGTGCCGTCCAGCAGTCCTAACGCCTTGAGCGAGGACAGCGCAGGAACCGACCACGTCGGGATAGCATCGGCATCGGCCAAGGCGTTGACTTGCCGTATTGCGGGCGTATCCGATAATGTTGGAGAGCAGAACGGCGGCTTCCGCGTGGGAAATGTCCGCGTCCGGGTTCAGGTACAGCCTGCCGTACGTCAGGAGTACGCACAGGAGTATCATGCCGATGAGCACGGCGGGGAGCAGGCTTTCCGCCGTGCCGTATCACGTTCCGGCAACCCACAGGCAGACGCCGCCATGAGCGTCAGCGTTGCGAATTTCCCGTTGCAGGACGCATGATGCCGATCCTCCTTGTCCGTACTTTGTACCTGTATATGCAGGGCAGGGAAGGGGGCGTGAAGACTGTCGAAGTGTGTACTGAATCGGAGGGCCTCATGTAAAGCAGTGCTTCCGCAGAAAACCGCGGTCTGCCATTGCAAACCGCGGCTTTCTGCCGTTTTTTTGTCCGCCTGCCGGGCAGGCGTTTTATAGGGGGAAAACAGCCGGATTCAGCCAGCCAGCGCGGCGCCCATTGCCTCGCACGCGGCGGTAGCCTCGTCGTCGGGTGCCTCGTTGCAGATTACGCTGTCGCAGGCAAACACCGCACCGTCCCCGGCGCAGGTTTCCTCCCAGTTGCGCATCCACTCACCGTCTCCCCAGCCGTAGGAGCCGAACAGGCCGATTTTCTTGCCGGACAGCCCGGCTTCGCAGGACGTGAACATGGGTAGGAACTCCCCGTCCTCCAATTCCTCGGCGCCCATAGCGGGGCAGCCAAAGGCAACGGCGTCGTAGTCCGCCAATTTGCTGCCGCCGAAATCGCCGGCGGTGATGACATCCACCGTGGCGCCGGCGGATTTTGCGCCGTCCGCGACGGCGTTCGCCATTGCTTCCGTGTTGCCGGTTCCGCTCCAGTATACAACTGCTACTTTACTCATGATTTTTCAACCTCTCTGAACAGTATTCATTTATTTGAACAGCTTACGATAAGCCGGTCAAGCGATGCATGACGCCGCCATGCGTCTATATACAGGCGGGTGCACTTGTGAAAACGGGCAAACTGCCGCCGGGCAGCCGTCTCATCGCCGTACACCTTCCATGTTCCGACGCACTTGGCGTCCCGCGCTCCGTGGCGCATGAAGCCTTCCACATCCTCCGGCGGGTAGCCGAGGAACAGCCCGATTTCATGCGGGAAGTCCCCGTTGCGGTTCATCCGCCGGATCAGTTCACAGACGCAGCGTTCCGAATCCCCGACAGGGTAATGCAGTTCCCGCAGGATGCGCACAGCCTGCGCTGCCTGCAGATCGCGCCGCAGACGGGCGGGGCGGTACATATACACCAGCACCCGCTCCCGGCTGACGCGCAGCGGAAGAATGCGTGCTCCGCGCGGCACGAGGCATCGGTTCAGCCGCCGCAGGCTGTCTCTCAGCACCGACGGCTCCTCGCGCGGGCAGGCGAACAGGCTGCCTGTTTTGATTCCCGCAAGTGTCGGGGAGCAGTTACGCACGATAATCTCTTCGCTCACGGACAGGCGCCTGCCTTTGCGTGTGCGTCCAGAATGCCCCGGAGCGCCGCCATGGAACTGGTAGGACTGTGAACGGTGCGGATGTTGCGTTTGCGTGCCTGCTCGGTTGCCATCCGGAGCATTTTATGTGACATGGTGCTGGTGAACAGTACCAGCAGATCCGGGTTCCCAAAATTCTGAATGCCTTTGTGTGCCTCTATGTAGACCTTGGCGGTCGCGGCATACGACCGGCACATTTCCTCGTAACGGCGGATCATACATTCATTCCCGCCGACAATCACCACGCTCACGGGTTCATCTCCTTTTACGGTTAGCATATGCTAACTCATGGGTTTAATAAAACAGCACTCCGGCTGTCGGGGACAGTATAGCATAAACGGGCTTCCGGTTTCGGCTCCAAACAGGCGGAAAACGGCTCCGTTTGGACGGAAATGGGTGGATGGGGGGCGATTCTGCTGTGCGGGGGGCTTGCTCAGGTTGTGTTGGCGTTATCCTACCACCGGTTGAACCTTTTCTCCCCCATCCCACCGTCCCCCCTTCCCCTCCGGGGAAGGGGGAGAATCAAAGTTATCTTTTGCAAGAGGCTGCGCCCCTTGCAAGATCGCTGCTGTGCCGGAGGCGGCACTGGCGTGACGGATAATTTGCGGCGCCCTTGCAACTATGCCGGGAGGGACAAACCGATACCCCGAAAGGAGGCTGCGGAATCCGCTTCCCTTACAGCAAAACGGTTTTCCCTGTCCGGGCCGATTCGTAGACGGCATGGACAATCCGGACGCTTTTCAACGCCTCGGCGGGCGTGACCTCCGGATCCCGCCCGTCACGCACAGCGGAAATCATATCCTCCACCACCTGCGCGTGCCCGAACAGGCGGTTCGGCTCGGCGGCAAGAGCCGCCATATTTCCGCCGCCGTAGCGTGCTAGCATGGCGGCTTCCTCGGCGTCCCCGTCGGCAGAATCCTTCATTTTCCACGTCTTCAGACAGTCTGCGTCCGCCTCGACCGTGCCGCCTGTCCCGTACAGGCATATTTCGGTGGAGATGCCGGGGTAGGCGCAGGTCGTGCTGACAAAGGTCGCCGTAGCGCCGCTTGCAAAACGCACCAGCGACGCGGTCAGATCCTCGGTGTCGATGCGGTGATTGGCAATGCTCATGGTGGAGGTGACGGACACAACATCACCCATCAGCCACTGCATCAGGTCTACCGTGTGAATTGCCTGATTCATGAGCGATCCGCCCCCGTCCATTTCCCATGTGCCGCGCCAGCCGCCGCGGTCGTAGTAGGACTGCTCCCGATACCACTTGACGGCAAAGGTACCGAGAAGCAGGCGCCCCAGCCGTCCGGATACCAGCGCATCCCGGATGGGGTACATATCCGCATTGAAGCGGTTCTGATGCACCACGCCGCAGATGCGCCCGGTGCGCAGACGCGCCTGTTCAATACGCTCCGCACGCGCCGGGGTGATGTCCAGCGGCTTTTCGACCAGCACATGTTTCCCCGCTTCCATGCACTGAACGGCAAAATCCGCGTGCATGGCGCTGGGCAGGCACACGCTTACAACGTCCACCCGCCCGTCGCACAGAAGCTGCCGGAAATCGCGGTACAGCGTGACGCCGGGGTATGCTTCCTGCGCCTGACGCAGCCGTGCCTCGTCGGTGTCGCAGACCGCAACAAGGTCTGCATTGCCCGATGCATAGGCGGCGTCTGCGTGCGCCATGCCGATACCCAACCCCAGCACGGCATAGCCGATGCGTTTGTTTCCGTTCCTGTTGTCCATATTACTGTATGCCTCCGCACAGGGGGACTGGAAGTCCCCGGTTTTTATCGTCTTTCCTGCCGTTTCCGGCAGCCGAACCGGCGTTATTCGGTCGCCAGCCGGAGTATTTCCTCACACAGAGAAGGGTAGTCCATGCCGATTGCCGCTGCGGCACGCGGGAGCAGACTGGTCGGCGTCATGCCGGGCAGCGCGTTTGCCTCCAGGCACCACGCCTTGCCGGTTTCGTCCAGCATGAAGTCGAACCGGGCATACCCGCCGAGCCGCAGTATGTCAAAGCCGCGCCGGGCGGCGTCCGCCAGCGCGGATGCCTCGGTCAGGGAAATGCGCGCCGGGCAAAGTTCCTCCACGGCGCCCGCCTGATACTTGTTCGCATAATCGTAAAAGCCTTCATGCGGAAGGATTTCAACGGCAGGCAGTATCCGCCCGCCCAGCACGCTGACGGTCACTTCGCGTCCCGCTATGCGCCGCTCGGCAAGAATATCGCCCTCATACTGCCGGGCAAGTGTCAGAGCCTGTACCAGCTCCCCGCGGTTCCCGACCATGGACACCCCTATGCTGGAGCCGCCGCAGCAGGGCTTGACTACGCACGGGTATCCGATTGCCTGCTCAATGCGCTCCGCCGCCGCTTCGGCGGTCTGCCGGGACAGATCACAGCGCACCCAGTCGGGCGTCGGGATGTCCGCCTCCCGGAACAGTCTTTTGGCAATATCCTTGTCCATGGCGAGCAGACAGCCGGCGTAGCCCGATCCCGTGTGCCGTATGCATTCCGTTTCCAGCATTGCCTGCAGGCGGCCGTCCTCCCCGATGTCACCGTGCAGGGCGATGAATACAACATCCGCCGTGCGGCACAGTTCCGTCACGCCGGGAGCGATGCGCTTTTCCCCGCGTCCGGATTCGCGCTTCAGCGTTTCCAAATCCGGCACCTGTGTGCCGATGCGGCGTGGGTGAATCGCCCCCGCCGTATAGGCAGGCGTTTTGCCGTCCGGGTCCAGCCCGGTGTAGGGGTCGCACAGGCAGACCCGATGCCCCCTGCCGATCAGCGCCGTGGCAATCCGGCATCCGCTCGTGAAGGACACCTCGCGTTCCGGAGACAGCCCTCCTGCCAGAATCAGTATGTTCATCTGTTCTTCCTCCGTCCGTCGTTGTCCGCACACGCCGTGCGGCTTCTCCAGTCTATGCACCGTCGGCACGAACCGTGCGCCGCAGGCAGATAACCCGGTCACGTCCGCCGAGATCCTGCCGCACCTCCGCATCCGTCCAGCCGCCTGCCTCCCCGGCAAGACGGCGCAGATCGTCAGCCTGATCCCACCCGATTTCCAGCAGCAGCCATCCGCCCGGGCGCAGCAGCTCCCCATAACGGTTCAGAATCGCACGGTAGAAGGTCAGCCCGTCGGTGCCGCCGTCCAGTGCCGCACGCGGCTCAAAGGCAAGCTCCGGCGCCAGTTCGGGCAGCTCCGCCTCCCGGATGTAGGGCGGGTTGGAGAGAATCATATCCACCTGCCCGTCCTGCCGTTCCGGCAGACGTGCGCTCAGTGCGCGGCGCAGGCGGTCCGCGCCGTCGGTCAGCAGGTCGGCGCAGACCGGAAGGAAGCGCTCCCCGACGCCGTTGCAGGCGGCGTTCTCCTGCGCCAGCGCCAACGTTTCCGGGAACAGCTCCAGTCCCGCGCACAAAGTCATGTCGGGGCGGCTGACCAGCAGGGCGGTTGCAATGCACCCGCTGCCGGTGCACAGATCGGCGGCAACGGCGCCGGGCTGTAACCGCGCCAACCCCGCTTCCACCAGTATTTCTGTGTCCGGACGCGGAATCAGGCAGGCGGGCGAGACGCGGAACCGGCAGCCGAAGAAGTACCATTCGCCCAGTATGTACTGCAGGGGGTAGCCTGTCAGCCGCTGCTGCACGGCGGCATCCAGTGCGCGGCTTTCGTATGTCCGCTTTCTGTCGCAGAGCAATGCCGCCCGCCCGGCGCCGCAGAAATGCGACAGCAGCAGGCAGGCTTCCTCCTGCGGGTCATCCGTCCCCGCCAGTGCGCGGCACAGCGATGCGTAGGAATACATACGGTTCCCCCTTCCGTCAGCAGATTCAAACGTGCCTATTATAGCACAGGAGCCGCCGGAATGGAAGGGGTATTTGTAATTTTTTCGGGGAAACGCCGATTTATTCTGCTCACAGCCCCAGCAGGCGTTTCATAATCCGGCATATATCTCTTTCACCGGAGCAAACGGGCAGGTAAAGCACGTCTTTTTGACCCAAATTGTAAAAAAATTGTGACCTCCTGCTCAAACTGTGCAAAAGGTCAAAGAAAGGGCTTGCGTCTGTGCGTTTTCTGTGATATAATACGATGGATAGCACGGATACACCGCGTACAGCAATCGCGGAACCCCAAAGCAGACATAAGCAGAAAGGAACGCACCTATGAACGCAAACACGGATCTGAAACCGGCTGCCGACAAGGCAGCAGAAACCCCCGCGCAGAAAGAGTCCCGTATGTCTCCCGCCATGACCGACGCCTGTAGGCAGATGTTGGCAGCGGCGGACGAAGTAGAGAAGGTGGTTGTCGGCAAGCGGACCGAGGTCATCCTGCTCCTGACAGCTCTGCTGGCAGGCACCCATGTCCTGATTGAGGACGTGCCCGGAACCGGCAAAACGACGCTTGCCGCTGCGCTTGCCACCGTTACCGGGCTGGACTTCCGCCGGGCGCAATTTACCCCCGACGTCATGGCATCGGACATCACGGGTTTCAATATTTATAATCGGCAGAGGGAAACATTTGAACTGCGCGAAGGTCTGGTTATGTGCAACCTGCTGTTGGCGGATGAAATCAACCGTGCCTCTCCCAAAACGCAGTCGGCGTTGCTGGAGGCGATGGAGGAGGGCAAGGTTACGGTTGACGGACAGACCATGCCGGTGCCGGATCCCTTTATGGTCATCGCAACGCAGAATCCCGCCGGATACGTCGGTACCTACCCCCTGCCGGAGGCTCAGCTCGACCGTTTCGCCATCAAGCTGAGCATGGGCTACCCTACTGCCGCAGAGGAAATCAGCATCATACGCGCACGCAAGACCGACAACCCGCTGGCGGGCGTCCGCAGTGTGCTGTCTGCCGCCGCACTGCGGGACATCCGGGATATGATGGCGGATGTCCGGATAGACGACGCGCTGTATACCTATATCGTCACGCTGGTGACGGCAACCCGCCGCCATCCGTCGCTGGCGCTGGGTGCATCCCCCCGCGCATCGGTGGCGTTGGTGCATCTGTCGCAGGCATACGCCTTCCTGCACGGTCGGGATTATGTGATTCCGGACGACATCGCCGCGCTGTTCCGTCCTGCCATCGCGCACCGGCTTGCGCTCCGGCAGGAAGCGAAGCTGTCCCATCAGACAGTCGGCGAAATACTAAGCGAGATACTGCGCACGACCGAAGTCCCCTACAAGGGCAAGCGGGACGGCGCCGACCGCAGCTGACGTGCGGCTGAACGGATACGCTTATGGAGAAAAAACGCTGTCCGAACTGCGGAAAATACGTAGACGCAGACAAAACATACTGTATGAGCTGCGGCACGACGCTGGGCGTTCGCTGTCCGGACTGTCAGGCGGTACTGCCTGTCGGTACCCGGCGCTGTCCGGCGTGCGGGCACTCCTTCCTGCGCAAAACACCCCGCAAACCGTCCGCGCTGATGAAATGTATCCGGACGCATCCGCGCCCGGGGACGGTAGTCCTTGCGGCGCTGACCGCCGTGGCGGCGGCTGTCCTTGCGGCGCTGCCCGCCCTGCGCGTGGCACCGGTATCGGACCCCGGCACAACGGTGCGTGCCGACGGGTATACCCTCATCGGGTTCCTGCTGGGTGCCCATCCGGCTGACATCACCGCACTGCTGGCGCTGTCCTCGCTCAAGGATATTGCCGACGGGCTCCGCTTTGCACTCTACGGCGCGGGGCTTGGCTGGCTTGCCATGCTGACCGGCGCCTCGCTGGCGGTATGGCTGGCGGTTGCCAACGGCAAGCGGCTGGGTCGGCTGACCGCACGCCGCCTGCTCCTGCTGACGGGTATCAGCCTCGGCGGCGGACTGCTGGTTGCCGGCATGGAAGCCGTCACGCGCTCGCTCCTGTCCGGTGTGGCGGAGAGTGCCCGGTGGGTATCCTCGACTGCCGTTCCGTTTGTTGCCGGAGCGGTGATGCTGCTCCTGTCCGCTGCTTTCGCGTTCCTGTACACAGCGGTTCTGCGCCGGGAGGATGAGGCGCCGGAGACCGCGCTCTCGCTCGGTCAGGCGCTGTGTTACCCGCCCCGGACACTGGCGCACGCCATCCGGCGGCGTTTCTCGCGCAAAAACCGCGCCGCACATTCGCAGGCGCACGCGCAGGCGAGGGAGGAACGCACGGTCGTCTGCACGCACCGGTTTACATGGTATCTGGTTCTTTTGGGCGCGGCGCTGGTCTTTACGCAGGCTCTGCTGTCCAAGGTTTCCAACATATTCTTCTGGTTCCTCCTGCTGCTGCCGCTCCCGCTGTTCCTGTATACGCTGGCGGCACGGCACGCCATCACGGCTGTGATGCGCTCGGCGTCGGTCACGACCGAGAAAAACTCGCCCTATACCTATGAGCTGTGCATCCGGAACCGCTCCCTGCTGATTTTCCCCTTCGTGGAGGCGCACGTGTCGCTTCCCCAGACCAATGCGGTGCGGTGTGCGGAACGCACCCTGCGCCTTCCCATGACGGCGCTGTCCGACCGGTGTCTCCGGGACACGGTACGCTTCCGCTTCCGCGGAACCTACGAGATCGGCGCCGACGAACTGTATGTGTACGATTTCTTCCGGCTGTTCCGGGTGCGCATCCCGGTGGACGCCATGGCAACGGTATACGTTCTGCCGCGCCGTACCGCCATTGAGGAAACGCTGGCGCTGTCCGTGTCCGACTCTGCCGCCCGCACGGTCCGTGCCCAGACGGCGGTGGACAGGCTGGAGGTCAGCGACATCCGGGACTACCGGGCGGGCGACCCGCTCAGGAGCATTCACTGGAAGCTGTCCTCCAAATCCGAGGAGTTTATTGTCAAGGATTACAATACCGGCACCTCCGACCAGACCGTTGTGTTCTGCGATCTTGCCCCCCACTTTCCGGACAGGGAACCGTGTCCGGCGGCAGAAACAGCCGCGCCGGAGCAGGATGGGAACGAAAACGGCAAAAAGAGCAAAAAAGAGGCGCGGCGGCAGGCGGCTTCTGCCACCCCCCGCCGTCGGGCCCGGAACGCCCAGACCGACGATACGCACGCCATTTCCGATGAGCAGCTGAACCGGCGCCTGTCGGAGCGTGCCGCCGCGGCGGATTTCCTGAGCAGCCGGAACACTGACAGACCGGAGCAGGACATGGCGCCCGATGCCACGGGCGCAGAGGACGGCGCCGGGATAGTCGCCGATGCGCAGGTGGATGTGCAGGCGCTCGGTGCTCCGGAGTTTTACGAGGACATGAACGAGTTTCTGGCGGACGGTACGGTGGAGTTGGCAATTGCCGCCGTTCTGTCGGAACTGAACCGGGGGCACGAGGTACAGCTTGTCTGGTTTGACCGCCGCTCCGAATCGGGACTGTATGCGTTCCGCCTGCGCGGCGCGGACGAATTTGAACGCATCTACCATCTGTTCGGCACGGCGCCGCTGTGCCGGGCGGATCAGTCGGTGCCGCTGCTTGCGTCCATGGTTTCGGAAACCGGCAGTATGCGCCAGCTGTTTGTACTGCCCGCCATGGATGAAGCGACGCTGACCGCCCTTTGCTGTCTGCCCGGTGCCGCCGATGTCAGCAGTGCGGGCAAGGTGGAGGCTCTGCTGTATGAGCCTGCCGAACGCTTCCGCTACCCTGTCGGGCGGGCACGTTTCCTGGAGAACTGCCGCCAGCAGCTGGGCGCGGCAGGCGTATCGCTGGTTGTCTGCGGGACGGTGGGTGCTTCGCCGGAGGCGACCGCCGGGGATACCGCCCGGCAGCGCAGAAACGGAGGTGACGCTGATGTCTGAGAAGCGTTTGAAAAACAAAGATAAAAAGCGCCGCCGCGACCGGGGGCGCGAGGCTGACCGGGCATCGGGGAAGCGTCCGCTGCTCTGTCCGCCGGATTCTGTCGCCCGCCGCCTGCCGTACCGGATTGCGGGGTATCTGTGCCGCATTCTGGTCATTTGGGTTGCAACGGGCGGACTTGCCGTTTTCCTGTCCGGCGCCATGATGTACGGCGTTTCAAACCGCTACCTGATGGGCATTTCCCTCGTGTGCGTCGGGCTGATTTCACTGTTTTGCCTCGGCTGGAAGACTGCCATTGTCGGCGGCGTCTGCACGGCAGGGCTTGCCGTCTGGCAGTGCGTTGCCAACGCCGATCTTCTGCCCGAACTCCGCTGTGTGCCGTTTGCACTCTACAACGGCTTTCTTCGCCGGCTGGAGAGTGCCGGGTATCTGACATTTTCCAGCATGAGCGTCAGTTACAGCTCTGCCGCTTCGGAGGAACAGCTGCTCCGGGCGGGCATGGCGGGCGTTATCCTGCTGTTCGCGTTGGTGTATACCCTGTGCCTTTTGCGCCGTGCCAATCTTCTGCCGCCCGCTATCATGAGCACGGTCGTGCTGACCGTCATTCTGATCTTCAATATTTACAGCAATCGCATCCAGTCCAATCTGGGCATTGCGCTTGTCCTCGTCTCCTTTGCCGCCGTGCTGGTTATGGCGGCGTGCGACCGTGCCTACCGCCCCACCGGACGCAGGCGCGGCACATCGGAGGAGCTTCTTCCTCCCGAGCGGGACGGACAGCGTCCGACCCTGCCTGAATCCTACGTCCGGGAGCGGCAGTCCCGCGCGGAGCGCCGCGCCCGGCGGCAGTCCGCCCGGACTGCACAGCAGGTCCGGACGGTGGAGGAGGAGCTGGATGACTACTTTGCCGGGAGCAAACCGCGAAAAGCGGACAAGAGCGGGCGTGCGGAAGACTGCGGGCAGAGTGTACGTGCGCAGGTGCGTGCCGTCCGGACGTATGACCGCATTACCGACCGCGCACGGGGCGCCGCAGGCGGATTTACCGCCATGGCAGCGCTTCTTGTGTGCCTGCTTGCCGTGGCACTGCCGGCTATCCTGATACGCGGGAATTTCACAACGATTGACCCGCTGGACGAGAAGCTGTCCTTCGCCCGCGACTATGTGACCGCTGTTCTGCGCGGCGACGACAGCCGCCTTGACGAGCTTGCCTATCAGGCGGACAGCTCGCATTTCACGCCGCGCTCCACCGAGCTGGAACAGCTTTCCTTTACCGGACGGCAGATTCTTTACGTCAAGGCGCGGTACAGCGCCAACTACTACCTGCCGGGCTGGATCGGGACAGACTACCGGGACGGGGCATGGCAGGCGGTGGACACCGAAACGCGCACCGCCTACCGGCGCCTGTTCGGCACCGACACAAGCCCCGCCGAGACACTCCGCTATAATTTCTACCGCTACACCATGCCCTCGCTGGTCGATGATGTAAGCTCGGCAGAGCAACTGCTGGATTCCTACGGCGGCAACCGGACATACGGATTCCTGACCGTTCTTGTGCATATGCGGCGCATCAACAGCCCCGGCTCCGAGGCGCTTCTGCCCGCCGTGTACGTGCCGTCCTTCGGACTGTCCGAGTATAACACCGCCGTGGCAAGCAAACTCGGCATTGTCAATTACTTTGACGGCATCCGGACGGGGCGCGATTTCAAGGAAAACGGCGTTTCCTATGCCTCCGTTGCCTATGCGCCGATCATGTCGAGCAATCTGTGGGTATCCAATACGGCGGAATTAGCCGAGCAGTGGGCATTGGGGCGCGAGGCGGTTCTGATTCAGATGCACCTCCCGCACACCGCCGGATCGGACAGCCTTCTGAATCTGACGGTCGCCGAGGAGAACGGGAACACCGTATTCAACTACACCTATAATGTCAAAAAGGGCGTGGCGGAGAGCAGCTTCCGCTTCTACCATCCCACAGCCAGCGTCCGGCGGACAGGATCTACCTACATTGTCACGGAAAGTACCGGAACGCTGACCGTTGCGGTCTCCTCCGGGAAGGTGCTGAGCGTGTCGCTGGATACGTTGCTGCCCGAGAATCAGTCCGACAGTACGTTGATGCTCGCATCGGACAACCTGCTTGATCGGTACAACCGGCTCATGACCGACAAGGAGCGGGCGGAGTTGGCGGAGGTGCTGACGGCGGA
This sequence comes from bacterium, assembly GCA_963643175.1. GTDB lineage: Bacteria > Bacillota > Clostridia > Oscillospirales > CAG-272 > CAMEON01. The sequence continues at coordinate 54,365 of CAVIJF010000002.1, forward strand.
GCGCACGTACAGCGATTTTGTTTACAGCACCTACACGGAGACCGGGGGCAGTGCCTATATTGCCTCGCTTGCCGCAACCATCAAGGAAAACGCGCACCGGTGGAAGGCGACAGATACGACAGACGCAACCGGTTCCGGACTTGTTGCCGAATATCCGGACGTATCCCTGGCGGGCTGCCGGGATCTGTCCTCGATGCAGGCATTCTACCAGCGGGATAACATGGTGCGCTGTGTGATTGACTACATTGTCCGCGACCTCGGCTGTACCTACACCATCACGCCGGATCTCTCCGGGGTCGATGACTCGCTGGACGGCGTGGAGAACTTCCTGCGCAATACAAAGCAGGGCTACTGCGTCCAGTTTGCATCCGCCGCCGCCCTGATTCTGCGGGAGTACGGGATACCCGTCCGCTATGTGGAAGGCTATATCGCCACCAATCTGGAACGGATTGGCAACGAGGATTTTGTCTACGGCGGTTACGTGCATGACTACGAGGCGCACGCATGGATTGAGGTTTACTTTGACGGCGTGGGCTGGATACAGTACGAAACGACGCCGCAGTACTACACCGGACTGTACGGCTTCGGAGATGCCGTATCCGATGCGTCCGACCCCGTTGTCCCCCAGCTGCCCGAGACCGATAGTGACAGCGAGACCACGGACGGCTCCGAGACCGTCACGACCGATGAGGAAAGCGTGACCGAAACGGTGACCGGTGCCCCGCTCGGCTCCGAAACCGACATCGGTTCCGGGGAGGAGGGAGACCCCGCCGCCCGACGTGCCGCCGGCATTGCCATGCTGATTCTGTTCGGCATTGCGCTGGCAATCGGTCTGCTGACCGCCGTTATCCGCCGGGCGCGTGATGCCCAGTACCGCCGCCGCGACCTTGCCGAGCGGGTTCTGGCACTGGAGCACGATCCGGAGGAGCCGCGCGAGTTGGCGCAGGGACTGTGCGACAACGTGACCGAACTGCTGGCACTGTTCGGGCTGTCTCCTGAAACCGGGGAATTTCCGGATGCCTATGCGGTGCGGCTGACTGCCGCCCTTACGCCGGAATCGAACGGCAGGGAGTCCGCCGACCGGACACCGCCCCCGCCGCTGCGCCCGATTCTGGACGCGCTGGCAGCCGAGGAATTCGGCAACGGCATGACGACCGCCGAGATGAAGCAGATGGCGGAACTGTACCTGTTCCTGCACGCGAACCGTGCGCGCTTCCTGCGCCCCGGCACGAGGCTGTGTCTGCACTATGTCCGCCGACGCATCTGAGGACGGCTGCTTATCCGGCGGTATCCCCGCACTGTTTTCCCTGATTCCACGACAAGCGATACTCTCCCAAATCTGCCGGGCGCTTGCCGCCCGGCAGACGGTACAGACAAACAGAGCCGAAAGGAAGGTCAGTCTTTATGAAACAGGCTCTATGCGTTGTGCTTGCACTTGTGCTTGCGCTGTCGGTTGCCTGCTCGCCTGCTGCCCAGAACGGGACGGCATCCGGAACGCCGGAGGGCTCCTCCTCGCCGGATACGCCGTCCGACAGCGACGCGACCCAGCCGGAAGCCGATCCCGCGACCGCGCCGCCGGAGGACACGCCCCGCTCCGATGCCGCATGGCGGACGACCACCGATCTTATCCTGCCTGCATACACGTATGACGCCGCATCCGGCGACCTGAACAACGACGGGATTCATCCCGCCACGCGGGATGTGTTCCCGGATACGTGGGTATTCGTGGACGGCGCGGGACGTGTCCGCAGCACGGACACGAGCATCCCGACCGAACGGCAGGTCGGCATCTTCTACTTCCTCTGGCGGGATCAGGATCAGACCCTGCTCAACCCCATTCCCGCGTCGGATCACTACGCCGCCTACCGGGAGGGAGGCATAAACCGCCTGTATGAGGTCATGCAGGAGGGCGGGGAAGGGCACCCGCACTACTGGGCGGAGCCGTACTTCGGCTACTATTCCTCCAACGACGAATGGGTGCTCCGCAAGCACGGGTATATGCTGGCGGATGCCGGTGTGGACTTCGTGTTCTTTGACACTACCAACGGCAACCTGCACACGGTCAGCCATATGGCGCTGCTGCGCGTATGGGAACAGATGCGCACGGAGGGCGTCAACGTCCCCAAGGTCGTTTTCCTGTGCGGCGGATTTGACGGCGAGTTTCAGGAGCTGTACCGCAGCATCTACGAGCCGGGACTGTACGAGGATCTGTGGTACTACTGGAACGGGAAACCGCTCCTGATGCTCTCCGGAAACGTAAACATGACGGACGAGCAGAGCGACTTCTTCACCGTCCGGTACTCGTGGGCGTACAGCGTCACCGGCTGGTACGCGGACAGAGGCGGCAAAGCCTGCTGGCCGTGGGCGGACACCGTGCCGCAGCATAAAGGCAAGGCGGAGGACGGAACATTGGAGCAGATGGTCGTCATGTGCGGTTTCTGGGCGACCAACACCGCGAACGGTCGGGTTGCTGGGCGGAGCTTCAGCAAGCGCCGGGAACCGACGGGCGCGGGCGACTGGGATTTCGGCTTCTCACTGATGGACAGCACCACCGGGCTGGGACTTGCTTTTGCGGAGCAGTTTGAGTACGCGCTGAGCAAGGAGCCGCCCCTTATCATGATTACAGGCTGGAACGAGTGGATCGCCGGACGCTGGTCTGGCGGCGGTGCCGGCAGTGCCGGTGCCGGACAGATCATGGCAGGGGAGTATACCATTTCCGCCGACCCGGATTCGCTCCAGTCTACCTACTTCGTGGACTGCTTCAACCCGGAGTTTTCCCGCGACATTGAGCCGATGAAGGGCGGATTCGGGGACAATTACCTCTGGCAGATGACGGATTATGTGTACCGCTACAAGGGGACACGCACGCCGGAGAGCGCGTTCGGACAGTGGGCAATCGACCTGTCCGGTTCCATCGGGCAGTGGTTCGCGGTCGGTCCGGAGTACCGTGACTACGAGGGGGACATCACGCACCGCAACGCCCCTGGGCACGTCGGCGGGGAGCAGAACGGGTTTTATATCAACACATCCGGTCGCAATGACCTTGTGACCGCCAAGGTGTCCTCTGACAGCCGCTACCTGTACTTCTACATGGAATGCGCAGACGACATCACCGCACCGGAGGGCGAAAACTGGATGAATCTGTTCCTGAATACCGACGGCGACCTGACAACCGGCTGGCATGGCTTTGATTTCATCCTCAACCGCAGCCGCACGGACGGAAAGCTGTCCGTCGAAGCGTTTTCCGGCACGGACGAGTGGGCGTTTACCTCCGTCGGGCAGGCGGAATGGGCGCTGTCCGGGCGTGTTATCCAGATAAAGGTGGAGCGGGCGCTGCTGAACTTCACCGGCACGGTGGACTTCAAGTGGGCTGACAACTCCGCCCCGACCGGCGACCCGATGGAATTTTTGGATCAGGGCGACACCGCACCGAACGGGCGCTCCTCCTATCGCTTTACGCTGGAAGCAGGCACTGCCGCCTCCGTCCCTGCCTGCCTGACGCAGGACATGGTTGTGCTCAAGGCAGGGAGCTACAATGCGTATGCGAACGGGAAGGCAGTCCGGCTGGTGGATGACAACACGCACGGCGTTCTGCTGGCGTCCGACCACGAGCTGTACCTGCCCGCCGCATTCCTTGAGTCGATCGGTATCCGGACGGCGGGTGCCGCACAGATTGACCATTACGGCATTCCCTATGTGCACGCCAATGAACTGATTGAGCAGGCGGGCAAAACCGTCACGGTCTGTGCAAACGGGCTGGTCGTGCTGGCGGATTCCGCCGTTACGGACACAACCGTGCTGGATGTCCTGTACCGGTCGCTTCAGTAATCTCTAAGAGTATTCAGTAATTCCCTAAAAAAGACAAAAAGGAGAACCTCAAGATGAAAAGAATTATTTGTGCGCTGCTCGCTGTCCTGATGCTCCTGCCCATGGCGGCGTGTGCGGACGCGGAAGGCGGCGCAACCACCGCAATCACGTCTGATACCGGCAGTACGGAATCCGAACCCTCCACAGCTGACCTGCCGCCCGCCGTCGGGGAGAAGGACTACAAAGGCTCGACCTTCCGGATGATTGGCTTCACTGAGCCGGGCGACTGGTACTACTCCAAGGAAATGGATCAGAGCACGCTCAACGATGCCATTTACGAGATGAACAAGGTGGTGGAGCACCAGCTCAACGTCACGCTGGAGTATGAGTACGTGTCCGATGTCTCTACGGGCGGGGAGATTTTTGAGAAGGTATCCCCCTATATCATGACCGGCGATGATGCGTATCAGCTCTGTATTCTGCACCCGTATTACAGTTACAACTCCTTCATCACGCAGAACTATGCGTTTGACTTCTACGAACTGGACAGCCTTGACCTGTCCCGGAATTACTGGAACAGGCAGGTCATTGAACAGCTTGCCATCAACGGGCACGCATACATCGCGCTGGGCGCCCTGTGCAGGTACGCCGTCAACATTCTGTACTGCAACAAGGGCATTCTCAAGAACGCCAAGCGGGAGGTTCCGTATGACCTGGTGCGCAACCAGCAGTGGACACTGGACAAGTTCTATGCGCTGACCAAGGAACTGTACGTGGACAAGAACGGAAACGGCACCCGCGACAACGGCGACAGTTACGGCTTTGCCGGTTTGTGGGATGCCAACGGCTCCGCCCTCCTGCAGGCATCGGACATTTATGTCGTACAGCGGAATGCGGAGGATATGTTTGAGGTCACGCTGGACAAGAACGACAAGCTTGTGAACTTTTACGACAGCCTGCTGGACTGGTCCCAGGACGAGAGCGTGTATCTGTGGAGCTTCGGAAACCGTGAGAACGGAAATGTCACGCTGAGTTTTCTTGACGGGCGTTCCGGCTTCACCCTGGCGGCGCTCGGCACGGATTATCTGGACGCCACCTTTGACGTTGGTATACTCCCGCTGCCGAAGTACAGCGAGCAGCAGGAAAATTACAGCCATGTCAACTGGGGCAACAACATCGTGGTGCCAAGTTCCATCAAAAACACGGAAATGGTCGGCGACGTTCTGGAGCTGATGGCATACTATTCCAGCACCATCGTACACAACGCCTACTACGACACCGTGCTGCAATACAAGGTTTCCAACTCTCCGGACGACCGGGACATGGTCATTCTGATTTACAACACCGTTGTATACGACCCCGGCATTGCTTTCTGCGACGGCAATAACAATCTGTGGAACCTTGTCTACCTGTCCTGCTTTGGTATCCTGAACAAGACCCGGAGTGTTGCCTCGACCCTGCGCGCCAATGTGAAGGGGGCGCAGAGACAGCTCAACAAGCTGTTCCAGCAGAAAAACACGTGAGACGAACCATACGCATAAGTACAGCCCCTGCCGTGACGGCAGGGGCTGTACTTATGCAGTTTACAGTTTACTGTGTGCCGCCTGCGGTTTGGGTTACCCTAACAGCCCGCGGTCGCTGGAAAATTCACTGCCGCTGCTGACCGAGAACTTCTCCAGCAGATCGGCGACGGTCAGGTTCTTCTTTTCCTCGCCGGAAATATCCAGAATGATGTTGCCGGCGTGCAACATAATCAACCTGTCCCCGTAGCGGATGGCGTCGCGCATATTGTGCGTAATCATCAGGGTGGTCAGCTTTTCCTCCCGCACGATGCGCTCGGTGATGGACATGACCACCGATGCGGTTTTGGGGTCGAGTGCCGCCGTGTGCTCGTCCAGCAGAAGCAGGCGCGGCTTCTGCAGCGTCGCCATCAGCAGGGTCAGCGCCTGACGCTGACCGCCTGACAGCGTGCCGGTCTTTGCCGTCAGACGGTCCTCCAGTCCCAGTCCCAGCTCGGTGAGCCTGCGGCGGTATTCCTCGCGCTCCGCCCGCCGGATACCCGGCATCAGCGTGCGGTGCTGTCCGCGCCGGAGCGCAAGCGCCAGATTCTCCTCAATCTGCATTGCCGCGGCAGTGCCCATCATGGGATCCTGATACACGCGCCCGAGGTATTTCGCCCGCTTGTGTTCCGGCAGGCGGGTCACGTCGATACCGTCCAGCAGGATACTGCCGCTGTCCGGGCGCCATGTGCCGCAGATGGCGTTCTGCATGGTACTTTTGCCCGCACCGTTCCCGCCGATGACGGTCACGAACTCGCCCTCCTGCACGGTCAGGCTGAGTCCGGACAGCGCCACCTTTTCGTCTACGGTTCCCTTGTTGAATATCTTGACTACGTTGCGCATCTCAAGCATGACTGTTTCCTCCCTTTTCCGTCTTTGACGTATGGCACGCCTCCCGGATGGTCTTCTGCAGGTACGGCACGCCGAGGAACAGGGCGACTACGACCGCCGAGAACATCTTGAGCAGGTCGGCGTCAAAGCCCAAAAAGATGACCGTCTGGTATACGAGGTAGTAGATAACGGCGCCTACCGCCACGCCCGCCAGCTTTATGGCAAAGTTGGGGTAAATGTGCCGCACTACGGCTTCGCCGATTACGACGGCGGCAAGCCCGATGACCACGGCGCCGCGCCCCATGTTGATGTCGGCATATCCCTGATACTGGCACAGCAGACCGCCGGACAGCGCCACAAGACCGTTGGACAGCGCCAGACCGATAATCTTATTGACGCCGGTGTTGATTCCCTGCGCCCGGCTCATGGCAGGATTGCATCCGGTTGCCCGGATACCGCACCCCAGTTCGGTGCCGAAAAACAGGTACAGCACGCCGATGACCGCTACCGTTGCGATACCGAGCAGAATCAGCGCCGATGAGATATTCATCTGGGAGAGAAGTACCCGGAAGGATCGTGCCGGGATGGCTTGGTTCGCCTTGCCGAGAATCTTCAGGTTTATCGACCACAGCGCCATCTGGGTCAGGATACCTGCCAGAATGGCGGGAATGCCCAGCCCGATGTGCAGCAGACCCGTGACGCAGCCGGCGATCAGACCGACCAGGAAGGCGCACAGCAGTGCCAGCCACGGGTTTACATTCCGCATAATCAGCACCGTGCACACGGCGGCACCGGTGCATATGGAACCGTCCACCGTCAGATCCGCAATATCCAGTATCTTATACGTGATGTAGACACCGATTGCCATGATACCCCATATCAGACCCTGCGCAACGGCGCCGGGCAGCGAGGCAAACCAGTTACCCATAAAATCAAAACTCCTTCTTAGCTCTTAGCTCTTAGCTCTTAACAATGTAGCTGTGTAACGGGATACAGGGTAGCGTCAGTCAAGCGGCGCGTACCCTTCGGGCGGCGTAATGCCCAGCGCGGCGCACAGATCCGCATTGTATTTCTTGGCAGCGGGGGCATACGCAATGGGCATCGTCGAAATATCAGCCTCGCCCATGAGGATTTGGGCTGCCATCTCACCGGTCTTATAGCCGAGGTCGTAGTAGCTGATGGACAGGGTAGCCACGCCGCAGCCGCCGCATATACCGGCTTCGCCCGCGATAACGGGTACTTTCTGCACCCGGACAACGCCGCCGATTGCCTCTGCGCAGGTTGCCGCCGTGTTGTCGGTCGGGATGTAGAGGACATCGCTCTCGGATGCCGCCCGCGTGGTCACGGACACCACATCATTGGAGTCGGAGAAGGAGAAGCGGGTGCAGGTGATGCCCTTTCCGCCCAGATACTCCTCCATGTACTTCACCTGATACTCGGAGTTCGGCTCAGCGGAGCAGTACAGAAGCCCCACTTTTTTGGCATCCGGGAACAGCTCCAGCAGCATATCCCCCTGCTCGTTCAGCGGCGCAAGGTCGGATGTGCCGGACACATTCCCGCCCACAGTGCCGTTGAAATCCTTCAGGTTCAGCGCCGTGCCGTACTCGGTGACGGACGTGCCGAGAATCGGAATGGTGCTGGTCGCGTTGTACGCCGCCTGCAGGGCAGCGGTCGCGTTCGCCATAATCAGATCCACTTTTTTGGACACAAAGGAATTCACAATGGTGGCGCAGACGGCGCTTTCGCCGGCAGCGTTCTGCGTATCAAACACAACATTGTCCTCGCCCAACTTTTCCTTGAGCGCATCCTGAAAGCCCTTGGTTGCCGCATCCAGCGCATCGTGCGTGGCAAGCTGGCAGATGCCGACGGTATAGACCTTCTTGGTTTCCCCGCACGAGGCGAAGGACAGCACGGATGAAAGAGCCAGCACAAATGCCAGCACGGTTGCAAGTACGGTTCTGCGGTTCTTCATAACTGATTCCTCCGGTATGAATAAAAAATCGGATAGCTTACAGGAAAGACGGGACGGCTGTGGGTCAACTTGCCGTGCGGCTTTTGCTTTCTCCGGATAAAACAATACCGCACGGATCCGTGATCCATGCGGCAAACGCCCGTTTCATCCTGCCTTTTCGGTAAGGCGAAGGATTTCTGTCAAGCAGGCACCTGTTCATGCGTATCACAAATCGCTTTTACTTCACTGCGGTACAGATAAAAGTAAAAGTAAGAATAGCGATAAAAGCGATTCGCGCGGTTCAGGGCTCTGCCTGCCATGTCACCCGTTCCCCTTTCCTGAAAAAGATGCATTGAGTATACCACAGAGTGAGCCGTTTGTCAAGTGGATTTTGAATTATTTTGAACAGTCTCTTGCAATCTTGTGGATTTACGGCGGCTGTGAACGATTCCGGCGGCTGGCGGGAGGAATTCCGGGTGAAGGCGGGTGTAGCCCATCCCCGTTTCCGCCGGGAAGGGCGGCGATGGGAAAAAGCCTGTATTTGATGGAGAAAACAAATCGGAGCACCAAAGGAAACCGCGCTGCCGCAAACTTTTTACATGGCAATTCTGCACATATACGGAGCGGGATTTATATGCATTCCTACAAAAATGGGAAAACCGCAAAAAATCTTGTCAGATTTCCAATTTTTATCCCTCAAATGGTGTATACTATATGTGAGGGTATCGGTACGGAGCCGTCACAATCTTTGAATCGAGGTGTTTTCCATGCCGTTTTGCTGTCAGTTTCCGTTTCAGGCATTCCTGGCTGTCGATGGACAGGCTGTTTTCTGCCGGGCACAGCCGTTCCCGGTCGGTGTTGTGGTCATGGAGGGGATTTGTGTCCTCGCGTTGGCTGCTCTGCTGGTGCTGTCGAAGAATCGGTTGGTGAAGATTCTCAGCGGTTGCGGGTTGGAAATCTGCGCGTGGCAGATATGCAAGGCGGTAGTCGGTTCCGATGCGCTGCTGACCCGCATTATGACGTGGGTCACGGCAGGCGTGCTGATTATCCTGACGCTTGCCATCGTCAACAGTATCAACTGGCGGCACTACGGCGAGGAGGAGACCGACGCGAACCGTCAGAATCCGCCGGATGAGCCGCACCCGTAATGTGTTCTGTACCCCTCAAAAAAAAACGCAGACATTTGTATCGTCTGACGAAAAATCCGAATGCGCAATTGCACCATCAGAATAGCGTGGTGAAGCCTAAAAGAGAACCGATGCCGGCAGCCGCCGGCATCGGTTCTCTGTATGCGCAACAATGAGCAATCTTTACCGTTCGGTACCGAGGTAGAACAGCGCCAACGTGCCGGGACCGGAATGGGAGCCGACGACACTGCCGGTGAATACGATCTGCTCCGGCTGAGGACCGCCCGCCTGCACCACCAGCGCGGCAAGCCGGTCGGCATCCTCGCGGCAGTCGCCCTGACAGATGAACACGGGTGCGGTTTTATCCATCACGCTGGCGCTGTAATGATCTGCCAACGCCTGAATGCTGTTCCGGCGTCCGCGCACGGTGGACATCTTGATGAGGTGCCCCTCGTTGTCCACGTGCAGAATGGGCTTGATCTGCAGCATACCGCCGATCAGTGCCGCCGCCGCGCTGACGCGCCCGCCGCGCTTGAGGTAAACCAGATCATCCACGGTGAACCAGTGGCACATATGGAGTTTCATGTCCTCGATGTACTGCGCGACCTCCTCAAGGGAGGCACCCGCCCGCTTCTTCTGCACGGCGAGCCAGACAAGCAGACCCTGCCCGGCAGACGCCGCCAGTGTGTCCACCACGACGATTTTGCGGTCGGGGTATTTGGCGGCGGCATCCTCTGCCGCGACACGCCCGTTGTTGCAGGTGGCGGACAGTCCGGAGGAAAACGCTAAGTACAGGATGTCGGTGCCTTCGGCAAACAGTGCCTCAAAGCTGTCCCTGAACACGGCGGAGGCAACGGCGGAGGTTTTGGCAATATGCCCCTCGCGCATCAGCTTGTAAAATTCCTTGATGTCCATATCGTCATTGCTGAATTCATGGTCGATGTGGTCAAAACGGAAAGTCAGCGGCTGGTAGCCGACACCCCACTCGGCAAGCAGGGCAGGGGGAATGTCGGAACCGGAGTCGGTGAACAGAATGTAGTTTTCGCTCATGATCGGTGTCTCCTTTGTTTTGTGCGTTGTGTTTCCGGGTTGCTGCACTCAGTATACCACGGGACGGAATAATTGTCAAGGGCAGGACGGATTTATTCTCCGGCAGCGGCGGTTACTTTTTTTCGGTTCCGGCTTTCTGCTCCGGTTGTGTCCGTCCGACCAGTGCGAGGTACTCCTCATAGGTCATCAGCATCCGCAGGGCGGCGAGCAGGGCGCCGGATGTCATACCGCACGGCAGACCGATGCGGCGGCACAGTCCGTCCCGGCGGGCAGAACTGTCGGGACAGCCTGTCAGCCCGTCCCGGAACAGATCGGTTTTGGACAGCGGATTGTCCTGCAGACGCGCGGCGGCGGGGGAGCCTGCCTCCACGGCGTAGGGGCGCAGCAGATCACGGAGAATGCTGTCCTCCATGCCCTCCACGCCGAGCAGTCCGGCGGCGGAAGGGGCGCTCTTGCGGCGCTCCTTGCCTCGGACGGGCGGAATGTAGACCTGTATCAGGCGGTCGGGCGGAATCATGCCGGTCAGGTGGGAGCGGATGACCTTTCCCCCGCCGTCGCTGTCCGTCAGCAGAATCAGCGGCGAGATTTCGGACAGGCGGCGTATCAGCAGGCGCTTCTCCTCCTGCCGGAATATGCCGAATCCGTCCGTTGTAATAATCTGCCCCTCCATGATGTTGGAGAGGCGGATTTTATCGTATTTGCCCTCTACGATGACAGGGAAGGGAATGTGCAGTTTATCCTGTCCCATACTCAGCGGATCAGGTAGAACCATGCGAGCACCAGCAGTCCCAGCGCGATGCGGTACCAGCCGAAGGCGGAGAAGGTGTGCTTTTTTACAAAGTCCATGAGGAAGCGGATGGCGGCAAGCGATACGAGAAACGCCGAAACAAAGCCGACTGCCAGCACGCCCCATTCCGTCCCGCTCACTGACACGCCGGACGCGATAAACTTGATTGCCTTGATGCCGCTGGCGCCCACCATGGTTGGAATCGCCATGAAGAAGGAGAACTCCGCCGCCGCCGCACGGGACAGCCCCAGCAGCATGGCGCCCAGAATGGTGGAGCCGGAGCGCGAGGTACCCGGAATCAGCGCCAGCACCTGAAAACAGCCGATAAGCAGGGCGGTGCGGTAGCTTATCTGCCCAACCTCGCCGATGCTGGAGGCGTCCTGCGGGCGCAGCTTTTCCAGAAACAGAAACACGATGCCGTACACGATCAGGGCGGCGGCGACTACGGTTGCCGTGTGCAGGTGCGCATCCATCCAGTCATCCAGCAGAACGCCGACAACACCGGACGGAATGATGGCAAGGATGACCTTCAGCCAGAGTACCCACGTCGCCTTTTTCTCTCCCGCTGATTTGGAGGGGGCAAAGGGGTTGAGCTTACGGAAGAACAGGACGATGACAGCCAGAATGGCGCCCAGCTGAATCACAACCTCAAACATACTCCAGAACTCGTCTGAGACGTTCAGCTTAACCAGTTCGTTGAGCAGAATCAGATGCCCGGTGGAGCTGATGGGGAGCCATTCGGTGATGCCTTCCACAATGCCGAACAGGAGGGATTTCAGCAGTTCAATCAGTGTATTCATGTGCGGTATTCCTTTCCGTATCTGTGTCTGTTCAGTTTCGCCCGATACGCATGATGTCCCCCACCTTTACCGGATGGGGCACCCGCGCCCAGAACACCATTTCCGGGTGGGGAATGCTTGCCCGGATACAGCCGCACGTGTCGTACAGCTCACCAACAAAGAAGGGCTTGCCGGTCTGCCCCGGCGAAAGAATCTCCGCCCGGTCGGCTGCACGGACACGGTTCTTTTCCACGAAGCGGTACAGCCGCCCGGATGGCGTGACGGGGGCGACGCCCCGTGCCCGGATGGCGTCCAGTTCCGCCTGTGCCTCGGGTGTGTCGTGTGCCACCGCCGTGCCGAAGTACGCCTTCTCCTGTATGTAGTGACCGCCCTGAACAAGCTGCGGCTGCTTCATCGGGTCGTCTAGATAGAATCCGGTGGCGTACTCCCGGTGCGAGACGCTCTCCAATTCGTTCATCCATGCGGGATCAAAGCGGTAGCCCGCCGGATCGCGCGTGTAGGCGTCCATTGCCATGCGGTACGTGTTGGTCACGACGGCGGTATAGTAGGCGCTCTTCATGCGCCCTTCGATTTTGAAGGAGTCGATGCCGCTTTCCATCAGTTCCGGGATGTGCTCAATCATGCACATATCCCGCGAGGACATGATAAAGGTGCCGAGGTCGGTCTGTTCAATCGGAATCGGGAAATCCGGACGCTTTTCCTCGTACAGCGTATAGTGCCAGCGGCAGGGCTGGGAGCAGGTACCGCGGTTCCCGTCCCGCCCGTTCATCATGTTGGCGAGCAGGCAGCGCCCGCTGTAAGATACGCACATGGAGCCGTGAATGAAGGCTTCCAGCTCCACCTCACGCGGCAGGGCGTCCCGGATGGCGCGGATTTCGGTGAAGCGCAGTTCCCGCGCCAGCACCAGCCGCCGTGCACCCAGCGTTGCGTATGCCCGCGCGGCGGCGGGACTGATGATGCTTGCCTGCGTGGAGATGTGAATCTCCATGTCGGGGAGCATTTCCCGGACGGTTGCCAGTACGCCGAGATCGGCGACAATCATGGCATCCAGCCGACAGCCGCGCAGACCGTCCAAAAAGCGGTACAGCGCGGGGTACTCATCCGTGCGTGGCATGGTGTTGAGCGTCAGGTATACCTTGCGCCCCATGCCGTGCGCCAGCTCCACGGCATCGTACAGTTCGGGAATCGTGAAGTTGCCTGCCTGCGAGCGCATACCGAAGCTTTGTCCGGCGAGGTATACGGCGTCCGCTCCGAACAGAAGGGCGGCTTTGAGTTTTTCCGGGTTTCCGGCAGGGGAGAGTAATTCAGGCATGGCGATGCGGGGTCCTTTCGACAGAGAGTATTCACATGGTGTATTATACAGCACAGACCGGGAAATGTCAAGGGAAGCGTTTCCCAAGCTCAATCGGCAGAGCCGAACACGCGTCGGATTGCCTCCAGATACCCGTAGCCGTACAGATTGTCCGGCTCCAGATAGGAAGTCTCCGTCCACTCGTTCCAGCTGTTGACCGTAATCAGAGGAACGGGCAGGCTGTGGCTGTCCACATATTCCTTTGCCATGCGCAGTGCCTCCTCAAAAGCCGCCGGGTCATTGCCGCGGCAGACCTGCGGGATATACCCCCGGAAGCGCGGGTTGTTGTCCCAGCCGACGGACACGTGCGGATAGAAGGGAACCGTATAGTCCCGCGTCACCCGCGCCCACTCCGCCTGTACATCGTGCAGGATGGCGCGATAGTCTCGGTTCATGTCACAGAAGTGCACGAACTGGTAGTTCGTCAGGCTGTCAAAGCCCAGAAGCGGCAGGATTTCCTTGGTGGACAGCGTTTTCCGCCCGTCCACACCGGACAGGTTGGAGACGCGCTCGCCCCAGCCGGTCAGCTGCAGCTCCAGCCCCGGATGTCCTGCCCGGACGGTTTCCGCCCGGAACCAGTCCAGGGCATCACGTGCCTGCTCCACTCCGCCCAGACCGGCAATCAGATTGTCCACGTCGTAAATCATGAACACGGGGCGTCCGTCAATCCGGTAGTAGTTGGGGCAGGAGAAGTAGCGGTCGATGACGCGATGCGCGACCGTCTCAAATCCGGCGCGGTCCACCTGCCCCAGCCATACCGGGCAGTCCTCCCGCCAGATGCTGTCGGACAGGCGCGTATCCCACGTGTAGTTGGCGTCGTGGTTTGCCCACATGAGGTAAAACTTCATGCGCCGGTTGTTGGCGGCGCCCAAAAAGCCCTCATTGAGGCACTGCTCCAGGAAGGGACGCCGGTCGTACCAGTACCAGTCGTAGATGAACACGTTGACGCCATGGGAAAGCGCGGCATCAATCTGCATTTCCATCACGTGCGGATCCGCCTCATCAACGGGTCCCCACAGCGGCTTTCGGTTCCATACGTAGTCGGCGGGCTTGAGCGGGGCGTTCTGCGCCGCGCCCAGCACGGTCTGCCACTCTCCGATTCCCTGCTGCCAGAAGATGGAGGTGCGGCTTTCCCGCCCCGTATAGGCAGGCCATATGTAGGCGGCAATATCGTAATGCATGTTGGTATCCTCCCTGTTATTTTGATTTGAAAACTGTTTCTTTGTCCGCAGTATACACCCGGACACGCGGCTTACGGATACAGCCGGAACTTTTCCGTTTCCGCGACAAATGCCCTGCCGTCGGCGTCCCACATGGCGAGCAGCTCGTTGGGCGGCATTCCGGCACGCAGGGCGTGCCCGCCGGTGGACAGGTCGATGTGCCAGCGTGCGCCGGCAGGCGGGGGCGTGAAGGCAAATCCGTCCGGAAACAGGCGGCGCAGGGTGTCAATCAGGTACACGCCCAGCCTGACCGCCCGGACGGCGCGGTCATCCAGCACATGGATGTCCACGCCCCGGCAGATTTCTCCGGTGTACTTGCCGAAAGCGGGGCGGAAGAACGTCGGGCTGAAGGCAAGTCCCGGAAGCTCCAGCGCATTCATCTCATCCGCCAGCCGCTCCGGCTGGATAAACGGGGCACCGATTGTGGTGAAGGGTGTAGTGGTTCCGCGCCCCTCCGACACGTTGGTGCCGGCCAGCATACAGGTTCCGTTGTAGACCGTCACGGCATCCGGGGAAGGCAGATTGGGACTCGGCTTGACGAATGGCAGTCCCGTGTCCGCCCAGAGCATGGCGCGGTTGAGTCCGCCGCAGGGAATGACGGTCAGGTCGCAGTGCAGTCCGTATACCTCGTTGCAGTAGCGTGCCAGTTCGCCCAGCGTCAGACCGTGGCGGATCGGCATCCGCATCAGTCCGATGAAGGATACGCAGTCATCCGCCTGCCGCCCGCCCTCCGTCACCAACCCGCCCAGCGGGTTGGGACGGTCGAGTACGCACAGCGGCATCCGGTTCGCGGCGCAGGCACGCATGGTGCAGAGCAGCGTGGAGGCGTAGGTGAAGTAGCGCGACCCGACATCCTGCATATCGAATACCAGCATATCCAGCTCCCGCAGACTGTCTGTCCGGGGGACATACACCGAGTCGGCACTGTCGGTGTGGGGGGAAAACACCATGTCCTCAAACAAGGAGTGGGTGTACAGTCCGGTCAGGCTGTCGCGCCCGTCGGACACCTTCTCGCCGGGACCGAGCACCCCGCGCACGCCGTGCTCCGGCGCGAACAGGCAGGACACCGAAAACAGCCGCGGCAGTGCGTCTACCGTACTGCGCCAGCCGTGGCGGGGGGATATGCCGGACATATTGGAGACAAGCCCCAGCCGTTTGCCTTCCAGCAGGGGGCGGTATACCGCTTCGGTAACGCGGTCAATGCCGTTCTGAATCATGGCAGGCTCCTTTCCGGGCGGTTGATTTTGCCGGTGCGCCTCCGCTCACGCCCGTCCTGCCGCAAAGAAGTCTTTGAAGCAGGCGAGGGCTTCGCGGGTTTCGCGGCGGAGCCGGTGCGCATAGGGGCGGGTGTCTGCGGACACGCCGTAGGCGTTCATGCCGATGGTGCGGGCAATGTAAACGGCGCGGTAGAGATGGTACTCCTGCGTGACGACCAGAAGACGGCGGGCACCGAATACATCCCGCGCCCGGTTGACGCTCTCAAAGGTCGAGAAGCCCTCATAGTCACAGAGAATCCTGTCCTCCGGCACGCCGAGGCTGAGCGCCAGCTTCCGCATGGCGGCGACCTCATTGTAGTCGCCGGTGCGGTCGCCGCTCAGAAGGAGCCTTCCGAAGCGTTCCGGGTCGGATAGGTAGACCGTACACCCGATGCGCACGCGGTCGGCGAGCATATCGCTGGGCGAGCCGTCCGGACGCAGACCGGCGCCCAAAATCAGCACGCAGTCGAAACGTGCATCGGCGGGCAGGGTGTTCAGCCGGTCAGGGGGCAGGATGTACGGCGCGGTCACGTCGGTGACGCCGCCGCTGACCGTGCACACCAGCGCGGTTCCGAGTACCGCCAGAACCAGTAAAAACGACAGCACGAACCGTGCACGCCACAGCCCACGCCGCGCACCCCGCCCGAGGCGGGCAAGGTGCGTGCCGATCTTCCGTGACAGACGCATAGCAACCCCTTTCCGGCGGCATCGGCTGCCGCCAGCCGTTACGGATTTTCCCCGGCAGGGCAGGCGTACTCCAGCCTGTCTGCCGCTTCATCCAGATAGTCGTTTTCCATCAGCTCAATCATGCCGCGGTCGCACAGCGCCGTCAGCTTCCGGTCGAGCGGAATGCGCCCCAGCAGCGGGTAGCCGAACTTTTCGGATATTTCCTCAATGTGGCTTTCGCCGAAGATGTCGATTCTCTTTCCGCAGTCGGGACAGACGGCGTAGCTCATGTTTTCGACCAGACCCAACACGGGAATGTGCATCATCTGTGCCATGTTCGCCGCCTTTTCCACAATCATGGCGACCAGATCCTGCGGGGTGGAAACGATGACAATACCGTCCAGCGGCAGGGACTGGAACACCGTCAGCGGCACGTCGCCGGTTCCGGGCGGGCAGTCCACGAACAGGTAGTCGATGTTGTGCCAGATGGTATCGCTCCAGAACTGTTTGACGGTTCCCGCGATGACGGGACCGCGCCAAACGACCGGACGGGTCTCATCGTCCAGCATGAGGTTGACAGACATGATGTCGATTCCGGTGGTGGTGGAGGGCGGAATCATGCCCAGTCCCTCGCCTTCAACCGGTTTGTGCAGTCCGAACGCTTTGGGAATGGAGGGACCCGTGATGTCGGCGTCCAGAATGCCGACCCTGTAGCCCTTGCGCTGCATCAGCACGGCGAGCATGGAGGTGACGAGCGACTTGCCGACGCCTCCCTTGCCGCTGACCACGCCGATCAGATGCTTGACAGAGCTGAGGTCATTGGGCTTTTCAAACATTTCCTCCCGGCTCTTGGGTTTGGAGGCGCACGCCGCCGAGCAGGTCGAGCAGTCGTGCGTACAGGTCTCCGTGTTATCGGTAGTATCAGTCATGACAGAAATCCTTCCTTTCGGGATATTTTGATGATGGAACGGGAACGGTTGCTGTATGAGCAGTAACCGCATTTCAGATTTGCCAGATGAATTCCGGCACAGGTTCGGAAAGATCCGGCAGGGGTGTGCGGGCGGCGCGCTCACGCAACTCCGGCAGGGCGGCGGCGATTGCTTCCCAGTACGGATCGGGCAGGAAGACAGTGCCGCTCATGAGAAAGATATTGCGCAGTCCGCAGTCGATTTCCAGCCGCATCTTTTCAACAAAATTTTCGGGCGAAAGAGCCCCGACGGGGTAGGTCGTCGTCTCACTGAAGGCGTACTCCTGCGAGCCGATCAAAGCCATATGCCGCCGGACAGACGCGGCGATGGCGGCGCGTCCGACGGGATGCAGGAAGCTCCCGTCCGAGAAGTGCCCTTCGCCCACACGGACGACGGCGTCCGGGAAGCGTGCCCGGATGCGGCGGATGTCCAGTCCGTGACGGCGGTCACCGTTGTGCATGACCATGGGGCAGGGGATAACCCCCTCCGGCGTTGCCTGCTCCAGAAACTGCAGGATGGAATCGCACTGGAAGGTCTCCCAAGCATCGGTTAGCACGGCGTCGCCGGCAGCCAGCCGGTCAGCAAGCTCCGCACGCGTTATACCCCCATAGGCAGGATACGCCGCATGGAAGCCGTTCATACACCCGTCGCAGAAGCAGCCCTGCACCGCCGGTCCCCATGTGCCGACCCGCAGGTCGTCATCGTAGACCAGGTGCGAAAAACCGAGCTGCTTCAGGACGTCACCGGCGGCGCGGCTGTCCGCCAGCACCTTGGCATGGCGGGGGCAGGAGGTGTTCGGCAAGGGATTGCCGGCGGCGTCCATGCGTGGCTGCCAGCCCTCGCCGGTTTCGGATTCGGCAGGTTTACTGGGGTCAAGCGCCTGCCCACCGTGCCCCAGCGGGATACTCAGTGCGCCGACATACAGTCCTTCCTCCTCCAGCCGGGTTTTGGCACGGGCGATGTCCTCCGGGGACACCTCCCATCTTCCGTAGAAGAATCCGCCAAGCCAGACCGAGGAAACTCCGGCTGCCCGCATCTGGCTCAGCTTGTGCCTGAAATCCGGGTCATGCAGCACGGTGCAGGGACTGAAATCGTAGTGCAGGGTCAGTGGTAGAGCTGTGCTCATAGAAACCTCCTTGGGCGGGGATATCAGTTCAGCTTGGCAAGCGCCGCCTCGGTGGCGGTCAGCTTCTCGCGGGCGGCGGCGAGCTTGGCACGCTCCGCGTCCACGACGGCGGCAGGAGCCTTTGCCACAAAGCCCTGATTGGACAGCTTCCTGTCCAGCCGCTCCACTTCGGCGCTGACCTTGGCAATCTCAGCAGTCAGACGCGCCTTTTCCTTTTCAAAGTCAACCAGATCGGACAGCGGCAGGTAAGCGGTCGCGGCGGGCGTGACGACCTGCACGCAGGTATCGGCGGACACGCGGTCGGCGGGGAAGGACTCCGCCACCTCAATGCCGGACGCGGACGCCAGACGGGCAAAGAAGGGGGCAGTCGCGCTGTTGAATGCATCGGCGTAGTGCGTCTCGATAAAGACAGCCGCCTTGCGGGAGGGGGCGATATTCATCTCGGCGCGCCGGTTGCGGATGGCGCGGATCAGTTCCAGTACGCGCTCCATCTCGCCTGCCTCGGCAGGAAATTCCAGATCCGCACGCCCGGTCGGGTAGCGGGAAATCATGATGCTTTCCGCGTCGCCCGGCAGATGGGGCAGGGAGGAGAAGATTTCCTCGGTGATAAAGGGCATGAAGGGGTGCAGCAGCTTGAGAATCCCGTTCAGAACATACGTGATGACCTGCTGACAGATGCGGTTGCCCTCGGTGTCCTTATCGTTCAGACGGGCTTTGGCAAGCTCAATGTACCAGTCGCAGAACACGTCCCACGTGAATTCGTAGATGGCAGCCAGTGCAACGCCGACCTCGTACTTGTCCAGATTTGCGTTCACACTCTCAGCCAGCCTGTTGAAGGAATGCAGAATCCACTTGTCCTCCAAAGCCAGACGGTCGGCGTCGGGCAGGCGCACTTCGTCGATGGTCAGATTCATGCGCACAAAGCGTGATGCGTTCCACAGCTTGTTGGCGAAGTTCCGCGCCGCCTCCATCTTCTCGTCCGAGAAGCGCATATCGTTTCCGGGGCTGTTGCCGGTCGCCAGCGCAAAGCGCAGGGCGTCCGCGCCGTACTTGGATATAATCTCCAGCGGGTCGATACCGTTACCCAGAGACTTGGACATCTTGCGTCCCTGCGCGTCGCGTACCAGCCCGTGGATGAACACGGTGGAGAAGGGCTTCTGCCCCATGTGCTCCAGACCGGAGAAAATCATGCGGGCGACCCAGAAGAAGATGATGTCGTAGCCCGTCACCAGAACCGAAGTGGGATAGTATTTTTCCAGCTCCGGGGTGCGGTCGGGCCAGCCCAGCGTGGAGAAGGGCCACAGGGCGGAGGAAAACCACGTGTCCAGCACGTCGGATTCCTGCCGCACGGGTGCGCCGCAGACGGGGCAGACCGCAATATCCTGCTTGGAGACCGTCATCTTACCGCAGGCGTCGCAGTAGAAGGCGGGAATGCGATGTCCCCACCACAGCTGACGCGAGATGCACCAGTCATGGCAGTTCTCCATCCAGTTGATATAGATTTTGGAGAAGCGGTCGGGCGCGAATTTCACGTCACCGGAGCGCACGGCTTCCAATGCCGGCTCCGCCAACGGCTTCATTTTAACAAACCACTGGTCGGAAGTCATAGGCTCCACCGTGTTGTGGCAACGGTAGCAGGTGCCGACGTTGTGCGTGTGCGGCTCGACGGACAGAAGGTAGCCCTGCGCCTCCAGATCGGCGACCAGCGCCTTGCGGCAGGCGTAGCGATCCATACCCTCATACTTGCCGGCGTAGCGGTTCATGGTCGCGTCGTCGTTCATGACCTTGATCTGCTCCAGCCCGTGCCGCTCGCCGACAAGGAAGTCGTTGGGGTCGTGCGCAGGCGTAATCTTGACGCATCCCGTTCCGAAGCCGATTTCCACGTAGTCGTCGGCAATGACCGGAATCTCGCGTCCCACGATGGGCAGAATCAGCGTCTTACCGATCAGGTGCCGGGTGGTTTCGTCGTTCGGGTTGACCGCAACGGCAGTGTCTCCGAACATGGTTTCCGGACGGGTGGTCGCTACCTCCACGTATCCGTCCTCACCCTTGATGGGGTACTTGATATGCCAGAAGAAACCGGGCTGCTCGGTATACTCGACCTCCGCGTCGGACAGCGCCGTGACGCAGTGCGGGCACCAGTTGATGATGCGGTGACCGCGGTAAATCAGCCCCTTGTCGTACAGGTTGACGAACACCTCCCGCACGGCGCGGGAGCAGCCCTCGTCCATGGTGAAGCGCTGGCGCGACCAGTCACAGGAGGCGCCCAATTTCTTGAGCTGCCCGGTGATGCGCGCCTCGTAGGAGTCCTTCCACGCCCAGACGCGGCGGAGAAACTCCTCCCGACCGAGGTCGTAGCGGGTTTTCCCTTCGTCCACGCGCAGGCGCTCCTCTACTTTAATCTGCGTGGCGATGCCGGCGTGGTCTGTGCCGGGAACCCACAGGGTATTGTAGCCCTGCATCCGCTTGGTGCGTACCAGAATGTCTTGCAGCGTCTCGTCCAGCGCGTGCCCCATGTGGAGCTGTCCTGTCACGTTGGGAGGGGGAATGACCACCGAAAAGGCGGGTGCGGGATTTGCCGGGTCGGGGGTGAAGTATCCCCGGTCACACCACATTTTGTAGATGCGGTCCTCAAATTCCGCAGGGGCATATGTCTTTGGCAGTTCGGTCGTAGGATTCATGCGGTAAGCCTCCTGTATTTTTTGCTTGGAAGTTTGTCAATATAGGGAACAGGGAAGTGCCGGGCGGTACGGAAAACAAAAAACGCCCTCCCGTATCAGGACGAGAAGACGCGGTACCACCTGACTTCGCACCGTGCAGGGCATGGTGCGCACTCCGGGGGAAGATAACGGTTCCTGACCGGCGGACACTGACGCGGGATTCCCGCCCTTGCATCCGCAGCTCCCGGGCGACCTTCACCCACCGCTCCGCAGGACTTGCACCGACCGTCCATTCTCTGTTGGGGAGCGGGGAGTTACTCCTCCCGTTCACGGCTGTTCGGTATATACCGAAACATGTTACGCAAATGTGCTGTGTAAAAACGTAAAAACGCACGCTCCTCCGGCGGCGCGGGGCGCCGCCGGACTATGTGCGGCTTCAGGGTGCCGCCCGTCCGTCCCGGAAGGGACGCGGACTTTCCTGAAGAGGACCGACCGTGGGGTCAGTCTCAGTCAGCGTAAACGCTGACCTGCTTCTTGCCCTTCGCGGCGTGCTCGAACCGGACGGTCCCGTCGATGAGCGCGAACAGGGTGTCATCGCTGCCGATACCGACATTGTTGCCGGGATGGATAGCGGTGCCTCTCTGCCGGACGAGGATGTTCCCCGCCAGGACAGCCTGACCGTCGGATCTCTTGACGCCGAGCCGCTTGGACTCGCTGTCCCGACCGTTCTTGGTGGAACCGACGCCCTTCTTATGAGCAAAGAACTGCAAACTGAGCTTCAACATCTTGCTACCTCCATAATAATCAGTGTGGGGATGGTTGTTTCCGGAATCGGAGAATGGACTTCTGCCCGGACAGCGGATTTACCGTGCGGCGTTCTCCCCGCCGTAGGGGCGGTTGATGACCTGCACGTCGAGGTAATCCCCGTAATCCTCCAGCATATCGGAAAGCTGCTGGTAGTAGCCGAGGAAAATACCCGACACGGCGTAGCGCTTCAGCTCATCTGCCTCGAATTCCGGCAGTGCCGCACGGCACCTTACCCGGATGGTCGTGGTATTGTCGTCGATTTCATACTCGACGGATGAGTCATACGCGACTTCCACGGTGTTTATCAGAAACATGGTCATGGCGGACAGCGCCGAGCAGAGAATATCCCAGCCCTCCTCGCCGTACCCGGTGTGACCGCGCTCCTCAAAGCCGTAGAACACGCCGCCGCTGCGGTAGAAAATAATCGTAGTCATGACAATGCGCTCCTTCCTTGCGGGAGAGGCGGCACATCAGGCGTCGATCTTGGTGATCTGAACCTTGGTGTAAGGCTGTCTGTGACCGATCTTCTTCTTCTCGTTCTTCTTGGACTTGTACTTCAGAACGTAGATTTTCTTGCCCTTTCCGTTCTTCAGCACCTTACCGGTAACAGTAGCACCGGCAACCGTGGGGGTTCCCGCCTTGAAGCCTGCATCGGTAGAGAGCGCCACGACGTCAAAACTGACCTCGGTGTTCTCCTCCGCATCCAACTTCTCGACGAAGATGATGTCCTGCTCGTTGACCTTGTACTGCTTTCCGCCTGTCGTGATAACAGCAAACATGAAAAGCACCTCTTTCTTTCAGACTCGCTGACTGGGGCGGCATCGCCGCACGGCGACACCTTAAAAAGCCCGTTTCAAGCGGCGCCCTATTATAGCACATTCCTTCTGACTTGTCAAGGCTTTTTTAATATTTTTGAAAAAAGTGCGGCGGAAGGGTTGACAACGGGGGCAAAATACGCTATAATAGCCGATGTTGCATAATGGAAAGTCCCGCCCTGAGCGGGAGAATCGTTTTGAAGCCGCGCTTTTCTGCGGCAGATGGGAGAAATCAAGCATATGTATGAGACTGTAAAGAAGCTGCTGGTTGAGGAGCTTCAGGTTAAGGAAAAGGATATTACCCCCGAAGCGGAGCTGTCCGCCGACCTCGGCATCAACTCCATTGAGCTTGCCAATCTGGTCATGCTCTGCGAGGAGAAGTTCGGCGTGACCATTGAGGATGACGATATCCACAAGTTCATCACGGTGGGCGATGTGGTGGCATATCTGGAGGCGAACGGGCATCTTTGATTCCCGCCGGTTCTGCCTCAGAAAAGAATGGGGAAGCGGCATACCCCGCACGGGCGGATATGCCGCTTTTTCCGTTGCAGGGCGGATTATGCCGCCGTGAAAGGACGGTATTGTATATGGCTAAAATTGCATGGAAGGGCGGGGCACTGCTGGCGCCGGTGCCGCCGGTCATGGTGAGTTGTGGGACGATGGAGCATCCCAACATCATTACGGTTGCGTGGACGGGGCTGATCAACACCCAGCCGCCTCGGCTGTCCATAGCGGTGCGCCCCGGGCGCTACTCCTACCGGCTGATCCGCGAGAGCGGAGAGTTTGCCGTGAACCTGACCCCGGCGCATCTCATCCGGGCGGCGGACCTGTGCGGAATGTACACCGGCGCCAAGGTGGATAAATTCCGGAAGGCACACCTGACGCCGGAGCCGGCACAGTCCGTCGCCTGCCCGCTCATCGCGGAATGCCCGCTTTCGCTGGAATGCCGCGTGACCGATGTCCTTCCGCAGGGGACGCATGACCTGTTCCTTGCGGATATCGTGGCGGTGGATGTGGACGAGGCGTTGCTGGATGACACGGGGCGTCTGCGGCTGGACAGGGCGGATCTTGCCGCCTTTGCCCACGGCGAATACTTCGCACTCGGCAGGCGCATCGGCAGATTCGGAATGTCCGTTGCGCGGCGGAGCGTTAAAAAGTCACGAAAAATCACAGAAAGTTGAGCAAATCCTCTTTACTTTTTCACAAGGATATGGTATACTGTAAGTGGTTCAGGGG
>CAVIJF010000002.1:78391-130961 GCA_963643175.1 bacterium
TCAGGGGAGAGTTCCCCAACCGGAGCGCTCCCCGGAACCGCAGGTATGTATCTACGGAAAGAGGAGGATGAAACCATGAAGACTACCATCGTAGGCAGACAACTGAATGTGTATGACGATACCCGGAGCATGATCGGACTGAAGTTAGGAAAGCTGGACAAGTATTTCCGCGACGACATGGAGCCCGAGGCAACCGTCACGCTGCGCCGCAAGCGCGGGGTGTCCACCTTGGAGGTGACGATCAACGCGGACGGGACACTGTTCCGCAGTGAGGTTGATTCCGATGACTTCAGAAGTGCCATGGATAAGACAGTTGACAATATCGAACGTCAGATACGGAAAAACAAGACGCGCCTTGCCAAGCGCCTGCGCGAGAATCTGCCGGAGGAGTCCGCTTTTGCGGATGAGGCGGAGGATCCGGGACTTATCATCCGCGTCAAGCAGTTTGAGTTCCGCCCCATGACGCCGGAGGACGCCATCATGCAGATGAACCTGTTAGGACACACCTTCTTCGTGTTCAACGACATGACGACAGGCGACACCTGCGTGGTCTATACACGGCGTGACGGTACGTATGGGCTGATAGAACCGATGAAGTAAACGATATTTCTGAAAAAACGCATATAACCGGGAAGGAGGAGCAGACCGTCGGTCTGCTCCTCCTTCCCGGTTTTGTCAGTCCACCCGGTTGCGCTCCTCGCCGCGGAAAAATGCCTGCATATTCAGGATCATTTCACGCAGGCAGCGTTCCCGCGCCTCCCGTGCGCCCCACGACATATGCGGTGTCAGGCAGACCTGCGGCAGACCGAGCAGGGCAGAGAAGGGGTGTTCCGCTCCGAACGGCTCCGTGCTGTACACATCCGCACCGAAGCCGCCGAGCCGACCCGCCAGAACCGCATCCGCGACTGCCGCCTCATCCGTGACGGCGCCGCGCGCCATGTTGACCAGAATCGCCCCCGGCTTGAGCTGTGCCAGCTGCTCTCTGCCTATCATGCCGCGCGTTTCCACCGTCAGCGGCGTGTGGACGGTCAGAATATCCGACTCATGCAGCAGGGTATCCAGACTGACGCTCCTGCCGTCCGGGTTGCGGCGGCAGGTCAGCACGCGGCAGCCGAAGGCGCGTGCGACATCCGCCACGCGGCTCCCGATCTGCCCCGCACCCAGCACGCCCCACGTCATGCCGGCCAGCTCCCGGTACGGCGGAGTCAGCAGGTTCGCCTGCCCACTGTGGCTGTACGTGCCGTCCGCGACAGCGGCGCAGTAGGTCGGCAGATGGCTGACCAGCGCCAAAACCAGTCCGACCGTGACCTGCGCCACGCTGTCCGTCGAGTAACCGCGCACATTGGCGACGGCAATGCCCCGCTCCCGGCATGCGGCGATGTCAATGTTGTCGTATCCCGTTGCCGCGATGCACAGGATGCGCGGCGCGTGCCCCGGTGCGGGCAGCTGTGCCGCGCCGATTCTGACCTTGTTCAGAATAACCGCGCCGCAGTCCGTGATGCGTGCCCGCACCTCTTCCGGTGCCGTCCGGCGCCAGACCGTAACCTCGCCTGCCGCATCCAGCGGGGACAGATCCAGGTCGTCCCCTAACGCCGCCGCGTCCAATACCGTGATTTTCATACTGATCCTCCTGCTCTTGCGCCGCAGTCAAAAAGCGGACCGCACACCGAAACGTGTAACGGTCCGCTCCCGACAGCGTGCTATGCGGTTGTGCTTTTACTCTGCTGTCTCGCCGTCAGCTACGGCGTCCTCGGCGGGTGCTGCTTCCTCGGCTTCAGCGGTCTCCCCGGCAGCTTCCTCGCAGGCACAAGCGCAGGCGTTCTTGCCGAACTTGCCCTTTACCTTGTCCTTGACTTCCTCTGCCTTGGCTTTGACCTCGGTCGCCTTGGTCTTCACGTTGGCTTTGACTTCCTCGGCCTTGACCTTGACGGTTTCCTTGGCAGCGGTTGCCTTGGTCTTGACCGTGGCGACTGCAGCCTGTCCCTTTTCGCTCTTGAGTGCCTTGTCAGCAGCAAGAATGGCGGCGGCGGCGGCGGCGCCTGCGGCGGCGGCGACCAGCACAACGTCAATCAGAGCCTCATTTTGGTTCTTTTTCATTACAGTATCCTCCAACAGTAAATTTTATACAGAATAGTAAGGGGTACAATTATAGTAGGGCGAAAGCATCAGAGACGCTTCACGCCGGTGATGACGACCGGCTCGCGCGGCACATCGGAGTAACCGCCGTACCGTCCGGTCTTGCAGGACGCTATCTTGTCCACGATGTCCATGCCCTCCGTGACCTTGCCGAAGGCGGCATACTGGGCGTCCAGATGCGGTGCATCCTCCTGCATGATGAAGAACTGCGAGGACGCCGAATCGGGATCAGACGTCCGCGCCATGGAAATGACGCCGCGCGTGTGCCGGATGTCATTGCCCATGTAGCCGTTGGCGATGAACTCGCCGCGGATGGCTCTGGCGCGCTTCTGCGTGAAATCGGGCGTGAACCCCCCGCCCTGAATCATAAAGCCCCGGATGACGCGGTGGAACATCAGACCGGTATAAAAGCCGGCATCCACCAGTGAAAGAAAATTCTGCACCGTGCCGGGTGCCTTGTCCGGGTACAGCTCCAGCCGGATGCTGCCCAGAGGCTCCTCACCCTGACTGACGGCTATCTCAATAATCGGATTACTCATGGTTTTTCCTCCTGCTGTTAGGGAAGCGCCGAATCAATCAGCGATTCCCCGGTTCTGCGGTGCCATCTGTTTCCAGCCCGTAACCAAGCCGGAACAGCTCGCGGATGCGATCCGTGCGCCCGGCAAGCGCCAGCGCACCGAACAGTGTCTCCATACCGGTGGCGCGGCGGTACTCTCCGACCGAGGCGGACTTCGGCACGTGCCCCTGTCCGCTGTTGCGTCCCCGGTGGTAATACCCCGTTTCCTCCTCGCTCAGGTGCGGTTCCATCCGCCCGACCGCTTCGGACTGCGCGGTTGCCGTCACGAAGGACAGCGCCGCACGGTTGAGCTTTGCGGAGGACGGAATGCCCCGCTCAGCCACGAGATAGGTGCGGACGCATACCTCCAGCACGCTGTCTCCCAGATAGGCGAGCGCCGCGACGGACACATCCGGGACGGACGTCATGCCTTCCCGTCAGTGCCGACGAGCTGGCACTCGGCGGCGTCCTCATCCTCGGCGCCGGTAATGTCGAATTCCTCGCTGTCCCCGTCGGTTTCCGGGTACGGAGGCGTCTTGCGGTAGATACGCAGCATCAGACTGCGGACTTCAAAGTCGCCGTTCTTTTCCACCCGGATCTTGTAGGGGAAGAAAACGACTGCCAGCACACCGCACGCCACGCACAGCATGGTGCGGAACACGGCGGCGACCCGCTTCTGCCGGCGGTACTCCTTGTAGTGGAGCATACGGTCTGCCGCGTCCGCGACTTTGCCGAACAGGGAGACCGCTCTCTCACCCAGCTTCACAAACACGGATACGACCTTCATGAGCTTTTTCATTACACATCTTCCTTTCCTGACTGTATTTTTATAATCTTGTGTATACCTTGCGGCTGTCCCGTCACTGCGCCTCAGTTCCGGAGACTGTGGATAGGGGCGGGAATCCGTCCGCCGCGTCGGACGAATCGTGCCGGCGACCACGGGCGCAGCGGCATGATAGGCGCACTGCCCAACAGTCCGCCGAAGTCCACCGCATCGCCGACGGTTTTGCCTATCGCCGGGATGACCCGGACGGCTGTCGTCTTGTTGTTTATCACGCCGATGGAGATTTCATCGGCGATCAGTCCGCAGATGACGTCCTCCTCCGTGTCGCCCGGAACGGCAATCATATCCAGTCCGACCGAACACACGGCGGTCATGGCTTCCAGTTTCTCCACCGAAAGCGCCCCGCGCTCCACGGCGGCAATCATACCGGCGTCCTCCGAGACGGGGATAAACGCGCCGGACAGACCGCCGACATGACCCGATGCCATAACGCCGCCCTTTTTCACTGCGTCGTTGAGCATGGCAAGTGCCGCTGTCGTGCCGTGCGCCCCGCAGGACTCCAGCCCCATGTTTTCCAGAATCTGCGCCACGGAGTCGCCGACGGCAGGCGTCGGTGCAAGCGACAGATCCACGATGCCGAAGGGAACGCCCAGCCGCTGTGCCGCCTCGGTGGCGACCAGCTGACCGACCCGCGTAATCTTGAACGCTGTCCGCTTGATAAGTTCAGCCAGTGCGGACAGATCGCAGTCTCCCGCCCGCTCAATGGCGGAGCTGACCACGCCGGGACCCGACACGCCGACATTGATGACCGTCTCGGGTTCGCCGACGCCGTGGAAGGCACCCGCCATAAAGGGGTTGTCCTCCGGCACGTTGGCGAACACCACCAGCTTTGCACAGCCGATGGAGGAGCGGTCCGCCGTCAGCTCGGCGCAGCGCCTGACCGTGTGTCCCATCAGCCGGATGGCATCCATGTTGATGCCCGCCTTGGTAGTGGCGACATTGACGGACGAGCAGACCAGTTCGGTTTCTGCGAGTGCCTGCGGAATGACAGAGATGAGATTCCGGTCGCTGTCGGTCATGCCCTTGTGCACCAGTGCGGAGAAACCGCCGATGAAGTTGACGCCCACGGCGTCCGCCGCCCGCTGCAGGGTATGTGCCACCCGCAGGCAGCCGCCTGCGTCCACGCCGCCCGCGATGAGGGAGATCGGCGTGACCGAAACACGCTTGTTGACGATCGGCACACCGTACTTTTTCTCGATGTCACAGCCGGTCTCCACCAGATGCTCCGCCGCGTGCGTGATTTTATCGTATATTCTGTCGCACAGCCTCCCGGCATCGTCGCTTACGCAGTCGTAGAGTGAGATACCCATGGTGATTGTACGGATGTCCAGATTCTCCTGCCGGATCATCTGGATTGTTTCCAATATGTCTTTGGTTTCCAGCATCAGACGTTTCCTCCGGTTCAGATATGGTGCATCGCCTGAAAAATATCCTCATGCATGGCATGAATATCCAGCCCGCGCGCCTTACCAAGAGCCGTCAGCCTGTCGGAGAACGCCGCGAAATCCACGTTGAGTGCCGTGATGTCCACCAGCATAATCATGGCAAAGTACTCCCGCAGTACGCTCTGGGAGATTTCCACGATGTTGGCGTCGCACTCGGCACACGCCGCCGCGACCTTCGCGATGATACCCACACTGTCCTTACCTGTTACCGTTACAACTGCTTTCATGAAACCTCCCGCGTTCCGTCATGGCGGAACCACCCACGTTACAGAGTATTATACTACAAATCCGTCCGGTATGCAATAGCCACTTTATGAAAATTCCGGAAATATTCCCGCAGGATTTTATGAAACCGGGCTACTGCGCTACCCGGCGCGCTCTCGTGCGCCTGCACGTCAGCCACGCGCCGGGCAGGAGAACCACCATGACCGCGCCTGCCGGAGCCGCCGAGGCACAGCCGCCGGCAGACCGGGTTGTGCCCGCCGCGTCCGTCCCGGAGGAGGAAGCAGGCGGTTCCGGCTCTGTCGCGATTTCTGCGGTTGTCTCTGCCGCCGCCGTGGCTGTCCCGGTTCCGGTTTCCTCTCCGGGTGTCCTTCCGGTGCAGAACCGCAGACTGCGTATGTAGACGTACTGCTTTTCCGGTACGCAGGTGGACAGGTACAGCTCCCCTGCATAGTCGACGCCGGACAGATCCAGAACAATCTGTCTCTCGTACTTCAGCCCCTCCGCGCCGCTTTCCACCGGAGCGACAGCCAGCGAGCCTTCCGTGTTGTACCCGGAACTGCCTCCGCTGTACGGCGTCCCGGTTGTCTTGAATCCGATGCAGGCGGGCTCCTCCCCGCTGTCATACGTCAGGGTGTCCTTGACGCTGTACGCTATGACCGCATAGGCAAAGCCGGACAAATCCACTTCCCCTAAGGGCAGAACCGCATCGGTTTCCGCCCGGAAGCAGGGCGCCCGCGTGCCCAGCGCCACCGGGGATTTCTGCATGACATACGGCAGTCCGATATAGCCGGAGAAGCCGACGGTCACGTCACCGGTGGATGCGTCCGTACTGCCGTCGGTTCCGTTGCCGACAAACAGCGTGCAGACCGCAATGTCCGATACGCTCCGGTTCGCCCCGCGTGCCGACAGCCGCAGGGTATGTACGCCGGCACCCAGCCCGCTCAGATCCGGCGACACCGAGAATGCCACTTCCGTGTTTGCCTCTGCCGTCACGCTGTCGGGCAGTTCTACCGTGTTGTCGTAGTCGTAGTCCACCACATAGAACAGGGATCTGATGCCCCCGGAGGCGGACGCCGTTCCGGTCAGCGTCAGTGCCGTACCCGGCTGAACGCGGCGGTACAGCTCCACCGGCTGGTTCCGGCGCACGCGGTCGCCGATCGTGTTCCGGGAGTCCCCGGTGCGCTCCAGCAGGCACCACCAGTCCACCGTCATGTAGGCGGACGTGGAGAGGTACTCTCCGCTCAGCCACGTGGGGCTTGCCGTTGTGTTCCGCTTGGTCGGGTTGGCTGCACTGTCATACACAAGGTAGGAATCGGCGTCGGCATCATAATCGACGATGGTGATGAAGTGCCCGTAGACATGGCAGACGGCAACGCCGCCCTGCTGAAGATTCCGGATGAAATCCCTGTGCCGGACGCCTGCATCCATGCCGGTATCCGTTACGCTGAACCCGTACTGCTTCTCGTAGCGAGCCAATTGGTTGTACAGCACCCAGCGGGCGGTTCCGCCGCCGACTGAGCCGTTGTAGGCGTCAATCCGGTGCGCGTAGACCGCCAGTTCCACCGGATCGATGAAGTTTCCCGTGAGGTAGTTGACCGCGTTGACCAGCGCCAGCAGACCGCAGCCGTTGGAGCCGAGCAGTTCCTTGTCCGCCCACCGTGCGTCAGCCTGCTGGAAGCACTCAGGCAGCGGTGCGTCGGTGCCTGTCGGGTCCGACACCGCCGCGGCGGTCAGAGGGCAGACCGCAGTCAACAGCAGAAGTAATCCGAGGATAATCGGAAGCAGCCTTGTTCTCATACCAGTCTCCTTGATACGGCAGCCGCTGAGGATTTTTGGAAGCTGCCGCCAAGGTAATCATACCATATCCGACCGGATTTGTCAAGGGAAACGCTGATTAAGGTTTCACCGCGCAATTGCACCATCGGAATTGTGCGGCGAAGCCTTAAAACCATGGCGGCGGCAGTCCCTTTTGCGGCACCGGGATGTCTGGCAGGCGTTGCCGATGCCAACGACTCCGCGCACCGTTCCCGCAAAAGATAGACAGATTTCCGAAAATGTCGAAAGCACCCTTGACAGGCGGCGTTTTTCCATGGTATAATACCGGGGTATAATACCTGTATGTTGAAGTTGCATCGCCGGCATATCGAAACTGCATCGGAAAGGATACCGTTAGACTATGAGTGAAACACAGAACACCCCCGCGCTCCCGACCGGAGAGCGCACCGTTTCCGCCGGAAACACCGCTGTCTGGGTCTGTCCGGAATTCAAAATTTCCGGCATTTTCTCGTCGCACATGGTGCTTCAGCGCGACAAGCCGATCCGCGTCTGGGGCTTTTCCTCCCATCCCGGCTCGACCGTTACCGGCGAGTTCATGGGGGAGACCGCACGCGTGACCGTGACGGAGGCGGCACCCTCCGATGGCAGGTGGATGCTGACTTTTTCCCCACACGCATATACCCGCGAACCGCAGCGTATGGCTATCAGGGACAGCGAAGAACATGAGGTTGTGCTGGAGGACATTCTGATTGGCGACGTCTGGCTTATCGGCGGACAGTCCAACGCTGAGCTGACGTTGGCGCCCTGCATGGAGCTGACGCCCAGTGTGGAATTCTATGAGGAGGACAACTTCCGGCTGTTCACGCAGACGCAGGCGTTTGTGTATGCCAATCAGGCATACTGCGAACAGCCGCAGCCTGACATCATCAATCCGGCGTGGTGCTGGAAGCGTCCCGGGCGCGAGGCATCGCTGGAGTTTTCTGCGATGGGCTGGTACTTCGCCCGTGAGATGACCAAGCAGATTGACGTGCCGCTGGGGCTTGTCATGATGTGTGCCGGCGGCGCCTGCATCCGGGAACTGCTGCCGGAGGCACTGGCACACGCGCAGGGCTACCTGTACGGTGCCAATGTCCGCGAGGCAGGCTACTACAACACGCTCATTCATCCTCTGGAGGGGCTGGCATTCACCGCGCAGCTGTTTTTCCAGGGCGAGAGTGAGGGCGGCGCACGCGAGTTTGCGGAGAAGTACGCTTACGAGCTGGCACTGCTGGTGGCGGATGAGCGGCAGCGCTTCGGTACGGATTTCCCGTTCTACAACGTCCAGCTTTCCTCCTACCGCGAGGAGGGGGCGCAGTTTTTCCCGTGGCTGGACATCATCCGGATGCAGCAGTTCGACGCACAGCGCCTGATACCGGACTCCACGCTGACCGTGGATATGGATCTGGGCGCCCCGGACGGCTACCCAGACTGGGCGCATTCGCCGCGTAAGTCAGAGCTTGCGGAGCGTCTGGCGGCGCTGGCGCTGGCACGGCAGTACGGCGTCGGCAATGAGCGGGAGGTCGTTTCCCCCATGCCGGTGGCGGCGTACCGTGCCCCGGACGGCGGCACCGTTACGGTGGAGTTCGGGAACGTGGGCGCGGGACTGACAGTCAGCGGTCATGATCCGGCAGACAGCCTCGGCAGGGAGGTCGCCGGCTTCTCGGTCGGTGACTATGACCGCCGCACGCCCGTGCGCGCGACCGTGACAAGCCGGTGCGCCGTGGCGGTCGAGGTGCCGGGGGATGTACCCGATGCTTCGCACGTCAATTATGCGTACTTCCCGGTGGTCACGCAGGAGAACGCAACACTGCGCGGCGGAAACAATCTGCCTGCCCCCGCCTTTTCGCTCCGTCTCCAGTAAGGAGAATTAAGGCATTTATCCGTTGGAACACGGCATTCCCCACAACAAAACGATAAGGAGAAACCGCTTTGCCTGCAAAAGAATCACTGCACAGAATCATTCTGACCAAACTCAAGGAATCCGTTTTTTCGGTTATGCCGGTGGTGGCGCTGGTGTGCATTCTGTACCTGACTCCGTTAGTCAGTCTGACAGCCCGGGAGCTGACCGTCTTTCTTCTGTCTTCCGTGGTGCTTATCATCGGCATGACGCTGTTCAATCTGGGGGCGGACATGGCAATGACCCCTATGGGCGAGCATATCGGTGCAGGACTGACCCGGTCTCGTAAAATAACGGCACTGCTGACCGTCTGTTTCCTGATGGGCGTGTTCATCACGGTGGCGGAACCGGATCTGCAGGTGCTGGCGGCGCAGATCGCCGGAGTGGTCAACGGCACAGTGCTGATCGTGACGGTCGGCGTCGGCGTCGGACTGTTCCTGCTGATGGCGGTGCTGAAAATGCTGTTTCACAAGCCGCTGTCCTCCATGCTCATGTTTTTTTACATGATGCTCTTTGCCCTGACCGCACTGGTGGTGGTCAACGGCAACGTCGATTTCCTCCCCATGGCGTTTGACTCCGGAGGTGTGACGACGGGACCCATCACGGTGCCCTTCATCATGGCGCTGGGCGTCGGTATCGCCGCGACGCTGGGCGGACGCGACGTCGGGGAGAACAGTTTCGGTCTGGTGGCGCTCTGCTCCATCGGTCCCATCCTTGCCGTCCTGCTGCTGGGCATTACGGCGGACAGCAGCAAGGTCAACATCCAGCCCTCCTACGGGTTGGCGGACGACTTCGGCGCGGCGCTGGGGCGCTCGCTCCTTGCAACGTCGGAGGAGGTTCTGCTGGCACTGGGACTTATCGTTCTGTTTTTCCTGATTCTGCAGGTCACGTGCCTGAAGCTGCCCGCCCGCAAGGTGGGGCAGATCGGCATCGGTATCCTGTACACCTTTGCGGGACTGGTTCTGTTTCTGTCTGTTGTCAACGTCGGCTATATGCCCATCGGCTACAAGCTGGGAACCGAACTGGCATCCAGCCATCCGGTGGCGCTGGTTGTGTTCAGCTTTATTTTGGGAATGGTGGTCGTGTTGGCAGAGCCTGCCGTTCACGTGCTGAACAAGCAGGTCGAGGACATCACCGCCGGGCACGTCAGCAAGAAATCCATGATGATTGCGCTGAGCGTCGGTGTCGGTATCTCCATCGGGCTGTCCATGCTGCGCATCCTGCTTGATTTCAGCATCCTGTACTACGTCATTCCGGGCTACCTCATCTCGCTGGGACTGTCCTTCTTTGTGCCCGGGCTGTATACCGCCATTGCCTTTGATTCGGGCGGTGTCGCCAGCGGACCGCTGACATCCAGCTTCATCCTGCCCTTTGCCGTGGGCGCCTGCATGGTGACGCAGGGGCAGACGCATATTCTGAGCGACGCCTTCGGAGTGGTGGCGATGGTCGCCATGACCCCGCTTATCACCATTCAGCTGCTGGGCTTCCGCTCTGTCGTGACCCGCCATGTGCGGGCAAAGATTGCCATGCGGCGCATCCTGCAGGCGGATGACGAGCAGATTATTGATTTCATGTAAGGGAGGCACCGACGTATGAAAAGGAAAAAGAGCTCTGCCGTTCCGGCAGCCGCAGCGGTGCAGAGCGCCTCGATCGCGCCGGCGGCGCCTGCCGTCGCGAGCGAGGCGCCGGTGCGTCTCAAGCTGCTGGTAACAGTGGTCAACCGCTCCAAGGCGGAGTTTTACGCCGACTACCTGCAGTCCGGCTTTCAGATTAACTTCCAGACCATTTTGGCGGCGGAGGGAACCGCCGACAGCGAGACACTGCGTCTTTTAGGACTTGCAGACAGCTCCAAGAGCGTGATTTTCAGCGTAGTGCGGGAGGATCAGGCGCACGCTGCCCTGACGGGACTGGAGGAGAAATTCGGCTCCATCAAGAATGGCAAGGGCATTGCCTGCACCGTCCCGCTGACCGGCACCATCGGGGTTGCCATTTACCGCTTCCTAGGCAATATAACCGCCTGAGCGACCGGGCACAAGAAAAGGAGATAAAGCATGAGTCATTCTTTTGAGTATGAGATGATATACGCCATTGTCAATGCCGGATTCGCGGATACGGTTATGGAAGCGGCGCGCGAGTACGGCGCGCGCGGCGGCACGGTCATTCACGCGCGGGGAACCGCAAACGGGGACGCCGAAAAGATGTTCGGCATTACCGTACAGCCGGAGAAGGAAATCGTTATGATTGTCGTGCCGACCGATTTGCGCAACGACATTCTGCACACCATCTATCAGAAGGTGGGGCTTCAAACGCCGGGGCAGGGAATTGCTTTTTCCCTGCCGGTGGATGAGGTTGTCGGCATCGGCAAGGGCGAGCAGCAGCCTGCGGGCGGCGGAGATAAGTAAAGGCATACAAAGCATGGCACCCACGGTCGGATTTGTCCGACCGTGGGTGCCACGGCGGTATGTTCTCACTTTTTCGCCGCAGACAGCGGACGGGCGGACGGCGCGACGCCGACCCGCTGTGCCATTTCACCGACCGTGTAGACTTTTTCTTTCATATCCCATGCTCCCTTGCGCTGCGTACTTTCCGGTGTTCATATGTTCACAAAAAATTTAAAATTTACCCTCTTGACTTAAAGTCAACTTCAAGTTATACAATAGAGGCGAACGGAGGCGGAGACCGGTATCCCGCCTGACGCTCCCATTATAGCAGGAAAACCACCGCCTGTCAAGCGGTCATGCGGGCAGGAGATCAAGCTGTCAGACTGTCATGCTGTCAACCGAACCGGTGCGGGGACAATCCCGGCGCGGCGGTATCCGCGGCAACAACAAAAAGGAGGAGTCTATGAGCTACTTTGAAAACGTGAAGAAAAACTTCGGCTTCGGCTGTATGCGCCTGCCCATGCAGGACGGCGAGGTGGACAAGGCGGAGATGTGCCGGATGGTGGATACCTTCCTTGCGCGCGGCTTCAACTATTTTGATACCGCGCACGGGTATCTGGGCGGGAAAAGCGAGATTGCCGTCCGGGAGTGCCTGACCGAGCGCTATCCGCGCGATGCGTATATTCTGACCGACAAGCTGACCGGCACGTACTTTCATTCCGAGGCGGAGATACGTCCGTTCTTTGAAAGCCAGCTGAAGGCGTGCGGCGTGGAATACTTTGACTTCTACCTCATGCACGCGCAGAACCGGGAAATTTTCGAAAAGTTCAAGGCGTGCCACGCCTACGAGACGGCGTTTGCCCTCAAGGCAGAAGGCAAGGTGCGTCACGTGGGGCTGTCCTTCCATGACCGCGCCGAGGTACTGGATGAGATTCTGACCACCTATCCGCAGGTGGAGGTCGTGCAGATTCAGCTCAACTATGTGGATTTCGAGGACGCCGCCATCCAGTCGCGCCGGTGCTATGAGGTGTGCCGCAGGCACGGAAAGCCGGTCATTGTCATGGAACCGGTAAAGGGAGGAACGCTGGTCAACCTGCCGGAGGACGCACGCGCCGTGCTGGACGGCTTGCACGGCGGCAGTCCCGCCAGCTATGCCATCCGCTTTGCGGCAGGCTTTGAGGGTATTTTCATGGTGCTCTCGGGCATGAGCAATCTGGAGCAGATGCAGGACAACCTGGCCTACATGGCGGAGTTCACGCCTCTGAACAAAGCCGAGCGTGAGGCGGTCTCCAAGGTCTGCGCCATCCTGCGTGCCCAGCATATGATTCCCTGCACGGCGTGCCGCTACTGCACGGACGGATGCCCCATGCATATCGCCATCCCCGACCTGTTCGCCTGTATGAACGCCAAGCAGATTTACCACGACTGGAACGCGGATTATTACTATGAGGATGTCTATACCAAGCGGAACGGCAAGGCGTCCGACTGCATCGCCTGCGGGAAATGCGAGCACAGCTGTCCCCAACACCTGCCCATCCGGCAGCTGCTCCGGGATGTGGCGGCGGAATTCGAAAAGCAGGCGGACTGATGCCTGCGCACAGCACATACGGAAAGGAACGGTGTATTCCCATGATTGAAGCAATTCTGACAAGAGCAAACGCGACCCGCAAAACGCGGATTACAGTCCGGACTCTGACAGCCCTGACGGTGGTTATCCTTGCGGTGGTTCTGCCGCAGCTGGTGCATCTTGCTGCCGGAGCGGCAGGCGGCGTTACGTGGCTGCCGATGTACCTGCCTGTTCTGCTGGGCGGCTGCCTGCTCGGTGCACGCTGGGGCTTTGCCGCCGGCATTGCCTCGCCGGTCATCAGCTTCCTCCTGACCTCCCTGACCGGGAACGCTATGCCCGCCGCCGCCCGCTTGCCCTTCATGGCGGCGGAGCTGGCGCTCATGGCACTGGTAACGGGGCTGTTTTCCGGTGCGATCGTAAAGCGGGCATGGGTGGCATTCCCCGCCGTCCTGCTGGCGCAGGTGTCCGGTCGGGCGTTCTTCCTGCTGCTGGTGACGCTGTTTCAGAACGTGACGCCCTTCACGCCTGCCGTAATCTGGGGGCAGATTCAGACCGGATTATACGGGCTTGCTCTGCAGGCAGTGTTGGTTCCGCTGACTGTCATCGGTCTGCGGCGGCTGGTAAACGCCGGGGACAGCGACCGTGACTGACCTCGAACGCGCGGTACAGCATCTCCCCGGGCACAGCATCGCGCTGTGCCGGGGGGAGGAGATTCTGACTGATGATGCGCGCGGCATCGCTCCCATGATGAACCTGTCAGCGGCGGGGCGCGACCTGCACGGCTTTTCGGTTGCGGATCTGGTGGTCGGCAGGGCGGCGGCTCTGCTGTTTGTCCGGGCAGGGATTGCCTCGGTGTATGCCGCCACGCTGTCACGCGGCGGCATGAATGTGCTGAGAGCGCACGGGATTCCGGTGGAGTACGATGTTCTGACCGACAGCATCCGTAACCGCACCGGTACCGGCATCTGCCCCATGGAGCAGGCGGTTGCCGGTACCGACGACCCGGAAACCGCTTACCGCCTGATTGGGGAGCGTCTCGCCGCTCTGCGTGCCGGGAAGTAAAGGCAGCTGACACACAACACAAATATGTCTAATCTGAAGGAAGACTGTATGGAAACACGGATAAAACGGGGCGGCACGGTGCTGTTCTTGCTCTGCTGGATCGCCTATACGACATCCTATGTAACACGACTCAATTATTCGACCGCCATGTCAACCATGATTGCGGAAGGGCTTTTCGGCAAGACCTTCGGCGGTTATCTCGGCACGGGCTTTTTTGCCTGCTACGGCATAGGACAGCTTGTGAACGGCTTCCTCGGCGACAGAATCCGACCGAAGTATATGATCGGTATCGGCATCACAGCCTCCGGTATCATGAACCTTCTCATGGCTGTACTCACAAACAGATACGCGCTGTTGGGGGTGTGGTGTATCAACGGGTATTGCTGTTCCATGCTCTGGGCGCCTGTTATACGCTGTTTTTCCGAATACATGGTTGCGGAAAAGCGCAGCAAAGCCGGAATTTCCGTCTCGTCCACGATACCGGTCGGCGGCATTATATCGTATCTCCTGAGCAGCCTGATTCTCGGTACATCGGGCAGTTACCGTATGCTCTTTGCCGTCAGCGGATGCATCGGCATTGCCGTCGGTGCGATCTGGGTGTGCGGTATGAATTCAATCAGGGCGTATTTGGAAGAGGTGCAGCCCCTCGTTGCCGCCGAAAACGGTGTCGCGTCCGATTCCGGTACCCCGACACGCAAGGATACCCGCCCGTTTTTCGTGCTTCTTGCGGCAACGGGCGCACTGCTTGCGACGGTGTGCGTTTTCTTCAACGGGGCACTCAAGGACGGCGTTACACTCTGGATTCCCACGCTGCTTTCCGACGGCTTCGGCGTCTCGCCCTCTGTCGCCTCGCTCGTCATGACGCTTCTTCCGATTGTCAACCTCGCGGGGGCATATGTCGCGCGGTATCTTGACAGGCGCTTCTTCCGGAACGAAATGACGACTGCATGCTGTATGTTCGGCTTGTCGTTTGTGGCGGTGTCCCTGCTGTATCTCGCGGGCAGTCTGTCCGTCGTGCTCGCCGCGTTCTTTGTCGCGGTGTGCACCTCGTCCATGCTGGGCGCAAACAGTATGCTCCTGACGTTCATACCGCTGTCGTACAGCAAGGTCGGTCGTTCATCGTCCGTCACCGGCTTCTTTGACGCCTGCTCCTATCTTGCTTCTGCCGCCGTAAGCCCGGCGATTGCGCTTGTTTCCGAAAAGTACGGCTGGGACATCACGGTTCTGTCCTGGTGCGGTGTCGCGCTTGCCGGCACCCTGTTCGCCGGGGTCGGCATTCCGCTCTGGAAAAAGGGCAGGGAGAAAATATAGGGAAGCGTTGCCGGGCAAAACAGTGATTCCACAGGAAGCGCCGGACGAAGCGGCGGTTCCGTATGTACGACCGGACTGATGCCGCAAAAAAAGCAGAGGGTGCCGCATGGATTTTATATACTCTGTTGCTTGCCAATGCGCGCCCGATGTGCTATAATACCCGCAGACGAAAAGAAGAATCTTTCTGCGGAAGCGAGGTGCAAGCCGGTCATGAAATCACTGCGGGAACTGTACCGCATCGGACGGGGACCGACCAGTTCCCATACAATCGGCCCCCAGCGGGTGGCGGAATACGCAATCGGAACTTACGGAGCACGCCGGTTCCGTGTTGAACTGTCCGGTTCCTTGGCGATGACCGGAACGGGACACGGAACCGAATCGTGAACGTGGTCAAGCAGAACGCCTCAATCAGCGGGGCGGAATGCGGGTGTCAGGCGGAGGCCGGCGTGGCGTGTGCCATGGCGGCGGCGGGACTGGCGCAGATATACAACCTTGATACGGAAGGCATCGAATGCGCGGCGGAAATCGCACTGGAGCACAATCTGGGGCGTACCTGCGACCCGGTGCTGGGACTTGTGCAGATTCCCTGCATTGAGCGAAACGCCATGGCGAGCATCAAGGCGATCAATGCGGTCATGCTGGCAAAGTCGCTGGAGAGCATGCATAAGGTGTCCTTTGACCAGATTGTGGAGGTTATGTACGAAACCGGGAAGGATCTTGCCGCCGGGTACCGGGAGACTTCCACCGGCGGTTTGGCGCGGATATACGGGGAAGCGTGGCGGACACAGGAAAGGAAGGCAGACTGAAGATGGACGTAACAGAATTGAGCGGAGCCGCCCTCGGCGGTCTTTTGTTCCTGCCCGCCTGCGTGGATGCGGATACGCCGCTGCTCGTGTACCTGCACGGGGCAGGGGAACGCGGCACGCGGACAGAGCATATGTGCCGCCACGGCATCCCGCGCCTGATTGTGCGGGAGGGCTGGGAGATACCGGCTGTTGTGCTGTGCCCGCAGTGCCCGGCGGAGTATGTCTGGGACAATGTGGTGCGCGAGGTCAAAGCCGTGATTGACGGAACAGTACGACGCTTTGCCGTGCGCCCCGACCGCATTTCGCTGACCGGGAGCAGTATGGGCGGCTTTGGCGCGTGGGAGATGGGCATGACCTATACGGGATTCTTTTCCGCCTTGGCGCCGATAGCCGGCGGCGGGCGTTCCTTCCGGGCGTCCAATCTGCGCACGACACCCATCCGCGCCTATCACGGGGCGGCGGACGAGTTGGTGCCGGCGGTATACTCCACGCTGATGACGGATGCCGTCCGCGCGTGCGGCGGCAATGCGGAGCTGACGCTTCTGTCCGGCATGGGGCACAATGAGGGAATCGAGTACGCCTATGAACACACAGGTGTGACGGACTGGCTGATTTCCATGCGACGGACGGAGTATACGCCCGTTCCGGAATTTCTGAGCGAATATTTTTAAGGTTTCACCGCGCAATTGCACCATCGGAATTGTGCGGTGAAACCTTTAGGAATCGCCGATTTATTCAGCAAAGGACGCAGAGGAGGGGACGGTATGCTGGAGAAAATGGCGTGGAAGCTGACGGAAAAGCAGGCGTGGGAGCCGGACAGCTGGATGGAAAAAGCATGACAGGAAAGTCCCGCTTCCGACGGGTGTACGCCTGCGTGCGGATGAAGCGTACCGGGATGACGGCAGGGTCTGCCACTGGATGGACATGTACGAGACGGAGGATGGCGGAGCGACAGCCCCGGTGCTGGTCAATTTTCATGGCGGCGGATTTCTGCTCGGAAAAAAGCAGGTCAAACGCCTGTTCTGCGCGGATATGTGCCTGCGGGGGTCGCTGTGCTGTGCCCGGAGTATCCGTTGGCACCGGATGCCGGCATCGTTCCCGCCTGTGCAGATCACCTCGATGCAGCGTATGGCAGGTGCCTTTTCGGTCAGGAAAACCTGCTATTTCGCGGTGCACTTCACTGTATGGCGTCGGCGCCGGAAATATGACAGGAACGCGAAAAAACCGCCCTCGGCGGGCGGCTTCCGGTAAGCGGTTTCGAACGTGTTTGCAAACATTACCCGGCAGGACTGCCATAAATCGGCAATCCCCCGAAGCACAGTCACGGTTCCGGTTTCACGGTTTCGGTAGCCGGAACTGTCTCGTCATCCGAGGGGCGGATTTCCTCATAGCGGATCAGCTCCCGGACGTAGACCCACTGCTCCGGATAGTCGGTTTGGTAGAAACGGATGGCACGCTCGCTGTGGGAAACAATCCGGCGCACATTGCGCTCATCCAGCTGACGGCACAGATCCGCGGCGAAGGCAAGCACGGCGGTGCGGTTGTCCGTCGCGTCGGGGGCGTATCTGGCGGAAAAGGCGGCGTTGTCGGAGATTGTGTTCTGCAGGATTTCGAATTCCTTTCCGTCGGTCATGGTGAACGTGACCGAAAGCCCCTTGTCACTGTCGCAATCCACGCGGCACTGCGACACATCGTCCCACGTGTAGACGGCGGTCTGCCGGAAGAAACAGACCGAGATGCCGTTCTCCGATACCATTCGGTAGGTATTGACCGACACCGCGCCGCAGAGCAGCAGCAGTGCCAGCAGAATCACGGAGAGCAGGTTGGCGAAGCGGCGGGTGCCGAGGATGCCGCGCCGGGTGCTCTTTACCGCGCCGAGCGGCTTCTGTCGGTCGTAGTCCTCCTGAGAGGGCAGGTACTGGAGCACCAGAACGCACTCAAGCAGGACAAACGCCGCAATGATGCAGGGTACCTGCGCCGACATGACGGCATAGGCGGGAGTGTCCCCGCTCCGTGCCTCAATGACGGATGCCGTAATCCGTCCGACCGCGAAAATATACAGCGCCATCAGCGCAAGGATGAGCACCGTACCGATAACAAGGAACAGGCAGCCGCGCCCGCCGTTGTTCTGCTTTTTCTGATTCACGGGTGACCTCCGTCAGTCCAGCACGCGCAGGCGGCTGACCGCCGGGAAGCCTGCCGACGCCATGCGCGCCGTGACCTCCTGCTCGCTCAGTGCGGGCGTGACAAAAGACAGCCGCCCCGGCTGATACCGCACGGCTTCCGCCCCGCCGAAGTGCGCCGTAAGGCTGTCCGCCGCTTCCGCCGGCGCGTCAAACACAAGCAGATTCCGGCAGACGGAGCAGGCGAAATCCGCCACGTCCTCCGCTCCGGCATCGCTCCACAGCGGCGCGGCGGCAGGGTCGGCGTGGGTTGCCTCCATGATGTCGGACACCACCGCACTGGCGGTCGGAAGTTTTCCCGCGCCGGGACCGTAAAACATGACCTCGCCTACCATGTCGGCGCTGACTAAAATCCCGTTGAACACGCCGCTGACTCCGGCAAGCGGGTTGCCGCCCGGCACAAAGCGCGGGGAAACCATCGCAAGGATTTTCCCGGTTCGGCTGTCGCGGCTTGCGTACCCGATCAGCTTGACCGCGCCGCCCATAGCACGCGCCAGCGCGGCGTCGTCCGCCGTCACGCGGGTGATGCCCTCACAGTGGATGCTGTCCGGGTCAATGCGCCTGCCGAACGCCATT
Source organism: bacterium (assembly GCA_963643175.1). Lineage (GTDB taxonomy): Bacteria > Bacillota > Clostridia > Oscillospirales > CAG-272 > CAMEON01. The sequence continues at coordinate 97,196 of CAVIJF010000002.1, forward strand.
GCCGCCAAAATGACGGTCTTGCGGGCGGCATCCAGCCCCTCGATGTCGGCGGTCGGGTCCTTCTCGGCGTAGCCCTTGTCCTGTGCGTCCCGGAGAACGTCGGCAAAGGGCGTACCCTTGGTTTCCATCTCGGTCAGAATATAGTTGGTGGTGCCGTTGAGTATGCCACTGACCGACCGGATGCGGTTCTGCGCAAGATCCTCCCGCAGGGGACGGATAATCGGAATGCCGCCGCCCACACTTGCCTCAAACAGGTAGGAGACACCGTGCGCCCGCGCCAGTGCCAGCAGTTCGGTTCCGTAGGTCGCCACCACCTGCTTATTGGAGGTCACGACGCTCTTGCCCGCTTCCAGCAGGGTTTTGGTAAAGTCGTAGGCGGGATGCGCCCCGCCCATCATTTCGGCGACCACGGAGACTTCCGGGTCGTTCAGAATGACCTGAAAATCGTGAACAATCAGATCCTGGAAGGGGCTGTCCGGGAAGTCCCGCAGGTCGAGAATGTATTTGATTCGGATCGGTTCGCCGACCCGTGCCTCAATGAGTGCCCGGTTGTGAGTCAGCACCTCGGCAGTGCCGCTGCCGACAACGCCGAAGCCCAGAAGTGCCGCATATTTCATAGTAAATATCCTTTCCGCTTTGTATACTCCGTATTGTACCACAAAAGCGGAAAAAATGCAAACGGATATGCGAAAAAAAGTATTGAATTTCTGAAAATAATGTGGTACAATGCAGGGCGAAAGCAAAGGAATCACCGGGTAAGCGGTTCCGGATGGGTCAGGAGGATACGGCAATATGGGTTCCCAGATTGGAAGCAAGGCAAACGTCAAGATATTCGTCCTCAACCTGATGACGGCGGTCGGGTATCCGCTGGATTTCACCACGCTGAACGAGGCACTGCGCCAGACCGATTTCGTGGATTATCTGGATTTCGCGGACGCCTTCCACGCCATGGAGGACGACGGTCTGTTGGCGGCATCGGGAGTCAATAGTCGCGGAGAACCGTGCTATGCCGTCACGGCAAAGGGCGCGTGCGTCGTGGAGAGTATGCGGGGGAACATCCTGCCGTCCGTGCTGGAGGACAGCGTGGTCTGCGCCATGCGCTATCTGGATTTCAGCCGCCGGGGGGTGAAGCTGTCCTGCCGGATTGAGCCGTGCGCTGCCGGAGGGTGCCACATCCTCTGCTCCGTGACCGAGCGGGACAAGACCGTACTGTCCGTGACGCTGTGGGCGGAGGACGAGGCGACCGCCCGGCGGATGGAGAATCAGTTCCGGGCACATCCCGAAAACACCTACCGGGGCGTCCGCGCCCTGCTGACCGGCAACGTCAACTACCTGTTTGACCGCTGACCGGAACATACAAATCCGGCGCACCGGCTGCCTTTACGGCAGCCGGTGCGCCGGATTTATCCATATATGCGGTACTGCGCCGTGCTCAGATACGCTGCCGCTTCCGTAGGAAGGGCAGGGCGCACAGCACACACAGCAGAATCAGGGACGCGGCGGGCAGTACCGATGCACAGCCCTTCTTCCCGGCTTCGGCGGCGGTCGTGGTGGCTTCGGCTGCCGTTGTACCGGTTTCTGCATCGCTGCCGGTATCGGTACTGACTGCGGTCTGCGTTTCGGTGACAGGCTCGGTCGCCGTTTCGGTTTCCGCCGTTGTCGTCTCTTCCTCCTTCACGAGCAGTGCCAGCAGCGCTCGGGCACACACATTGGCGCGTGACTGCGTGAGGTACTCCCGCTTCAGCGCCGCCTCGCAGTCGGTGTACTCTTTAACGGACGTGTCGCCGCCTGTCGCCCGGTAGGTTGCCATCGCATCGGTCAGAACGGCGGTGTCGCAGACAGGTGTGCCGTATGCGGAGATATTGCCAAGCTGGAGCATATAGCCGTCGGCGGATGTCCCGCGCAGGCGCGTGCCGATGAAGCGTAGGAAGCGCCCGGCAATCGGCAGTCCGTCCTCCGGCGTGTAGGACAGTTCAAGACCGCCCTGATGATCCGGTGCACCGGTTTCGGATGCAAAAACCGTCCATTCCCTGCCGTCCGTGGACAGCTCGATGCGGTAATCCTCCGGGAAACAGCCCATAGTCACCACATCAATCCGATCCACGGCGAACACATCCCCCAGATCAATAATCATGTACTCGGTGGAGTCGGGGGAACTGTTGCGTTTGACGTTGGATGTCCATCCCTGCCCCTTCACGCCGTTGTTGATGTAGTCGGCAGCCCAGCCCCATGTGCGGAACCCGGCTTCCGGGGTGGTGGAGGAGGGGTAGACGGTTCTCTTGTAGGCAAGATCCTCGCCTTCCTTGTAATCCCGGATTGTTCCGTCGTCCAGCGGGGAGAACTCCTCTGGCGCGGGCAGGGAACCGTCGTCGTTGTAGACCTCAATCTCTGCCAATCCGGCGTAGTCGCCGCGGCACTTGGTGATGTCGATGCGGATATAGCGTGCCTCGGACGTGCCGGACAGGCGGACGGAGGCAGCCTCGTCGGCGGCGGCACCCGTGACCGACGCGACCTGCGTGTAGTTTTTCCCGTCGTCCGAGACCGAAACCGTGAAATTCTCCGGGAAACTGTACCCGTAGGTGAACACGGTTCCCTCCGGGTACAGATCGACCCGGTTGAAGCGCAGGGTGCGCCCCAGATCAATCTCAATGTAGGGGGAATTGTTATCATTGGAGCGCCAGCCAACGGTATCGGTGGTGGTGAAGCGCTTGCCGTCGTTGAGGTACGCCATATAGCAGTCGCTTTCGCCGATCGACTGGGAGCAGGTAATCAGCGCGTCTGCCGCCAGATTGACATCGGCGTCCGGCTGACCGGTGGCGGGCTTGTAAAAATCCAGCCCTTCCGGAAGCGCCAACAGAATACCGTCCCCGGCGGGCAGAACCAGCTCCAGCGTATTGTCCGTAAGCTCCTTCGGGATATAGCTGCCGTTGTCGCGGCTTACCTCGTAGAGCTTGGTAATGGACGGATCCAGCTTCAGCGTGGCAGCCGCTTCTCTGGAGAAGTTGTTGTTGACTACCATCAGGTAGTTGCGCCCGGTTTCCTTGTGACGCAGGAAGGATACCGTGTACTTCTGGCTTTTTTTGACCGGCTGGGCGAAGAAGCTCTCCGGAATGGAGGGCTGTCCCCACGTTTCCCCGTTCAGGTATACCTCCAGCGCATCGCACTTGGCGAGGACGGTGCCGATTGCGAGAATTTCGTGGTTGATGGTCTTGATGTCCTCATAATGTGCATTAGGCACGCCGTCCGCACCGATGATGCCGTCCTCAAACGGTTCGCTCCGGTTCACCGGCGTAAACCACGTGAAGAAGGAAAGCTGCTTGAAGCCGAATGCCAGCGCCGTGTACATCTCGTACCGGATTTCGGAGGCGGTGGGGCGGCGGAACGCGACCGACTGGCACACGGTCTGGATGTAGGTTCCGGTGCGGACGCCGTTTTTGAGCGCCACATCGTGCACGGAACGCATATTGGCGTAGAAGCCGTTGCGATCCATACTGCCTGCCTGCAGACCGAAGGGGTAACGGTCATAAATCAGGTAGTCCACGGGGTACCCGCCTGCGGCGCACAGGCGGCACCAGTCGTTCATCTGGGCTTTGTACCGCTCCTCCGTGCCGTAGCTGCCGCTGGGCAGGAAGTTCAGGTGCATATAGCCGGACGGAAACGCTTTCTTGAGGTTCAGGTAGGACTCGACAAACGCATTCGGGTTGTAGGGCTCGTCCAGAATGTAGAAGCCGCCCAGCGCGGAATAGTTCGTGTACTTATTGACCCGTTTTTTGACTGTGCTCTCGGATTTTCCGAGCAGGGAGCTGCCGAAGTATCCGTCATTCAGAATCAGGTGCATCCCGTACTTTTCGCACAGTTCCAGCATTTTCTTCTGGTTGGCGGACGTGGCAAGCGTTTCCTCGCCGGCACCCAGTACCCAGTTTATACCGGCGTCCGCCATGAGCTGATACTGCTCGTCGTTCATGTAGGCGGGTGTGGGCGGCCAGAAGACGGAAAGCATGATGTTTTCGTCAAAGTTCACGGTGGAATCAGAAACTGCCGCGTCTGCCACCGCATTCAGCGGGAGCGCGGGGAGGACAGCAAGGATTGTCCCGGCTGTCATCAGGAGTGCGAGGAAGAGGGCAGGTATCCGTCCTGCTGTTCCGGTTCGGTGCTGTTTCATGGGTACGTTCTCTCCTTACATTAGCGGTTATGCACGGGGCGCGCGGCGGTTGCGCTGCTGCCGCGACGAACCTGTCAAGGTCATTATACACGTACCCGGCAAAAATGTCAAGAAAAAAGTTCCGCTTCTTGTTGACTTTTGAGATAAAATATGGTACCATGTGGGTGACACCGGGGCGGGAAGACACGGCAGAATCAAATAATCGTGCGAAAGGAAGCAGAATATGGGAAATCTGGTATTGGATAAGGCGTCTGGCGTCTACCGCGCGGGCAGCGTGGATTTCGGCGGCGGCGCACTGAGCGGCAGACTTGTTTTTTCGGAGTCCGGGAACACCTCGTTGGCAACGGTGTATGCGGACGGTACGCCCATCGGCACGGCGGCACTGTCCGGTGATGCGGCGGCGTGCACCGAGGCGGTTTTCCCTGTCGACCGCACCGGGGGCGTCCGGGAGGTCACGGTCACACTGGACGGTCACGCCCGGCTGCACGACCTGTGCTTTTCCTCTGAGCCGGCGTTCGGCAAATCGGACTACGTCCCCACACCGGAGGAAAAGCTGATTGACTTCGGGGCAGACGGCTGGGAAGCAACGGATATGTTGGGGCGTCGTGTTGCTTCGGTTGAGGACGTGCGCGGCAGGAAAAAGGACAAAAAGGTCGGTATTTTCTACTGGACATGGCGGGAATCCCATGCGCATCTGCGCCCGGTGGATGTGGTGGACGTGCTGGAGAAGTATCCCGCCGCCGAGTACCGCAAGGATCACCCGGCGTGGGGCGAGCATCCGTTCCAGTGCCACTGGCACGAGCCGTTCTACGGCTTTTACCGCAACTCCGACCCGTGGGTCATCCGGCACCATGCCGCCCTGCTTGCCGCTGCCGGCGTGGATATGATTATGTTCGACTGCACCAACGGAGCCCTGCTCTGGCGTGACGCCTATGAGCCGCTGCTCCGGGGACTGCATGAGGCGCGTGAGGACGGCATCCGCACGCCGCAGGTTGCCTTCATGATGAATTTCGGGCCCGCCCACACGACCGAGCTGATGCTCCGGGCACTGTACCAGAATCTGTATAAGCCGGGACTGTATTCCGACCTGTGGTTCCAGCTGGACGGAAAGCCGCTGGTTATGGCATATCCGGATGCCCTTCCGGAAACCGGCGTCTGCGAAACGGATACGCGCCTGCTGGAGGAGATCCGGAATTTCTTTACGTTCCGTCCCGGTCAGCCGCTGTATGCGGGCGGCGCGGTGCGCCCCGACCAGTGGGGCTGGCTGGAGGTTTTCCCGCAGAACAAGTATGTCACACGACCGGACGGAAGCTGTGAGCAGGTCACGGTGGGCGTCGGGCAGAACGCCAACGCGCAGCGCATCTGCACGCACTTCAACGACCGGGACACCTTCGGACGCAGCTACACCGGGCGGGACGGATTCGCACACCTGTCTCCCGATTCCTACAAGTACGGCTATAACGTGCAGGAGCAGTGGGACAGAGCCATCGATCTTGACCCGGACATTGTGTTCGTCACGGGGTGGAACGAGTGGATTATGGGACAGTTCCACGAGCCGTGGCTGAGCGACAATGATTCGACGCAGCTTGCCATGGTGGATCAGTACGACCGCGAGCACAGCCGCGATATCGAAATGGACAGGGACGGGTATCTGGATACCTATTACCTCCAGCTTGCCCACAACATCCGCCGCTTCAAGGGCGCGGGAGCGCGCCAGCCGGTTTCGGCGGAAAAGACTGTTGCGGTGCGCGGCGGGGAGCGGCAGTGGCGGGACGTGATGCCGGTGTTCCGCAGTCCGCGCGGGCTGACCCTGCACCGGGACTGGGACGGCTTCGGCAGCTGCCACTACCGCAACACCTCCGGGCGCAACGACATTCTGGAGGCGCGCGTTGCGCGGAACGCCGACACCGTATACTTCCATGTCACCTGTGCCGATCCCATAACCCCGCGGGAAGGCGAGGGATGGATGACGCTGTTTCTCAACACCGACCGCCGGCGGGACACCGGCTGGGAGGGCTACAATCTGGTCATCAACCGCCTGCCGGCTCCTGCCGGGCGTGCCACCGTGGAGGCATACCGGCAGACCGCCGAGCCGGGCAGCTTCACGTGGCAGGAAATCGGACGCGCGGTTCTGCACGTGAGCGGCAACAGTCTGACGCTGGCACTGCCCCGCGCCTTCATGCCGGCGGGTAAGCTGAACTTTGAATTCAAGTGGAGCGACCATATGCAGCAGCCGGACATCATGGACTTTTACGAGAACGGTTCCGCTGCACCCATCGGACGGTTCAACTTCCTGTACCGGGAGTAATTCCCCTCCGGAAAACCGACTGACGGAAACAATCCGAAAGCGCCGGGGTGCCTGCTGCACCCCGGCGCTTTCGGGCACATCCGGAGAAATGCGGTGTATGCGGGAACGGATACCGGTCAGCTCCCATATCCGCAGCGTTCCGGTTTGTCACCGCCTGCCGTGGAGGCGGACATAGCGGTGGGGGAAAACTCGGAGACGGGAAACGCCATGGAGCGGAACAGCGAGCAGGGGGTCACTGGGCTTTGCGGAGACGCATTCCTTATATGCGCGTGCGGCGCCATCTGACACGATTCTACACGGGGGTTGGTGGCATTTTGGGGGTAGAGCAGGGGCACTGCCCCCGGCGTTTCACAGAAGATGCCGGACAACGCCCGGAAACCCTGCATGTTTCCGGCGCAGGCGCGGGGGTGCAAGGGGCGAAGCCACTTGCATAAGAAAGCTGAAAATCCCTCCTTCCCCTCCGGGGAAGGGGCAAAAAGAACTGTTCGGACGTGGGATAACCCGGCGGTGCCGGGGGACGCCATCCGCAGGCAACCTCCCCGTCCAGGTGCTGGAAAACCGGTCCGAACCGACAACTACCATAAAAAACTCACAAGAATTCTTGACAAGTCATGGTGAATATGGTATAATACGGGCACGGACAGGTACTGAAAGGAATCCGAAAGCGGTGTTCCGTTGCTGGAGCACCTCATTATTACGGATTATTCGGACGCGCCGATTCTCCGACCGCGTCGGGGGCTGGCATGTCTCTCACCCGTATCCGGCAAGGTGGACGCCGCCTTCGACAGCTCCTTTTTCGGCGTCACGGAGAAAGAAGGAGAGCAGAACCTATGAACGGTACGGATATATCTCACCCGGAATACCGCCCGCTGTTCCTTGTCTTTGACGGCATGGACGGTTCGGGCAAAACCACTCAGATGCACCTGCTGGCAGACCGCTTGCGCGCCGAGGGCGTCCCGGTCGCCGTGACGGCGGAACCGACCGCCTCCCCGGACGGGAAACGCCTCCGGCAGGCGCTTTCGGGTGCCGTTGCGGCAGGGGCGGAGGAGTTGGCGGCGCTGTTTCTGCTGGATCGCATCGGGCACAACCGGGCACAGGACGGCATTCAAGCCTGCCTGCGTGCTGGTGTGACCGTACTGTGCGACCGGTATTACTACTCCTCCATGGCGTATCAGGGCGGGGACGACCCCGCACGCATGGCGTGGGTGTGCCGTATGAATCTGGATTGCCCGGCTGTCCGCCGTCCGGATGTCTGTCTGCTGTTCGATCTGGAACCCGAGACGGCGATGCGGCGCATTACGGCGCGTGCAGGCGGTGCGGCAACCGAAATATACGAAACGCTGGAACAGCAGGCGCGTATCCGCGACCGTTTCCGTCGCGTGTGCGGAATGCTGAAGGATTACGACCGCATTCTGACCGTGGACGCTGCCGGGAGCCGCGAGGACATTGCGCGGCAGGTGTACGCTCTGTGGCACGGTCTGGCGTCCGGAACCTGCTGAACGTATCGGTTTTTGCCGGCGGTGTGCCGGAAAAACATATAAGCGACTCCGATATAATACATTTGTTTCATTGATTAAAATCAGGTAAGGAGAATCAATCATGGCAATGCTGGCACAGACGCCCCCTATGGGCTTCAACACATGGAACACCTTCGGTCCCGATATCAACGAGAAAATGATGCTGGAAATCACCGACGTGATGGTTGAGCGCGGCTACCGTGACGCGGGCTATAAGTATGTCGTCATCGACGACTGCTGGTCGCTGCGTGAGCGCAACGAGAACGGCGAGCTGGTCGCCGACCCGGAGAAATTCCCCCACGGCATGAAGTTTGTTGCCGACTACGTACACTCCAAGGGCTTGAAATTCGGTATGTATTCCTGCGCCGGTATCCGCACCTGCGCCGGATACCCCGCCTCCTTTGACCACGAGTATCAGGATGCACGCACCTTCGCATCGTGGGGCGTGGACTTCCTGAAGTACGATTTCTGCTACTTCCCCTCCTTTGCCAACTGCCAGCACCGCTACCTGCAGATGGCGATGGCACTGCGTGCGTCCGGACGCGATATCCTGTTCTCAGCCTGCAACTGGGGTGTGCAGGAGCCGTGGAACTGGATGCGGAGCATCGGTGCCCATATGTACCGCTCCACCGGCGACATCGTGGATACCTTCGCCTCCACTGCCGACCTTGCCAGGAGCCAGATGAATAATTTCAATGCCAACGCCTCCGGCTGCTTCAACGATATGGATATGCTCACGGTCGGCATGGACGGGAAGGGTAACGTGGGGCGCGAAAACTGCAACAACTACGTGGAGTACGAGATGCAGTTTGCCTACTGGTGCTTCTGCGGCGCACCGCTGATGATGGGCGCCGATCTGCGCAGTATGGATGACCGGTACCGTGCGCTTCTCCAGAATCCCCGCCTGATTGCGCTGGATCAGGATGCGGAGTGCCGCCCGCCCTATGTGGTGCGGCAGGACAACGGCTGGACGGCTATGGTGCGCCATCTTGCCGGAAACGAGTTTGCCATCGGCGTGTTTAACTTCTGCGGGGATGCCCGCATGGCGGAGATTACCTTTGCGGAGCTGGGTGTCCCGGCGGCGTCCGGCGTCCGGCTGGCGCTGACTGACATCGTCTCCGGCGAGGAGTTGGGTGAGCGGACGGATGACCTGTTCGTTCACGTGGCAGGGCATTCCTGCAAGCTGTTCCGCGCGAAGTTCGTCCGGGAGAAGGGGCGTCGGCGCAGATAATGGCAGACGCCTGCTGTGTTGCCTGCGGTGCCGGTATGACCGGCGATGAGGCGGCACTCAACTACAAGTACGTCAACAGGCAGTGCCGGGATTTCCTTTGCCCGGTCTGCCTCGGCAGGAAGCTGGGGCTGTCCCCGGACGAACTGCACCGCATGATTCAGGTGTTCCGTGCGCAGGGATGCCGCCTGTTTTCACCGTTGGCGCCGGGGGAGATTCTGCCCGACCTGACGGCGGGGCAGGGAAGCAAAGCGTAATCGAAAAGGAAGCTCCTTTTTTACGGGGAGCTTCCTTTTCTGTGCGCAGGGGGCAAAAGTTTACAGAAAACTCCCGGCAGGAACCCTGCCGGGAGTTTTCTGTCTGTTACTCCGCCGAGAAGCGGTAGACTGTCGTGTAATCGAAAGTCTCGCCGGGGCGAAGGATGCTGTCGGTGAAATCCGGATGATTGGGACTGTCCGGCATTTTCTGCGTTTCCAGACACACGGCGTGCTGTGGCTGCTGGGGATACCCGCCGCGCAGTGGGAAGGCGGGATTTTTCAGGAAGTTGGCGGTGTAGAGCTGGACGCAGGGGGAATCCGTCAGAAGCTCCAACTTGCGCCCGGTGTCCGGGTCGTACAGGGAGCCGCGCAGCAGCATCCGGTGTTCGCCGCGCTCCCAGCCGGTGAAGTTGAAGCAGTGGTCGTAACCGCCAGCAAGCCGGAGGTCATCGTTCTCCGCGCGGAAATCGCGCCCGATCGGCTTGGGATGCCGGAAATCAAACGGCGTACCGGCGACCGGAACCGTTTCGCCGGTCGGGATAAGTCCCGCATCGCCGCGCAGGTAGGACTCCGCATCCAGCCACAGCACGTGATTCAGCACATTGCCCGAGGCGAAACCGCCCAGATTGAAGTAGGCATGGTTGGTCAGGTTGACCGGCGTTGCCCGGTCGGTTTTTGCAATATAGTGCACCGCCAACGCATTGTCAGCCGATACGGAGAAGGTCACGGACACGTTCAGCGTGCCGGGGTAGCCCTCCTCGCCGTCCGGCGAACTGAGACGCAGGGTCAGGCTCGGTTCCTCCCCGTCCCCGGTGCCGGCGAGGCTCCACAGGCGGTGCGAGAAGCCGACTCTGCCGCCGTGCAGGTGGTTGTCTCCGTCGTTGATGTACAGGCGGTCGTATACCGTGCCGTCCAGCTCAAACCGTCCGCGCGCTATGCGGTTGCAGAAGCGCCCGACTGTCGCGCCCAAATAGCCGTCCGCGCGGGCGTATACGTCCGCGGACTCAAAGCCGCAGAGCACATCGGTCAGGCGTCCCGTGCGGTCGGGCACCAGAATGCTGACCAAGGTTGCGCCGAAATCCGAGACCGACACGGAGAAGCCGTTCGCGTTGCGCAGGGTGTACAGGGCAGTCTCCCTGCTGTCCGGCAGTCTGCCAAAGGGATTTTTTGTGATACTCATGCTGATACCTCTTGCTGCTGTTGCGGTCTGTGCCCGGTTCCGCGTTACAGGATTTTGTCCAGAATGAACTGGAATATCTTCAGCTCCTTGAAGAACTTCAGAAGGTAGGTCTTGCTGTACACATCAAGGCTGTCCGTCGCATACAGCAGTGCCCAGACCGCGGTGGCAAGCAGGCTTACCGCAAAGAATCCCGTCACCAGACCCAGTATCAATCCGGCAACCTTATCGAACTGCCGGAGCAACGGAAGTTGCACCAGCTTGCCGATTAGCCAGATGAGGATTGTCAGGACGATAAACGCGGCGATGAAGGTCAGAAGATAGCCGACAACCGTGGAGATGGCGCCTGACACCGTTTTGCTGATAGAGGCAGAGTACTCCTCGACCATCTGATCCAGCGAATCCGCATTGGATTCCGCCTGCTTATCCAGCACGTCCTTGTCCACATAGGCGCCGTACTGGTCGCCGAGCTGGCGGAAGAACTCATCCGACTGTGCGCCGGCATCCGCCGCAATGCCCGCCAGCTTGGTGTGTACCTTTTCGTATACAGGCTGGTAGATATACTTCTGATCGAGGTACTGGGACACCTGTGCGCCCAGTGCGACGGTCAGGAGAATGGCGATAACCAGCCGCCCGGTGGACAGAACGGTCTTGAAAAAGCCCCGCCGATATCCGCGGACGATAAAGAAAACAAGGAGAAGCGCCAGGATAACATCAATTACGTACTGCATAGGGTGACTCCTTTCAGGTTCCGGATTCTTCCGTACCGCCGCCGGCGGGGCGCGAAAGCGTCCTTGGTTTTGTGGGGGGACGTCAGCTGTCGGAGAAGTCGCGCGTGTAGTAGCGGGTGGCAAAAGCGGAACCGCAGACCAGCAGGCTGCTGTCGCTGTCCGGCAGGACGGCAAGCATATCCCGGCTGATACGGGCAGTCGTCACGGCGCGTCCGTCGCCGGAGAGCCGGTACAGGTAACTGCCTGCCCGGATATACAGGACATTGCCGCCGAAGGCGGCAGCGGTCGGCTCCGCGTCGGGAACCACATCCCTATTATACACGGCTTTTCCGTTTTTGTCAAATACTTTTACGGTATAATTGCCGGCTTTTTTGCTGTTTTCCGTCAGAACCGCGATGCGCCCCGACGAGATTGTACAGAGCGTCGGCGTTCCGTTGCTGAGCGAAACTTCCGCCTGCACGCTGCCGTCCGTGCGCAGCACAGTCAGCCGATCCGGAAAGGCGACCGCCACCCGGTCCTCTGCCGCAAAGCCGCACATACCGGCAAGGGCATTTTCCACCGTGACCGTTTCGTTGGCAATGCCGCCGCTCAGGCGGAAGATATTGATTTTGCTTCTGAAGTTGCCGTCCGCTTCCTCCACCGACGTGACGGCGGCAAAGTCACCGCTCGGACTGACCGCCACGGACAGCGCGTACCCGGTCAGGTAGTAGCTTGCACGAACCGAGCAGTCCCGGTCGTAGAACATGACGCGGGAGGTGTAGTCCGCCGAGCGCGTCAGGAGAATGAAGGAACCGCCATCCGCGACTGCCGCGCCGTACACGGGGTAATCTGTTGTTTCGCTGTGTATCTGCGTGAAGGCATTGAACACCGCGAAGCTGTTCTCGCCGCGCCCGTAGGTGATGAAGTATTTTTCCGATGCGGCGGCGGCGGGGGTGCCATAGTCCACCTGCGCGGTCAGCGTCTGCTTGCCGGAGCCGCTGAGCACTGTCACTTCCTGAGCGCCCACGACCACCAATCCGCCCCGGTAGCGGACAAAGGCGGGGGTCGTCACGGAGGCAGGATAGTCCAGTCGGTCGGCGGCGTCCTCCGCAATGTGCGAGGCGGCGTTGATATCCTTGACCAGATAGTAGAGATTGGCATAGGTGATGCGCTCCCGGCTGCTCAGCACGGCGGTCACGACGAACACGAACAGGACGAGATACAGGATAATCTGTGTAAGGTGAAACCGGCGTGCCAGATCGTCATAGTAGGGAACCGACGGCGCGGAAAAATCAATGGGTTCCCGATTCTCCTCCGGCAGGGGAAGCCTGCCAAACAGGCGGCGCACGCCGTTCTGTACGGCACGTGCCGCCGAGCCGCCGCGGCGCGGTCTGCGCCGGCGTGGCGGCGTCCGGTCCGTTCCCGGACGCTCCGTATCAGTTGCCATGGCAAATACCTCCGTGATACCCCGGACTGTTTTCGTCATCGTAGAACACCCGGTTCAGATACAGTCCCTCAGGCGGTGCCGTGCGTCCCATCAGGCGGCGGTCGCGGGATGCCAGCCGTTCCGGAACCGATTCCGGCAGGATGTGCCCGGTTGCCGCCTCGTACAGCGTTCCCGCCATGATGCGCACCATGTTGTACAGGAAGCCGTCCGCCCGTACCCGGAAGGTCAGAATGTCGCCGCTGCGCTCCACGCCCGCCTCGGTCACGTGGCGCACGGTTGAGCGGACGGCGGAGCCGGACGCCATGCAGGCAGTGAAATCGTGCTGTCCGATGAAGCCGCGTGCCGCCGCGTCCATGACGGAATCCGCGTGCGGCAGCAGAGGGCACGGAATATGCCAGCTGCGCCCCGCCTCAAAGGGGTCGCGGCAGGGAGAGGACAGGAAGCGGTATATGTACTCCTTGGAAGAAACATCGTAGCGCGGGTGGAAATCCGAAGGTACCCACTGGGCGTTCCGGACTGACAGCGCATCGGGAAGGCGGACGCAGAGCGCCTGCGGAATCCGCCCGACGGGAACCGTTGCGGGCAGCTCCTGCGTGCTGTGTGCCGTGACCGTACAGCAGAACATCCGGGCGTGGACGCCGCTGTCGGTGCGGCTGCATCCGGTGATGTCGCAGGGAAAGCCGAACAGATCGGCTGTGGCGCTGTTGAGTGCGCCCTGCACGGAGGGACCGTTCGCCTGCACCTGATAGCCGCAGAATGCGCTCCCGTCAAAGGATATATACAGCAGTAGCTTTTGTCCCATACGTGGCTTCCTCCGATTCAGCAGGAAGCCGCGCCGCTCCCCGCCTGACTTTTTTGCGGTGTACCGATTATATTGTACTCTCTTTCGCCCTACTTGTCAAGGGGCGCCTGCTTTTTTGATGCGCCATGGGGATGTATCGCCTGCGGTGCCCGGCGGGGGCGTGCTCCCCAGCGGCGTTGGTAGCCCCGCTCCCTCATTCCTTGGCTGTCCCTTCCCGGCAGAAAACAGGAAGTTTTTAATATGCCGGAGAGTAGCGTTTCCTGTACTCCGGGAGAAAGCTGAAGCAAACTGTCGGTCAGTACACTTCCCGGCGCAGGCACGGGGATGCAAGGGGCGAAGCCCCATGCAAAAATAAACTCAAGTTCTCCCCCTTCCCCGGAGGGGAAGGGGGGACGGGGACATGAGTGAGAGCGAGTGCGGCGCTTGCCGCCGTGCTGTCCGGTGCCTGACGGCACGGAAGATAACACGGACGAAAAGAGGGACCGGATGCAGCTTCATCCGATCCCCTTTTGCGCATTTTTGTGCAGTCGCGCCTGTAAGCCGGGTTCTGTGCCCCTTCCGGGGCGACGGTCATCTATCTGTGCGTCCCGTTGCCGGGAACGCTCCGGAGCGGCGTTTCCCCCGCCCCATGCCACCCAAGGCACCCTCCCGGTGGGGAGGCGGTCGGGCAGACCGGATGGGTTGTCCCATCGCACTTACGGTGTTGCATCGGATAGAGTTTACAGCAGATCCATGTTACCATGGAAATGGGTGAGCTCTTACCTCGCCTTTCCATCCTTACCCCGGCGCGAACGCCGCGGCGGTTTATTTCTGTTGCACTTTTCCGGTGGTTGCCCACGGCTGACGTTATCAGTTATCCTGCCCTGTGATGCCCGGACTTTCCTCGCACTGCTGCCTTTCGGTGTGACGGCACGCGACCGTCCGGCGCGGCTGCGGCTTAAGTATACCATGTTTTGCGGAATATGTCAAGGGGCGGTGAGGATTTTTGCAGGCTGGTGCCCGGTTATCGGACAGGTTTCCTTTTATATGGTCGAAAAATGAACATAACACTTCCAAATAAATCAGCGACTCCTTGCCGCCGCACCATTGCTTTTTGACCGGAACTGTGGTATAATGGTGCCATCACGCTGAAAGGGTGGAAAACGGATAATGAAATTCAACATGGATGATCTGAAATATCAGGCTGTCGGACTGCCGGAAGAGGTCAAAATGTACCACTACGCCGGGGATTTTCCCGGTGAGCTTGCCTGCCTTGACCGGTGGCTGTCGCGGCAGCTGCCGGACTGCCTGCGCCGGCGGCTGGAATTGCAGAAGCTGTTTGCCGCAGAGCTGGCTGACGATTACCCGCTGGGCGACGGCGACATGATTGCCGGGCTGAAGCAGCGCTGGCAGGGCGCCGATCTGTCCACGCTGGAAACTCTCATTGCCAAGGGGAACGTGGACTACATCCTCCGCGCCGGGAAGCGCTGCTACCAGCAGCAGGCTTTGACCAATATGCTCAACATGCACGGGGACTTCCTCGCATCCCTTGCCGATCCGTCGTTCCGGGTGCCGGACCGGAGTCGGGACGGGCTGGAAACCGTGCACAGAATGCAGGCGGCGGGCGGCTGTGCCTACCGCTACGAGGTGGAGGAATGGATTAAACTGGAGCCGTCCGCGGAGCGCCCCGGCGAAACGCTCCGGCTGTGGTTCCCGTTCCCAGTCGCCTGCGCGACCCAGCCGGAGAGCGAAATCCGTCTGCTCGGCTCCTCGCACCCCGTCCGGCTGACCGGGACGGTGCACCGCACCGCTTTCATGGAAGTACCCTGCGAGCCGGGCGCGACCTATTCAGTGCGGTTCTCTTTTGTCAACCGGGCAAAGTATACCGATCTGTCGCACCATGTACCGACCGGCATACCCGCCGGGGAAGGATTGACCCCGGCTGAACTGGCGCGCTGGACGGGGGAGCAGTACCCCCATATCCGCTTCACGCCCTTTATCAACGGGCTTGCGGAGGAGATACGCGGCGGTGAGACTGACCCGCTGAGGTTGGCACGCCGGGTATATGACTGGATCTGCGCCCATGTGCAGTACTCCTACGTCCGGGACTACCTGCTGATTGAGAACATCCCGGAGTTCGTCCTGACCAACGGCTACGGGGACTGCGGCACCATGGCGCTGGCGTTCATCACGCTGTGCCGCCGGCTGGGCATTCCCGCCAAGTGGCAGTCCGGCAGCTCCTGCTCGCCCGATCACATCGGAAGCCACGACTGGAGTATGTTCTATGTCGCCCCCTACGGCTGGCTATACTGCGACCCGTCCTACGGCGTCGGCGCAACGCGGGCAGGCAACGAGGAGCGCCGCCTCCACTATTTCGGCAACCTCGACCCCTTCCGGCTTGTCGCCTCGGACGAATTCCAGCAGGAAACGGAGCCTGCCAAGCTCCTCTGCCGCATGGATCCCTACGACAACCAAAGCGGCGAGGGCGAATATGCAGACGGCGTGCGCAACATTTTCTTCGGCGACCGCACGCACGGCAGGCGCGTTCTGTCGGCAGAGGAACTGCCCTTCTGACGTTCGCCGCAACCGCCCCCTGACAGAGAACCGCCCCGCGCGGCGCCGCCCAAAGCCGTCATCGGGCTGGATTTCCACGATCTCATCAATTTTGCACTGTACCTGCTGGAAATCAACGCCGCCGTGCGCGACAAATGGCAGGAGCGGCTCAATTACATTCAGGTGGACGAATTTCAGGACAGCTCCCGGCGGGAGCTGCGGCTGGTGGAGCTTCTTTCGGGCGGATACGGAAACCTGATGATAGTCGGCGACCCCGACCAGAACATCTACGAGTGGCGCGGATCGGACGTCCGCCTGCTGGTGGATTTTGACCGGGCGCACACGGCGGCGGAACCTACCCCGACCGCAACGCGGCACTGGAGGCGGCGTTTGAGAAGCTGGACAGCATCGTGCAGGCGTCCGGCGACCGTACATAACGAACAAGGAGTACCCGATATGAAACGAGAAGCAAAAAACAGGACAGGCAAACAGCCGGAAGGCATTCCGGTGCGCATCACGATGAAATCCAGCCGCCGGGATACGCAGGCGCGGCTGTTTGAGACGGTATTCGGGAGCGAGGACGATTCCTGCGGGTCGAACGGCATGGATTTGACCCATCTGTCTCCGGCAGAGGAAACCCTGATGGGCATTCTGCCGGAGGAGGACGGCGCACCGACAGCCGGAGAGACGGACGGTCCCGCACAGACCGGGACGCCCGCCAGCGCCGATACCGGGAACGGCGAGGAGAGCATAGAGCTTATCACGGAAGGCATACTGACCTGCCAGCTTGACCCGGACAACGGCGTCAAAACCTACACGGTCACGTATGCGGAAAGCGAACTGACAGGGATGGAAGGGTCGCAGTCCAGCATCCTGTTCCGCACCGATGATCCGGGGCTTGTCCATATGGTGCGCACCGGCACGGTCAGCACGGCGTTGACATTCCGGGAGCATTGCCGTGCCATCTGCACCTACGATACGCCGTATATTCCGTTTCAGGTTGGCATTCACAGTCTGCTGGTGGACAACCGTCTGGCTGAGGACGGCACGCTGAAGCTGGAGTACATTATCGAAATCCGCGGTGCGCAGGCAGAACGCTGCCGGATGGATATGCAGGTGACGCCCACCGAGCAGGAAGCCGCGCAGGATTGAAGCCCCGGCTCCGTTTAACAGAACAGATGCAACCGCAAAAAAGGACAGCCGACCGGCTGTCCTTTTTTGCGGCGGCGGAGCAGTAAGTATGCGCCCGATTACTCCGGAAATAAATAAAATTGATTTTGAAATTAAAAATGCTCACCAAAACACTTGACGGAATCAATTTTGTGTGATATACTGCAGGCAACATAAGGCGCCGCCGCACGGGGATGCCGGGCAGGGCGGATCCGTATGCCGAAAGGAGACACATCAATGTACCGTATGCCACACAAATGCCCCATCTGCGAGGGCAAGCTGACCGTTACGCGGTTTTCCTGCCCGACCTGTGGCTCCCGTCTGGAGGGGGAGTTTTCCGGATGCCGCTTCTGCGAGCTGTCCCAGGAGGAATCCCGGTTTCTTCTGACCTTCATTAAAAACCGGGGCAGTATCAAGGATGTGGAGCGCGAGATGGGGGTGTCCTACCCCACCGTCCGGGCGGCGCTGGATGGGCTGATTGCGTCGCTGGGTCTGAATACGCCCGACGCACCGCCGGAGGAGTCCGCCGCGCAGGACGCCGCGCAAAGTGAACGGCAGGCAGACGCCGAAGCGTCCGATAAGGCAAAAGCGCGGCGGGACGTCCTGAATCTGCTCGCCCAGCACCGTATCACTGCCGCCGAGGCGGCATCCCGCCTGCGCGGACTGTGACGGGAATCCGACCGCCCTGTTCCGGGCGGCGTTTCCCAAAAACCGCGTTCCCAACAAAAAAAGACAGCCTCTGCTGTCACACGAAAGGAAGGTATTTACCATGCGTTACCGGTATTCAGATTACGAGAATGTCCGCGGCGGCTCCGTCCGCCGGTATCTTTCCCGCCTGTTTCTTGCCCTGTGCGTCATCGGCGTGGGCGTCGGGTACATCGGCAATCAGGTTTCGTTCCTGCCATGGGAGAACTTTACGCTGTTTTTCCCCGGCTGGGGGGCACTGTTCCTGATTGTGCCCTCTGTCTATTTCCTGCTGCGCTATCCGTGGTCGTGGTTCTGGACGCTGTGTCTGGGCGGCGGCATACTGATTATTCTGTCCAAACTGGACGTCATGCCCATGCAGAAGGCGCTGGTCATTATTTTGGGAGTCCTTCTGATACTGCTCGGACTGCGCATTCTGCTGAACCCGCTGTTCCGCCGTTGGCGGATGCGCCGGATGCGCCGCCGCATGACAAAATGGGTCAGCGGATCGGACGGAAACGTCCGGTTTTCGGGTGAGGATGCCACGAATTATGCGGTCAGCTTTGGCAGTCATACCTACGATATGGCAGGCAAGAGCTTTACCAGCGCAACCCTGTCGGTCACGTTCGGCGAGATGACCTTTGACCTGCGCGAGGCGCTGGTGCAGGACGATTCGGTAATCGACGCGAATTGCTCCTTCGGTCAGCTGACGGTTCTGCTGCCGGAAGGCGTCCGGGCGGAGATTACGCCCGCCTGCTCCTTCGGCAACTGTGAGAACAGGCGCAGAAAGCCGAGCGGGACAGACACGCCGACTGTCTATATCAATGTATCCTGCTCCTTCGGGGATGTGGAGGTCAAGTGACAGGCAGACCGGAACAGACAGAACACAGAAAAAGGGTACACCATGGAAAGCAAATTGGAAATATTGCAGATGCTGGAGAACGGCAGTATCACGGCAGAGGAGGCAGAGCGGCTGCTGGATGCCGTCGGGCGGGAGACACTGGACGGGTTCCGTCAGGAAATGCAGGAGATGCGTGAGCAGATGGCAGCAATGCAGGGTGCTCTTGCGGACGCCCGGTGTGCGGCGGCAGACGCCCGGTGCGCCGCCAAGGATTCCCGCTGCGCCGCGGATGAGGCGGAGGCGCACGCTGTGGATTCCCGCTGCGCTGCTGACGAGGCGGAGGAGCACGCCGCCAATGCGGAAGCCTTTGCCTACGCAGCCGAGGACGGCGAGAGTGACGACGACCGGAATTCCCACAAGAACGCCGGGCAGTGGGAAGCTTTCTCCTGTGCCATGCGGGATGCCGAGGAGGCAATGGGCATGGTACAGAGCATTCTGGAAAGTCTGGGTGTGCAGGGCGTCAATGTCCGGGAGAAGTTCCGCGAGGGTATGAAGCGGGCGCAGGATGCCACCGGGAAAAGCACGTCGGACAGGCGCGACCGGAACCGTGGTACAGATACCCGATACCCGTACCGATGCATCCGGGAACTGCACGCGGATTAACGACCGGCGCGTAACCGTGATGCGGGACGCCGCCGAACGGCAGGCATGGTTTTCCCGCCGGGACAGTGACCGCCTGCGGCGTGAGGAGGATCGCAAGCGCCGGGAGCAGGTTCGCAAAGTCCGCGAGGCAGACCGCCAACGGCGGGAACTGAAACGGCAGGGGGATGCGGAGTATACGTGCCCTGCGCGGATTCCCGGAGCGGGGGACATTGTAAAGCCTGTGCGCGGAACGATTGCCGGGCGCGTAGCTGGGGACTTCTGCGGCAATATTCTGGGCAAGCTGGCAGGCAGCATCGGCGGAAAGCTGGAAGGCGACGTGGACGGCGATGTAAGCGGCACGGTCGGCGGCGATATATGGGGCGATGTCATGGGATACGTCTGGGGACGTATCGACGGCGAGATACACGGCACGGTGTCCGGAGCTTCTGCCCCGGCGGACGCCCCGGACGGGGACTGAAAAAACGCGGATTTATCCGGCGGTACATACCAAAAAGCGGGCGGAATTCCGCCCGCTTTTCAGTTGCACTCAGCGACATCGGTGGAGCCTGTTTGAAAAAACGCTCCAATGTCACGTCGCTGCCCGCAGACGTGCGATTTCGTCACGCAAAAACGCCGCTTTCTCGAATTCCAACGCCTTGGCTGCCGCTTTCATTTCGGCTGTCAGTCCGGCGATGCGCGCCTCGCACTGGGCGGCTGTCATCTTCCGCGCGGATTTTCCGGCGGGGGAATCGGGTGCGGCGCCCTGCGCCTGCTTTCCGCGGCGGGAATGCCCGCCGCGGGCGTCGCTGTCGTCCTCCCGGGTGCCGATTTCGATAATGTCACGCACATCCTTCTTTACCGTGTGCGGCACGATGCCGTGCTGTCGGTTGTAGGCGTCCTGAATGGCGCGGCGGCGGTTTGTTTCGGTGATGGCTCCATCCATGGAGCGCGTCACCGTGTCGGCATACAGGATAACAGTGCCGTTCTCATTGCGTGCCGCCCGCCCGATGGTCTGAATCAGCGACCGCTCCGAACGCAGAAAGCCTTCCTTGTCCGCATCCAGCACCGCCACGAGGGAAACTTCCGGGATGTCCAGCCCCTCCCGCAGCAGGTTTATGCCGACCAGCACGTCGAACACACCGAGCCGCAGATCCCGGATAATTTCCATGCGCTCAATGGTTTCAACATTGAAGTGAATATAGCGCACCCTGATGCCGGCGCCTTCTAAGTAGTCGGTCAGGTCCTCCGCCATTTTTTTGGTCAGCGTGGTTATGAGTACGCGCTCGTTCCGCGCGACGCGTACCTTTATCTCGCCCAGCAGGTCGTCTACCTGTCCCTCAATGGGACGCACCGAAATCAGCGGGTCAAGCAGACCGGTCGGGCGGATAATCTGCTCAACGGTGCGGTCGGAATGCTCCTCCTCGTAGTCGCCCGGCGTGGCACTGACGAATACGGTCTGCCCCATGCGCTGTTCAAATTCCTCAAAGTACAGCGGGCGGTTGTCGTAAGCAGAGGGCAGACGGAAGCCGTATTCCACAAGGTTGCGCTTGCGGGCGGTATCTCCGCCGCTCATGCCGCGCACCTGCGGAACCGTAACGTGCGATTCGTCGATGAACAGAAGGTAGTCGTCCGGGAAGTAGTCCAGCAGGGTGTAGGGCGTGGAGCCGGGCGCCCGCCCGGACAGCACGCGGGAATAGTTTTCCACGCCGGAGCAGAAGCCGACCTCGCGCAGCATTTCCAGGTCATACCTGACCCGTTCCTCAATGCGCTGTGCTTCAATGAGCTTGTCCTGCGATTTGAAGAACGCAACCCGTTCCCGCATTTCCGCTTCGATTTCGGACAGCGCCGCTTCGCGCTTTTCATTGGAGACCGCGTAATGCGTCGCAGGGTAAACGGCGGCGTAGGACAGAAGCCGGATCAGCTCGCCCGTGACGATGTTGATTTCGGACAGGCGGTCTATCTCGTCGTCAAAGAACTCCACGCGGATGGCGGTCTCGGACTGGTTGGCGGGAATGATCTCCACGGTATCGCCCCGCACGCGGAAGCTGTCGCGCGTCAGCGACAGGTCGTTCCGGTTGTAGCTGTTGAATATCAGCTTGCGGATCAGCTCCTCCCGGCTCATAATCATGCCGGGGCGCAGGGGAATGACCAGATCGCGGTACTCCTGCGGGTCGCCCAGCGAGTAAATGCAGGACACCGACGCCACAATGATGACGTCCCGGCGCTCGAACAGCGCGGAGGTGGCGGAGTGACGCAGGCGATCGATTTCATCGTTGATGAGCGCGTCCTTTTCGATGTACATATCCTTGCCGGGAATGTAGGCTTCGGGCTGGTAATAGTCATAGTAGGAAACAAAATATTCCACTGCCGCATCCGGGAAGAAGGCGCGGAATTCGGAGCAGAGCTGTGCCGCCAGTGTCTTGTTCGGCTCCAGAATCAGGCAGGGGCGGTTGAGCCGGGCTATAACGTTTGCCATAGTAAAGGTCTTGCCGGAGCCTGTCACGCCCAGCAGGGTCTGCATCCGCTCGCCGTTCCGGATACCTTCCACCAATTTTTCGATTGCCTCCGGCTGGTCGCCCGTCGGCTTGAAATCGCTGACCAATCTGAACTCATCCATGTCGGTTCTCCCTGTGCTTACTGATTGCAACTATTATATCATGTTTGCTTGAGCAAATCAAGGGGCGTTTGCGGCGGTTTTTGGGGAAGTGCTGCTTTTATGCGGCAGTTCATTTTCAATACATCTTCTCCTGCTTGCTCAATCAGCGCTTCCTTGGGAAACGGCAGTATCCATCAGTCTGCCGCAGCGGTACAGAAATCCCTCACACAAACGGGTTGTGTGAGGGATTTCTGTACCGCGCAGCCGTAGACATTCTCCGGAGTTTTTTCAATGGTGATACAGCGTTTTCTGCTCGTATACGGGATCGCAGGTCACGTAGGCACCCAATTTGCCGAACAGTTTTTCGTCCGCGTGCGCGAGGATGACCGTCGAATGCACCTCACAGCCCTCCATGCCTGCCAGTGATTCCATGGCAAGGGAAGCATAGCGGTCGGTGACGGCGCAGATGGACAGCGCCAGCAGCAACTCGTCGGTATGCATCCGGGGATTGCGGCTGCCGAGATGTTCCGCCTTCAGATGCATAATCGGACGGATGACGTCCGGGGAAATGAGGTCGATTTCGTCCGGAATCCCGGCAATATATTTGAGCGCGTTGAGCAGTGCCGCCGAGGAGGATCCAAGCAGGTCGGTGGTCTTGCCGGTGACAATGTGCCCGTCCGGCAGACGGATGGCAGTGGCGGGGCGCCCCGTGTGTTCCGCAACGGCGCGGGCGGCAGGAACCACGGCACGGTCGGTTTCCCGGATGCCGGCTTCCTCCATGAGCAGTTCAATCTTGCGCAGCTCGTCCGAATCGCTGTTGTTCCGCAGGCGGGTGCACGCCGCCCGGAAATAGCGCCGGAGAATCTCCTGCCGCGCCGCCTCCTGCACAGCCTCGTCGTCGTAGATGGCGAAGCCTGCCATGTTCACGCCCATATCGGTGGGACTTTTGTAGGGGCAGACGCCAAAAATGCGGGTCATCATGGCATCCAGAACGCGGAAGATTTCCACGTCACGGTTGTAGTTGACGGCTACCGTGCCATAGGCGTTCAGGTGGTAGGGATCGACCATGTTGACATCGGCAAGATCGGCGGTTGCCGCCTCATAGGCAAGATTGACCGGATGCTTGAGCGGCAGGTTCCAGACGGGGAATGTTTCAAACTTGGCATAGCCCGCCTTGACGCCCCGCTTGTTCTCGTGGTACAGCTGGGAAAGGCAGGTTGCCATTTTGCCGCTGCCGGGACCCGGTGCGGTGACTACAACCAGGGAGCGGGTCGTCTCAATGTACTCGTTCCGCCCGAAACCGTCCTCGCTGACGATGCGTCCGACGTCTTTCGGATAATTTTCGATGGGGTAATGGCGATACACCCGGACGCCGGCATTCTCCATGGCACGTTTGAAGGCATCGGCAGCCCGCTGCCCGCTGTAACGTGTCATGACCACGCTCCCGACATAGAGTCCCTCCTGGCGGAAGCTGTCAATCAGCCGCATGACCTCGCGGTCATAGGTGATTCCCAGATCCTCGCGGTACTTGCTGTTCTCAATGTCGGCAGCATTGATAGCAATGACAATTTCCGCATCGTTGCCCAGCGCACTGAGCATTTTCAGCTTGCTGTTCGGCAAAAAGCCGGGCAGAACCCGGGATGCATGATAATCGTCGAACAGCTTGCCGCCGAACTCCATATACAGCTTGCCGCCAAATTCATTGATGCGGCTCCGTATTTTTTCGGATTGCAGGCGGATATACGCCTCATTGGAGAACCCCGGCTTGAGTCCGCAGGCAGGTCTTGATTCCTTACAGTCCATGCTTTTCCTCCGATTCCCTCCGGCGCGGCGGGGGGATTTCTGTCTGAATTTACTGATTTTCCTATCAATCCTGCTTATTATAACACATTTCCACTGCTTTTTCAACCTCTTTGGAGCGGATTGTTCAGGGAAACGACAATTTCCTCCGGGAGATTCAGTTCAACCCGACCGCAAAACAAAGCGCCGGGGGAAAAACTCCCGGCATTTTGTGACCATGACTATACCGGCATTCAGCCGATATACGCATACACGCGGTCGTCCTGCAACAGCAGTTCCACGGTAGAGTTATAAATGCGGTTCACGGTCTGGATGCAGTCGGCGAACGGCAGCGCGCAGGCGGAATATTCATCCTCAAAGCTGTCCAGCGTTTGGGTATTACGCTTTACTTTGGTTTCTTCTGCCCGTGTGCTGACCGACAAAAAAGACTGCGGCACTTTGGAATCCTTCAGCTTCGGGATTCTGGACAACCATCCCCCTACGCGCTCTGTTCCTTTGGATACGGCGGCAAGCGCCCGCGTATCCACCGATGACTGATTGTCTTTTACCACAACATCAATGCAATCCTGATACAGGCGCTGGCATTCCGCTCCCTTGCTGCGTACATCCGCTGCCTGATCATCCAGGAACTCTTTGCCATAATTTTCTGTCAGCAGAACCTGCAGAAAAGTCGCAAAAGCATACAGGTACAGCGCCAGCTTGTACTCATAGAATTCCGCTTTCACCGCATTTATCTTGTTTCTTGTTTGTGCATTCAGATGCAGGAATCCGGTCTTCTGAATTTTGTTCTGAATCTGCGTTGACTGAAGATGGATAGCCTGCCCGGCACTCCGACGGATAGCGCTTACCGTAACACTTTCCGTTTCCCGGAATCTTGCGCTGTTCCAGCTGGTCCTGAAATCGCGAAGGATGCGCTGAAGTGTCTCCAGATCTCCGCGCTTTTTCGCCTTTTCCTGATCTTTCAGATAATCGAGCAGTTCCTCCTGCTTCTGCTGAATGGCGTTCAGCTTTTGCTGGACAGCCATCAGGGCAACTGCCATGAACAGCGCGGTCGGATCAAATGGAACCGGAGTCAGTCTTGCCTGCCCCGCAATCGTCTGCCCGCCCGAAGAAATTGCGCCCATAAAGGCTTTTCCGTCAGCAAATTGCAGCAGGTTTCCACCGGATAAAGGGGAAGGGAAGCTCACCTTATAAATGCCCTCTTTTCCCGTCATTCCGGCAATTGCACCGAACAGGGATTTTACCGACTGAAAAGCCACTCCGAGCGACGCGATTTCCCCGACGTCCGGCAGTCTCACGTATCCTTTTTCCTCCGGCTGACCGTCAAACTCCGGTATTCTTTCCAGAACGGCTGAAACCGCGGACTTCTTATCCTGTGCAAGTCCCGTCTCAGCCGGATTCAATACTTCCTGCTTTCCGTTTTCTTTCACGGTTCCGTCCTCCCTCTATCCCAGGAACGGATGCTCCCGGTACGCCTCGCGCATTTTCTGCACCGCTGCCTTGGGGTGTCGGGATTTGAACAGCGCGGAGCCGGAAACCAGAATATTGGCGCCCGCCTCGGTGCAGTAGAGTGCGTTTTCGGCGTTGATTCCGCCGTCCACTTCAATATTGACCTCCCGCCCCTGCTGGATGGCGTAGCGGCGCAGGTGTCGCACCTTGTCGAGCGTTTCGGGAATCAGTGCCTGCCCACCGAAGCCCGGCTCCACCGTCATAATCAGAAACATTTTCGCTTCCCCCAACAGCGGGTACAGCACGTCCACCGGCGTTTTGGGCGAGATGGCGATGCCGCAGGGCATCTCAAGTGCGCGGATTGTGCGCAGCACCGTAAGCGGATTTTCCACCGCCTCGTAGTGGAAGGTGATGATATCGGCGCCGGCACGGATGAAATCCTCGGCATAGCGCAGCGGATCGGAAATCATCAGATGTACGTCAAAAAACAGCCGGGTGTGACGCCGGATGGATTTGACAAGCCCGGCACCGAAGCTGATGTTCGGAACAAAGTGCCCGTCCATGACGTCCAGATGCAGGTAGTTGGCACCGGTATCCTCCATGCGGTGGATTTCGGTCTGCAGATCAGAAAAATCGGCGGCAAGCAGGGAAGGTGCAATGTATAACATAAGCGCACTCCTTTCATATGTTGCATAGACTGGGATTGGGCAGAACCGTGTCGCTGTGCGCCGGATGATGTCGGAAACAGCCGTGACCGTTCGCAGAGGTGCAGAGGCTCACGGATTCGTATGACAGCAAGCAGGCGGCACACGGCGGCACTGCGCCATCCGGACAATGCCGTGCCCGGACGGCAGGGCGGTTGTCCGGTCACATCGGAACCGGCAATTCCTCCAGCAGGCAGACCGCATGAGCGGCGATGCCCTCGCCGGCTCCGGTAAAGCCCAGATGCTCCTCGGTGGTCGCCTTGACGCTGATGCGTCCGATCTCCGTGTCCAGCGCCCCGGCAATACGCGCCCGCATGGCGGGGATGTAGGGCGCCAGCTTTGGCGCCTGCGCTACCACCGTCGCATCCACGTTGCCGATGCGGTATCCCTTTTCCAACATGACCTCCGCCACGCGGCGGGTCAGCTCCCAGCTGTCGGCGCCCTCATAGGCGGGGTCGCGGTCGGGAAACAGTTTTCCGATATCCCCCGCCGCCAGTGCGCCCAGCACGGCGTCCATGACCGCATGGAGCAGAACGTCCGCATCGCTGTGACCCAACAGTCCCCGCTCATACGGTATCTCCACGCCGCCCAGCACCAGACGCCGTCCGGGTGTCAGCCGGTGGACGTCGTACCCGTGACCGATTCTCATGCGCGACTCTCCGACCCCGGTGCGTCCACAGGGGCGTCCCCGTCCTCCGGCAGGCTGTCCGTTTCGCCGCGTTCGGCGGCGGCACGGCGCGCCTGCAATACTGCCTGCGCCAGTATCAGATCCATCGGCTCGGTGATTTTGATATTCTCCCGGTGCGTCTGCACCATCCGTACGGGAATGTGCAGGTGCTCCACCATGGCGTTATCGTCCGACGCCCGGAACCCCTCGTCCCGGCAGGCATATGCTGCCGCGCGGTAGATCGGAACGCGGAAAACCTGCGGGGTCTGCGCCAGCCAGGTGCGCCCGCGCTCCGTGGTGGATTCCACGAACCGCGACGTATCCACTACCTTGACCGTATCGGTTGCCGGAACGCCGGCGGAAGCCGCCTCCCACTGGTACGCGGCATGGCACACCCGGTCAATCTCGGCGGGCGTGGTCAGGCAGCGTGCGCCGTCCGCGACCGCGATATACTTTGCTTTGGTGTTGATTTCATCCGATCCGAGCCGGGAGGATTCCTGCCGCGTTTCCCCGCCGGGGATGACCTTGGCAAGCTTGGACAAGCCGTATTTTTCCTTCAGACCCTCATACAGAGGGATTTCGTCCGCCTTTGCCACGACCACAATCTCATGGATGCAGGACGCTTCCTGATATGCCTGCAGAGTGCGGACAATCACCGGGATGCCGTCCAGCTCCAAAAACTGCTTGGTGGTGTCGCCGCCCATCCGGGTCGAGCTTCCCGCCGCGCAGATGACAGCCGATGTGAAGTTGTGCGGTGTGGGCTTGCCGGCAACCGCACGGAACACGTCGGCAAGGCGCGTCGTGAAGGGGACTTTGCTCTCCGACCGGGATTTTTCCTCTTTCTGTCTGCTCATAAGCCACTCTCCCTCCGTTTTATGGTTATTGTGCGCTCTTTGCCTGATCCAGCGCATCCAGCATGGCTATACGCGCCTCATGCCGTCCGCCCGCATAGTCGGTGGAAATAAACAGATCCACCATATCGCAGGCAAGTCCGGGACCGATGACACGCTCCCCCATGCACAGCACATTGGCGTTGTTGTGCATCCGGGTCATCCGTGCGGAAAAGGTATTCTCGCAGGCGGCGGCACGGATTCCGGCGTGCTTGTTCGCTGCCATGGACATACCGATTCCGGTGCCGCAAATCAGAATTCCCAACGTATAGCTTCCGTCCTGTATTTTTCTGCACACGCGGTCGGCGTACTCCGGATAATTGCAGGAATCCTCCGTATACGTGCCGACGTCCTCAACCGAAACGCCAGCCTCCACCAGATGCGCGATGACAGCGTTTTTGAGGTGCAGACCTCCGTGGTCGCAGCCGATGATAATTTTCTCCGTTTTCATGTCCGTTCACCCGTTTCCTCAGAATTTTGATGCAGCTTTTCCGACCGGGTGCGTTCCGCCTGCGACATCCGCAGGTAAACCGGTGCCAGCTCCGCATCTGTTGTGCGGACACCGGCGCGCCACGCGCGCAGAGCGCACTGCGCCACGTGATAGGCGCTGACGCGGCTGTCACGCTCCGGCAGGCAGACAACGCGTCCGGCAGGCAGAATATCCGCCAATACCCGCGCCGTCATGGCGGCGCCGTCGCCGGTCAGCAGGACAGGACGACCCGCATAGGCGGCGTTCTCCGCCAGTTCGTGCCCCAGCTCTACCATGGGCAGTGCGCGGTCGGCGCACAGGCGGTGCGCCTGTCCGTCCCGTATCTCAAACATTGCGTTGAACACCTGCTCACGGCGGGCGTTCATGACTGGGCAGAGCAATCCGCCGGTCGCGGCGGCGAGAGCCGTTCCGTTCTCTGCCAACGCCTCCGGCGTGGATACGCCGATGCAGGGGACGCCCCGACCGAAGGCAAGTCCCTTCACGGTCGCCGCCCCGATGCGCACGCCGGTAAAGGAGCCGGGACCCGCCGTGCAGGCGAACAGCCCGACCTCCCGCACCTGCCGTCCCGCTGCCCGCAGGACAGCCTCGACCATGGGAAGCAGCGTCTCGGAATGCGTGTGCCCCGTGCAGACAACGTTCTCGGCAATCAATGTCTCGTCCTCACACAGTGCGACCGAGCCGGACAGCGCCGCGGAATCCAATGCCAGAATCAGCATACAGGATCCCCCTTCACGCACACCGACACGGTGCGCCTGCCCGGATGCGCTGCGTCCTTTTCTATGCGCACTTCCACCCGCGCGGCGGGCAGGGCGTCCGGGATATTTTCGCTCCACTCGCAGAGACAGATACCCCGGTCAAGGTAGTCCTCGTAGCCTATGGAGTACAGCTCGTCCTCCGAGCCGATGCGGTACATATCAAAATGGAAAAGCGGCGGATGCTCCGGTGCACGGTACTCGTTGACCAGCGCGAAGGTGGGCGAACGCACCGCCACGCCAGGCGCCAGCACGGACGCGAATCCGCGCACAAAGGCGGTCTTGCCCGCGCCCAAATCCCCGTACAGTGCCACGAACGGAGGCAGGGGGTCATCGGTGCCGACCGATGCCTCAAACAGCCGCGCCAGCGCCGCCCCCTGCCGCTCGGTTGCCGCTACGCTGTCCGAAGCCAGACACAGCGGCTCGCCGCCGGGCATGAGCGCCGCACGGGTCAGCTTATCCTCCGGGTTTTCCGGCGCGGTGGCGGGCGCCGCCTTGGGACGAACCTTCTCCCGCCGACCGTCCGGATACTGAATCACGGTGTGGTTCAGCACGTTTGCCATATGCGTCCGCACCGCCTGCAGGTACTCCGCCCGCAGTGTCTCCCGCTCCGCCAGTTCCTCCGCCGTTAGCGGCTGTCCGGATTTTGCCTTGCGGGCAAGTTCGTTGATGCGGTCGATTTTAGCCTGCTCCATTACCCGTTCACGACCTTGATATAGTTCTTTTTGCCCTTGCGGAGCAGTTTTCCCTCCGCAAAATCTGCGGGCGTGAGGGAGGCTTTGACGTCGGTTATTTTCTCACCGTCCAGCGTTACGCCGCCCTGCGTGATGGCAGTGCGTGCCTCGGAGGTGGACTTGGCAAATCCCGCCTTGACAAGCAGGGCGGGCAGACCGATGCTGCCGTCCCGGTAATCCTCGGCGTGCAGGGTCAGCGTCGGAACCTCGGCATCCGCACCGGCACTGAACAGCGCCCGCGCACCCGCCTGTGCTTTCTCTGCTTCCTCGTCGCCGTGCACCATACGGGTCAGTTCATACGCCAGAATTTCCTTTGCCCGGTTGAGCTGGGCGCCCTCCCAGTGAGCCATTTCCTCAATCTGATCCAGCGGCAGGAAGGTCAGCATCCGGATACATTTGAGTACGTCCGCATCGTCCACATTGCGCCAGTACTGGTAGAAATCGTAGGGGGCGGTCTTGTTGGGGTCAAGCCAGACGGCATTCCCTGCGGTCTTGCCCATCTTCTTGCCCTGACTGTCCGTCAGCAGGGTGATGGTCATGGCATGAGCGTCCTTGCCGAGCTTGCGGCGGATCAGCTCGGTTCCGCCCAGCATATTCGACCACTGGTCGTCCCCGCCGAACTGCATATTGCAGCCGTAGTGCTGGAACAGGTAGTAGAAGTCGTAGGACTGCATAATCATATAGTTAAATTCAAAGAAGGAAAGCCCCTTCTCCATGCGCTGCTTGTAGCATTCGGCACGCAGCATATTGTTGACCGAGAAGCAGGCGCCGACCTCGCGGAGCAGGTCTATGTAGTTGAGGTTCAGCAGCCAGTCCGCGTTGTTGAGCATCAGTGCCTTGCCGTCGCCGAATTCGATGAAGCGTTCCATCTGCCGCCTGAAGCATTCCGCGTTGTGATTGATGTCCTCGCGCGTGAGCATCCGGCGCATATCGGTTCTGCCGGAGGGGTCGCCGATCAGGGTCGTGCCGCCGCCGATAAGGGCAATCGGCTTATTTCCCGCCATCTGCAGCCGCTTCATGAGTGTCAGTGCCATGAAATGTCCGGCGGTCAGGCTGTCGGCTGTGCAGTCAAAGCCGATGTAGAAAGTGGCTTTGCCGGCATTGATCATTGTCTTGATTTCTTCCTCGTTGGTAACCTGGGCAATCAGTCCGCGCGCTACCAGCTCGTCGTAAATTGTCATCGGAACAAACATCCTTTTCAACAAGATTTTTACAGCTATATTATACACACGATGCGTGCGGTTGTCAAGGGGTTTTCGCATTTGCGTTCAGTCGGGGGATTTCTGTTTCGCGCTTCGGAGCACGGGTCGCGGTTCTGCTCCGGCGATTTTCAGAGGCGCTTGTCCCGGCGTTGTCGGCTTTTCTGATGTAAGGGGCTAAGCCCCCATCCGGTACCGGAAACTACAGAGTTAGCCGGAAACGCTGGGCGCAGACGCCCCTTCCGGTACTGCTTGCCTCCCGGCACGCAGTATCGCTCTGGCGTAGATGCGGGGTTGCAAGGGGCGAAGCCCCTTGCAAAAGAAAGCTAAAAAAGCCCCCCCTTCCCCGCAGTGGAAGGGGTCGGGGGGGATAGGGACAAAAGATTTATGAAAGGGCAGGTCGAGCCGGCGATGGCAGGGCGCAGGCACCCCCTCCCGGTGCTGGAAACCCCGCAAAAACCCGGCAACGCAGGAAATCGGTCTGCCTCCGGGGAAGGGAAGAAGCAACCCACGCAAAGCGCGCCGAAGCAGGACGAAAAAAAGCGCAATCTAACCTTGACTTTCCTTCCGGAGCATGGTATAATACACACATCTATTGCAATCGGAGCAGAAAGGAAAGGAGACGCCGGAATGGACATCCTGCAACAGTCCGCACACAGGCGGGCACGCATCCGCCGCCTTCTGCCCGGCGCCGTGATGGCGCTCGCTGTCCTCCTGCTCGTCGGTTGCAGCCGGAACCCGGACGGATTCACCGGCGGCGAGCTTCTGACACCCGAAAAGCTGCGGGAAATATCCGCATCTGTTTTTACGGATCCGGCAGAGCCGGATACTCAACCGCCCGCCGTTGACCCTGCCCTGGCGGCATATGCGGGGGAAGTGTACTGGCTGGACGGCGGATCGGTCGCGCATACCGATCGGAGCTGCTACCACATCAGCCGCTCGGAGAACGTCCGGAGCGGCAGCCCGGCGGATGCCGCCGCAGCAGGCAAAACGGCACTGTGTGCCGTCTGCCGGCGGCACATGACGGAAACCGGAAGCGAGGCGGCATCCGGGCACGCAACTGCCCGCTGAAAACCGGCAGTTGCGAGTTGAAGTCGAGAATTATAATTGATAATTGCGAGAGGAGAGCCTGTTTCCATGAATCTTCCCCTTCCCGAAGATGTTCCCGTGCGGCGTCCCCGCATACACCGCTCCCCAGCGAGGCTGACCGTGTGCGCCCTGCTGTTTCTGGGCATTCTTGCCACGATGGTCATGATTTTCCTGTTTTCAAGCGAGAACCAGACGCAGTCCGGCGACCGGAGCGGAAAGATAACGGAGCACATAGCCCCCATCGTTGTCCCGGATTACGAAAAACGCCCCGCCGAGGAGCAGACACAGATCGTGAAGCAGCTGGGCGTCCCGGTTCGCAAGTTGGCGCATATGACGGAGTATGCCCTGCTTGCTGTTCTGACCGGCGCCCTGCTGGTGGCGTGGGAGGACAGAAACTGGCAGCGTCCTGCTTTCCGCTGGGGCGTTCCGGCGGCATTCTGCCTGCTGTACGCATCCACAGATGAATTTCATCAGATATTCTCAAGCCGCGGCGCGTCCGTGGTGGATGTGCTGATTGACTTCTGCGGCGCCCTGCTGGGGCTGTGCCTGCTCTGGGGTGTCAGCGCGTTGGTGCGTCGTTGTGTGCACCGTGCGCACTGTGCGGATCAATCGGCACCCGGAGGAAGCGCCGGATAAATCAGCGATTCCCTAAAGTTCCAAAGGAGTTCTTTGATGCAGATTACGTACCGGCGGCTGCCCTGCGGCACCGCTGAACCTGATACCGGCTGGGAAAAACGGCATCCCGGCGTCCGTTTCCGTGCCGCCGTAGTCGCTGACCTGCATGACGCGCCCTACCGCAGGCTCATGGATGTCCTGCGCCGCATCGAGCCGGATGTTATCCTGATTCCGGGTGACCTGACCGAGGATTTGACCGTACAGACGGACGGCATAGGTAAGCCTGTCCGTCCGGGACTTGGCTTCCTTGCCGAAGCAGCTGCACTTGCGCCGACCTTCTATTCGTGGGGGAATCACGAAATCGGTGCGGGACACATCAATCTGAAAAAGGCGGAACAGAATCCGGCGGATCCGCCGACAGTCTGCCCGCATTGGGTGGACGCCATCCGGGCGAGCGGCGCGATTCTGCTGGATCAGGATTATACGGTCTATCACGGGCTGGTCGTGGGCGGCATCCGTTCCGGACTGCTCAATCCCGGACGGGTGCCGGATTACGGCTGGCTGGACGGATTCTGCCGGACGCCCGGATACCGGATTCTGCTTTGTCACCAGCCGGAGTATTTTGACCGCTACCTGCGCGAGTATCCCATTGACCTGTTTGTCGCGGGGCACGCGCACGGAGGGCAGTGGCGCCTGTTCGGGCGGGGCGTGTTCGCACCGGATCAGGGCTTGTTTCCCAAGTATACGGGTGGTGTCCACGAGGGACGGCTGGTCATTTCGCGCGGGCTGTCCAATACCGTTGCGCCGATTCCGCGCCTGTTCAATCCGTGTGAGCTTACGGTCATTGAAGTGTAGGCGCGGTGCGACCGTTGCGGCCGGCAGATTTGCTCCGCAAAAAAATCTTGACAAAGCCGTCAGACTGTGGTACAATGACAGCGTTGTTATTGGGGTGTAGCCAAGCGGTAAGGCACGGGACTTTGACTCCCGCACGCGTCGGTCCGAATCCGGCCACCCCAGCCATGATGACAAGTCAATTTAGATCCGAGCGAGGAAAAACGAGAAAACGGGAGATTTCGAGAGATTTCTCCCGTTTTTTCTCCCCTGCATTTTTCGGAGTTTCATAGATCCCTTTTGCCCTTTTCGATGCTGTGTCCGGACTCGGACTCACGAAATTAGTCTCCTTTCAACTTATAATTGAGTAGCGACAAAGATTGTACACCAAATTTGTCAGTCCGTTATTGAGTGCGGCACGCTTAATGCCTATGGAACGCACGGTCAGACCGTTCATGGACATAGTCATAAAG
>CAVIJF010000002.1:130971-154697 GCA_963643175.1 bacterium
AGACTTCCGGCGGTTGTTCTGCTTCTGTTCGTCGGTCAAGGGTTTGTTGCGATATCGGATTATATCAATCGTGGAAGTTACCCAATCGGAAACATGAAATAGAGGTGTCCGCATTTGAAACGGGCACCTCTTTCTTCATCAAAGATTCAGGCTGTTTTTCTGTGTCAGATGGAACAGAATGGTTCCGCCGTTGACGATTTCGTCCCAAAAAAGCCAGCGACGGTCTACAAGCTTTCCGTTGACCTCCACGTGATCGATATACGGATTCTCAATCGGATTACAATCCGTGCAAATTTCAAGCGTCCCGCTCACCCTGCAGGGGTGTTGCGTTGGATCGAGCTTCAATGCGATTCTGCTAAAAAGCGGAGTATTCAGATTAAAGCGGTTGCTGGCCAGCGTGCTTTGATGCAGCCCCATGGCAGTCAATACAAACCACGCGGACATCTGTCCGACATCCTCATTGCCGCAATAGCCGTACGGACCAGGCCGATACGCCTCGTGCTGAATGCGGCGCACCCAGTATTGCGTCTTTTCCGATTGACCGATGCGGTTGAACAGGTGCGGCACTGTGTGCACGGGTTCGTTCGAGTGATTGTAATTGTCGTTCCAGAAAGCCGAGAGATTTGCGCCGGCGAAAAAGGCGTCCAGCTCCGCAGCAAAGCGATCTTCGCCCATCAATTCCCGTAGACCCCGCACATCATGCGGCACGAACCAGATCTGCTGATACACATTGCTTTCCACACAGCCGCGCTCATCGTATTTGGAGGAGAAGGGGAGGAAGTTTCCACTCTTGTCGCGACGATTCATCCAGCCGTTTTCAGAATTGTAGAGGAGCTTGTAATTCCGGGAACGCTTGTAAAAGACTTTCGCATCCGCTTCGTGACCGAGCTTTTCGGCCATGCGATACAGACACCATGCGGTGAACGCGTATTCCATGGTCTGCGAAATGTCACCCGGAAAATAGCCCAAACGGTTGAAATCGCGTAGTTCACCCTGATTTTCGCGATCTCCCAGCCACCAGCGGCGGACGATTTGATAGGCACGTTCGGCATCGAAACCGCTTAAATCCTTCATGAAAGCGTCAGAGAGCACATTGGTACCGGGATTGCCTACCATGCATCCGGATTCAATGCCCACAATTTCCCACCGCGGAAACATTGCACCGTCGTTTTTCTCGGAAATTCCCATCAATGAGCGAATTTCATCGCGTACCACGTCCGGCCGGACGATGGAAAACAGAGGGAAGGCACTGCGGAATACATCCCAACCGCTGAAAATCGTGCGGAATGTGAAGTTTTCGGCACGTTCCGGCGCACCCATCGCGATGCGAAAACGACCGTCACAGTCGGAAAAATCCCGGGGATCGAGCAGCACATGATACAGGGAGGAATAGAACACCTCGCGATCGCGGTCTGAACCGCCTTCCGCGTCGATCAGATCGAGTGCCTCCGTCCATTCCGCCTCTGCGCGTTTTCGAAGGGCTTCAAACGGTGCATCCTCGAGGGCAAAATTGTTGCGCGCGCCCTGAATGTCCACGAAGGAAAGTGACGCATGCATTTCCACGGATTCTTCCGGTTTTAAATCAAAATCGGCTATGAAACCCAAAGAAGTTCCGTCCATTTCAGAAACGGATTCAAAGACCTCGCCTTCGTTCCAGAAAGCCCAACTTTTCATGGGGGACGTCAGGTGAATGACGAAATGCAGCTCGTAAAGGGCATTACCATTGCCGTGCCCCCAACCGCCGCCTTTTGGCGTACAGAGAATTCTGGCTTCCAGATTCTGATTGTCCAGAACGGAAAGGTGCTGCTCATCGGAATGGCCGCCGATTCTCCGATAGAGATCAATGGCGATGTGGCTTTCTCCGCCATTATGATAGGTAAACCTCAATGCGCCGGTGTGCCGTGCGGCCACAGCTTCTGTCAATATGCGGCAGTCCGTCAATTCCACGGCATAGTACCCGGGATGGGCGATTTCCGCTGCGTGATCAAAATGGGATTCCCAACCCTTTTCGCCGATCGGCTTGCGTGCATATTCGTTAGTTCCGCTGAAATAACGGCGCGAGCCGGAAATCGGCATAGTCTGAAGGTTGCCGAATTCACCGTACCAGCCGACGCCGCTTAAATGGACAAAGGAAAACCCTTCGATGGTCGGGTGACCGTAGCTGTAACCGGCACCGTTGTCACCGCCGGTGATAGTATCGGGACTCAACTGAACCATACCAAAGGGCAGCACCGCGCCGGGATACGTCTTGCCGCCGCCGGCGCCGGCTACCTCGTTGCCAACCGCACCCATAATCGGATTGGCCTCGTAATAATGTGACATGAAATTCCTCCTCAATCCAATATATGCATGACTATTATAGCAAATTAAGCATGAAAAGTCAATCGGAAAAAAGCTCGTTTCCCGTGTCCGATAAAACAGGGTCACCTCCATATCTTGCAATTTTCCGCAAGATAAGGTATAATAGAGAAAACCAAGAAAGGGCAGGAAATGGATCAAAGACCTTACTGCAAAGGAGAACGCAAAATGAGTACGATGAAGGAAAGAATGCACACGGGCGAACTGTATCTTCCCAGTGACCGCGAGATTATGGAAGTGCAGATACAATGTCTTGACCGGCTTTACGAATTCAATCAGACACGTCCGACCGAATTTGCAAAGAGACAGGCTATGCTGAAGGAGATGTTTGCGGAAATCGGGGAAGGATGTTACATCGAGCCTCCTTTTCACTCCAACTTCGGCGGTGCCCATGTGCATTTCGGAAAAAATGTCTATGCGAATTTCAACCTGACCTGCGTCGATGACACGCACATCTACGTGGGCGATTCTACCATGTTCGGTCCGAACGTCACCATTGCGACCGCAGGACATCCGATTCTGCCGGAGCTGCGGGAGAAGGGGTATCAGTACAATGCACCCGTTCACATCGGGAAGAACTGCTGGATCGGTGCGGGGGCAATCATCCTTCCCGGTATTACCATCGGCGACAATGTTGTAGTCGGTGCCGGAAGCGTCGTGACAAAAGATTTGCCGTCCTGCGTTGTGGCTGTCGGTAATCCGTGCAGAGTATTGCGGGAAGTAAACGAGCATGACAGGGAGTATTACTTCAAGGGCAGGAAAATTGACTGGGACAGGCTGTAATCATTGCCGGCACGAATCGAATGACAAAATAATTGCCCGAAAACGGAAAATTTCTGCCGAAACCCCTTGACATCTGCGCCGGACTGTGCTATAATACCGATGTTTTGCGGCGGGTTTCCGTCCGCATACCAATCATCTTAAGACAGCAGGTTCCCGTAAAAGCGAACGCTTCCCTGCCGAGGAGTCATAGTCGGTACGTTCCCCGGGAGGGGACTGCCGTGTTGTGTCCTTCCTCGGTTGGCGTCTGCCGGAACGGGTGAAGGATTTTTCTTTTGCCGCGCAGCCCGTTGCGGTCAACGCGGCGCAACATTCATATGGGAGGTGAAATACAAAATGCCGAGTAATGCTATTCTGGAGCAGAAGGCGAAGGTCGTTGCCGACCTTGCCGCTCTCATCAAGGCGTCCGCTTCCGGTGTCATCGTGAACTATCAGGGTATCACTGTGGAGAAGGACACCGCAATGCGGAAGGCTCTGCGTGAGGCAGGCGTCAAGTACATGGTCGTCAAGAACACCATGACCGGACGCGCCTGCGAGGAGTGCGGCTACGGCGCACTGAAGGCGAACCTGAGCGGTATGACCGCCATCGCCATCAGCGAGTCCGACCCCATCGCGCCCGCCAGAATCCTGAAGGAGTACGACGAGAAGATCGAGTCCTTCCAGATTCTTGCCGGATATGTAGACGGTGAGGTTCTGGACGCCGACGGTGTCAAGGAGCTGGCTGCAATTCCTGCAAAGGAAGTGCTGATTGCCAAGTTCCTGGGCAGCATCCAGTCCCCGCTCTACAAGTTCGCATACGCTGTCAAGGCTGTTGCCGAGAAGCTGGAGGCTCCCGCCGAGGAGACCGCTCCCGCTGCCGAGGCTCCTGCCGAGGCGTAATGTCCGCTGTTGCCCGATCGGTGGTTTCGTCCGCCGTGTCGGTCTGACAGAAAAGCGCTCCGGCGCTGACCGCTGTCCGGGGCATTCATAACCAAAATATCACATTTCAGGAGGTATATTGAAATGGCTAGCGAGAAGATTACCGCTATTGTTGAGGAGATCAAGGGTCTGACCATTCTGGAGCTCAATGAGCTGGTCAAGGCTGTCGAGGAGGAGTTCGGCGTTTCCGCTGCCGCTCCCGTTGCTGTTGCCGGCGGCGCTGCTGCCGCTGCCGCTCCTGCCGCTGAGGAGAAGACCGAGTTTGACGTGGTTCTGACCGGTTTCGGCGACAAGAAGCTGGGCGTTATCAAGGTTATCCGCGAGATCACCGGCCTGGGTCTGAAGGAAGCAAAGGACCTGGTCGAGGGTTGCCCGAAGAACGTCAAGGAGGGCATTTCCAAGGAAGATGCCGAGAAGCTCAAGGAGCAGCTGGTTGCAGCCGGCGCTACCGTCGAGATCAAGTAATTTCCGCCCATGTGTTTCCGCATCCCGCGCCCCGGGGGAAGGGGAGCGGGATGCGTCCCTGCTGTCAGAAGCGCTCTTTTCCTGTCGGAAGAGAGCGCTTTTTGGCATCCGCAGATGGGGACTGCCCGGCAGTTCCGGCAGCTTGCCTCTATTGCCTGCTGAATAGTTCAAGCGTGGGAGGTCTGTCAGCTGCTCCAATACGACACCCGCCGCGGTCGGGTTCTCCGGACTTGCCCGGTACAGGCTGTTCTTCTGCTCGCCGAGGATGGCTTTTTCTTTGTCGATCAGGATAATATCGGACCTGAGCGCCAGCAGCCTTTCCAGACTTTCCGCGCAGCTGACACCCGCAGGCGGTCGTTGGCGGCACGGTCGAACGGGATGCCAAGCTGTCGTGCAATGTGCACCCACGCGCCCGGCGGCAGTTTTGCTGCCGGATACGGCTCTGTGACCGGTGAAGCGCAAAAGGAAACGCCCCTCCCGGCAGGGAGGGGCGTAACGGCGGAAGCCGCAAGGCTTCGCTACGTATTTCCAGTGTTGGTGTCTTAGGAATACAGCGGATACTTGCTGCACAGTTCCTCGACCGTGCGGCGGCAATCCTCGGCGCTGGCTTCAAAGTCGGATGCGGTGAGCTTGATGAGATGCGCGACCGTTTTCATGTCCGCTTCGGTCAGACCGCGCGTGGTGACGGCGGGCGTGCCGACCCGAATGCCGGAGGTCACAAAGGGCTTCTCGGGGTCATTGGGGATGGCATTCTTGTTGACCGTGATGTGCACCTCGTCCAGCCGCCGCTCCATCTCCTTGCCGGTGACACCCATCGGGCGCAGGTCAACCAGCATCAGGTGGTTGTCGGTGCCGCCGGACACGAGGTCAAAGCCCTCGGTCAGCAGTGCATCCGCCAGCGCACGGGCGTTGCAGACGATGCGGTGCTGGTAGTCCCGGAATTCGGGCTTGAGCGCCTCCCCGAAGCAGACCGCCTTGGCGGCGATGATGTGCTCCAGCGGACCGCCCTGAATGCCGGGGAAAATGGCTTTGTTCACCTTTTTGGCAATGTCCTCGCTGTTGGTCAGAATCAGACCGCCGCGCGGACCGCGCAGGGTTTTGTGCGTGGTCGTGGTAACGACGTCCGCAAAGGGCAGGGGGGACGGATGCTCTCCGGCGGCGACCAGACCCGCAATATGCGCCATATCCACCATCAGCAGGGCACCGACGCCGTGCGCAATCTCAGCCAGACGCGGGAAGTCGATGACGCGGGGATATGCCGATGCGCCGGCGACAATCAGCTTCGGACGGACTTCCTTCGCCTGCGCTTCAAGCTTGTCATAGTCAATGCGGTGCGTGACGGGATCAACACCATAGGAAGCGAAGCGGTAGTACAGACCGGAAAGGTTGACGGGGCTTCCGTGCGTCAGATGTCCGCCGTCAGCAAGGCTCATGCCCATAACCGTGTCGCCTGCGTGCAGGAGCGCGACGTACACGGCGGTGTTCGCCTGCGAACCGGAGTGGGGCTGTACGTTGGCATAGGCGGCGCCGAACAGTGCCTTGGCACGCTCGATTGCCAGATTTTCCACCACGTCCACGCAGGCACAGCCTCCGTAGTACCGGTGTGCGGGGTATCCCTCGGCATACTTGTTCGTAAGAACGCTTCCGGCGGCGGCAAGCACTGCCTCCGAGACGACGTTCTCCGACGCGATTAGTTCCAGCCCGTCCTGCTCACGGGCAAGCTCCGCCCGCACAGCGGCGGCAATCTCCGGATCGTGCGCCGTCAGGCACCGGTCGGTACTGCGAATCCATTCATTCATGACCATGTTACTACTTCCTTTCCGGTTATTGTCCCGTTCCGGCTCCGGCTGAGACGGATAACAGGTGATAGGACGATGTGCTACTATTATACTGGAAACGCTTGAAAAATGCAAGTTCCCTTTTCCACAAAGAAGCAGATACACAAATTTTTTTTGTATATATTATTGACAATGGGCGACACTTATGCTATAATACACGCAAGGGTGGGAGTATGCCCACTCTGCGGAGAGCGTCCGCAAGGGTGCACGGAAGATTGTCTTGGGACGGAAAGAGGGGTTTGCCAATGGAAATTGCTATTATCGCACATGACATGAAGATGGAGCTTATGACACAGTTCTGCATTGCTTACTGTGGTGTTCTGAGCAAACATAATCTGTGTGCCACCAGTACGACGGCGAAGTATATTTCCGAAGCGACCGGCCTTCAGATTGAGCGGTTGCTGACCGGCGAACAGGGCGGGGAACAGCAGATTGCTTCCCGCATTGCGTACAACGAGATTGACGTGCTCCTGTACTTCCGCGATACCAGACCTTCCGCCTACAACGAGTCGGATAACGAGCTGCAGCGGATGTGCGATATGTATAATATCCCGGTGGCGACCAATATTGCCACGGCGGAAGTGCTGATTATGGCACTGGATCGCGGCGATCTGGATTGGCGCGACATCCTCAACCCCCGCTCCGAATACAACAGAAAGAGGAAGAAGCACGTGTGAGCCGCGCAGGAGCGGAGCCAACCAAAGAGAACAACAGCACGGACAGCCGCGTTGCGCGGTGTCCCCGCGCGGAATAAGCCGACCGGATTTGCGGCGCACAGAGAGGAGGGCAGGGAACCTTGTTCCCGGCTGAGAGCCTTCCCGCAGGATGCACCGGTCGTGTACCGCCCGCACGGACGGAGAACAGGCAGTCTGCCTGCTGCCTCCATATGTAAAACCGCATACGAGTGAAACCTTCGGGTGGAACCGTGTATGGTGCAGTCTGACATCCCCCTTTCTGCGGCGATGCCGGGACCGTGAATCATGCACCCCGGAGAACGCTGCCGCAAGGCAGCGCTCTCCGGGGTTTTGATATTTCCGAAACAGGATGAAACAAAGGAGCGAACAGAAAGTCATGAAAATCAGTTTTGGATCTGTACAAATGGAATTTGACGCGCCGCTGTCGGTTTACGACGCTGCCGCCGCCGCGGGTCTGATTTCCCGCGCCGTTCTTGCAGCACACGTGAACGGCAAACTCTGTGCCCTGACGCAGCTGCTGGACGGGGATGCCGACGTGGAACTGCTGACCTTTGCGGACGAGGACGGGAAGCACGTTTTCCGCCACACCGCGTCGCATATTCTGGCGCAGGCAGTCAAGCGCCTGTATCCGGAGACTAAGCTGACCATCGGTCCCGCTATCGAAAACGGCTTCTACTACGATTTTGACAGCGATGTGTCCTTCACGCCCGACATTCTCCGGAATATCGAGGCAGAGATGAAGAAGATTGTCAAGGAAAACGAGAAAATCGAGCGCTTCGAACTGCCCCGCGCCGAGGCGGTTGCCTTCATGCAGGAGCGCGGCGAACCGTACAAGGTACAGCTGATTGAGGAACTGCCGGAGGGCGAGGTCATCAGCTTTTACCGGCAGGGCGAATTTACCGACCTGTGCGTCGGACCGCACCTGTTCTCGACCGGCGCCGTCAAGGCGTTCAAGCTGACGCAGTGCACCGGCGCGTACTGGAAGGGCGACCAGAAGAACAAGATGCTGCAGCGCGTGTACGGTACGGCTTTCCCGACCAAGGAGGAACTGAGCGACTACCTTGCCGCCGTGGAGGACGCCAAGCGCCGCGACCACAACAAGATCGGACGCGAGCTTGAGTATTTCACCACGGTGGATGTGGTGGGTCAGGGACTGCCTGTCCTCCTGCCCAAGGGTGCGCGGGTCATCCAGACGCTCCAGCGCTGGGTCGAGGATGTCGAGCAGGCGCGCGGATGCCTGCTGACCAAAACGCCCCTGATGGCAAAGCGGGAGCTCTACAAAATCTCCGGTCACTGGGATCATTATCTGGACGGTATGTTCGTGCTGGGCGACCCGTACGACGAAACCAAGGAATGCTTTGCCCTGCGCCCGATGACCTGCCCCTTCCAGTATCAGGTGTACCTGAACAAGAAGCGCTCCTACCGCGACCTGCCAATGCGGCTGACCGAAACCTCTACGCTGTTCCGCAACGAGGACTCCGGCGAAATGCACGGACTTATCCGTGTGCGCCAGTTCACGATTTCGGAGGGACACTACATTCTCAAGCCGGATCAGCTGGAGGACGAGTTCCGCGGCTGCCTGGAACTTGCCAAGTACTGCCTGGGCACGGTCGGGCTGCTGGATAAATGCACCTTCCGCTTCTCGCAGTGGGATCCCGCCAACCCGAAGAATAAGTACGAGGGCACGGCGGAGCAGTGGGAGGAAGCGCAGGCACTCATGGCGAAGATTCTGAAGGATCTCGATGTCCAGTACACGGTCGGCATCGACGAGGCGGCATTCTACGGACCCAAGCTGGATATCCAGTACCGCAACGTCTACGGCAAGGAGGACACGCTGGTCACGATTCAGATTGACCTGCTGCTGGCAAAGCGCTTCGGCATGACCTACGTGGATTCCGACGGACAGGAGAAGTATCCGTATATCATCCACCGTACCTCGCTCGGCTGTTACGAGCGGACGCTTGCCTACCTGCTGGAGACTTACGCCGGCGCTCTGCCGATGTGGATGGCGCCCGTGCAGGTGCGCGTCCTGCCGATGGGCGAGAGCGAGCTTGCCTACGCGCAGGAGCTGGCGGACAAGTACGCCGCCGCCGGTATGCGCGTTGAGGTTGACAGAAGCAACAACACCATCGGATACAAAATCCGCGCCGCACAGCAGGAGAAGATTCCGTATATGCTGGTGGTCGGCGGCAAGGAAGTCGCCGCCGGAACCGTATCGGTCCGTTCCCGCAAGGGCGAGGTGACGAACGATGTACCCGCAGAGGAGTTCATGCTGAACGCCCTGCGCGAAATTGCGACCAAGGCGCGCTGATAAACGGCGGTTTTGACGGCAAACACAGGTGCCGGCAGGACAGCAGCGGCGTGTCACTGTATGACCGTGCATAATCAAAGGAAGCGCTGATTTATGCGGCAGCACATCTCCGGCACATCTTTTTCCGTCTGCAACAGCGAAAAACTGTACCGGATCTGTACTGCCTCATTTTAGCGTTTTCCGAACAAAAAAGGAGGATATTCCTTGGAACCGAAAAACACCAATGTCCCGGACAGCTGTCCGGAAAACAGCACCCCCGCAGTGCGGAAAAAGCGGTCTGCGCGGCGCGTTGTGCTGACCTGCCTGCATGTGTTTGTCACCGTTCTGGCGGTGGTTGCCTGCGGCGCGGCGATATACCTGCATGCGGTATACCCCAACGAAAAGCTGGAAGAGCTGTGGTTCTACCTGACCCACGGAGCGGGCGATTCCGGCGCCGATACGTTCCTGAAAGGGGCTGCCATTGTCGGCCCGCCCTGCCTTGCCGTCATCGCTCTGCTGCTCCTGCTCCAGTACGACGTTTTCCATAAACGCCGCACTATCCGGCGCAAATCCGGAAAAACAGGGACAGAGAAGGAGATACAGATGTATCCCATCCGGCACAAATGGGCGTTTACCGCCGCTGTGTTCGTGATTCTTGTCGGTATCGGCTTTCAGCAGATCGGCGTTTATACTTTTGTAGCGGCGCAGTTCCGTGCTTCTGCCTTCATCAAGGATAACTATGTAGACCCGCGCGGGACTGTGACCGTGCTTACGCCTGACACATCTGCCGACGGTACGGAGACCGGAGACGATATCTGGCGTGATTACCGGTATCCGAACTATCTGGTCAAGGCGCCGGACAAACTGCGCAACCTGCTGGTGATTGAGGTGGAGTCGCTGGAAACTACCATGTTCACGAAGGAACAGGGCGGCGCATGGGATTACGAGGTCATCCCGGAGCTGTATCAGCTGCTCTCCGACAAGGATGCCGTATTCTTTGCCAGCGATGGCGGCACGCGCGGAACGCAGGACGCCTACGGCAGCACGT
Source organism: bacterium (assembly GCA_963643175.1). Lineage (GTDB taxonomy): Bacteria > Bacillota > Clostridia > Oscillospirales > CAG-272 > CAMEON01. Next base: position 141,364 of record CAVIJF010000002.1, read on the forward strand.
GGACGACCGCCGCGCTGATTGCCAACACGGCGGGCATCCCTTTCAAGGTGCCTGTCGGGATGAATAATTCCTACCACTCCCAAAATTTCCTCAAGGGTGCGTACTCGTTGGGCGATGTTCTGCAGGATTTCGGATACCGTAACGTGCTGCTTTCCGGCTGCCGTACTTCCTTCGGCGGCGTGGCGGAGTATTTTACCTGCCACGGGAACTATGAAATCATTGATCCACGGAACCTGCGCTTCCGGATGTTCGACGGAACCTATTACAGTATGCCGATTCCTGAGTCGCAGGAGAACGAATGGGGATTCTCGGACGAGTATACCTTTAACGTGGCGAAGAAATTCCTGTCCTTGCAGGATGCGGATTCCGATCAGCCGTGGCACCTGTTCATCAGTACCATTGATACGCACTTCACCGGATATACCTACGCGGCGGACGCCGAGAACGGCTGCAAGGGGAGCGTGACCTCGTTTGACAGGACTGTGGAGAATGTGTACGCCACAACTGCCCGTGACCTTGCGGAGTTTGTACAGTGGATAAAACAGCAGCCGTTTTACGAGAATACCACCGTCGCCATTATCGGCGACCACGTGAATATGCTCAACAGCTTCTGCGACCGGAGCGACAGTGACCTGCGTGGGCGGTACAATCTGATTCTCAATTCCGCCGTGACGACGGACAACACAAAGAACCGCTCCTTCACCGCGCTGGATTTCTACCCCACCATGCTGGCGGCGGCTGGCTTTACCATTGACGGCGACCGGCTGGGACTGGGCGCAAACCTGTTTTCTTCCACGCCCACGCTGGCGGAAAAGTACGGGCTGTCCCAACTGAATAACGAGCTGCAGAAGAAATCCGATTTCTATATCGACTACATCATGGGACGTGATGACTACGAGGCGCTGCAATCAGCGGTGAAGCCTTAAGGCTTCACCGCACAATCCGCGCATGGCACACTTGCTTGCGTCATTCCCGTCATACTTCACAAAACCCCTTGGCTGTAGCGCCACTACAGCCTGCGGCTTTTTGTATCGTCTGACGAAAAATCCGACTGCGCAATTGCACCATTGGAATTGCGCGGTGAAGCCTTACGTGAGGTAGTGCCGGAGATGTGCTGCCGAATAAATCAGCGCTTCTCTAATCCGCTTTCATACAAGGAGCTGCTGTTATGATTCACAGAAATCTTCCCCCAGCCACGGGCGTTATCTGCGAGTTCAATCCCTTTCACAACGGGCACGTGCGCCTGCTTGATGCGGCGCGTGCCGCGTTGGGGGAGGATGGATGCATTGTGTGCGTGATGAGCGGGCGCTTTGTTCAGCGCGGCGAAGTTGCCGCCGCCGACCCGTACCTGCGGGCGCAGGCGGCGCTTTGCGGCGGGGCGGATCTTGTGCTGGAGCTTCCGTTTCCGTGGTCGGCGGCGAGCGCAGAACATTTTGCCGACGCCGGAGTGTCCGTTCTGTCCGGGCTGGGAGTCGGGATGCTTGCGTTCGGCACCGAAAGCGGCGATATGACGGTTCTGCGGGCGGCGGCGGAAGTTCTGGCGAAACCCGATTTTCCTGTCCGCTCTGCCGCGCGGGTGCGCGGGGGTGAAGGCGCTGCCGCCGCACTGTCCGCGCTGCTGCGGGAGGAGCTGTCGGATATGACGCTCCCGGACGGATTTCCGTCGTCCAATGACAGGCTGGCAATGCAGTACCTCCGTGCCGTGCACGCCGCCGGGGACAGGATAATGCCGTTGCCCGTATGCAGGGCAGGGCAGGCTTACCGGGATGAAATCCTGCACGACCCGTCCGCGCCGTCGGCAAGCGCTCTGCGCCTGCTGATGCGTGAGGCGGCAGGGGATCCGGACTGCCTGTCCGCCATGCTGACCGGCACCATGCCGGACAGGGCACTGCATATATGGCTGGACGCAATCCGCGCCGGGCAGGCGCCCACCGACGGTTCCGCCCTGCTTCCGTTCCTGCACGCCTTTTTCCGGCTTGCCGACCCGGACGGGTTAGCCGGCTTCTCCGGGCTGGCAGGCGGTCTTTCCCACAGGCTGGTGCGCGCGGCACTGGATTCACCCACCCCTGACGCATTCCTGGCGTCCCTGCGCTCCCGGCTGTATACCGATGCACGCCTGCGCCGCGCCATGCTGTACGCCGTGACTGGCGTGACGGACAGCGACCTTCGTGCCGCGCCCGCCTATACCACGCTTCTGGCGGCGAACCGGCGCGGCTGCGGGTATTTGAAATGTCTCCGGTCGGCACAGCACGCGGGGGACTGCCTACATCCAGTGGTCACAAAGCCTGCCGACGCGCCTGCCTGCCGTCAGACCGAACTTGCGCGCCGTGCCGACGCGCTGTTCACGCTCTGCCTGCCCCGCCCGACGGCGGCGGGCGACTGCCTGCGGCGGCGGGCGGCTGTCCCCGGACAGCCTGAATAAAATGCTTCCGCAACGCATCAGCGGCACCCGGCAGGGTGCCGCTGATGCGTTTGCCTGCCCGGAATTAGGGGGACAAGGGAGAGCATCGGCACAGCGCACCGGGGGATTGCCGTTCGGGATTCACTTTACCAGCCGGAGCAGCCGCAGTGGGTTCCGCTCTGCCTGCCGGAGGTTTGTCCGGGACAGTTCGTATCGTAGGCGGGGTTGCAGGCATAGAAATTGAGTCCGTCCAGTCCTTCCTGTGTGATGCGCAGGATATCGGCGAAGCGCTGGTAGTGGACAATTTCCCACTCACGCAGGAATTTGATGTGGTCGCACATCCCGTGACGCCGGAACATTACATTGCATGGATATCGCTTTAGATGCCCAGCCCTCATCCCGCCCGGGAAGGGGGCGGTTTTCCGCGTGATTCTGCCGGAGCGGAGGAGAACAGCCCCGGCATTACACCGGTTTTGTGTTATTTTTGTGAAGGGACTGGACAAACCGCCGCAAATGTGTTATACTGTACAAGAGTGAAGGAAACACTGATTGCTCCGGCTGCACGTCAGCCGCACTGCCCTGAACCGGCGTTTCCTGCAAAGCAGAAAGCGGAGGAGCCTTGATGATGAATCAAACCGGACGCACCCGCGCGGCAAGCGTGGCACGGGTGCTGTGTTTTGGCGTTCTGATGACCGTGCTGGTTGCGGCGGAGCTGTATCTGCACTATAAAACCATTCCGGTGTTTCTGGAGTATCTTCAGGAGGCAGAGCACAAGAACAGCGCGTGGATCGGCGGGCAGATATCCTTCATGCTGCCGTTTCTGACCGTTGCGTTCTTCCAGTACGCCGTCTACTGCCGCGCCGAGCGGGTGGGGATGCCGCCGGACACCGTCTGCCCTGCCAAGCGCCTGTACCAGCGTGAGAAAACCGCCGAGATACTGCTGGTCGCGGTGCTGGTGTACGGCGTGCTCCTGCCGTACTGCGTACATCTGAGCAACGAGCAGTACGCGGCGGCATTGGCGGAAGCCATGCGGACGGGAGACATACTGCCGCAGACTGACGGCAAGGTGGATGACAGGCTGATTTACCATCTTGCGGAGTGGTTTCTCCGGCTTGGCGTGCCGCTGGGACTGCTGGGTATCTATCACGGTGCCCGTGCACGGGACTGCGCAGAGGAATGCCGTAATGGGGAGCAGGAAGCATGAGAAAAGAACGGAACGAGAAAGCCCGCCGCGCACCGCGTGCCGGCGCGTGGATGACGGGAGCGGCGCTGGGAACGGCGGCACTCGCCGTCGCATATACCGACGCGATGACAAGCATTGTCGCCCGGCGCCGATCCCCTCTGGCGAGCCGCATTTCGGGGCTTTGCACCGGAAAGAAGCGCGAACCGGAACAGGCGGAGCAGGTGCGTCACGCGGCGGAGCAACTGCGCAGACAGCCGACAGAGGAGGTCTCGCTGGTCAACCGCGAGGGACTGACCCTCCGGGCGCACTGGTACCATGCGGAGAATCCCCGGCGCCTGCTGATTCTGGTGCACGGATGGCACAGCGTCTGGAACCGGGATTTCGGCGTCAGCGCACCCTTTTATCACGAAAACGACTGTGAGTTGCTGCTGATTGAGCAGCGCAGTCACGGTGCCAGCGAAGGCAAACTGATTGCCTACGGTGCCCGCGAACGCTACGACGTGCTGGAGTGGCTGACCTACGCACGCGGGGTGTGCCCGACGCTCCCGGTGTATCTGTGCGGATTGTCCATGGGTGCCGCCACGGTTCTGCTCTGCGCCGGGGAACCGGCGGTTGCCGGTATCGTGACAGCCATTGTGGCGGACTGCGGGTATACGGTGCCCGAAAAGGTCGTCTCGGAGCGGATGCGCACGCTGCTGCGCGGTGCGACCGATGCAACGATGGCGGCAGTCAATCTCAACTGCCGCCTGCGCGGCGGGTTTACGCTGAACGGGTGCTCCACCACGGAGACGCTTGCCAAGGATACCGCCATCCCGGTGCTGTTCATCCACGGGGACGCCGACGAGCTGGTGCCGTGCTCCATGACGCTGGAGAATTACCTTGCCTGTTCCGCGCCGAAGGAGCTTCTGATTGTCCATGGTGCCGGACACGCGTGCAGCTTTCTGACCGATCCGGAAACATATAAGGCGCGCGTACTTGCGTTCTTTGCCGCATGGGATGGCAGGCTGAACGCGGCAGACGCCTGAGTGGGAGGGGATACACATGCCTGCATCAAAACAATCGGAACCGACCGCGGGAGCCGGGGGAGGGAAGCCGTCTGTCCGGAAGCGCCTCGGTGTCCGGACATGGTCCTTCCTTGTGCTGGCGATCGTAGCGATTCTGCTGTTCCTTATTGTAAATATTCCTGCCGTGACTTCGTTTTTCCGGAAGCTCGGCGGGCACATTGCGCCACTCGTGGTCGGCGGGGTGATTGCCTACCTTTGCGCCCCGCTGCTCCGTGTGTATGAGTACCGGGTGTTCCGCCGGGTGAAGCACAACGGTGTGCGGCGCGGCGTTTCGCTGGCGCTGACCATGATTACCGCGCTGGCGACATTGGCACTCATCATCATGATGATGGTGCCGCAGCTGGTGCGCAGTATCAAGGATCTGGTCGGGGACTATGAAACATACCTGAACGATATGCTCCGCTTTGTCCAGAACCTGTTGGATAAGCTGACCGCCAATCTGCCGGTGGAAATCAATATCTCCTCCAAGGAACACCTCGTGGAGTTCCTGACCAATATGTACGGGTCTGTGGAGGACTTCTACGACAAGGTAATCAAGCCTGTTATCGGGCAGCTGGATGCCGGACACACCGCATGGAACACGGTGGGCGGCGTGTTCACCTATATCAAGAATTTCGTGCTCGGAATGTTCATCGCCTTCTACATTTTGGCGTCCAAGGAAAAGCGCATCGGGCAGATAAACAAGTTCCGCAAAGCCATGTTCAAGCCGGAAACCGACCGCCGGATTACGTCGTTTGCCGCACTGGTTGACAAGTCCTTCGGCGGGTTCATATACGGCAAACTGCTGGATTCGCTCATCATCGGCATCCTGACCTTCGGGCTGATGACTGTGCTGGAGGTGTCGCCGTACAATATGCTGATTGCGACCTTTGTGGGCGTGACCAATGTCATTCCAGTGTTCGGTCCCTTCATAGGCGCTATCCCGTCCTTCTTTATCGTGCTGATTTCCAATCCTTCCAAGGCACTGCTGTTTGTCATTCTCATTATCGTGATTCAGCAGTTGGACGGAAATGTCATCGGTCCCAAGATTTTGGGCGACAACACCGGCGTCAGCTCCCTGACCGTCATCGTTGCCATCACGCTGTGCGGCTCGCTTTGGGGCGTGCTGGGTATGCTGATCGGCGTACCGCTGTTTGCCGTGGTGATTGAAATGGTGCGGCGCTGGCTGGAACTGCGGCTTGCCGCCAAGGGGGAACCGACCGACACGCTGTACTATTACCCCGAGAATGCCCTGAGCAATGCGGAGCGCGATCTGTACTACGAGCACGCCGGCATCCGTTACCGCTACGAGCACAGCAAACTCAAGACCCGTGTGGACAAACGGCTGGCGCGTCTGTCCCGCAAGAGCAAGACTCCGCCAACCGATTCGCATACTGGAGAGGACGACGGACAGGATACCTGACCGTGTGACCGATACCTGATATTCCATGAAAAAGTGAGGCTGTATCTATGGAGACACGCTCGGATGCTCCCGCGTCCCGGGAGAACGGTGGCAACGGCTTCCGGAAGCAGTTCGGCATAAAGACGCTGATATTCTTCATCCTTGCCTGCATCGCCGTCCTTTTGTACCTGATAGTCAATATCCCTGCGCTGAACACCTTCTTCATCAGCGCGGGGGGACACCTTGCGCCGCTTGTGTGGGGCGGTATCATTGCGTACCTGTCCAATCCTGTCCTGAGTTTCTATGAGTACCGTCTTTTCCGGCGCATACGCAAAAACGGGGTGCGTCGGGGACTTTCGCTGACCCTGACCGTCCTGACGCTGCTCGGCGCGATTGCGCTTGTCATCGTGATGATTGTGCCGCAGCTGATTGACAGCATTACCCAGCTTGTGACGAACTTTGAATCCTATGTCAACAAACTGCTGGAGCTGTTGGACAGTCTGGTGAAAAAGGTGACGGGCGGCAACGTGGACATTGATATTTCCTCCACCGAACGGCTGGAGGAATTGATGAACCGGATATACAGGGACCAGGACAGCCTGCTCAACCGCGTTCTGCAGCTGCTGAAGGACTTCAAAATTGGGGAGAGCACCATGAGTGCCGCCAAGGAAGTGGTGACGTTCCTCAAGAACTTTGTCCTCGGTTTGTTCATCGCTTTCTACATTTTGGCGTCCAAAGAGAAGCGGGCGGCGCAGATCAGCAAGTTCCGCAAGGCTGTGTTCTCGGACAAAGCCGACCGGCGCGTGACCTCGGTCGCCCGGCTGGTGGACTCCTCCTTCGGCGGCTACATCAAGGGCACGCTGATTGATTCCCTGCTGGTTGCCATTCAGGTGTTCCTGCTGATGACCGTGCTGGACGTGTCGTCGTACAACCTGCTGATTGCAACCTTCGTGGGCATTACCAACATCATTCCGGTGTTCGGTCCCTTCCTCGGCGCGATTCCCTCGTTCCTCATCGTGCTTATTTCCAATCCGGAGGCGCCTTCCAAGTGCATCGTGTTTGCTATCATCATTCTGGCGGTGCAGCAGGTGGACGGCAACATCATACTGCCCAAGATACTGGGCGACAATACCGGCGTCAGCCCGCTGGCGGTGCTGATAGCCATCACGCTGTGCGGCTCGCTCTGGGGCATTGCCGGCATGGTCATCGGTGTGCCGCTGTTTGCGGTCATGCTGGAGACGGTGCGCCGCCTGCTGGAGATGCGCTTGCGCGTCAAGGGCGAACCGACCGAGACTACGGCGTACTATCCCGTTGATACATTGGCAGACCCGGAGCGGGATATGTACGACAGCCGGTCCGGTTTGCGGTACCGGTATGAGCACGGCAGGCTGAAGCCGCGGGTCGAGGCTCTGCGTGAAAAACTGCGCAACAGAAAGCATCCGGAAACCGTCCCGCCTCCGGAAGGCAATGCGCCGGCAGAGGACGGGGAGAATCCGGCAAACGGTGAAACGCCGGAAAACGGCGGAAACCCGGAGAACGGAGAGAAGCCGTAAGGCAATCCACGCCATGCATACGGCGCGCACAGGATGCGCGCCTGTGCATGACGGACAGCATATATATGAACTGATAAGGAGATGTACTGTATGAACGAAAAAGAAAACGAAGCAACGATGGCGAAGAAGGGCGGCATCTCGGTTGAGACGGCGCATATCTTCCCGGTCATCAAGAAATGGCTGTACTCGGAGAAGGACATTTTCCTGCGGGAAATCGTGTCCAACGCCGCGGATGCCGTGACCAAGCACAAGCGGCTCTGCTCGTTGGGGCAGGCGGAAAGCGACGGCACGGCGTACCGCATTGACGTCCGGCTGGACTCCGCCGCCAAGACGCTCACGGTGTCGGACAACGGCATTGGTATGACCGAGGAGGAACTGCTCAAGTATCTGGGAAGCATCGCGCTGTCCGGTGCGATGGAGTTTATCCAGAAGTATGAGGGCGACCAGAAGGAAGGCAACACGACCGGCATCATCGGGCATTTCGGACTGGGCTTTTACTCCGCCTTCATGGTGGCAGACGATATTGAAGTCGTCACGAAGTCGTGGAGCGGAACGCCCGCCGTGCGCTGGCTCTGCCATGCGGACGGCAGTTACGAGCTGTTCCCTGCTGAGCGGGAGACGCACGGCACCGATGTGATTCTGCATATTGCCGCCGACGAGGAGGAGTACCTGAACGACCGGAAACTGCGGGACATGCTGGAGAAATACTGCTCCTTCATGCCGACCGAGATATACTTCACCGACGAGGACGCCGCGGCGGACGGGCAGGAGACGGAAAAGGACCCGGGCGGGGAGGACAAGCCTGTCGAAGAGGGACAGGACGAGAAACCGACCGGGAAGCCGGATGAGAAATCAGAGAAGCCTGTCAACGACACCCATCCGCTCTGGCAGAAGGCACCCTCCGAGTGCACGCCGGATGACTACAGAGCGTTCTACCGCAAGGTGTTCCATGACTACCGCGACCCGCTGTTCTGGATTCACATCAACGCGGACTATCCGCTCAATTTCAAGGGCATTCTGTACTTCCCGCGGCTGGACAACGAGTATGAATCCATCGAGGGGCAGGTCAAGCTGTACTACAACCAGGTGTTCGTGGCGGACAATATCAAGGAGGTCATCCCGGAGTATCTGCTCATGCTCAAAGGCGTGCTGGACTGCCCCGAGCTGCCGTTGAATGTGTCCCGCAGCTACCTGCAGAACAACACGTACGTGTCCAAGGTGTCGGCGCATATCGTCAAGAAGGTTTGCGACAAGCTGAATTCGCTGTGCAACACCGAGCGGGAGAATTACGAGGCGGTCTGGGACAGCATCAAAACCTTCGTGGAATACGCCTGTATGCGTGACCGCAAGTTCTATGACCGCGCCAAGGATGCAATCCTGCTGACGCTGACGGACGGCAGTCACGTGACGGTGGCGCAGTATGCCGAAAAGGCAAAGGAGGACGGTCATGCCGCCCCCGCCGGGGAGGGCAAGGAGCCGGTTGTGACGGTGTACTACACCACCGACCGCGAACTGCAGGCGCAGTATATCGCGCTGTTCGAGGCGCAGGGAATCCAGATCGCCGTGCTGGATAAGCTGATTGACACCCAGTTCGTGCAGATGCTGGAAAGCTACAACGCGACGGTGAAATTCCAGCGCATCGACGCCGACCCGGCGGCGGCGCTCAAGGCAGACGGCGACGTCACCGAGAATCAGGCACTGGTTGCACTGTTCCGTAAGGCGAGCGGCAACGACAAGCTGGAGGTTAAGTTTGAGGCTCTCAAGGACGCCTCCCTGCCCGCCATGCTGACCGTTTCCGAGCAGTCCCGCCGCATGGAGGAAATGATGAAGCTGTACGCCATGCAGACCGGCGGGAAGGAGCAGGCGCCCCTGTTCCCTCTGGAGTACACGCTGCTGCTCAACACCGCGTCGCCTCTGATTTCCAAGCTGACCGCACTGACTGCCGAGGGGGCGGCGGAGGATGCCGCCGGCAAGGCAGATCTGATAGCCGGGCAGGTGTGGCGGCTGTCGGTGCTGGCACAGCGCAAGTTCACGGCGGATGAGCTGAAGGACTTCCTTGCCGGCAGCTTCGATATTCTGGAAAAGCTGTAATTCTGCCGGGGAGGTGACGCCGTGAGCTTTTTGCCGACCGATATTCCCGATCTCCGGGGGTATGACAGTGGCGTCGTACTCTCCAACCTCTCGCGCCTGCGGGCGCGGGAGGATCGGCTGGGCGAGCAGATGCTCACCCAGATCTGGGAGTTGGCGGGTGCCGTCCTGCAGGACGCGGCAGGCGATCCGGACACGCTGACCAGTATTCTGCTGGCACTGCAGTCCGATGGGGAAGAGCAGGGGACAGCGCCGGGGGACGGCGTTCTGCCGGAATACCGGGCACTGCTCGACCGGCTCCGCACCCGGGACGGGCTGTATGCCCGGCTGGTGCTGTACCGCTATCTGGATGCGCGGAATCCGGCGGGGGGCTGTACCGTTCTGCCCCTGCGGGAGGTGCCGCCCACAGTGCGTGGGCGGGTCGCCTACATGACCGGTTCGCTGGCGGACAAGGCGTTCCTGCACTTTGCCGAACAGTTGCCCGGATGCCGCGCCGCCGATGCCCGCAGTTTTGTGGATGCATGCGAGGAGGTGTACAACGGGCTGTGCCAGTTCTGCATCCTGCCGCTGGAGAGTGCCGAGGAGGGGCGGCTGGCTGCCTTCTCCCGGCTCATTGTGCGGTACGGGCTGCAGACCGTTGCGGTATGCGACGTGGCACAGCGCGGGGTCAACGGCACCCGGCGTACCTGCTTTGCCCTCCTGTGTGCGGGAGACGGGGAGCCGGTTTTCCGTTGCTGCCGGCAGGAGGCTACGCCACGCTACTTTGAGTTGGTGCACATTGCCCGCACGGCGCCGTCCGTGGCGGACGTATTGGCGGTTGCCGACTTCTGCGGGATGCACCTTGTCCGCGCCGACACGCTCTCTGCGGCGGACGCCGCCGCGCTGTCCCGTGGGCGGGAGGATGACGCCGACGAGCAGGTACTGCACGACGGCGCACTGCCGGTCAGCCTGCTGTTTGACGGCAGTCCTGGCTCCGACCGAACCGGGCGCGGAACGGATCTGTCCGTTTTCCTGCGTTGGCTGACGCTGGAGGCGGGGGACGATCTCGTGACCGGGTGTTACACCTGACAGGCAAAACCGAAAGAGGGATCCGCTGCCGGATCAGTCAGCGGTTCCAAAGAGATGATTAAGAAAGGAATCAAAACCGCATGGAACATTTCAGCTACAAGCCGACCGGAGTCTGTTCGCGCAATATTGAGATTGAGACGGATGGAAACCGCATCGCAAAAGTCACCTTCACCGGCGGCTGTTCCGGCAATACGCAGGGCATCGCTGCGCTCATCGTCGGTATGGATATAGATGAAGCCATTACCCGGCTGTCCGGCATCCGGTGCGGCTTCAAGACGACCTCCTGCCCCGATCAGCTGGCGCAGGCGCTCCTGCGCCTGAAGTCCGAGCGGGCGGCAGGCTAAGCGGCAGGTACGGAGGGACACGGTGCGCATACCATGCTGACAGGGAGGAAACGAATGGATACAGGAAAGCCCTGTGCGCCGGGGCGGGTGCGGCGCGTCCTCAGCCCGGATTTGCCGTGGCTGTACATACTGGCCGCATTTGCCATGACCCTTCTGGTGGAGGGACTTGCCCGTCGTTCGCCGGGGGGCGGGTTTCTGTTCCTTGTCCGGAATCCGGTGGGCTTTTTTACCAATATGGGCATTATTCTGCTCACCATGCTGCTTGCTATGCTGTTCCCCAAGCGGGTGCCGGTGCTGAGTCTGGTTGCGTTTGTGTGGTTTGCGCTGGGTATGACGGAATGCATTCTGCTTTCCAACCGCGTTACGCCGCTGACGGCGGTGGATTTCGCTGTCTTTTTCAGCGTAATCACCATTATGAACAATTACCTGACTATTCCGCAGATTGTCCTGATACTGGTGTGCTCCGCGCTCTGCATCGCCGGGCTTGTGTTCCTGTTTATCCGGGCGCGCAGGCACCGCGTATACTGGAAGCGAGCTCTGCTGTCGCTCGGCTGTGTGGTGCTGGGCATGGTTCTCCTGCTGGCTGTTGGATTTGTCTGCGGTCGGATGTCGGTTGAGTTCAACAACCTGTCCGATGCGTATGACAGTTACGGCTTCGGTTACTGCTTCCTCCTGAGCGTGGTGGATCGGGGCGTGGATAAGCCGGAAAGTTACAGCGAGCAGGCGGTACAGAGTATTTTGGACACGGTTCCGCCTGCCTCGGACAGCAATGTGACAGGTGACAGCGGTCCGAACGTCATCTTTGTGCAGCTGGAATCCTTCTTTGACGTGAACACGTTGGCGGGCGTGACCTACTCCGAGGAACCGCTCCCGAACCTCAGGCGGCTGGCGGCGATGTATCCGTCCGGTCAGCTGGAGGTGCCCGTCATCGGTGCCGGTACGGTCAACTCCGAATTTGAGGTACTGACCGGAATGCGGGTTAAGGATTTCGGTGCGGCGGAGTACCCGTACAAGTCGATTCTGTCCGACAAAACCTGCGAGACCATTGCCTATGACCTGCTTGCCAGCGGGTACCGCACGCACGCCATACACAATCACCAAGGCTCCTTCTATGCGCGCAATGAGGTGTATACCCATCTGGGCTTTCAGGATTTTACCTCCATCGAGTATTTCCGCAACCCGGAGTACAACAGTCGCGAGTGGGCAAAGGATTCCCTCCTGACAGACGAGATTATGAGCCTGATGTCAGGAACGGAGGAGCGGGACTTTGTGTTTGCCGTTTCGGTGCAGGCGCACGGCAAGTACCCGACCGACTACGTGCCGGAAGAGGGGGACATATATGTCACCGGCGGCGTGGACGACCCGGACAGCCTGTCCAAGCTGAACTACTACATCAGCCAGTTGCACGAGGTGGACGCCTTTATCGGGGCACTGTACCGTGCGGTTATGGAGTCGGACGAGGAGACGGTGCTGGTGTTCTACGGGGATCACCTGCCGAGCCTTGCCAAGGATGCGGCGCTGAACCAGACAGCACCGGATTACGAAACGCCCTACCTGATTATAGCCAATTATGAGTTGGATATGACCGGAGCCTCGATGGGACAGCTGTATGCCTATCAGCTGTTCCCGCTGGTGATGCAGCTCATCGGCAATCGGGAAGGCATTATCAATCGCTTCCACGCTGCCCGCAAGGACACGGAGGGCTATCTGGACGACCTGGAGACGTTGGAGTACGATATTCTGTACGGCAAGCGTTACGCGCTGGACGGCGGTTCGTATCCGGTCATGGAGGATATGACCATGGGCACGCGCCCGGTGCGCATCACGGATGTCACGGCGGACGAGGACTGGATCCGGGTCACGGGCGAGAACTTCACGCCGTACAGCGTCGTGACGGTGGGAGGCAGTGAGAAGAAAACGCAGTATGTGGATGAGAACACCCTGCTGGTGGAGCGGAATCTGCTCAGCGGACTGGGGCTGTCCCGCACGGTCACGGTCCGGCAGGTCACGACCAACGGCAAGACGCTTTCGGAATCCGAGCCGTTCCTGCCCAACCCGGAGCCAACAGGGAGTGCCACGGAGGACGTCGGTTCCGACCCGTGAAATCCGTCGACGGAATCCCCCGCCATGCCGGAAATAGCATGGCGGGGGATTCTCTTATGGGAACCTCTAAAAATCAGTTTCCGCATCAATTTCCGCGATTCAACGGTGAAAATAATGAAATCGGAGCGGCGAATCGCATGCCTGTTTCG
>CAVIJF010000003.1:0-89394 GCA_963643175.1 bacterium
GGGCGGGGAGGGGGGCAAAAGATCATGCGAATGCAGGGTGAGCCGGAAGCGCAGAACGCCGGGGGACAATCCCCCGCCTCCTCCCCGAAAAACCGCCTTGACTTTTGCGCGCCGGTCGGCTATAATAAGGGAAAACGATGATAAATCCGGAAGCACATATCCGGCGCACCCGTTCCCGCCTGCCGCCAGCCGAAAAACGCACTGTACCTCAGACAGCCCGCACCTTTCGACCATTGCAGGCAGACCAAATCCGCACCGGATCTGTACAACCCCATTATACCGGCTTTATATCAGCACTCCCTCAGGGTACCACAAACAAGGAGGCTATCATGAGCACTACGGAAGACAGGCAACTGCGCGCGCGGGTGGACAGTCTGCGCAAGCAGCTGAACTACCACGCAAGGAAATATTACGTGGAGGATGCACCGGAAATATCCGACTACGAGTACGACAGGCTTTTCTATGAGCTGGTGCACATCGAGCAGGAGCACCCGGAACTGGACGACCCGGCATCCCCGACCCACCGCGTCGGCGGCAAGGCGTCCGACCGCTTTGAGAAGGTCACGCACAGCGTCCGCATGGATTCGCTGACCGATGTCTTTTCCTTTGAAGAACTGGAAGAATTCCTGTCCCATGTGGCGGAGCGCATCCCGGATGCCGTCTACTCGGTCGAGCCGAAAATAGACGGCCTGTCCTGCTCCCTGCGCTATGCGGACGGGGTGCTGGTGCAGGCGGCGACGCGCGGCGACGGCATAGTCGGCGAGGACGTGACGCAGAATGTCCGCACGATTTTTGACGTGCCGCTGACCCTGCCGGAGCCGCTGTCGCTGACCGTCCGGGGAGAGGTGTATATGCGCCGTGCCGTTTTTGAACGCCTCAACCGCCGCCGCGCCGAGGCAGGCGCCGCCCTGCTTGCCAATCCGCGCAATGCCGCCGCCGGGTCACTGCGCCAGCTTGACCCCAAGGTCACGGCATCGCGGGCACTGTCCATCTTCATTTTCAATTTTCAGGAGGGCGCACTCTACGCCGACGGGCACGCGCCCGTTTCGCATACCGAAACGCTGGATCGACTGCACGCACTGGGCTTTCATACGCTGGAGGAGCGGCTTTGCACCGCCGACCGCGCCGCGATTCCGGCGCATATCCGGCATTTGGGCGAAATGCGGGACAGCCTTGCCTATGACATTGACGGTGTGGTGGTCAAACTGGACAGGCTTGCCGACCGGGCTGTCATGGGCGAGGGAACCGCAACGCCCCGCTGGGCTGTCGCCTATAAGTTTCCGCCGGAGCAGAAAATCACGCGGCTGGCGGACATTACCGTCGCCGTCGGGCGTACCGGCGTGCTGACCCCCACCGCCGTACTGCAGCCCGTCCGGCTGGCGGGCACCACCGTCTCCCGTGCGACCCTGCACAACCCGGACTATATCTGCGAGCGCGACATCCGCATCGGGGATTACGTGACCGTCCAGAAGGCGGGCGACATCATCCCGGAGGTGGTCTGCACGCACCCGGACAGACGGACGGGCGGCGAGCACCCCTTCCGTATGCCGGCGGTCTGCCCCTCCTGCGGGGAGCCGGTGTTCCGGGAGGAAGACGAGGCGGCGGTGCGCTGTACCAACGCCGCCTGCCCGGCACAGCTTTCGCGCGGCATTGAGCATTTTGCGTCCAAGGACGCCATGGACATCGACGGGCTGGGACCGCAGATTGTGGAAGCCCTCATCCGGGCGGGGCTGATTCATGACGCCGCCGACCTGTACCGCCTCCGTGCCGCCGACGTGGCGGGGATGGAGCGCATGGGCGAAAAATCCGCCGCCAACCTGATTGCCGCAATTGAAAAATCCAAGGCGGCGGGGCTGGAACGCCTGCTGTATGCGTTGGGTATCCGTAACATCGGCGCGGTGGCGGCGGCGGCGCTTGCCGGACGCTTCGGGACGCTGGAGGGCGTCATGGCGGCAACGGCGGAGCAGCTGTGCGACATTCCGGACTTCGGGGAAATCACGGCGGAGTGCGTGGTGAATTTCTTTACGCACCCGCAGAATATCGCACTCTGCCGCCGGCTGGAGGAGGCGGGGTGCCTGACCTCTGCCACCGCCGCCCCGACCGGCGACCGGCTGGCGGGCATCACCTTTGTGCTGACCGGCACGCTGCCGACGCTCAGCCGGGACGAGGCATCCGCGCTCATCAAGGCGCAGGGCGGAAAGGTGTCGGGGTCGGTGTCCTCCCGGACGGGCTACGTCGTCGCCGGTGAGGCGGCGGGTTCCAAGCTGACCAAGGCGCAGTCGCTGGGCATTCCGGTCATAGACGAGGACGGACTGCGGCGGATGCTGGGGAACGGATGATTGATTGGGCGGCGCAGGCGGAACATCTTTTCCCGCCTGCTGCCTGCTGAAAAAATCTGTACCGAATCTGTATTCCTCATTGAATCAGCGCTTCCTCGTGTTGGAGAGGACGGTCATTCTTTATGCCACGGGAATCTGCTGCCCCGAAAAGCAATGCCGAAAAAGTTTGTAGCGACATCCAGTTTCATGATTACACAATTCCGAGCCTTACGGGCTTCCAATGTTTCGGGCAATTCCTTCATGATGCGATCTGCTTCGTAGGTCGCTCCGGCATCATAAAGCAGCTCGTTGCTCTTTTTTCGGATCTCAAAGGATTTACGATTGGTTTTCCACGCGTTCTGTATGGTTTGGATAGCCTGTTTGCCTGTTACATTTTCGCTGAAGTAGTCATCCAATGTCAGTGAACGCACATACTCCGGCAAGGAAGCATACTCTCCAATGATGCTGACCACAACATTTGATGAAGCTTTCAAAATATCAGGCGAACAACAGTCTGCCTCCTCAGATTTCAGAGTGTCCAGCATATCGGGCAGTAAATCAAGCATTCGGCGCAGGTATTCTCGATAAAATGCCGTGCCGATTTCGCGCTGCACCTTGCGTACGATATTGCTTTTCATTACTTCTGTGTTGGTCAATCCTGCTTCAACGCGGCAGATTACTGTCCGGCGGATTACTTCCGGCGCAACTGCCTTAACATCTTCATTGGCGCTGATTACAACCGCCGAGTAGGAAGTCAAATGTTCCTTTACTCCGAAATCGTCTGTTTTGATTGTTTCAATCGCGTGTTGATTGAACCGGGCGTTTACCATATCATCCACGATAATGGGAACACCTTGCACTTGGTGCTTGAGCTCATTGATAGCGGAACGGGTAAAGTCCTGTGCCGCAATCTTGGGCTTTTGTCCTACCATCATTTTCAGTAATGTTTCAAGAAACGTGGTCTTACCCGCTTTGCTCTGACCGTACAGCAGACCGAACACTGGATAGGGCAATGAATTCTGATCGTACCGGGCTGCTGTATCGCGCATGACTGCCATGAAGGGGGAGCAGAAAAACCAGTTGGCAAACTCAAAATAGCGGTATTGCATAGCCAAATAATCGCCGTGAAAGGCAGAAAAGCCGTCCATGTATTTCAGAAAGAGATTGACGTCCTGTTGGACTTCTTCCGGTGCCGGATTCAAATCCAATTCCTTGTCATTCAGAGTAACACGCGCCTGCGTAATATCAATAATCAAACGGGGGTATTCGCTGCGCAGTTCCCGCTCCTTAAGTCGGTCGTCCGTAATACGGCGATGTACAGTTGTGATGGTAGCTGGTGTTAAGCGAATTTTTCCCGTCTTCTTGTCGGGACTGCTGACCAGCGGTTCCAAGCGCTTAGCCTGACTGTTTATGTCCATCACAAACCGTATTTCATCTCTTTTTTCCTTATCCGGCTCAATGATAAGAACTTTTTTGACCTTCACTGTTTGGGAAATGGGCAACTCGTCCAAGTGTTCTTCTACGTTGTCAAGCATAAGCAGTCGCTCTCCGATTTCATCTGAACTGCCCTTTTTTAGGTCGTCAAATACGCCGTGGTACCATTCATATGCTTCTTCGCCGTCCATGAAGCAGATATTTTCCCGTTGGATACCGCTGAATGCAATCTGAGACATATTGGCGGAACCTGTAATAACGCGGCGGCGTCCGTCACGTGCAGAAAGCAGGTACAGTTTTTCGTGCGACAGTTGCTCGTGTGCCACATACAGGTGCACGCTTCCATCCTTCACGCGGGAAAGCAATTTATCCTGTGAATCGGACAAGCCTTGGTGTAACCTCTCAATCGTACAATTCTGAAACGCGATGATTTCCTGAAGATTGTATTGAAGGACTGCCTCACAGCCAAAGATTATTTCGGCTGTTTCAAACATATTCAGCAGTTTATTGACGAACCCGATTCCGGATGAATATGTAATGGCGAGTATAGAATCAAATCCCTCAAATAACTCTTGCCACGGTTTGGTCTCTGCACTTTCAAAACGGAGTCGAACTACATCGATGCCAGTTCGTGGACTTGTAGGAGAACCTGCCTCTTCCGTGATATCATCGAACAGACCCTGCTGTTGATATTCTTTCTCTACCATAAAGTAAACCTCCTGAATAATGGAGCCGTCGATTGGTCGGCAGCACATCTTTGGCGAACCGTTTTCCATCTGATTTTCAACCGAAAAATCTGTGCCGGATTTTTCGGTTGTTAAATTCCTTATGCAATGGGAGAACCGCGCCTTTACCCCTCCTTACACCGCCATACCCCCATCGACACCGAGAATCTGCCCGGTGATGAAGGACGCTTCGGGCGAGGCGAGGAAGGCAACTGCGGCGGCAACATCGGCAGGCGTCCCGATGCGCCCGAGCGGCGTGTCGGCGCACAGCGCACGGCGGGTTTCCGCATCCAGAGAGGCGTTCATTTCGGTGTCAATCAGCCCCGGCTCCACACAGTTGACCGTAATGCCGGACGGTCCCAACTCCTTGGCAAGCGCCATGGTCAGCCCGCGCAGCCCCGCCTTGGCGGCAGAGTACGCCGCCTCACAGGAAGCACCTACCTTGCCCCACATGGAGCCTATCTGAATGATGCGTCCGGACTGCCGCCGCACCATGCCGGGAATGACGGCGCGGCAGAGATAGAACGCGCCGGACAGGTCGGTGTCGGTCAGGTAACGCCATTCGCTGTCCGTCATGTCCTGCAGAAGCCCGATGTGCGCAACGCCCGCGCAGTTGACCAGCACAGCGGGGTCGCCCATCACCGCCTGCACCTGCGCGAACGCTTCCCGCACGCACAGCGGATCCGATACATCCGCCCGCACAGCCAGGGCGCCCGTCGCCTTCGCGACCGCCGCCGCGTCCTCTTCGCGGCTCCGGTACAGGAAGGCGACCAGATCGCCCTCTGCCGCGAATCGCTCCACGCAGGCACGCCCGATGCCGCGTGACCCGCCTGTTATCAGTACCGTGCGCCCGCCCGTCATGCCTGCACCTCCTTCCGCATATCCGCAAAGGTGCGGGCAATCCGGAAGCCTGCCGCCTCGTATATGTTGCGCGCCGGGTTGTTTTCTCCCGTATACAGCGACATGAAATTCGCGCCTGCCGCCGCGTGCCG
Source organism: bacterium (assembly GCA_963643175.1). Lineage (GTDB taxonomy): Bacteria > Bacillota > Clostridia > Oscillospirales > CAG-272 > CAMEON01. Next base: position 5,470 of record CAVIJF010000003.1, read on the forward strand.
GTGGCACATTTCGCAGAACACCAGCGTCCCGATGCCGCGTCCCCGGTAGTCCGTCCGGGTGCCGATGCCGCAGAAATTGCCGCGTCCCGGCGTTCCGTCCACCGACAGGGGACCGGTGTAGGACACGACCAGCCCCCCTGCCCGGTTATCCACCGCCACCACGATGGGACGGTCGGTGTGCGCCAGTACCTGCGCCGCCCAGCCGGGGTTGCGGATGTTTTCAAACAGCTCCGGCAGCCCCCGGTGCATTGCCGGATCGTACAGCGTCAGCCCGATGCCCTCCGCAAGCAGTGCCGCACGGCGTTCCGCCAGCGCAGGCGGGTCGGTGTAGCCTGCCAGACGGCGGTGATAGGCGTTCTGGACGGCGAAATCCCGCCAGCCGCGCCGCTTGAGCAGAAGGTACAGCCCGGAGCCCATATCCACCCCCGGCAGGCAAGGGTGCCAGTCGCCGTCCGTGCCGGGGATGAACCACGGCAGGTGAACGGGATTGTGAAACACGACTTCCAGTTTTGTCACGCCGGGGCAGGCTGTCAGGATGTTCTCCAGCAGCTCCAGCAGATGTGCGCCGATACCGCGCCGGCGGTATCCCGGCTGGACGCACAGGAAGGAGAGGTACCCGCAGGCGCGGGAAATTCCCTCCGTGCCGGACGCGATGCCGACCAGCCGGTCGCCGTCCCATGCCGTGACGGTATGCTGTCCCGCACCCGCAAACCATCTGTCGCTTATCTCGCGGCTGGCGGATTGCAGGCGCAGGCGCGGCTGCGCGTACCCGCACTGTGGGGTTGCCGTATTGTCGTCCGGCGCCGCGCAGACGGTGTGGTACAGGCGGTGCGCCCCGGTCAGTGTTGCGGCGTCCGTTCCGGTTCTGTATAGAATGCTCATCGGATTGCCTCCCTTTAGGGAATCGCTGATTTATTCGACCGCACATCTCCGGCACATCGCTTCCATCCTTCTGCCAGCCGAAAAGTGCGCTGTACCCCCAGTACAGCTTGCGCTTTTCGCTGTTGCAGGTGGAAAATCCGTACCGAATCTGCACCGCCTCATTTAACGCTTCCTTAGTTTTTCTGTCTGTATTATAGCATATTGCGGCAGAAAATGCAAGGGAATTGCGGATTAACCCGGCAGTGCCCCCTGATGACTTTTTGGGCTGCCCGTCCCCGGCAGGTAGCAGAAACCTTTGGGCAGGAGAGGGGGACTGTTCCCGGCGTATCGGAGGGTACCGGAAACTGCCCGGCAACCAGTCCCGCCCCGGCACAGTCGCAGGGATGCAAGGGGCGAAGCCCCTTGCAAAAGATAACAAAAATCGCCCCCTTCCCCAGCGGGGAAGGGGGCTGGGGGGATGGGGGCGAAAGGTTTATGCGAAAGGCGGAAAGAGCCAGAGACGGCACGGGCACAGGCAGCCAGCACACATCCCGTAAATTCCGGATTTGAGCCAAGACGCAGACCTGCCTCCAGCCGCTGGACGTGCTCCCCGGCGGCACCGGTATGCCCGTGCGGATTACGCACCTGCCGTGCGGAAGCCCGGAGTGGTCGCGAGCCATTTCCTCTTGCGAGATAAAGATAATTTCCGTATCGTAGCCTGCAAAGCAGCCGGGCATTGCCCGGATCTCCTGCCGCAGATGCGCCCGGTCGGCATCCGGTTCCGCTACCGCGTACACAACGCGGCGGTGCCGCTGTACCGGGGACAAATCCGGTTCACCGTCGGCGCGCACCGCTTCCAGCGCCGCCCCGTCCCCGGCACGCGCCAACAGCAGCAGATCCCGGTTTCCGGAAAAGCGACCCGCTCCGTCCTCCTGCGGAGCTGTGTCCCGCGCCTCCGTTTCCGCCGTCCGTCCGCCCGGATGCGTCGGCGCAGCGGGAGCCTGTCCCGCCGGTGCGTGCGGCTTTCTTCTCCGGCGCGACCGGCGGCGTTTCTTTTGTATACTCGATGCGCACCCACCGCTCCATGCCCGCCAGCGTCAGGATGCCGCGTATTTCCGGGCTGGGATCCCGGACGCACATACTGCAGCCCAACTCCCGCAGGATTCCGTAGTGTCCTATGAGAAGCCCCAGTCCGGAGCTGTCCATAAAAGTGACAGCCGACAGATCCAGCACCAAACGCACCGGGCTGTGTGCGAACAGCAGGGCTCCATGCCTGTTCGGACGTTTGCCGCCGTGTGGTGGTTGATTCCGCCCCGGACAGACACGAGCAGTCCGTCGTCCACTTCCTTCCGTGTAGATTCCGCTCTCTGATTCATATGCCTGTCTTCCCTCGTCTTCGGGGATTGCCGACTGTACCGATTTCTTTGCTACCTCTCAATCATCGTATCCTTTGATAGCAGTATAGCACATCGGCGGCGCGGATTCTGTCGCAGTCGGGCGGGGGGGACAGAAAAGATTAACCGTGGATAGGAACAGCAAACAACGCCGGGGAGCAATTTCCCGCGGGGAATCACCGCTTCCGCATACGCCCGACAACCTGTCCGCAGCAGACCGCCTGCGTGAAATTCTTCAGCAGAATAGGCGGATAGGCGGGATTGAAGGAAATCAGACGGTCGCCGCCGAACTTCTTGAAGTAGCCGCAGCCATCCAGCACAAAGATGCCCAACTCGCCGGGCGCGATCGATTCCGCCCGCCGGACAAGCAGAATGTCCCCCTCGTGATAGTTCGGCTCCATGCTGTCGCCCGTAATGCGCAAGGCAAAGTCGGCAGCCGCTGTCTGCTCCACGTCCGGAATGCTGATTTCGGTTGCGTGTGCGTCGGACAGGAACTCGCCGACACCGGCGGACACCGGCAGGTCGTACAGCGTAATCCGGCGGCGGGCGGAACTGCCCTTCCTGCCGTGCCCGTCCGGGAACCGCAGCAGCGACGCGGCGCTGCTGCCGGTGGCGGATTCCGCCGTGTCTGCCATATCCGAGGCGGTCAGGCGGCGGTTCCGCGCCGCAGGCACCGCCTGCTCTCCGGCGCCGTCCTGCGCGGGTGCGTTCCGGCGAGCGGTACTGCCGGTCTGCTGCCGGATGGCGCGCTCCAGCTCCATATTGACGACGGTATCCACCAGCGAACGCCCGTATCCGTCCAGCAGGCGGTAATTGCCGATGAAAACCAGCTCGTCCTCCGTGAGGGTGCAGTTATTGGTATTGCGCGGGACGCCCGTGATGAGGTAATCCAGTGAGCAGTCCAGCGCCTCGCTGATGGCAACGATATTGGAGAGTTTGGGAGAATCGCTGATGCCCGCCAGCAGCTTGGAGAGTGTGCCGAGCGGAATGCCTGTCATCTCCGCCAATCTGTCGTTTGTGATTTTGCGCTCGCTCTTGATTGCCTTGATGCGGTCGAGGTATGATTCCTGCCGGTATACTGCCATGCCCTTTGCCTCCGTATTCTTTGTTTGGAATTATTATAGCATAAAGCCGGCGTTTTGTAAAGGGGATTTGCGTAAATTTTTCTGAAATCGGATTGGTTGCGGTGTGATGGGATATTCCCAACGTCCCCCGACTTTCCCGGTTCGCCCTGCCCCGAGCAAATCGTTTGCCCCCATCCCCCGACCCGCGCTCGCAGAGCGCTCTTCCCCGTCGGGGAAGGGGGAGATTCCAAGTTATCTTTTGCAAAGGGCTTCGCCCCTTGCAACCCTGCGTCTGTACCGGAAGGCAGGCTGGTCAGACCTGCGGTTTGTGGTGCTGGGAGAATGTACCCCAGCATCCCCGGTTACCTCTGCGGCTTGTGCTAACTTTACGGAATGCCGGGGAGCGTCCCCGCGCTTTGCCAAAAGACTTCCTCTTTCTACTGAGAACGGGGAAGCCAAGGCGCGAGGGGGCAAAAATTATGTGCGGGAACGGCAGACCGGTGAAACAGGGGCACTCCCCCCCGCCGGAGAGCAAATACCGCCCCGCACATTTACAATCCGTTGACAAACCGGCACAAATGTGATACAATACAACACGACAAAAAGAATAAGGAGACGTGCCATGCTCAAACGATTCATTTCCTACTACCGCCCGCACAGACGGCTGTTCGTACTGGATATGCTTGCCTCCCTGACCGTGTCTATGGTCGGAATTCTGTACCCGGTCATCACACGTTTCATGCTCAATGAGCTGATTCCTCAACAGCGCTACCGCATAATCCTGCTGTGCGGCGCGGGTCTGCTGCTCCTGTATATCGTCCGGATGCTGCTCAACTACTTCATCCAGTACTACGGGCACGTCATGGGCGTCCGGATGCAGGCGCAGATGCGCTCGGATATGTTCCGCCATCTCGAACGCCTGCCGTACAGCTTTTATGACAACCACGAGACAGGAAAGATTATGTCCCGTATGACCAATGACCTGCAGGACATTAGCGAGCTGGCACACCACGGTCCCGAAAATATCATTATTTCCACAGTCTCGGTCATTATTTCCTTCGTCTACCTCTGCACCATCAACTGGAAACTGACGCTGACCATTTTCATCTGCATTCCCTTCCTGCTGGCGGCGGCGCTGATTCTGCGCAGGAAAATGCGGGAGGCATTCCGGCAGAGCCGGGTGTCGATTGCGCAGATCAACGCCGCGCTGGAGAGCAGCATTTCCGGCATCCGCGTGACCAAGGCGTTCACCAATCAGGCGAAGGAGGAGGAGAAGTTCGAGGAGGGCAACCGCTCCTACATCAAGGCACGCTCCGAGGCGTACCGCGCCATGGGGCAGTTCCACTCCACAACTTCCTTCATCACGGATGTTTTCAATGTCATCGTGCTGGTCGCAGGGGGACTGATCCTGTTCGGCGCATTCGGGGGCGAGGTCATGCAGATCGGCGACTATACCGCTTTTGTCACATCGGTCAGCCTGTTTATTACGCCGGTCATGACGCTCATCAACTTCATGGAGCAGTACCAGAACGGCGTCACCGGTTTTGAGCGCTTTACCGAGATTATGGACGAGCCGGTGGAGCAGGACGCCCCCGGTGCCACGCCCATCGGAGCGGTGCGCGGACACATTGAATTCCGGAACCTCACCTACGGCTACGGGGACGGCAAGCCGGTGCTGGACAGCATCAGTTTGGACATCCGCCCCGGCGAGACCTTCGCGCTGGTGGGACCCTCCGGCGGCGGCAAGACTACTATCTGCCACCTGATTCCGCATTTCTATGATTACACGGACGGCGGCATATACATTGACGGGCGCGAGCTGCACAGCATCACCGCCGAGTCCCTGCGCCGCAATATCGGCATTGTCCAGCAGGACATTTACCTTTTCAACGCATCCATCCGGGACAATATCCTGTACGGACGGCTGGACGCGACGCAGGAGGAGGTCGAGGAGGCAGCCCGGCGCGCCAACATCCACGACTACATCATGACGTTGGAGGATGGCTATGACACGGTAATCGGCGAGCGCGGCGTGCGGCTGTCCGGCGGGCAGAAGCAGCGGCTGAGCATCGCGCGGGTGTTCCTCAAGAATCCGCCCATCCTGATTCTGGACGAGGCGACCAGTGCGCTGGACAACACGACCGAAATCCTGATTCAGCAGGCGCTGGACGAGCTGTGCCGCGGACGCACGACCATTGTCGTGGCGCACCGTCTGTCCACCATCAAGAATGCGGACGAGATTGCCGTCATCGCGGACGGCCGCGTGCAGGAATTGGGCGACCACGAGATGCTCATGGAGCTGAACGGCGCCTACCGCGCGCTGTACGACCTGCAATTCCGGGTGGATTCCGGTTGTCGGTAAGGCGGAATGCGGAGAAACGCCGGCTGATTGCAGATCCGGCAGTCAGCCGGGCGGTGTTTCCCGGAGCGGCGCATGGAGACAAGCAAAAAGGAACCTGCGGACAGGTTCCTTTTTGTATGGGCAGCATGCGGTATCAGCCCTTTGCGCAGATCATGTGCTTGAACAGCAGGCACCAGACGAGATCCAGCCAGCCGAAACCGACGCCGAAGAAAGTCACGAGAATTGCAAAAATCAGCGACAGTACGCTCTTGGTGTGGATAAAGGACGACCACCGCACCAGAATTTCAATAACCCAGTTCACGCCCGGAATCAACAGCAGAATAAGCTGCGCAAGGCGGGGCAAATCGTTGAACCAACCGACAACACCGTTTTTCGACATAGCATTTCCTCCGAAAGAATATTGGAATCGCTGATTTATCCGGCAGCGTTTCCTGAAATTTTCCAGCGAGCCTTGCCGTCCGACTGTCGCCGGCGACCGGCACCGGTCAATTGTATGCAACTTTGACCATCCGTATGCATCGCTTGCGGGAATTATACACCATTTTTGACGGAAAGTCAAGTATTTCGGCAGAAAAATTCGGGCGGCGGTATAATTTTTTCCTGCCGCCCGGCGGCTTTCGGGGGGCAGGCGCCCCTTCCGGTACCGCAAACCTACCGGTATGCCCGTGCCGCTCCCGGCGCAGACGCAGGGATACAAGGGGCGAAGCACTTAGCCAACGTCAGCCTGCCCCCAGCAGTTCCGGCAAAGTCGGCAGGGCAGGGCACTCCCGGAAAGCGGATCCGGCTACCATGCAGGGAGAGGCGGGCAATTGCATTACCCGCAGGGAGGCGCACCACGCGAACGCGGCGTCCTCAATCATGCGCAGACTGTCCGGCGTCTGCACGGCCTCCAGCGATACGCACGCGGAAAAGGCGGCGGCGCCGATGCGGGTCAGACGCCCCGGCAGGCGGATGTGCAGCAGCTGACGGCACCCCTCAAACATTCCTTCCGGGACGGCGGTCAGGCTGTCCGGCAGCACGGCGCTGCGCAGACGGGTGCAGTAAGCGAAGGCGCAGTTCCCGACGCTGCGCAGTCCGGCAAGATGCCCCAGCCGGAGTACGGTCAGACGCTCGCAGCCAATGAAGGCGCGGTCGCCGATGCAGGACAGCCGGCTGTTTCTGCCGAGGCGCAGGTCGGACAGGGAGGAGCAGTAGGCAAACGCGCGCCGCCCGACGGATACAACCGTGTCCGGCAGGGACACCACGCGCAGGGACTGACAACCCGAAAATGCCCGGTCGGCGACGGCGACCACGCGCCGCCCGTCCGGCGCGTACGCCGGAACCGTCACGGATATGGGCGCCGCATCCGCATCTGCCAGCCCGGTGACGGCGCAGGTGGCGTCGTCAAACGCCGCATACCGCAGCGCCGGGTACAGTCCGGCACGGTGCGTGTCGGTTTCGCAAAAAAGATTCAGGTTTGTCATACTCGTCACCGCAGCTTCCGTCCGGCGGAAGCTCCCTTTCCATGGCATTACGGGTTGTCCCGTCCGGACGGCGCCCGTCAGGCACCCCCGGACGGCGGAACCGCCTTTTTCTTTTTTCCAGGCTTTTTTCGCGTTTTTCTTGGGACAGGTCCATTATAGCACAGCTTTCATCCGAATGTGCGAACAGAGTGTAAACAAAAGTAAAACAAAAGAGAAAAACTTTCCTAAAAAGGAACAAATCCGTCCCCGCGGTGCGTCACACCTCGCGATTATTCGGCCAGATTGTTCTTTATTTGGAAGAACCGGAATAAATGCTGCCGCCGCACAAAATGATGAAAGCCCCTTGCAATTGCCCTCGGTATATGGTATAATTCACATGGTATCTCCGGCTTTTCCGGCATGGGAGAGTATATGACCGCAGATGCCCGTTTATACATATAGGGAACCCCTGAAAATTTAGCTGTCCGGCACGGACACGAGAGGAGACGCATATGAATACCAACGAGATACGGTACACCTTTGCATACCCCGGCGCTGCATTCCGGGGCAAACCGTTCTGGTCGTGGAACGGCGAGCTACGCGGCGAGGAGCTGGTGCGGCAGGCACACATCATGAAGGAGATGGGGCTTGGCGGTTACTTCATGCATTCGCGCACGGGGCTTATCACCGAGTATCTGGGCAAGGAATGGTTTGAGCTTATCAACGAGGTCGCGGATGTCGCCGCGGCGGACGGCATGGAGGCATGGCTGTACGACGAAGATCGCTGGCCCTCCGGTTCGGCGGGCGGCAAGGTCACGGTTGACCCGCAGTACCGCATGAAGTCGCTGGTTATCACCGAAATGCCGGTTGAGCGCTACGAGGGCGGCGAGGCGCCCTTTGCCCTCTACGTCGGCAAGGTGGACGGTATCAACCTCTGGGGCTACCGGGAACTGACGGACGATCTGTCCCCCGCTACCGTCCGTGCCGCCGTGGAGGCACTGGCACCTGTACACGCGGACGAGCCGGGCACGTGGCGCGTGCTTCGCTTTGACATCGTGCCGGATGCCTGCAACTCCAACTACAACGGCACAACCTATATCGACACCATGAGCCGCAAGGCGACCGACCGCTTCATCGAGCTGACCCATGAGCAGTACCGCGAAAAGTGCGGCGACCGGCTGGGCACCTCCGTCAAGGGTATCTTCACCGATGAGCCGCACCGCGGGCACTGCCTGGATAACCGGCGGGAGCGGGACGGCGTTATGACCTGCTCCGTGTGCTGGACGGACGACCTGTTTGAGGAGTTCCGCCGGCGTTACGGCTACGATGCCCGTTCCATCATCCCGGAGCTGTTTTACCGGATGCGCGGCGAGCTGGTCGCACCGATCAAGCTGCATTACATTGATCTGGCGGACAACCTGTTCCTGGAGAATTTCGCCGATCCTATCAACGACTGGTGCGAAAAGCACGGCATTATCTTCACGGGGCACGTCCTGCACGAGGATTCGCTCATGAATCAGACCGTGCCGGATGGCTCCCTGATGCGCTTCTACGAGCATATGGGCTATCCCGGCGTCGATTGCCTGACCGAGCACAACCGCTGCTACTGGATTGTCAAGCAGCTTGCTTCCACCGCCCGGCAGACCGGCAAACGCTGGATGCTGTCCGAGCTGTACGGCTGCACCGGCTGGCAGTTCAACTTCAAGTCGCACAAGGCGGTCGGCGACTGGCAGGCACTGTTCGGCATCAATCTGCGCTGCCAGCACCTGTCGTGGTATACCATGGAGGGCGAGTCCAAGCGCGACTATCCCGCCTCCATCCTGCATCAGTCCCCGTGGTATAAGGACTATGCCAAGGTTGAGGATTACTTCGCCCGCTTCGGACTGGTCATGTACGAGGGCGAGCCGGACTGCGACGTGCTGGTGCTCAATCCCATTGAGTCGGTGTGGTGCCAGGCGTATGCCGGCTGGGCGAACTGGATCAACAACGTCTCCGCCGAGGTGGCTCCCTACGAGCAGCGCTACGCGCAGCTGTTCCATATGCTGACCGACCGGCAGATCGACTTTGACTACGGTGAGGAGGACATGATGTCCCGGCTGGGCGGCGTCTCTCGCGGGGCGGACGGCAAGCCGGTTCTGACCATCGGCAAGGCATCCTACCGCACCGTGGTGGTTGCGGATATGCTGACCATCCGCCCGACGACGCTGGCACTGCTGCGTCGGTTTGCGGATATGGGCGGCAAGGTCATCTTTGCGGGCGACCTGCCGGCTTATGTGAACGCGGTGCGCTCCGACGAGCCTGCCCGCCTTGCGGCGGACTGCGCGTGCGTTCCCTTTGACGGCGAGGCACTGGCGGCGGCTGTCCGGGCAAACGGCGGCGCGTATGTCAGCATCACCCGGGCGGATGGCACGTCGGAAACCGATGTGTTCGCGCAGGTGCGGCAGAATTTCGGCGGGGACGGCTACGCGGTGGTCGTGCTGAACACTGACCGGGAGACGGGCAGACGCGGTATGACGCTGTCGCTCCGCGTGCCGGACGGCTACGCCGTGCAGGAATGGAACATGGAGAGCGGCGAGCGGTATGACGCATCGGCGCTGGCGCACCGTGCGGGGGACTGCACGGCGATAGACCTTACGCTGGAGCCGGCGGGCACCCGCTGCTTCGTGCTGACGCGGAGTGCCGAGGTGCTCCCGCCCGTCCGGACATGGGAGACGGTGGCGGAAGCGACCGTGCGCGGCGAATTCCTTTACAACCGCGACGAGCCGAACGTCTGCGTGCTGGACTGGACGCGCTGGCGCTGGGTCGGCGAGCCGGAATTCCACGCACTGGCAGAGGTGCTCAAGGCGGATCGGCAGGTGCGCGACAGTCTGGGACTGGAGCACCGCGGCGGCGAGATGCTGCAGCCGTGGTACGCCAAGAACTTTGACACCAAGCGGTACGGGGAGCTGGAGCTGGAGTATACCTTTGAGATTGAGAAACTGCCGGAGGGAACCGTATATCTGGCAGGCGAGCGTCCGGAACTGAACCACTACGCCATCAACGGCGTGGCACTGACCAGCACCGACATCAACGATTTCTGGGTGGATGACTGCTTCAAGAAGATGCAGATTCCGGCAGGCGCCCTGCGGCTCGGAAAGAACACCGTGACTGTCCGGGTCAGCTTCCTGCGCACCACCAATATCGAGGCGCTGTACCTTGTGGGTGAGTTCGGCGTGAAGACGCAGGGGCAGGTCTGCACCCTGACCGGACTGCCGGAGCGCATCGGCTGTGAGAATTATGAAAACTACAATCTGCCGTTCTACACCGGCTGCATGACCTACCGTCTGACGCCGGAACAGTACCTGGGCATTCTGGGTGACGCCGCCGACAGTGCCGGGCGCATCCTGCTGTCGCCCGCGTCCTTCACCGGCGGTTGCGTCCGGGTGAGCGCCATGGGCAGAACGACCGTGCTGGGATGGAATCCCTACGAGGCGGACGTCACCGAGGCGGTGCGCGCCGGGGCGTCCATTGATGTGACCGTGGTCGGGACGCGCCGCAACGTGTTCGGTCCGCTCCACCAGGTTCCGAAGATTGCGGGCGCCTACGGACCCGGCAACTTCACGACCGATGGCGCAGGCTGGACGGACGAATACAGCCTGATTGACAGCGGGCTGACCGGTATCACGCTCCGGGCGCAGGTCTGACTTCCGGAGCATGGAGGAGGACATTTATAATGGACACAAGGAAATTTGACAATCAGAGTACGCTTGTGGTGGCACACCGCGGGCTGTCTGGGCTGGAGCGGGAGAATACCGCCTCTGCCTTTGTGGCGGCGGGCAACCGCCCGTATTACGGCATTGAGACCGATGTATACCGCACCAACGACGGGCATTTCGTCATCAACCATGACGGAAACCTGCAGCGCATCGCGGGGGAGAATCTCGGCGTGGAGGGGCTGTCATGGGACAGCCTCCGCAAAATCGTGCTGTTCGACACCGACGGCACCAAGGGGCGGTATGACCTGCGGCTGGCGAATCTGGAAAACTATATCAGCATATGCAAAAAGTATGAGAAGTACTGCGTGCTGGAGCTGAAGAGCATCTTCACACAGGAGGAGACAGACGCCATGATCCGCCTGATTGAAGGGCTGGGCTGGCTGGATCACGTCATTTTCATTTCCTTCCACTATGAGGATCTGGAGAAGGTGCGTGCCGCCCTGCCGGAGCAGCCCTGCCAGTTCCTGACGGGGGAGAATGGTGACGGGCTGATTGCCCGTCTGCGTGACGACCGGATGGACATTGATATTCTCCACACCTCGCTGACCCGCGAGCGCGTTGAGGCGATGCACGCCGCCGGGCTGAAAATCAACTGCTGGACAGTGGACGACCCGGAACGTGCCGCCGAACTGGCATCGTGGGGCGTGGATTTCATTACGACCAACATCTGCGAGGGAACGAGGGGGCAGTAAGCAGCATTGCACCCCGGCTTCCGGATGATTCAGCCGGATGCCGGAACGCTGCCTCTGACCCGTGCCGCTCCCGGTCCAGGCGCAGGGATGCAAGGGGCGGCAGCCCCTTGCACAAGAAAGCTAAAAACTCGCTCTTCCCCTCCGGGGAAGAGCGCTCTGCAGGCGCGGGGCGGGGGGATGGGGTACCGGCAGAAAGCGGAAATCCTTGGGTGTGACCGGGGGCGCCGTTGCCGGCGTTCCGGAGGGTGCCGAAAACCGCCCGGCACCCCGATACCCCGCAAAAAGTAAGTGCCTTCCCCGAAACCTCCCGAAAAGCCCTTGCAAAACCGGACGGTTTGTTGTATAATAAGGGGCGTGGTCAATGCACAGTATGCATGAATCTGTTCCTGAGCAAGAAAGGAAAAGGAATATGTCAATACGTTTCAGTCAGCAGTATGCCGCCCCCTTCGTTCGCCCGGAGGAATGCGCACAGCTCCAGCCCATGGTGAACGCTGCCCATGAGCTGCTCATTTCGCATAGCGGTGCGGGCAGTGACTTCCTCGGTTGGACAACCCTGCCCGAGGACTACGACCGTGCGGAATTTGCCCGCATCAAGGCGGCGGCGGAGCGCATCAGAAAGTCCTGCGACGTGTTCATCGCCATCGGAATCGGCGGCTCCTACCTCGGCGCACGGGCTGTCATCGAGTTTGTGAAGTCCCCGCTGTACAATAACCTCCGGAAGGATACCCCCGACATCTACTTCGCCGGGAACTGCATCAGCGCCGCTGCCCTGTCCGAACTGGTCAGCATCTGCGAGGGACGCGATGTGTGCGTCAATGTCATCTCCAAGTCCGGCACTACGACAGAGCCGGCTGTGGCGTTCCGCGTTTTCCGCGCACTGCTGGAGAAAAAGTACGGGAAGGAGGGCGCACGGGAGCGCATCTTCGTCACCACCGACCGGCAGAAGGGCACGCTCAAGCACTTTTCGGATGAGGCGGGCTATGAAACCTTCGTCGTCCCCGACGACGTGGGCGGGCGCTTCTCGGTGCTGACGGCGGTCGGACTGCTGCCCATCGCGGTTGCGGGTATCAACATTGATGAGTTGATGGCGGGTGCCGCCGACGCCATGCGGCAGTACAGCAGCCCCGACCTTGCGGTAAACGATGCCTACCGGTATGCAGCCCTGCGCAATATCCTGTACCGCAAGGGCAAGACGACCGAGATCCTGGTCGGCTATGAGCCGTGCGCCGCTATGCTCAACGAGTGGTGGAAGCAGCTCTTCGGCGAGAGCGAGGGCAAGGATCAGAAGGGAATATTCCCCGCCTCGGTTATCTTCTCCACCGACCTGCATTCGCTGGGGCAGTATATCCAGGACGGCACGCGCAACCTGTTTGAGACGGTCATTTCCATTGAGAATAACCCGGTTTCCTTCCCCATCCCGGATGACCCCGCCAACATCGACGGGCTGAACTTCCTGTCCGGCATGGATCTCAACGCCGTGAAAAAGACCGCCATGCAGGCGACACTGCTGGCGCACAACGACGGCGGCGTGCCCAATCTGCTGTTGGAGCTGAGTGACCGGAGTGAACGGACGCTGGGACAGTTGATTTATTTCTTCGAGCTGGCGTGCGCCGTTTCCGGGTATCTGCTGGGGGTCAATCCCTTCAACCAGCCCGGCGTGGAGGCGTACAAGAAGAACATGTTTGCCCTGCTGGGCAAGCCCGGATACGAGGACATGAAGGCGGCGCTGGAAGCCCGCCTGTAATCCGGGGACGCTCCGGCAAACACATAACGCAAAACCCGCGGCGGGTGCTTCGCACCCGCCGCGGGTTTTGCGCACGGTTCCGCGCGGAACCGCTTCGGTTCAATGCTTTCCCAGCTTTGCCGTTTTGTCAAACGCCGCGCGAACCGCCTGTATGGCAGCGTTCCGGAAGCCGTTCTGCTCCAGCGCGGCGACGCCCTCAATGGTCGTGCCGCCGGGACTGCATACCGCATCCTTCAGCTCGCCGGGGTGCTTTCCGGTTTCCAGCACCATGGCGGCACTGCCCCGGAGCATGGCGGCGGCGTAGGTCTGCGCCTTGGCGCGCGGCAGTCCGCACGCGACGCCCCCGTCCGCCAGCGCCTCGGCGAAGAGGTAGGCAAACGCGGGACCGCAGCCGGTCAGCGTGCCGGCGGCGTCAATCAGCTTCTCCGGCAGCTCGTCCAGCAGACCCGCCCCCGCCATCAGGGTGCGGAATTCCGCCATATCAGCGGCTGTCACGTGTGCGTTGGGGGCGCACAGGATGACGCCCTGCCCGATGGCGCAGGGGGTGTTGGGCATGATGCGCAGGATGGGTCTGTCCGCCCCGAACAGCTCTTCCAGCCGCGCAAGGCTGATGCCTGCCAACATGGACACCAGCACCGTTCCGGGGGCAACAGCGGGCGCAATCTCCGCCGCCAGCTCCCCGATCATGCCCGGCTTGACGCCCAGAAACAGGAACCGGCAGGAGGCGGCAAGCGCCGCGTTGCTGTCGCCGGCGGGACAGCCCAGCCGCGCGGCGGCGGCGCGGGTATGCTCCGGCGTATGGCAGATAACCGCGATGCGGTCAGCGGGCAGGGCGCCCAGCGCCGCCTGCGCCAGTGCGCCCCCCATGTTGCCGGCACCGATGAAGCCGGCGGTAATCGTAAAGTCCGACATTGCTTTTTCCTCCCTCGGCGGTAAACGGCAACCGCTTACCGCACCTGACCGTTTCCGGTGATGATGTACTTGTAGGTGGTCAGCTCGCAAAGCCCCATGGGTCCGCGGGCATGCAGTTTCTGCGTGGAGATGCCCATCTCACAGCCGAGCCCGAATTCGCCTCCGTCGGTGAAGCGGGTGGAGACGTTGACGTAAACGGCGGCACTGTCCACGGCGGCGGTAAAGCGGCGGGCGGCGGCGTCATCGGACGTCACGATGCACTCGCTGTGCCCGGTGGAGTGTTGCGCGATGTGTGCGATGGCGTCCTCCAACGAATCCACCACGCGCACCGCCAGAATGTAATCCAGAAATTCCGTGTCGAAATCCCGCTCGCCGGCAGGGGTTCCCGGAATGATTGCGGCGGCGGCGCTGTCCAGCCGCAGTTCGACCGGTACCTCGCCCCGCGCCGCCCGCTCGTCCACGACAGCCGCCCGGAGACGGGGCAGGAATGCGGCAGCCGCCGCGCGGTGCACCAGACAGACTTCCGCCGCATTGCAGACCGACGGGCGGGAGGTCTTGGCGTTGACCATGATGCGCACCGCCATATCCGGATCGGCGGCTTTGTCCACGTACACATGGCAGATACCGGTTCCGGTCTGGATACAGGGCACCGTTGCGTTTTCCACGCAGGCGCGGATCAGCCCTGCGCCGCCGCGCGGAATCAGCAGATCGACCAGTCCGTCTGCCGTCATCAGCTCGGTCGCGCTCGCCCGGCTGGTGTCCTCCAGCAGGTTGATGCAGTCCGGCGAAACGCCCGGAACCGCCGCCTGCGCAATGCCCGCTTTGAGCGCCGCCATGACTGCGGAACAGGTGGCGTGCGCCTCCTTGCCACAGCGTAGGACGCAGGCGTTCCCGCTCCGGACTGCCAGCGCCACCGCATCGGAGGTCACGTTGGGGCGGCTTTCGTAAATGATGGCAATCAGACCGAACGGCACCCGCACCTTGCGGATTACCATTCCGTTCGGGCGCGTTACCTCCGAGAGCACCGCGCCGACCGGGTCGGGCAGATATGCCACATCCCGCACGCCCTGCGCCATGCCGGCAATGCGCTTGTCCGTCAGCAGAAGTCTGTCTGCCATGACGGGCGGAATGACCCCGGCGGACGCTTCCATGTCGCGTGCGTTGGCGGCGAGGATGTCCTCCCCGTGCGCCAGCAGGCTGTCTGCCATGCAGAGCAGGAGACGCTGCTTGTCCTCCTGTCCGACCGACGCCAGCACCGCTGCCGCCGCCTTGGTTCTGACCAGTATTTCATGCGTGGTCTGCATTCTTACACCTCCCGCATCCGTTTGCCGGACAGAAATTTCGTGCCGACCGGACGCCCCTCCGCAATATCGTAGAGCAGGAGCGGGTTCTGTCCGTTGGCAATCACCATATCCACGCCGGCGTCGCCCGCAATCTGCGCCGCCCGCAGTTTCGTCACCATGCCGCCGGTGCCCAGCGCGGAGCCTTTTCCGCCTGCCAGCGACAGAATATGCCCGTCCAGCTTCTCCACGACCGGAATCAGCCGCGCCTGCGGATTGATGTGCGGGTCGGCGTCGTACAAGCCGTCAATGTCCGAGAGCAGAACCAGCAGATCGGCGCCCACGCTGGCTGCCACCGTCGCGGACAGCGTGTCGTTGTCCCCGATGCCCAGCTCCTCGGTGGATACCGTGTCGTTTTCATTGATGATGGGCAGGACGCGGAACGTAAGCAGCCGCTCCAGCGTGTTGTGGAAGTTCTCCTTGCGCACCGGGTCGCCGATGTCCGGCGCGGTAATCAGGAGCTGTGCCACTGTATGGTTGTACTCGGCGAACAGCTTGTCGTAAATATACATCAGCTCGCACTGCCCGACGGCTGCTGCTGCCTGCTTGGTTGGGGCATCCGTGGGACGCGCACCGAGGTTCAGCTTGCCGACGCCCATGGCGATGGCGCCGGAGGACACCAGAATGATTTCATGCCCGGCGTTTTTCAGGTCGCTGATGACGCGGCACAGATCCGCCACGCGGCGGATATTGGTGCGCCCGGTGGAGTGGGTCAGGGTGGAGGTTCCGATTTTAATGACGATTTTCATGTCTTTTTCCGATTCCTGTATTCTTTATGTAGATGGATGCTGTCGCCGCCGGCTTAAGACTTCACCGCGCAATTCCGATGGTGCAATTGTGTGGTGAAGCCTTAAGGCTCAGCGGGGGTTTCCTGCGGCTTCACCGGGTCTATCATGTACTTTTTGATGACCGGCCAGACCGCGTAGGTGTACATGAACGCCGACAGCGCGGGGACGATGAGGAGGGGAATGGCGATGATGCCGTATATCCGCATCGGGATGCACACGGCAATCAGTCCCGCGCACAGTCCCAGCAGGACGACGATTCCCAGAATCGCCATCAGGTTGCGCTTGATGCCCAGTGCCGTGAAGATCAGCGCGTTCTTGAGTATCTTGCGTATCTTCATGTCGAATGTCACCAGCATGACATAGATGTAGAAGCGCATCACGATCCAGATGATGAACAGTGCCACAATCATGACGTACATAAAGTTGGTGAAGCCCGATGGCTCCGCGTAGTAGAAGTACTGGAAGTCAAAGGAGAGCGCGAAGAGGATGAGGCAGTCCCAGAGCCCTAAGAAAAACCCCTGCTTCAGGTTGCGGCGGATGGCGTAGAAGTAATCCGACAGGATGAATACGCCCTCCCCCTTGACTAGATTCCGCAGGATGTAGGCGGATCCGACCTTCTGCCAGCCGTAGGTGACAACCTGAAAGACCGCCAACCCGGCGATAATCCACCAGATGGGCGTATTGTAGGCGTGTACGCGGAAAAGACCGGAGAACAGACTCAGCAGCGTATTGCCGGTCGCCGTCGGTGCGGCGGTTTGCGCACCCAGCAGGGCAGGGTACAGCGCAAAGTACTGGCTGTCCGCCTTGGGTCCCGTGAAGTATGCAAAGAAGCACAGCAGGAGCGGCAGGAACTGCACAAGCAGCACGAGGTTCACCGAAACCAGCTTCCAGAACTTGCGCCCTAACAGCTTGAAGAAATACCCCAATGTGGGGGTCGTGTCCTCCCCCTTTTCGACGCCGCGCCCGTCCCGCATGGGATTGAGCAGGCGCAGGGGACCTTTACCTTTTTTTGTGGAACTCATGACTGTGTCCTTCCTTTTCGGGTTCAGGTATCACCGCACAATCCGTGTCCGGCGCACTTGCATCACCGGAACTGTGCTGTGAAACTTTTTTTATATCTATATCGGCACCGTGTGCAGAGTATTCCTTAGGGCGAGCAACAGTGCCGTGCGCGCGAGGAACGGCACCGGAACCGACAGCAGTGCCGCGAACACCCGCGCCCAGAACAGGACGGATGCACACCCGCCGGCAGGTGGGCGGATACGACGCGCGCGGCGTCCGCACCGTTCATGCACAGGCGTGCCGACAGGAATCCGACCGCTGGCGTACCGAGCGAAATCAGTCCGTCCACGCAGAGTCATGCCCGGACGGGCAGGCGGGACAGGGTGCCCCGGGCGGCGGAAACAGCGGACAGCAGGGGCAGAAGTCTTCCGGAATTACGGCTCATAGCAGAACCTCCGTTACAGAAACGTATCGGCAGAGTGTATGAGCGGGCGGCGGGCGGTATGCAGTCCACGCCCAGAATGTTATCCTACAGTATAACAAAAAAATGTGTTTCTGGTATGAACAAACGCGGTCGGAGAAAAGTATTTTTGCCCGGATGAGGTGCTCATTCCACTTCCCTCGTCAGCTTCTTGATCCATGTGTACCGGTTGACCTTGATACAGCCGGGGATGCACTTGAGAACCTGATCGGCGTTGAGGCAGCAGATGACCGCCACGGGGGACCACTTGAAAACGAACGCCGCCAACAGGGACAGCGGAATCACGATGACCCAGATGTTGATGAGGTCGTTCCAGAATACGAATTTTGCGTCGCCGCCGCCCCGGATAAGCCCGATGATGGTCGGCATTTCATAGGCAGTGCCGAAGCCGGTGAAGCACAGAACCAGAATAAACTGCTCCGCAAGGCGGTAGGTTTCGTCCGACATATCGTACAGCGACAGGATGGGGTAGCGCAGGGCGAACAGCAGGAGACTGGTGCACAGCCCGATTCCGAGAAACATGAGCTGGAGCGTGCGGGTATATGCCTTGATTTTGTCCATCTGCCCGCTGCCGATGGCGGTTCCGATCAGGATAGATGCCGCCGATGCCGCGCCGACCGAGGCGACTTTAAGCGTCTGGAACAGCGTGGATGCCACCGAGTTGGCGGCGATGGCGTTGGCGTTCATGTGCCCTAAAATGGCGGTCTGGAGTGCCACTGCCACGCCGAACATCAGGGAGGTGAACAGCATGGGGCGGACGAGCCGCAGGAAATCCTTCATCAGCTCCCGGTCGGGGTGGAAGATGTCGGCTATCCGCCAGCCGAGCTTCCTGTCTGCCTTCAGGGCAAACACCAGCACCACGGTGAATTCCATGGCGCGTGCCGCCGTTGTGGCGATGGCGGCGCCGGTGGCGCCCAGCGCCGGGGCACCCAGATGCCCGCCAATCAGCAGGTAGTTGAGTGAGATGTTGACGATCAGTGCCGCCAGCGAGACCCAGAAGCCGATGCGCACGGTCTCCACACTCCGGAGCATGGCGAGCAGAATCTGACTCAGGGCGAAGAGGAGGTAGGAGTATTTCATGACACGCAGATACTCCACGCCGGCGGCGCGGATGGCGGGGTCGGGCGTGAAAATGGCGAGGATGCCCTCCGGTGCCACGCAGGCGGCGACAAACAGGAACAGGGATATACCCGCGCCGACCAGAAACGCGCCGGGCAGAAATTTGCGGATGGCATCCGGACGGTTCTTGCCCCAGTACTGACTTCCCAGCACCACGATGCCGTCCCCCACGCCCATCATGAGCTGCTGGAACACGAACTGAACCTGATTGACGGCGCTGACGCCGGACATGGCGATTTCACTGTATGCGCCGATCATCACGTTGTCGGCAAGATTGACGCCGAGCGTGATGATATTGTACAGAACCAGCATGAACCAGATGGAAAAGAAGCGCTTATAGAACGCCGGATCGCGGACGATTGTGTCGGACTTCATGTGACGTAACCGGTTCCTTTCTGACAGAACATCAAAAAGCGAACCGTTTCCGGTTCGCTTGATGAATACAAATCACTTGTACTTTCTCTTGCGGGCTGCCTCGGACTTCTTCTTCCGCTTTACGCTGGGCTTCTCATAGCACTCGCGCTTACGCAGCTCCACCAAGGTCCCCGAGCGGGCAACCTGACGCTTAAAGCGGCGGATTGCACTGTCCAAAGGCTCGCCTTCCTTGACTCTTACCTCTGCCATTCCTGTTTTCCCTCCCCTCGCATCAGCCGGAGATGGTCCCCCCGATATACGAGGCGAACTCTACGCCTCATTATACCCGATTTCCGGTGAATTGTCAAGAGGAAAATGAAATTTTCCCAAAATTGAGCGGCGGTGCCGGTGCAGGGGTGCCGGGGACAAACCCCTTCCGGTACCGCAAACTGTCCGGCAGGCAGTGCTCCTTCCGGTATAGGCACCGGGGTACCGGGGTGTTCCCCGAAGCAGTGCCGCCTCCGGCGCCGATGCGGGGTTGCAGGGGGCGAAGCCCCTTGCAAAAGAAAGCAAAGAATCTCCCCCCCCTTCCCCGGAGCGGGCAAACGATTTGCACGGGGGCATGGCAAAACAGGCAACGCGGGGGCACTTCTCCGCCGGAAACCGGGGCGGCAGGATAATACCGTGCCGCCGGGAAATATTCCCCGCCATCCCCCGACACCGAAAAAGCAGCAATTGTTCCTCCCCGTACCAAATGTAATAAAATCAGCATTGACTTTTGCATAAAACTGTGGTATACTGTAGGCGGATAAGAGTCCGATTGCCCCGGCGGCGGAATCCGGCGGGGGAACGGTCAGAAAAGGCGTCTGAGAACGCAGGGCAGTCCCCGGTCGCGGGGGCGGAGAGGAGTATACCATGAGTGACGAAAAACTGAGTCCCATCAATGTTACGGGAGCACCGCTGGTCGGCGGCTCCTACCTGATGTATAAGGATCGGCCGCTGGTGCGGGAGGGCGATACCATCTGCTACGGCGATATGACGGAAAAATATATACTGGTCATGGATATCATGAGCTATAAGGATGAGAGCGGCACCCGCGTTCCGAATGATGTGTTCGTCAGCGTGGTGGAAACGGCAGACCAGAATAAGGTATACCGGCAGGGCGGCAAGAAGGGACTGTACGAGGCGTTCGGGTACGGCATTATCTGGTTGGAGCAGGCGCTGGCAAAGTAAGGAACCCGTGGAGGCACACGAACGGTGCACTTTCGGGAACCCATAAGTACGGAACAAAAAGGGGCTTCCGCCGTGCGGACGCCCTTTTTTCCGGGAAATGAAAGGACAATGGCAATGTGTTTTGATACGTGTGAGGATATTCTGTGCGAAAGTATTGCGGGGGACGTGATTCCCTCGGCGGCGTTCGCCATCGGGCAGGGGAGGGAGGTGCTGCGCACCGGCGTGCTCGGGGATCGGACGCGGTTCCCAGTGCCGGAAAAGGCGGACAGGGAGACACTGTACGATCTGGCATCGCTGTCCAAGTTGGTCTCTACCACCATGGTTGCCCTGCGGCTGGTGGAGCAGGGGCGCCTGCTCCTGTCCGACCCGCTGTCGCGCTGGTTTACACCGGAGGAACTGGAGGGGGCGCCGGAAGGACGCGCCGATGTGACGGTATTCCGGCTCATGACGCACACCTCCGGCATCACGCCGCACATCGCCCTCTGCAACAGGCTGGAAACGCCGGAGCCGGGTGCTGTGGCGCACGCAATCCTGTCCTCCGTGCCGTTCTGCCGCCCCGGCGAGCAGGTGTACTATTCCTGCATGGGGTATATCCTGCTCCAGACCGTGCTGGAGCGGCTGACCGGGCGGCGGCTGGACGATCTCGCGCAGGAGTACGTCTTTGACCCGCTGGGCATGACGCACACGGGCTACAATCCGACCTCCGGCAACGTGGTGACGACCGAATTTTCTCCCCTGCACAAGGAGTATATCAAGGGACACGTGCACGACGAGAACGCATATTTCCTCGGCGGCGTGTCCGGAAACGCTGGCGTGTTCGCGCCGCTCGACGACATGATCCACTTTGCCGTCATGTGTTCGACCCATGGGGAACTGCCCGGCGCGGCATTCGGCACGGCGGAGGGGCGCTTTTTGTCCCCCTGCACCTTTGCGGCGGCAATCCGCGATTATACGCCGGGGCTTGCCGAATCGCGCGGACTGGGCTTTCAGCTCAAGCCGCCCCTGCCCGCGCTGTCCTCCGCAGGCGACCTCATGGCGGACGGTTCCTTCGGGCACACCGGCTTTACCGGGACCTCCCTGTGGGTGGATGCGCAGAGCGGTCTGTGGGGCGTCCTCCTGACCAACGCCGTCCATTTCGGACGCGACAAGACCGCGTTCTTCCGCGTGCGCCGCGCCTTTTACAACGCCATGGCGGCGGGGCAGGGCAGGTGGCAGTGACGGAAGAAACAGCGGACGGTGCCGTGCTCAGGGGTTACCTTCTGACTCCTCCTGACCGAAAGTCACGTCGATTCCGTTGACCTCCGCACCGTCGTCGGCACGGACGAGAATGTACCGGACGCCGCCGATGATGCGGGTTTCAATCAGGTCGGCTTTCTCCGGGTTGACCCGGATGGTGACATCCGGGGTTTTTACCTCAAACCGGCGGGTATCGACGAGGTTGCGGGGGCTGACGACGGCGTCGGAGCCGAAACTGCGGTCGAACTTTTCCTCAAAAGCGCGGATGCCCTCCTCCGGAACGCCGCCGAAGCCCAGCATATCCCGCAGGGCGTACTTGTCCACGGTCAGCGGCTCCGGCTCTTTGGATGCCTTGTGATCCTCCACCGCCTGGCAGATCTGCGCGCGCACCGCCCGCACAACCGGCAGACTGCACGCATCCCCGACCGATTCCGCCAGCACATTGCGGAAGGTTTCCTGCTGGGTGGCGGCAGGCATGGGCAGCTTGCCGGTGCGGAATACGGCGTCGGTGAATTCCTCGTGGCTGTCGCCGGTGTCGCGGGTGTAGTACAGCGCACCGTACAGATTGGTAGAGCGGTTGTCAAAGGCGGGGAACAGGAAACCCAGCGCGGGCGCCGAGACCACGGAATCGGCGGTGATGTTGCGGAAACAGTTGTCCCGGACAAAGTAGGACAGTGCGGGCTTTGCCATACTGACCGGGCAGACGGCGCAGAGGATGTAGCGGAATATTTCGCCGGAGTCCTCCGAGCGCCCGCCGTCCTTGTGGTAGGAGAACACATCGTAGCTGTCGTGGCAGAGCAGAATCATGTAGTTCCCCTCCAGTGCCAGCGCCCCGATGACCTTCTCGTAAAAGGCGTGTACGGCGGCATCGTCGCCGAGGGCGCTCTCCCGCATGGTCATGAGCAGGCGGTGCTCCCCGCCGGACTGCACCTGCGCGGTCGAAAAGGCGATGTCCATCAGGTTGGTTCCGACCTTTCCGGACAGCGCCTTCCGGAGCAGCGTCAGCACTTCTTCCGCCTCGCTTTCGGACATCAGTCCCAGCGATTGGTCAAATTCGGATATGATGGCGCGCTTCTCGTTGACATAGCATCCCCGGATGCGGGAGATGCCGCTCTTGTCCGCCTTGTAGCGGCGGCGGATTTCGGATATTTCTTTATCGTTCACGGTTGTTAAGCTCCTTACGGGCGGTGCCCGGAAAAAATACAGAAGGAAACGCGGAGTAAACGGTAAACGGCGTGCCCGTTTATCCGCAGTTCCGGAAAGGGAGGACTTGGAAATGGAAGAGATGCGGAAAAGAAACGAACGGCAGACGGTGCCGAAAAAGTCTGCCGCACGGTGCGAGGACTGTGAATTTTACGACTACGACGAGACATGGGAAACCTACACCTGCCGCGTGTCGTTGGATGAGGACGAGATGGGACACTTCATGTCCGGGCAGACCGGACGCTGCCCCTACTTCCGGTACTACGACGAGTACAAGAGCGTACACAAGCAGATTTAGAAATCAACCAACTGTTTAGTTTCCCGCACCTCCTTACGGTTTGCCTGTCTGCGGGATTGCCCGGCCGTGCGCACAGACGGTGCGCAGGGGGCAATCCCCGCACGCCGGGGCGCGGGCGGTGCACACGTCCCGCCCAAACTGCACGATGCGGTGGCAGAAGTCCGACTGCTCCTCCGGCGGAATGAGCGGGGCGAGTATGCGCTCCGCACGGACAGGATCCTTCAGATCTTCGGGGTAGAAGCCCAGCCGCCCGCAGATGCGGATGCAGTGCGTGTCCGCCACGATGCCCGGCTGCCCGTACAGATCGCCGCGCAGCAGGTTGGCAATCTTGCGCCCCACGCCGGGCAGGGACAGCAGGGTATCCATATCCTCCGGCACCAACCCTGCCCAGTCGGCGGCGAGAATGGCGCAGGCCGCGCGGATGCTTTCCGCCTTGGTGCGGAACAGCCCGCAGGGACGGATAACGGCTTCAATATCTGCCTGCGGTGCGGCGGCGAGTGCCTCCGGGGTCGGGTACAGCCGGAACAGCTCCCGGCAGACCTGATTGACCCGCGCATCGGTGCATTGCGCCGACAGCCTTGCCATGACCAGCAGGCGCCAGCCGTTCCGGCGGCGTACTGTCGGGTCGGGGTCGTACTGCCCGCCCCAGTCCAGCGCGCAGACGGCGGCGGGATAGCGTGCCTTCAGGGCGGCAACAATGTCCGCCACCGGTACGGATGTGGTGGAATTCATGGAATCGGTACCCGTTGCCCTGCCGGTATCAGATATACCGGATGGTTGTGGCAACGACCTTGCCGTTTACGGTGACGATGTTGGAGCCGCTCATGGCACCGGCTTCCAGCTGCATTCCCGCGACCGTGGCGGTCATGTGCGCCCCGTTCACGCGCGTGTGGGGCATCTCGGCATACACCTGCCCGTCCACAATCAGCTCCTCGCTCTTTCCGACCCGACGGTACTGGATCGGGTGCCCGTCCCATACCGTTTCAATGTACACCCGAACCTTTTCGCTGCCCGTTTCATCGGCGGAGCGCAGGATCGGCGTGTTAGGGATGGTCGGCTGCTCTGTCGGGGCGGATTCTGCATCGGCGCGTTCCTCCGCATTGGCGGTTGTCGCCGGCATATCCGCAATGGTGCCGTCCGGGTTCAGCGTGAGCGTCCCGTTGGGGAGAGGTTCCCCGGCGGCTTCGGCTTCCGCTGCCCGTCCGGAGAGCAGCCCGTACCGCACGCCCGTGATGAGATAGTACAGCACGTAAGCATGGAACAGGATATCCATGATGAGGCTGATATGGAAGTTGAGCAACAGCCAGACGGAATCCAGGGAGAACAGCACCAACGCCGCAATCATCCAGCCGTAGTGCTTTTTGGAGAATAACCAGCACAGCAGGTACGGCACCAGCAGAACGGCGGCGATGACGGCACCGATTGCCAGGATTGCTGTCGGGTCAGCGGCAGGCTCCAGTCCGATATCCTCCGGGCTGTATGCCCACGCGGCGGAAAAGCTGGCTGCATAGTACGGGATGGAAGCGGAGAACAGAAAGTAGAAACTGCCGTTGGCAAGGGAGATTACCGAATTGATGAGGGTGAACAGGATGACCAGCAACAGGTTGGTGCGGGCGATCCCGTACTTGCTGGCTGCGATGGCGCTCTTGTCGGGCTGAAACGGGGAATCCTGTCGGTTCATTGTACGATAC
Source organism: bacterium (assembly GCA_963643175.1). GTDB lineage: Bacteria > Bacillota > Clostridia > Oscillospirales > CAG-272 > CAMEON01. The sequence continues at coordinate 30,441 of CAVIJF010000003.1, forward strand.
CTCTTTGTCTTATTTGTCCTCGGTCACGGCATCCGGTTCGGGAATTGACACCAGCTTTTCCAGCTGGGGCAGGTCGTAGCAGGGAATCAGCAGCCCGTAGTTGTCGTCGTCCGGCGCACGCAGCAGGATGCAGTACCATTTGCGCCCCTTCACGGCGAGCAGACCGGTCTTTTTGAGGTGATAGGGCTTGAAGCGTCCCTCGTCGGGGCGCTCCTCCTTGAGCCACATATCCACCACGAAGGGGCGGTCGCAGGTTACGCACCCATGAATCGCTCCGGTCGGGATGCGCAGGGTGCATATGCCGTCCGACAGGCACAGATCGTTCCCCTGCCGCCATGCGGTGGTCAGCAGACTCTGGAAGCGCCCGTTCCGATCCAGACTGACCGTGCGCTCCCCTTTTTTTGCGTACACGAACGGGAAAACATCCAACTCCAGCGCGTTGTCCGGTACGTGCAGCTGGGCACGCGCCTGCCTCTGAAGGCGGTTCATCTCGTTCATGGCGGCTTCAATAACGGCGGCGTTCTGCCCGGAGGCATTCGCCTCCTGCCGCTCGCGCGTCTCCTGCATCATGGTTTTCTTCTGGATGCGGTATGCCCAGCTGACCAGCACGCCGCCCGCAATCAGCATCGCAAGCAGAATCCACGCGAAATACGCGCGGTCGCCCGCAAACAGCGTGTCGCGCCAGAAAAATATCGGGACAATGGCGATAATGGTCAGCAGCAGTCCCAGCCCCAATTGCCAGTTCCCGCGTCCGCCTGCCTGTCTGCCGCGGGGCGGGGTCAGGGGCTGATTGAAGGCTTCAAATGCCGCATCGGATGCCTGCCGGAGTTTTTCCTCCAGTCCGCTGTCGATGTGCTCTGCGTGGAAGGGCGTGCTGTCCGGACGGACGGAATGCGGATCCTCTGTCCGGTTGATGGAAAACAGGTTTTTCACGGATGCTCCTCCTTGTCGGGTATCATTCCAGATCGGCGTCCTTGACGTACTCCTTGCCGTGCAGGGCGATGAACGCCTTGCGGGCGGGCAGGTCGTCGCCCAGCAGCGTATCAAACATACGGGCTGTCGCGGCGGCATCGGTCGGCGTGACGGCAATCAGGCGGCGCGTGGCGGGATGCATGGTGGTTTCGGACATCATGGCGGGGGTGTTCTCGCCTAGACCCTTGGAGCGCTGGAGCGTGTAGCGGGTATTGCCCAACTGACCCAGTATCTCGGCTTTCTCAAATTCGTCGTAGGCGAAATAGGTCTTGCTTTTGGTGGTGATTTCAAAGAGCGGCGTCTCCGCGATGAACACCTTGCCTTCCTTCAGCAGGGTGGGCAGCAGGCGGTAGAACAGCGTCAGAAGCAGTGTGCGTATCTGGAAACCGTCCTCGTCGGCATCCGTACACAGGATAATTTTCGACCAGCGGAGATTGTCCAGACTGAACTCGGATTTCTCATCCTTCCGCTTGTTGCCTGTTATCTCTATGCCGCATCCGATGACGCGGATGAGGTCGGAGATGATGTCGCTCTTGGCGATGCGGTTGTAGTCCGCCTTGAGGCAGTTGAGCGTTTTACCGCGCACCGGAATGACCGCCTGAAATTCCGGGTCGCGTGCCAGCTTGACCGATGTCAGGGCGGAATCGCCCTCCACGATGTACAGCTCCCGGCGCGTGGCGTCCTTGGTGCGGCAGTTCACGAACTTTTCCACCCGGTTGGACATATCCACAACGGTATTGAACTGCCGACGTAGCAGGCTCTTCTGCGATTCGGCGCTTTCGCGGCTCCGCTTGTTGTTCAGCACCCGACCGGTGAAAACCTCCGCCTCGGTGGGATGCTCCATGAAGTATATCTCCAGCTGTTCGCGCAGGAAGGCGTTCATGGCGCTGTAAATAAAGGTGTTGGTGATGGCTTTCTTGGTCTGGTTCTCGTAGGACGTCTGGGTCGAGAAGCTGTTGATGACCAGCACCAGACAGTCCTCGATATCCGGAAATGTGACGCGGGACTCGTTCTGCTTGTACTTCTTGCCCGCCCGCAGGAACTTGTCCACGGCGTACACAAACGCGGAACGGACCGCCTTGTCCGGTGAGCCGCCGTGCTCCAGAAAGCTGGAGTTGTGGTAATACTCCAGCATGGGCGCGGAGGCGGAGGCGGAAAAGACAAAATCTGCCTTGAGCTTGTAGTCGGGCTTGTCCGCACGGTCGCGCCCGGATGTTTCCAGACGCCACTGTGCCGTCGGGACGAGCAGGCTTTCCCCCTCCTTCTCGGCAACGTAGTCGGCGATGCCGTCCCGGTAGTAGAAGGATTCCAGCGGGAAACTGCCGTCCTCCTGCTCGAAAAGCAGGTCAAAGCGCACGCCTGCGTTTACCACCGCCTGCCGCCGCAGTACATCGGTGAGAAATTCGTGCGGGATGCGTATGTCGGTGAACACGTCCAGATCGGGGCGCCAGCGTATGACGGTTCCCGTCCGGGCGTTCTTTTTGTCCAGCGGTTCCTCGGTCAGCTCACCGGCGACCTCGCCTTTGCGGAAGGAGATGCTCCGCCGGACCTGCCCGTTGTAGGATGCGACCTCCATGTATTCGGAGGAATACTGCGTCGCGCAGGCGCCCAGACCGTTCAGACCCAGCGAATACTCGTAGGCGGAGCCGTTGCTGTTGTTGTCGTACTTGCCGCCCGCGTACAGCTCGCAGTAGATGAGGTCCCAGTTCCAGCGACCCTCACGCTCGTTCCAGCCCAACGGCACGCCGCGCCCGTGGTCGTCCACCTCAATGCTGAAGTCACGGAAGTACGTGACCTTAATCACCGATCCGTGCCCCTCGCGTGCCTCGTCCACGGCGTTGGACAGTATTTCAAAGAAGGAGTGCTCGCAGCCCTCCAGCCCGTCCGAGCCGAAAATTACTCCGGGGCGCTTGCGGACGCGGTCGGCGCCCTTGAGCGATGTGATGCTTTCGTCGCCGTATCCGCCCGATTTTGCGGATGCCGCTTTTGTCGTCTTCTTTTCCTTCTGCGCGGCGGCAGCGGCTGTCGCGGCGCTCTTTTTTTCTTCGGTTATACCGGTTTTCTGGGACATGGTTCTTTCCTGCCTTCATTATTACGTGCGCATATATGTGTTTACCCGTTCCCGGATATATACTCTCATCCCATTATACCACACCCGCCGGTAAAAAGCAAGGCTTTTTTGCGGCGGCAATATGTCCGGCGGCTTTTGCTGCCGGCGCAGTTGCAGGGACGCCGGGGGCGATGCCCCCGGCAAAATAAAGTAGAGGTTTCCCCCTTCCCCCTCCGGGGAAGAGCGCTCTGCGAGCGCGGGTCGGGGGGATGGGGGCAACAAAACTGGTTCGGGGCAGGGAAAAACCGGAGACGCGGGGTACAGGCACCCCTCCCGGTATCGGAAACACCGGAAAGTCCCCACTCCCACCGCAATATTTCAAAAATCCCTTGACAAATCCGGAAGAGTGTGCTATAATCTGTAAAGCGTTTTGCTTTACACCCGCGCGGCGTGAAAGGACGGTTTCACGGTATGTTTGAAAAGAACCTGGAAGTGGGACTTTTGCTGGACTTTTACGGAGACATCCTGCCCGAACGCAGGCGCGAAATGATAGAACTGTACTATAACGATGACCTGTCGCTCGCCGAGGTTGCGGAGCAGCTGGGCGTGACACGGCAGGCGGTGCGTGAGACTGTAAAGAAAACCGAAACGGAGCTGTACTTCTACGAGGAAAAGCTGGGACTGCTCCGGCGGTTCACCGAGGCGCAGAACTGCGCCGGACGTATCCGCGCCCTCTGCGCGGCAGAGAAAAACGGCGTGTCACCGGCACTGCGCGAGGCAATCGACAGACTCTGCGATGCCGTCGGCGCCGGATGATACGGATTTTACGATACTGAACAGGATACCGGCACCCCGCACGGGTGCCTATGGAAGGGAGGCGCTGTGCCACATGGCGATGTTTTCAAGTCTCAGTGAGAAGCTGGAGAATGCATTCCGGAAATTCCGCAGCCGCGGAAAGCTGACCGAAGCCGATGTCAAGGCGGGAATGCGGGAAATCAAGCTCGCCCTGCTGGAGGCGGACGTCAACTTCAAGGTTGTCAAGGACTTTGTACGCATCGTGTCCGAACGCGCGGTGGGGACGGAAGTGATGGAATCCCTCATGCCCGGACAGCAGATTGTCAAAATCGTGGACGAGGAACTGACCCGCCTGATGGGCGGTACGCAGTCCAAGTTGGAAATCTCGCCCAAGCCGCCGACGGTTATTATGATGGTCGGTCTGCAGGGCGCCGGTAAAACCACCCATGCCGGCAAGCTCGCGGGAATGTACAAGAAGCAGGGCAAGCGCCCGCTGCTGGTTGCCTGCGATGTCTACCGCCCGGCGGCAATCAAACAGTTGGAAGTGCTGGGCGAAAAGCTGGACATTCCGGTATTCCAGATGGGCGACAGGGAAGACCCTGTCCGCATTGCCGCCGAAGGCGTGAAATTCGCCGTGCAGAAGGGCTATGACATGGTGTTCATAGACACCGCCGGACGGCTGCAGATTGACGAGGCGCTCATGAACGAGCTGATCCGCATCAAGCAGACGGTCAACCCGACGGAAATTCTGCTGACGGTGGATGCCATGATCGGACAGGAGTCCGTCAATGTCGCGGAAACCTTCAACAATCTGCTGGACATCACCGGCGTGATTCTGACCAAGCTGGATGGCGACACGCGGGGCGGTGCTGCCCTGTCCATCCGCTACGTCATCGGCAAGCCGATTAAATTCGTCGGCATCGGGGAAAAGCTGGACGCCATCGAGCCGTTCTACCCCGACCGCATGGCGAACCGCATTCTCGGAATGGGCGACGTGCTGACGCTTATCGACAAGGCACAGCAGCAGTTTGACGAGAAAAAAGCGGTGGAGCTGGAGCAGAAAATCCGTCAGTCCACTTTCACGCTGGATGACTATCTGGATCAGTTTGAGCAGCTCAAAAACATGGGCTCGCTGGAACAGCTTGCCGGCATGATTCCCGGCGTCAAGCCCGGCGCACTCAAGGACGCGCAGATTGACGAGAAGGCGCTGGCGCACCAGCAGGCAATCATCCGTGCCATGACAGCCGATGAACGCCGCCGCCCGGATGTTGTCCTCAATGCCAGCCGCAAGAAGCGCATCGCCGCCGGAAGCGGTACGACGGTGGAGGAAATCAACAAGCTGCTCAAACAGTTTGAGCAGATACGCAGGCTGATGAAACAGTTTGCGGACATGGGCGGAAAGCCCGGCAGAAAGGGACGCCCTGGCAGGGGAATGCGGTTCCCGTTCTGAAATTCCCTTCCGAAACTTTCATGCCGCCCCACTGCGGGCGGAGGAAGCTGAAATCATACACAATAAAACAATTTACTGGAGGAACAAAACAATGGTCAAGATCAGACTGACAAGAACCGGAGCAAAGAAGGCTCCCAGCTACCGTGTGGTTGTGGCGGACAGCCGCTATCCCCGCGACGGCCGTTTCATCGACATCATCGGCACCTACAACCCCATGGTGAAGCCTGCTGAGATCAAGCTGGACGCCGACAAGGCGAAGGATTGGCTCTCCAAGGGTGCTCAGCCCACCGAAACCGTCAAGTCCCTGTTCAAGAAGAACGGCATCCTCGCCTGATTCTCCCCTGGTACACCCTATGGCAGAGCTTCAGACGACACTCCGCGACATAGCTGCCGCTATCGTGGATCATCCGGATGAGGTTGCCGTCACGTGCGAGGAAACCGAGGACTCCGTGACCCTGACCCTGAGCGTTGCTCCCGACGACATGGGCATGGTCATCGGACGCCACGGGCGCATTGCCAAGGCAATCCGTACCGTTATCAAGGCAGCCTCCGCCAACTGCGGTAAGCGCGTCAACGTCGATATACGCTGACCGCTCGGAGAGGCGTCACCGCACCGCCGGAACCGTGCCGTGCGCGACCGCCTCACAATCAGGGAACACGGTCCCACCGGCGGTTCCCCCCAAAAAAGCACCCGTCTGCGATTCTCCGGAATCGGACGGGTGCTTTTTTGATGTGCGGTATCAGCGCCGGGTCAGATCCGTGTAGGGGCGTTCCCGCTCGATGCACTTGTAACCGGGGCGCATAATCTTGCCGGAGGACAGGATTTCCTCCATGCGGTGTGCGCACCAGCCCGCTGTGCGGGCAATGGTGAAGAGCGGCGTGTACATTTCGGTCGGGATGCCCAGCATCCGGTATACCAGACCGGAATACAGATCGACATTGGCACACATATCGTGGTGATTGCCCTTGTACGTGCTGAACACCTCCGGCGTCAGGCGCTCGATGGATTCAAGCAGTGCGAAGTCCTCGCCGTAGCCTTTCTCCTCCGCAAGCCGGCGTGCGTAGCGCTTGAGCATGACGGCGCGGGGGTCGGACTTGGTGTAGACCGCGTGCCCCATGCCGTAAATCAGACCGGAGCCGTCGTTTGCCTCGCCCTTCAGGATGCGCAGCAGGAATTCGGACAGCTCGTCGTCGCTGTGCGGGTTGCGGACATTCGCCTTTACGCAGTCGAACATTTCCTGTACCTTGATGTTTGCGCCGCCGTGCAGGGGACCCTTCAGCGCACCGATGCCCGCCGCGATGGCGGAATAGGTGTCGGTGCCGGTGGAGGACAGCACGCGCGTGGCGAAGGTGGATGCATTACCGCCGCCGTGCTCGGCGTGGATGATGAGGCACAGATCCAACAGGTGCGCCTCCTCCGGCGTGTAGCTCTTGTCGGGGCGCAGGACGCGCAGGAAGTTTTCCGCCGTGGACAGTCCGTCACGCGGGTTGTGCAGGGTAAGCGACTTGTTGAAAAAGGCGTTGCGGTACACGGAGTATGCCTGCCCGGCAATGACGGGCAGCCGTGCCACCAGCTCCATGGACTGCCGCATCATGTTCTCCAGCGACGTGTCATCCGGGTTGTCGTCGTAGGCGTATAGCGACAGAACCGCGACTTCCAGCTTGTTCATGATGGAGCGCGACGGTGCTTTCATGATGATATCCTCGGTAAACCGGGGCGGCAGATGCCGAAGCATCGCCAGCACATCGGTGAACTCCTGCAGCTCCAGCCGCGAGGGCAGATGCCCCATGAACAGCAGGAAGGCGCATTCCTCAAAGCCGAACCGTCCGTCCGCAACACAGCCTTCCAGCAGGTCGCGCATATTGTAGCCGCGGTACTCCAGCACGCCGTCAACCGGGCACTTTTCGCCCTCGTTGACCACGTAGCCGTGCGCATTGCCGATGCGGGTCACACCCGCGGTCACGCCGGTTCCGTCCGGCTCGCGCAGTCCGCGCTTGACCTTGTAGCTGTCGAAAGCGGAAGCGGGGATGGTATAGGCGGTGCGGCATGAGTCCAGCAGATTGCGGAACTCGCCCTCGGTTCTCTCCTCCGCCTCCGGCGGCAGCTGGCAGTATTTCAAAGTAGATTCCAATGACATGAATGTGACCTCCTCCCATCGCACGCCCGGTGCGTGCGGCGACCGCATAGCGGCTGTATAGATATACAGTATAACACACATTGACACGATTTGCAAGATGCCGGGGCAATAATTTCAAAATATTTCACAATTCCGGGGAAATGTCTCCGGATACGGTGCGGATTTGCATATTTAACGTGCGAATCCGGCATGAAACAGCAAAAAGGCGGCGGGACAGCCGGCAGGCGGCGCATAAAAACACAGCATAAACATAGGGCGCATCCGGAAACCGAATGCGCCCCTGCGGACTGTATAATGAACTTGAGGAAGGATTACTTGTTTCCGCCCGTCAGCTTCTCGATCTCGGCGGCGAAATCCTCTTCCTTCTTCTGGATGCCCTCGCCCTTCTCGAAACGGTACATCTCGACAACGGCAATCTTTCCGCCCAGCTCCTTGGCGGTCTTTTCCACGTACTGACCGACCTTCAGGCTGTCCTCCAGGAAGTATTCCATATCCAGCAGGCAGTTGCCCTCATAGAACTTGTTCAGGCGACCGACAGCCATCTTTTCCTTGATGGCGTCCGGCTTCTTGGACAGGGCAGGGTCGTTTTCGATCTGTGCCTTGACGATAGCGGTCTCGGCCTCCAGTACGCTGGCAGGTACCTGCTCCCGGGTGATATAGGGCGTGGTGTACGCGCCGACCTGCAGGGCGATGTTCTTGGCGAACTGGGCAAAGCCCTCCTTGTCAGCCACATCCGTGTCGAAACGGACGATAACGCCGATGGAACCCATGCCGTGGATATAGGTGCTGGTGATGCCCTCGGTCACGGCGAAGCGGCGGATGCTCAGCTTCTCACCGATCTTGAAGATCATTTCCTTCAGCTTCTCGTCCACGGTGCAGCTCTCGTCCGCATACTTGCAGCTCATCAGAGCCTCCACGTCAGCGGGCTTGTTTGCGATGATGGTCTTGAGCAGGTTCTTGACGAACTCGCGGAACATCTCGTTCTTGGCAACGAAGTCGGTCTCGGAGTTGACCTCGATGATGGCGGTGGTATCGCCCTCCTTCATCACGTCAACCAGACCGTCCGCTGCGATACGGGTTGCGATCTTGGACTGAGCCTTCAGCTCGCCTTTCTCGCGCAGAATCTTGATGGCGGCGTCCATATCGCCGTCCGCCTCAACCAGTGCCTTCTTGCACTCCATCATGCCGATGCCGGTCTTTGCGCGCAGCGCGGCGACATCCTTAGCGGTAATAACAGCCATGTTTCTCTATTCCTTTCTGCTTGTATCGGTATCGGAACGACCGGATTACTCTGCGTCCGCGGGCTTCTCGGCAGGAGCCTCAGCCTCTGCGTCCGCCTTGGCGGTCTCCTCGCCCTGACGACCCTCAATCACGGCGTCTGCCATGACGGAAGAAATCAGCTTGATGGCGCGGATTGCGTCGTCGTTACCGGGAATCACATAGTCGGCGTCATCGGGGTCGCAGTTGGTATCGACAATGGCGATAACGGGAATACCCAGCTTCTTTGCCTCCAGAACAGCGATGTGCTCCTTGTGGGGGTCAACAATGAAGATAGCATCGGGCAGGCGCTCCATGGTCTTGATACCGCCCAGATTCTTCTCCAGATCGAAAATTTCCTTCTGCTTGGCGGCGACTTCCTTCTTGGGGAGCAGGTCGAAGGTACCGTCCTCCTGCATCTTGTTGAGGGTGTTCAGCCGATTGATGGAGCGCTTGATGGTCTTGAAGTTGGTCATCATGCCGCCCGGCCACCGGACGTTGACATAGTACATACCGCAGCGCTCCGCCTCCTCGCGGATTGCCTCGGCAGCCTGCTTCTTGGTGCCGACAAACAGCAGGGTACCGCCGTTTGCGGACAGATCGCGCACGAAGTTGTAGGCTTCCTCAAACTTCTTGACGGTCTTCTGCAGGTCGATGATGTAGATGCCGTTTCTCTCCGTGAAGATGTACTCCTGCATCTTGGGGTTCCAGCGTCTGGTGTGGTGTCCGAAATGGACGCCGGCTTCCAGCAACTGCTTGATGGTTACGATAGACATTTCATGTCCTCCTTCGGTTTTTCCACCACAGGGGCACAGGCGTACCGATCCCGGCAGCATCTGCCGGAACACCGGGCGTGCCGACTGCCACTGTGTGCGTAATTTTTTTGCTGCGTCGGATTTTGAGCATCCGCGCAACGGGAGAATTATACCATACCGCGCGCCGTTCCGCAAGGGAATACTGAAAAATTTACGTTTTATTTACATATAAGAAGGTGCGGGGCGGTCAGGAAATGCGGTCAGGAAATTTTGAAAAAAGTTTTTCGCAACCCCTTGACAAACTCTGCCGACTGTGGTATAATATGCGAGTCGTCACGTGAGGCCCCATAGTCAAGCGGCTAAGACGTCGCCCTCTCACGGCGAAGGCGTGGGTTCGATTCCCGCTGGGGTCACCAATTACAACAAATCCGAACTGTTTCGTGAACCGAAGCGGTTCGGATTTGTTTTTTACCGTGCGGATGCTGTTCCGGCGCCCGGCGGGGTGTGCCTTGCATCCCTGCACCGGAACAGTTTACGGGGTGGGTTCGCCCTGAGAGCCACTGCTCGCCCGGTGTGGCGCAGGGACTATGGCTTCCGGCACCTGCAAGGGAACCGGAAACCTTACGGTGTGTCAGCATCTTCCCGGCGCAGGCACAGGGGTGCCGGGGCGAAGCCCCCGGCGAAATAAAGCAGAAGTCGCCCCCCTTCCCTGGAGGGGAAGGGGGCGGGGGGATGGGGCATCCTCTATAAAACACCCATAAAATCAGATGGAAAGGAATTCGGTACCGAACAATGACATGGCTGTCCGTCAGACGGCACGTGGTGATGTGCCTTGTCAACCGCATACTGGCAGGAACACACTGCTTCCGGGCAAAGCGGAGACTGCTCCGCTCTGTCGGCTATGAAATCGGGCAGAATACCCGGATTGTCGGACCGCTGCACTGCACCGGCACCCTCCGCATCGGCTCGGACTGCTGGATCGGCGAAAACCTGACCGTGCACGGAAACGGCACCATCCGGATCGGCGACCGATGCGACATCGCGCCGGATGTTACGTTCCTGACAGGCGGGCACGCTGTCGGGGACAGCCGGCGCAGAGCCGGGGAAGGGCAGAATTACCGCATTACGGTCGGGGACGGCTCGTGGATCTGTGCGCGGGCAACGGTTCTGGGCAACACGGCGGTGGGGCGCGGAAGCGTGGTCGCTGCCTGCGCCTGTGTGACACGCGACGTGCCGGAGAATACGCTGGTCGCCGGTGTCCCCGCCCGGACTGTCCGGGTGCTGGACAGCGGCGACAGCCCGCCGGAACAGGTCAGCCGTTGTGCCCGATGAGCCTGCCGTACAGGCGGCGTATCCCGCACTTCCAGCAGAGTAGCATACCCGCCGCCGCGCCGACTACCGCCTGCAGAATTTCAAACGGCAGCTTGTCAATGGCGGCGGCAGGCGTGCCGTAGATGAACGCCTTCCCGAAGGTGTAGCCTGCCACCATGATGACGGCGCCGAGGCTGACGCCGATGCCGGACGCGAGCACCGGCTTTTTCTTCAGAATATAATGGGCGAATACCGAAATCACGACCGCCTGCAGACCGTGCGTGACCAGCGACACGAACATGGGTAGCGGGTAGAATAACATGTCGCCCAGGAAGGCGCCAACGCCGCCGACCATGAATGCCGCCAGCGGATCCATGAGAATCGCCGCTGTGCAGATAATGACGTCGTTCAGGTAGAAATGCCCGCCCGGTACCGGTACGCTTACCGGACATACGGCGATGTTCATTGCCATCAGAATGGCGGTGGTGCACAGCCAGACGGTAGCCTGCCGTCCGGTTCTTTTTCCTTGTTCTCGTATGCTCATGACTGTTTTGCTCCGTTCCGGAAAATTTACAAAATAGCGCTTGCATTCCGCAGGCGCTTTTATTATAATCCGGAATGGTATTCTGTAAAGCACCAAAAAGCAGAATTATCATGATACCAGATACCAGACAGGGGAGGAAACGCCATGTTTCTGTACGACCTTGCCGGCGCACCGGGACGCTCGCTGTACGACCGGCTGACCGGCTGTATCCGCCGGGATATTCTGGAGGGGCGCCTGCCCGCCGGGAGCCGCCTGCCCTCCAAGCGCCGTGCCGCCGCCGCATGGGGCATCAGCGTGGTTACGGTCATGGCGGCGTATGATCAGCTGCTCGCCGAGGGCTACCTTGTGTCCGAACAGCGTCGGGGCTACTTTGTCGCGCAGGTGGAGCAGTGGGAGATGCATCCGGCGGTGTCTGTCCCGCCACCGCCGGTCGCCGCCCCCCCGATGTCCGGGCAGATCGGGCAGTCTGGGGACGGCGTGATTGACCTGATTCAGAACCGCGTGCCGCCCGACCTGTTCCCGCTGTCGGTGTGGAACCGCCTGTCGCGGCGGGTCTGGCGGGAGGAGGGGCAGACCCTGCTCCGGCGGACGGACTACAACGGTCTGCCTGCCCTGCGTGCCGCCATCCGGGACAGTCTGTGCGAGAGCCGAGGCATCCGCGCCGGGGCGGAGAATATTCTGGTCAGCGCCGGAAACGAGCAGCTTTACGCAACGCTGCTGACTTTTCTGGGGCGGGAGAACGTGTTCGGCGTGGAGGATCCCGGCTACCCGCTGATTGCCCGCCTGTACGGACAGAACGGCGCGCGTGTGATTCCGCTGCCGCTGGATGCGGCGGGGGTCATGCCGGACGCGCTGGAACCGGCGGGCGTCCGCGTCCTGCACATCTCGCCCAACCACCATTTCCCGACCGGTATCGTCATGCCGGTCGGGCGTCGGCAGGAACTGCTGGCGTGGCTGGCGGGCGCCCCTGACCGATACATCATCGAAGATGACTACGACAGCGAATTCCGCATGGAGGGGCGCCCCATTCCCTCCCTGCAGAGCATGGACGGCACGGGGCGCGTGATATATGTCAACACGTTTTCCAAGACCGTTGCGCCGTCGCTGCGTATCGGGTATGCCGTCCTGCCGCCGGAGGTCAGCCGGGCGTACCGGGAACGGCTGGGTTTCCTCTCCTGCCCGGTGTCGGTGCCGGAGCAGTACATTCTGGCGGCATTCATGGCGGACGGTTCGCTGGCGCGGCACATCAGCCGGATGCGTACCCGGTGCCGCGCCGTGCGGGACGCACTGCTTGCCGCGCTTGCCGCCTCGCCGCTGGCGGAGCGCTACACCGTGTCCGCAGCAGAGGGCGGACTGCATTTCCTGCTGCACCTGCACACGGCACTGCCGGATACCGCCCTGTGCGCGGCGCTGGCGGCGCAGGGTGTGCGGGTGCGGTCGCTGCGCGACTATTTCGCACAGCCCCCGGCAGCGGATACGCATACGCTGGTCATCAGCTACGCCGGGCTGTCCGCCGACCGCGCACAGGAGCTGGTCCACCGGCTGGACGCCGTCACGGCTGTCACGGAAAACCAACCGTGAATATTTTGTAACCTTTTCCCCCAGCCCCTTGCAATTTGACAGGGGATGGTGTAAAATACAAACTGGGTAATGAAGGGCGTTTGACCGGAAATGCATTTCCGGAACATCTGCGCCGCTTTGCCTGCCAAATGAGACACCGAACAAGGAGGAATTTCAGAATGAATCCTACAAACAATCAACACGTGCTGAGCTGGCTGAACGAAATGGCAGCCATGACCAAGCCGGACAACATCGTATGGATCGACGGAAGCGAGGAGCAGGCGAACGCGCTCCGCAACGAGGCGCTTGCCAGCGGTGAACTGATCCGGCTCAATCAGGAAAAGATGCCGGGCTGCTACCTGCACCGTACCACGTGGGATGACGTGGCGCGCGTGGAGGGTCGCACCTTCATCTGCACCAAGACCAAGGAGGACGCAGGCAACATCAACAACTGGATGGATCCTGCCGAGTGCCGCGCCAAGCTGACCAGGCTGTATACCGGATGCATGAAGGGACGCACCATGTATGTTATCCCGTACTCCATGTCCATCGTCGGCTCCCCCTTCGCCAAGTACGGCATTGAGCTGACCGACTCCATTTACGTCGTGATGAACATGGAGATTATGACCCGCGTCGGCAACAACGTGCTGGAGGCGCTGGGCGATTCCCACGACTTCATCAAGGGTCTGCACTCCAAGGCAACGCTGGATGCCGAGAACCGCTATATCGTCCACTTCCCGGAGGACGACACCATCTGGTCCATCAACTCCAACTACGGCGGCAACGTCCTGCTGGGCAAGAAGTGCTTTGCCCTGCGTATTGCCTCCTACCTCGGACGCAAGGAAGGCTGGATGGCGGAGCATATGCTGATTCTGGGCGTCACCTACCCGGACGGCACCAAGAAGTATGTGACCGCCGCTTTCCCGTCTGCCTGCGGCAAGACCAACCTTGCCATGCTGATTCCGCCTGAGGTATTCCAGAAGCAGGGCTACAAGGTCGAGACGGTCGGCGACGATATCGCATGGCTGCGCGTCGGCAGTGACGGTCGCCTGTGGGCTGTCAACCCGGAGAACGGCTTCTTCGGCGTGGCGCCCGGCACCAACGAGAAGTCCAATCCCAACGCACTGCACACCTGCATGAAGGATACCATTTTCACCAATGTCTGCCTCAACACCGATACCGACACGGTCTGGTGGGAGGGCCTGGACAAGAACCCGCCTGTCCACGCCATCAACTGGAAGGGTCAGCCGTGGGACTATCACACCTACGACAAAGCGGACAAGGTGAACACCTCCGGTGCGCATCCCAACAGCCGCTTTACCGCCAAGGCTACCAACTGCCCCTGCCTCAGCCCTGCTTTCTATGAGCCGAACGGCGTGCCCGTGGACGCCATTATTTTCGGCGGTCGCCGTGCCCGCACCGCGCCGCTGGTGTATCAGTCCACCTCCTGGCAGAACGGTACCTTCGTCGGCTCCATCATGGCGTCCGAGACGACGGCTGCTGCCGCCGGTGCGGTCGGTGTCGTCCGCCGCGACCCCATGGCAATGCGTCCCTTCGTCGGCTACAACATGGGCGACTACTGGGCACACTGGCTTGAGATGGGTCTGAAGATTCCTCATCCGCCCAAGATTTTCCATGTCAACTGGTTCCGCACCGATGACGAGGGCAACTTCATCTGGCCCGGCTTCGGCGATAACCTGCGCGTTGTGCTGTGGATTCTCGCCCGCTGTGCCGGCAAGGTTGACGCGGACATCACGCCTATCGGCTACCTGCCCAAGGCGGAGGATATCTGCATCGACGGTCTGGAGGGCGTCACGGTTGATACGATCCGCAACCTGCTGTCGGTGGATACCGCGGCATGGCTGGAGGACGTGGAGAACATCAAGGCGTTCTACGCACAGGTCGGCGACCATGTGCCGCAGGCTATGTACGACGAGCTTGCCGCTTTGGAAGCCCGCCTGAAGGCTGCCCTGTAAGCTGTTCTGTCGGTTTGTCTGTCCCCGCTCCTGCAAAAGGGAGCGGGGCTTTTTGCACGGTTACAGTTGACAACTGTCAGCTGTCAGCTGTAACCTTCCCGGTCGCGTGCACAATAAATGGCAGGGAAGCGAGATACGCAACACGCGAAAAGGAGGATACTCGCATGGAGCAGAACCAATCACGCGACCTGCCGCCGGAGGAGAACACCGACCGGCAGGCACCGCTATTCCCGGGCGGGGAGGCGGACGGGGCACCGGGGCAAGCTCCTTCCGGCGCCGCAAACTGCCCGGTACGCAGTGCCGCATGGTCGCAGTCGCGGGGGTGCAAGGGGCGAAGCCCCTTGCATAAGATAGCAAAAATCTCCCCCTTCCCCGCTGGGGAAGGGGGTCGGGGGGATGGGGCCAAAGAAAGTCATACAGGAGCCGGGAAAACCGCCGGGCGCGAAAACCGCCAACGCACAAAAAAGCAACGCCTCCAACGCAAAAATTTTCAAAACCCCTTGACAAACAGGGAAAAGTGTGGTATACTACCCCTGCAATGAAGCGAAGCTGCCTGGCTTCCACCGCACCGCCGCAGAGCGCGTCCGGTCAATATCCGATTCCGGATCCCCCGGACTTCGGAGATGGAGAGCGTTTTCCCGCATCCGGGAGAACTGCCGCGCCGGGCTGTGTGCTTCGGGGCGGTTTATTTTTTTCGGAATTGCCGGGGACGCCCTGCCGGATAAATCGGCGATTCCCTGAAATTCCGTACCGAAAATCAGACAAGCAAGAGGAGGTGCGTACCCATAGGCACGAATGCAAAGGAGGCCCAGACCCTCATCAATGAGGCTATTGATGCACGGGAGGTTCGGGTCGTCAACGCAGAGGGACAGCCGCTCGGGATTATGAGTTCCCGTGAGGCGCTCAGACTGGCTTACGACAAGGATATGGATCTGGTTCTGATTGCTCCCCAGGCGCAGCCGCCGGTCTGCAAGATTATGGACTACGGCAAGTACTGCTTCGAGAAGCAGAAGCGCGAGAAGGAAGCCAAGAAGAAGCAGCAGGTCGTCGAGCTGAAGGAAATCCAGATTTCCTACCGCATCGACACGCATGATTATGAAACCAAGCTCAATCAGGCGCGTAAGTTCCTGTCCGCCGGCAATAAGGTCCGGGTGGTCATGAAGTTCCGCGGACGTGAGATGAGCCATATGGCAATGGGACGGGACGTTCTGGAGAAGTTTCTGACGGATACCCACGAGGTGGGCGTCTGCGACAAGAAGCCGGTGCTGGACGGACGTTTCATGAGCATGGTCATCAATCCGCTCCCCAACAAAGCCAAGTAAGACCCGTGTGCCGCACCTGCGGAACACGGTTCCGCAGGGAAGGGAATAGCTTCCGGTCAATATGCCGTCCGGCTGCACCTCCGAGGGGAGCCGGACGGCTCTGCACGGTTCATGATTCAGCCCGCCGCCGGCGGGGTTCCATGATAGATCCGCGTGAGACAGCGGATCACAATATTACGAAAGAAGGATAACCAAAATGGGAAAGGTTAAAACACATCGCGCTTCCGCCAAGAGATTTTCCGTTACCGGAACCGGCAAGGTGAAGATCTTCCACAGCTCTCACCGCCACAACCTGGGCAAGAAGCCCTCCAAGAGAAAGAGAAACCTGCGCAGCTCCGCGATTCTGAGCGAAGCAATGACCGCCAATGTCCGCGCCCTGATCCAGAAGTAAGATCGGCGAGACACCTGATAACAGTATAGGAGGAAACGAAAAATGGCAAGAATCAAGGGCGCGATGATGACCCGCAAGAGAAGAAATAAGGTTCTGAAGGCAGCCAAGGGCTACTGGGGCAGCAAATCGAAGCACTTCAAGATGGCGAAGGAAGCCGTCATGAAGAGCGGCAACTATGCCTTTGCCGGTCGCCGCAAGAAGAAGAGAGACTTCCGCCGCCTGTGGATTACCCGTATCTCCGCCGGATGCAAGATCAACGGCATGAACTACTCCAGCTTCATGAACGGGCTGAAGAAGGCGGGCATCACCCTGAACCGCAAGATGCTCTCCGAGATCGCAATCGCCGATCCTGCTGCTTTCACCGCTCTGTGCGAGCAGGCGAAGGCTGCACTGTAATTCACCTGCACGACAAAACCCGGTGACAGAAAGCCGGGTTTTTGTCATGATGGAGGGGATTTCCGCCGTCTCGCCGCACCGCGCCGTGTGCGCAGTCCGGACAGGACAGCCGGGCGTCCCCGGAAAGGAACCGATATGCCCTTTTGCTTTTCCGAAGCACCCATCACTTCCCGGCAGAACCGGCGCATTGTCGGTCTGTGCAAGCTCGCCGACCGGGGCGAACGCGAGCGCACGGGGCTGTTCCGCTTTGACGGCGTTAAACTGCTTTGCGAGGCGGTGCGCCGGGCGGTGCCGCTGACGGCTGTCTATGTCCGCGCGGGCAGCGCCCGGCGCGTGGCGGAACGTATGGCGGAGCTGTACGGGCTGGCGCCGGAGGCGCTTGCCTGCCCGGCATATGCCGTGGAGGACGGTCTGTTTGACCGGATTTCCGAAGAAAATGCGCCGGAGGGCGTGATTTGTGCGGCAAAGGCTCTTGACAAACGCCACAAAATGTATACAATAAATGAGAAGGATTTACCGCCTGTCCCGGACGGACCCGCCGTCCTGCTGGAATCGCTCCGCGATCCGGTGAACGTCGGGGCAATTATCCGCACCGCCGCGGCGCTGGGTGTCGGGTGCCTGATTCTCAGCCGGGACTGCGCCGACATTTACCATCCGCGCACGGTCCGCGCCGCCATGGGGACGCTTTTTTCCATGACAATCCTGCGCGTGGACGACCTTGCCGCCGCGATAGCGGGTCTGCGCCGCTCCGGACGCCGGGTGTATGCCGCCGCGCTGGACGCGGATGCCGTCCGGCTGGGGACGCTTGCCTTCGGCGCACAGGATTGCGTGGTGATAGGCAACGAGGGGCACGGACTGTCGCCCGCCGTGACAGGCGCCTGCGATGGAACCGTCTATATCCCCATGCAGGGTGGTACGGAATCGCTCAATGCTTCGGTGGCGGCGGCACTGCTCATGTGGGAGCTGCACCGGGGCGGTCGGGCGGACTGAACGGAACAAATCAGCGGTTCCCCGGAACCGAAAGGAGACTGCGCTATGCCACAGGACAGACTGTTTGATATCTGGTTCGCCCTCCGGGTCGGGATTGCCTGCCGGGAGTTTGCGGCTGTGCTGGATGCCTATGAGTCCACCTACCAGCTTTTCAACGCCGATGCCGCCGAGCTGGAACAGCTCCCCTGCAGTGAACGCCTGCGGACGGCGCTGGGGGACAGAAGTCTGGATGAGGCGTACCGCATCAAGAGTTACTGCGAGAAGGCGGGCGTCCGCCTGCTGTTCTGGCGGGATGCGGAGTATCCTGCCAGCCTGCGGACCCTGCTTGACCCGCCCGTCCTGCTCTACTGCCTCGGCAGACTGCCGGACTTTTCCCGTCGCCTGTGCATCAGCATCGTCGGGACGCGCACCATGAGCGAATACGGTAAGCGCATGGCGTATAAAATAGGCTATGAACTGGCGGCAGCTGGTACCGTACCCGTATCGGGCATGGCGCTGGGCTGTGACGGCGTGGCGACAGCCGGCGCACTGGCGGCGGGCGGACATCCGGTCGCCGTGCTGGGCAGCGGCATTGACATCGTGTATCCGTCCGGGCACCTGACGCTGTACCGGGAACTGACCGCTCAGGGCACCGTTCTGACCGAGTACCCGCCCGGAACACCGCCGGAGGGGCGAAACTTCCCCGTGCGCAACCGCATCATCAGCGGACTGTCGCAGGGAACCGTGGTCGTGGAGGCGGATGAGCACTCCGGTGCGCTGATTACCGCCCGCACCGCCATCCTGCAGGGGCGGGACATCTTTGCCGTGCCCGGCAATGTCGGGGAGGTCAATTCCTCCGGTACCAACGCCCTGCTGCGGGACGGCGCTTCCATGGTGCTGGGGGCGCGGGATATTCTGGACGCCTATGCATTCCTGTACCGCGACAATCTCAACTGGGTGGGGCTGACCCGCGCAGAGCAGTCCTCCGAGCCGGATGACGGCGTTCTGCGGCGGTATGACATCCAGACCCGCACCGTGTCCTCCCGCGATTCCGGGACGCGCCGGGACGGCGCCAACCGTCCGATGCGGCGCAGTCCGGCACCGCCGCCGGCGGCGCAGACCGGGCATCCGACTCCCCCGCCGGAGCCTCCGGTGCGGGAGCAGGAACCGGCGCCGGACAGCACCCGCACACCCGTGACGGACAGCGACCGTTCCGGCAGGGTGCTGGAATCGCTGAGCGAAACACAGCGCGCCGTGTTCCTCGCCATGCCGCTGGATCACGCTGTTCCGGTGGACGCGCTGATGCGGGAGGGATTCTCCATGGGGGATGTCCTTGCCGCCATGACCGTGCTGGAAATCAAGGGACTTATCACCTCCCTGCCCGGCGGTCTGTACGCGCGCCGCTGAAACCCGCAGAACAGCAGCAACCGCAGCAATTTCTTCCCGAGAGGGAATATACCTCATAGATACAGATACACGAAAGGAAACCGTATGGCAAATCTGGTTATCGTGGAGTCGCCCTCCAAGGCGAGCACCATCAAGGGCTATCTCGGCTCCAACTACAAGGTGGTGGCTTCGGTGGGTCACGTCCGGGATCTTCCCAAAAGCACCCTCGGCGTTGACATCGAGAATCATTTTCAGGCACATTATATCAACATCCGCGGCAAGGGCGACCTCATCAAGGAGATACGCAAGGAAGCCAAAGCCGCGAACAAGGTTTTCCTTGCGACCGACCCGGACCGCGAGGGAGAGGCTATCTCGTGGCATCTTGCGAACGCACTGGGCATCCCGGTGGAGCAGGTACAGCGCGTGACCTTCAACGAAATTACCAAGTCTGTGGTCAAGGCGTCCATCAGGCAGCCCCGTCCGCTGGATATGAATCTGGTCAACGCCCAGCAGACCCGCCGCATTCTGGACCGTATCGTGGGCTACAAGCTGTCCCCGTACCTGTGGAAAACCGTGCGGAGCGGACTGTCCGCCGGACGTGTGCAGTCGGTGGCGACCAAGCTGATTGTGGACAGGGAGAACGAAATCCGCGCCTTTGTGCCGGAGGAGTACTGGACGGTGGACGCGGTTCTGCTGTGCGCCGACGGAAAATCCGTCCGGGTGCGCTTTGTCGGCAACCGGGAGGGCAAGGTGCGTCTGACTTGCGAGGCAGACGCCCGGCGCGTTGTGGACGATGTGACCGGCGGCACCTTCTCGGTGGCGTCCGTCAAGCGGGCGACCCGCCGGAAGAATCCGCCCCCGCCCTTCACCACCTCCACTATGCAGCAGGAGGCGTCCCGCAAGCTGAACTTCCAGTCCTCCCGCGTCATGCGCGTGGCGCAGGAGCTGTATGAAGGCGTCAATATCGGCGCGGAGCTGGGCGGCACGCAGGGTCTGATTACCTATATGCGTACCGATTCACTGCGCGTTTCCTCGGAGGCGCAGACCGCCGCCGCCGAGCTGATACGCGGCAGGTACGGGGAGCGCTACTGCCCCGAGACGCCCCGCGTATACAAGGCGCGCGCCGGCGCACAGGACGCGCACGAGGCTATCCGCCCGGCGCGGGTGGAGCTTGACCCCGCCACCGTGCGCAAGTCACTGACGCCTGACCAGTACCGGCTGTACAAGCTGATCTGGGAGCGCTTTGTCGCCAGCCAGATGGAATCCGCCGAGCTGGAAACGCTGACGGTCGATCTGGAGTGCGGTGGCTGGGTGTTCCGCGCGAGCGGGTATACCGTGACCTTCCCCGGCTACATGGCGGTCTATGAGGAGGCCGCCGATGACGGACAGCGCAGCCGCCGGGCGGACGACCCGGAGGAGCAGCGCGACCTACGCATTCCGCCCCTGCACGAGGGGGAGAAACTGCCCTGCACGGCGGTCGAACCGGGCAGGCACTTCACGGAGCCGCCCCCGCGCTACACGGAGGGTTCCTTCATCAAACTGCTGGAGGAAAAGGGAATCGGGCGTCCGAGTACCTTTGCCACCATCGTGTCCACCATCACGACGCGCGGCTATGTCAAGCGTGAGGGCAAGGCACTGGTGCCGACCCAGCTGGGCGAGGTGACGAACGACATTATGCTCCGGAACTTTGCCACCATCGTGGACGAGCATTTTACCGCCCGCATGGAGAGCGACCTGGACGGCATCGAGGAAGGCAAGGAGAGCATGGAGGACGTGCTGAGCCGCTTCTGGGGCGGCTTTGAGAAGCAGCTGGAGCAGGCGGAGCAGCAGATAGGCTCTGTCAGCGTTTCCCTGCCGGTCGAGGAGACGGACTTTATCTGCGACAAGTGCGGTAGTCGCATGATTGTGAAGAACGGGCGCTTCGGCAAATTTGCCGCCTGCCCGAACTACCCGACCTGCAAGTCCACCCGCCCGCTGACCGATCCGGTCAAGAATCCCGCCGAGGCGGTGCCGACCGGCATGAAGTGCGAGCTGTGCGGCGCGGATATGGTGCTGCGTTCAGGGCGCTACGGTTCCTTCTATGCCTGCTCGCACTACCCGGAGTGTAAGTTCACCAAGCAGAAAACCAAGGAAATCGGCGTGCCGTGCCCCAAGTGCGGCGGGCAGATTGTGATGAAGAACGGACGCAACCGGGCAGTGTTCTACTCCTGCGACAATTACCCCAAGTGCGATTTCTCCTCGTGGGATATGCCGACCAACGAGAAATGCCCGCAGTGCAGCGGGATGCTGTTCCGCAAGAAGGGCAAGCCCCTGCTGGTCTGTCATACCGAGGGATGCGGATACTCGCGCCCGTATGAGCCGGAGGACGCGCCGTCCGCTCCGGAGAGCGGTACGGGTGAGGTGTGAGTATGCCGACTATCCACGTATACGGCGCCGGGCTTGCCGGTTCCGAGGCGGCATGGCAGGCGGCGCGGCAGGGCGTTGACGTTGTTCTGCACGAGATGAAGCCGCATAAGATGACGCCTGCCCACCACAGCGAGGGCTTTGCCGAGCTGGTCTGCTCCAATTCGCTGCGCTCCGACCGGCTGAGCAACGCCGTCGGACTGCTCAAGGAGGAGCTTACCCGGATGGGCTCGCTCATCATGGAGGCGGCACGCGCCACGCAGGTTGCCGCCGGTTCGGCGCTGGCGGTGGACCGGGACAGATTCTCGGCGTATATCACGGATAAAATCCGCAGTCACCCCCGCATTACGGTCGTGGAGGAGGAGGTGTCCGGCATTCCGGACGGGCAGATTACCGTCGTGGCGACGGGACCGCTGACCTCCGACCCGATGGCGGCGTATATCCGGGAGCACTTTGCCGGCGACGGACTGCATTTCTTTGACGCGGTGGCACCCATCGTGGACGCCTCCACCATCAACATGGACATTGCCTTTTTCGCGTCCCGCTACAACAAGGGGGACGCGGACTATATCAACTGCCCCATGACCCGTGAGCAGTATGACGTGTTCTATCAGGCGCTGATCGGCGCCGAGGAGGCACCGCTCAAGGAGTTCGACCGGAACCTGCAGAAGGAACTGAAGGTGTTTGAGGGCTGTATGCCGGTCGAGGTCATGGCAAAGCGCGGGTACGATACGCTCTGCTACGGTCCGCTCAAGCCTGTGGGACTGACCGACCCGCGCACGGGCACTCATTCCTTCGCTGTGGTGCAGCTGCGGCGGGAGAATCAGGCTGGCACCATGTACAATCTGGTCGGGTTCCAGACCCACCTGACATTTCCGGAACAGCGGCGTGTGTTCCGCCTGATACCCGGACTGGAGAACGCGGAATTTCTCCGCTACGGCGTCATGCACCGCAACACCTACCTTCCCTCGCCGGATATGCTGGAGCCGGATTATTCCGTGCGGACGGCGCCGCAGGTATACTTTGCCGGGCAGATGACCGGTGTGGAGGGATACATTGAGTCCACCGGCTCCGGTTTTGTGGCAGGTTTCAACGCCGCCCGCCGTGCCCGGGGCATGGAACCGGTCATTTTCCCGACCGTCACCATGTTGGGCGCTATGGCAAACTATGTCAGCCGGGGCGGGATGGGGGATTTTGCCCCCATGAATGCCAACTTCGGCATCGTGCCCCTGCCGGAGAAGAAAATCCGAGGCGGCAAGCTGGTGCGCAACGAAGCATTGGCGGCGCGTTCGCTGGCATGGATTGACGCCTTCACGGCGGGGCAGGAAACGCCGGCGCCCTGACCCCGCGGTCAGAGAAAAGGAGTCTGTATGCAACAGAAAAGAATCATTGTGGACTGCATGGGCGGTGACCGCGCGCCCGGGGAGATGCTGGCAGGCACCGTTGCCGCCAAAGCCGCGCTGGGCGGGGAATACCTGCTGGTCGGCGTCCGGTCGGAGATGGAAGCCGCTGCCCGCGCCCGCGGCATTGACCTGTCCGCGTTTGCCCTGCGCGATGCGGAATCTGTCGTCGGGATGGAGGACGACCCCATGTGCGTCCTGCACGCCAAAAAGAACTCGTCCATGTCGGTCGCACTGCGCGCCTTGCGGGACGGGGAGGGGGACGCCGTGGTCAGCACCGGCAACACCGGTGCGCTGTTCACCGGCGCCAGCCTTATTGTCCGGCGGATGCAGGGCGTACACCGCGCCGCCATTGCCACGGTGCTGGCATTCGAGAAGCCTATCCTGCTGCTGGACTCCGGCGCCAACGTGACGGTACAGCCGGATTTCCTGCCGCAGTTTGCCGTCATGGGCTCGGCGTACATGAAGGGACTGTTCGGTCTGGAGGCACCCCGCGTCGGTCTGCTGAACAACGGCGCCGAGGCGTGCAAGGGCACCCCCACGCAGACGGAGGCGTACCGCCTGCTGTCCGCCATGCCCGGCATTCATTTTGTCGGGAATGTGGAACCGAACGCTCTGCCGTTCAATGTCTGCGATGTCGCGGTGGCGGACGGCTTCACGGGCAATATATGCCTGAAGGCGTATGAGGGCGTGAGCCGGTTCATCCTGCACGGGCTGAAGGATATATTCATGACCAACGCGCTGACAAAGCTGTCCGCGCTGGGTATAAAGAAGCCGCTGGCGCAGTTCCGCAAGAAGGTGGATACCGCCGAGTACGGCGGCAGTCCCATTCTGGGACTGTGCAAGCCAGTCATCAAGGCGCACGGTTCCAGCGACGCGCGCGCCTTTGCCAACGCCATCCGGCAGGCGACCCGCCTTTGCGAGTCCGGCGTGCTGGACGGACTGGAGGCGGAGATAGCCGCCGGTGTCGCGGCGGACGGGGAATAGACGGTAAAAACAACGGATGTACGGAAAGGAAGGGAATCAGCCATGGGGCATGAAAGGGAACGCACTGTACCGATAGACGCAGACTGTCTTTCGGCATTGGAGAGCCGCATCGGCTACCGCTTCCGCGACCGGGGACTGCTGTGCCGGGCGCTGACGCACTCCTCCTATTCCAACGAAACGGGACAGCGCAACCATCACCTTCTGTGCAACGAGCGGCTGGAATTTCTGGGCGATTCGGTGCTGTCGCTGGTGGTCAGCGAGTATCTGTTCACGACATACCGCGAGCTGCCGGAGGGCGATCTGACCTGCCTGCGCAAGGATGTGGTCTGTGCGGACGCACTGGCGCGGTACGCCCGGCAGATTGACCTCGGCAGCTGTCTGCTGCTGGGCATAGGCGAGGAAAAGACCGGCGGCAGGGACAAGGTGAACATTCTGGCGGATGCCTTTGAGGCACTGCTGGCTGCCATGTTTGAGGACGCGGGGCGCGGCGGGGATGCCAAGGACGTCATAGCCGCGTTTCTGCTCCCTTTCGTGCGGCGCGATCTGCGGGAACTGGAGAGCCGGGGCGGGGACGGAGACTACAAGACCCCCCTGCAGCAGCTGATTCAGCAGACCGAGGGGGATGTGCTGGAGTACGTCCTGATCCGCGAGGAAGGACCCGACCATATGAAGACCTTCGAGGTGGAGGCACGGCTGAACTCCAATGTCATCGGACGCGGGGTGGGTCGTTCCAAGCGCAAGGCGGAGCAGGCGGCGGCGCGGGACGCGCTGAACCTGTTCGGAGTAAAGTAAAAGGAGACCGCGTGTGTACCTACAATCAATAGAGCTGCAGGGCTTCAAGTCCTTCCCGGACCGCACAAAGCTGGATTTTGAACCCAGCGCGGTCAGCGGGACGGACGGCAGGGGCGTGACAGTCATCGTCGGACCCAACGGGAGTGGCAAGTCCAATATCGCGGACGCGATGCGCTGGGTGCTGGGGGAAATCTCCTCCAAGACCCTGCGCGGAAGCAAGATGGAGGACGTCATTTTCGGCGGAGCGGACAGCCGCCGCCCGATGGGGTATGCCGAGGTGTCCGTGACTTTCGACAACACGTCGGAGTTCTGCCGGCTGGACTGCCCCTATGACCGCGTGACCGTCACGCGGCGCTACTTCCGGAGCGGCGAGTCGGAGTACCTTATCAACCGCAAGCCGGTGCGCCTGCGGGATATTTATGAGCTGTTCCTGAACACTGGCATCGGGCGGGACGGCTACTCCATCATCGGGCAGGGGCGCATCGCCGAGATGATTTCCCGCAAGAGCGAGGAGCGCCGGAGCGTGTTCGAGGACGCATCCGGCATTGCCCGCTACCGCGTGCGCAAGACCGAGGCACAGCGGCGGCTGGACACGACCGAGGCAAACATGGTGCGCGTCCGGGACGTCTTTTCCGAGGTCGAGGCACAGGTCGGTCCGCTGGCGCGTGAGGCGGAAAAAGCCAAAAAGGGCATTGTACTGCTGGAGGCGCGCAGGCAGGCGGACATCAGCCTGTGGCTGTACGATTCCGGGCGTCTGCTGGGCGAGATTGACGTGGCTGCCACGACCCGCTCCCATGCGGAGTTCGACCTGTCGCAGGCACAGGACGCCTTGCAATCGCTGGAGGTGCAGAATCAGCGCCTGACCGAGATGAACCGGGGCAGCCGGGAGACGGCGGGGCAACTGACGGAGGAGATTACCGCCGTATCGGACGGACTGCACCGTCTGGACAGCGAGTACCGGGTGCGCGAGAGCCATATTCTGCACGCGGGCGAGGATATCGCGGCGGCGGAGGAGGCGACCCGCGCGGCGGATGCCGCCCGGGACGCCGCCCGTGCGCAGGAGCACGACCACCGGGAACAGGAGGCATCCCTGCGCTGCCGGCTGGCGGAACTGGAGGCGGAATATGCCGCCGGGACGGAGGAGCAGGAAGCCCTCAGGCGGCGGATCGGCGAGCTGTCCGAGCGCATTGACGTGACGGGGGCGGACATCCGCGCACGCGAGGCGCAGGCGGTGGACGTGCGGGTGCGTCTGTCCGTGCTGGAAAACGCCCGCAACAGTGGCAGTGACCGCGGGAGCGGTATCCTTTCGGATATGGAGCGCTACGAGGAAACGGACGCGACATTGGCGGCGGATGTTGACAGGCGCCAGAAGAGCGTGGACGGGTACACCGCATCGCTGAATCAGAACGACAGCGATCTGCGGGCGGCGGAAAACGCCCTGACCGTCTGCAACGAGCAGTACGGGCAGGCGCACGAGGCGCTGAATACCGCCAAGCTCCGGCGGGATTCGGTCGCCCAGCGCATCCAGACCTTCCGCTCCATGGAGGAGCACTACGAGGGATACACGGGGGCGGTGCGGTTCGTGATGAGCCGCTACGCCGCCGGGCGGCTGTCCGGGTTCGGCGGGGAACCGTGCGGAACCGTGTACGGTCCGCTCTCCCAGATAATTCAGGTGGAAAAAGCCTACGTCACGGCGGTGGAAACGGCGCTGGGCGCCAATCTCCAGCACATCGTGGTGGAGAACGAGGCGACCGCCAAGGCGGCAATGTATGCGCTCAAGCGCGAAAATGCCGGTCGGGCAACCTTTTTCCCGCTTACCTCCATGCGCGGGCAGAACCCGACGCCGGAGATGACGCAGGCGGCAGGCTACCCCGGCTATGTTGCCGTGGCGGACGCGCTGCTGACCTGTGACGACCGCTTCCGGGCGGTGCTGTCCTCCCTGTTGGGGCGCACAGTGGTGTTTGATACCATCGACCACGCCACCGCTATGGCAAAGGCGCTCCGCTACCGCGTCCGTGTGGTCACGCTGGACGGACAGCAGATTAACGTGGGCGGTTCCTTCACCGGCGGATCGACGTCCCAGCGGGGCGGCGCTCTGAGCCGGGCGGCGGAGGTGCGTTCGCTTGCCGAGGAGCAGAAGCAGCTGGAGAAGCAGGTCGGCGAGGCGGAACAGGCACTGACCCGCCTGCGCAATGCCGTCCGGGAAGCGGAGGAGGAGCGCGATGCCAAGCAGGACAGGCGCGACCTGCTCCGGGTCATTCTCGGGAACGAAACGGCGGCGCTGAATCAGGCAAAGGCAAAGCGGGACGCGAACCGGACGCTGCTGGATAAGCTGCGCGACGACAGCGACCGCCTCCTTGCCGAAAGCCGGCAGTACGAGCAGGATATGGAGAATCTGCGTGCGGAGGAGGCGGCGCTGACCGCTTCCATCGGGGAGATACGCGCCGTGCGCCAGCAGGCGGACGCCGACCGCGGCGATGCCGAGGACGCCCTGAACAGCCGTACCGAAAAGCAGACCGGGCTGTACATTGCCCTGAGCGAGACGCGCAAGGACGCCGACACGCAGGCGACCTTTGCGGATGCCTGCGCGGAGCAGGCGGACAGGGCGGAGGCGGACGCGGCGGCGGCAAGGGATCGTATCGCCGCGCTGACCGGAAACCGCGAGGACTACCTGCGCGAGCAGGAAGAGAACCGCCGCCTGTATGCCGACGGGGAAAAGAAGCTGGCGGCACTCTCGGCGGACAAGAGCCGCGCGGATGAGGACAGTGCGCAGTACGAAGCCCGTCTGACGGAACTCCGGGAGCAGATCAACCGCAAGTACGAGGACAAGGAAACGCTGTTCCGCGCCTTCACAACGGCGGATACCAAGCTGAACGGACTGAAAGCCGAGAAGGAAAAGCTGGACGCCAAGCTGCACGAGGACTACGAGATGACGCTGCCGGAGGCGCAGACCATGGCGGCGGCAATGCACTGGGAACCGGTCACGCCGGAGAACCGCCGGGAGGTGCTGGCGACCCAGACCGACTGCCGCAACCGCCTGCGGGCGCTGGGGCACTTCGACCCGGATGCGGTGGAAAAGTACCGGGAGGTCTACGGGCGCTGTGAAGCCATGCGCACGCAGATAGCGGATCTGGAGAAGTCCCGCGCCGAGCTGACCGGCATCATCTCCAGACTGGAGGAGGAGATGAAGGTCGCCTTCGCAACGGCGTTTGATGCCATCAACGAGAATTTCGGGAAAACTTTTGCCGAGCTGTTCGGCGGCGGTTCTGCCGAGGTGTCGCTGACCGACCCGGACAATATTCTGGAGAGCGGCATTGAAATCAAGGCGGCGCCGCCTGGGAAAATCATCAAGAATCTGATGCAGCTGTCCGGCGGCGAGCAGGCGTTTGTCGGTGTGGCACTCTTTTTCGCCATTCTCAAGGTAAATCCGACGCCGTTCTGCATTCTGGACGAGATTGAAGCGGCGCTGGACGAGGTCAACGTGGAACGGTTGGCGCAGTACATACGGCGTTACGCGGACGAGACGCAGTTCATCATGATTACGCACCGCCGCGGCACTATGGCGGCGGCAACGCGCCTGTACGGCGTCACCATGCCGGAGCACGGCATTTCCAAGGTGCTGACGCTGGATGTGGCGGATATTTCCAAGAACAAGGAGGGAAGCTGGAATGGGCTTTTTAGCTAAGCTGTTCGGGAAAAAGAACAGGAATGAAGAGGTGCCGGCGGAGCAGCTGCCGGCAGAGCAGGCGTCTGCGGATTCCGACGAGGAAGGCACGCTGACCGCCGAGGAGGAAGCAGCCGCCGAGGCGGCGGAGCAGGCGTTCTTCGCGGAGCATCCGGAGATTGCCGGGGAAGACATCTTAGACGAGGAACTGAGACTGGAGCAGGAGCAACAGGAGCGGGACGCTGCCGGGGAAGCGGAGAACGCAGAGAGCACGGAGAGCACGGAGAGAGCCGGGGACATGGCAGAACCCGCAGAAGAACCCGCAGAAGAACCCGCAGAAGAACCCGCAGAAGAACCCGCAGAAGAACCCGCAGAAGAACCCGCAGAAGAACCCGCAGAAGAACCCGCGGAAGAACCCGCGGAAGAACCCGCGGAAGAGTCCGCGGAAGAGCCGACAGAAGAGCCAGTGGAGCCCGAACCGGCGGATATGCCTGCCGAGGCAGTAGCCGCCGAGGATACGACTACCAAGAAGTCGTTCTGGGGGCGCCTCAGGGCGGGACTGACCAAGACGCGCAACGCGCTGTTCGCCCCGGTGGACAGTCTGCTCAAGAGCTTTACCAAGGTGGACGAGGAGCTTCTGGAGGAGTTGGAGGAGATTCTCATCAGCGCCGATGTGGGTATGGGCGCGACCGAGGAGATACTGGATCAGCTCCGTGCGCGCATCAAGGACGGGCGGCTCCGGGAAAAGGAGCAGGTCATGGACGCACTGCGCGAAATCATGACCGGCATGATAGGGGAGAGCCAGCCCCTGCGCCTTGAGACATGCCCCAGCGTGATTCTGGTCATCGGCGTCAACGGCGCCGGCAAAACGACCTCCATCGGCAAGATTTCCAAGCGGCTGAAACTGCAGGGCAAGCGGGTTGTCGTGGCGGCGGCGGATACCTTCCGCGCGGCGGCGATTGACCAGCTGGCGGTCTGGTGCGAGCGTGCCGGCGTCGAGATGGTGAAGCAGAGCGAGGGCAGCGACCCTGCCGCCGTGGTGTTCGACGCCATCGCGGTTGCCAGAAAGCGTGCGGCAGACGTGCTGATTATCGACACCGCCGGACGTCTGCAGAACAAGAAGAACCTGATGAACGAGCTTGCCAAGATTGACCGCGTTATCGACCGGGAGCTGCCGGGAGCCAGCCGGGAAACCCTGCTGGTGCTGGACGCGACCACGGGACAGAACGCCGTTTCGCAGGCTAAGGAGTTCAGTCAGGCGTCAAAGATTACCGGCATTACGCTGAACAAACTGGATGGCACCGCCAAGGGCGGCATCGTCATCGCCATCCGGCAGGAGCTGGGCATTCCGGTCAAATTCATCGGCGTGGGCGAGAAGATCGACGATATGCAGGAGTTTGACGCGGCGGACTTCGTCCGGGCACTGTTCGGGGAATGAGCCATGGCAGAGAACGGAATGCACTTTCTGCTTGCTTCCCGCAACCGGCATAAAATCCGCGAGCTGGAGGATATTCTGGCGGCGGATCTGCCCGGCGTCACGGTCCATTCGCTGGACGAGGTCGGCTTTTCCGGGGATATAGACGAGAACGGCACGACTTTTGACGCGAACGCAGGCATCAAGGCGCGTGCGGCACGCGCCGCGGCGCTGGCGGCGGGGCATCCCGACTGGTACTGTCTGGGCGACGATTCCGGACTTGCCGTGGATGCGCTGGACGGCGCACCGGGCGTGTACTCCGCACGGTTTGCCGGACAGCACGGCGACGATGCCGCCAACAACGCCCTGCTTCTGCGGAAGCTGTCCGGTGTCCCGGCGGCGGAGCGCGGGGCGCACTTCCTCTGCTGTATTGCCTGCATCACGCCGGACGGGCGCGAACTGACGGTCTGGGGCGACTGCCCCGGCGTCATACTGGATGCCCCGCGCGGGCAGGACGGCTTCGGCTACGACCCGCTGTTTTATCTCCCCGACGCGGGCATGACCTTTGCGGAGCTGAGCGGCACACGCAAGAACGCCGTCAGCCACCGGGGACGGGCGCTCGCCGCATTGGCGGACGCGCTCAGCGATTTTTCGGAACACACTGACAAGACGAAAGGAAACCTTATGTCCAACCTGTACACATCCTACCCAACCCCCGCCCCGCTGACCTCTGCCGCACGCGCGTACCTGCGCAGTCTGGCGGCGGATATGAGTCCGGTGACGCAGATCGGCAAGGGCGGTCTGACCGAAAACCTGACCGCCACGGTCTCCGATGCGCTGGAGGCGCGGGAGCTTATCAAGCTGTCCGTGCTGGAAACCGCCGACTGCACCGCTCGTGAAGCCGCTGAGGCACTGGCGGAGCAACTGCGGGCAACCGTGGTTGCCGTCATCGGCAGAAAGATTATCCTGTTCCGCCGCCCACTGAATAAGAAGAACCGGCGCATTGAACTGCCCGGAGGAGGTGCCCTATGAGGGCGATTGCAACACGCATTGCAACCCGCGCGGTGGTGCTGTGTCTTGCCGTTCTGCTCGCCTGCGGTCTGTTTGCCGGGTGCTCCGGAACCAACCCGCAGTCGGTACTGTACCGTCGCGGTATGAGCGTTGTCTATACCATGTGTGACATGGCAAGCTCCGATTATCCGCGCTTGCTGTACGGAGAGAAAGCGGCGGATATGCTGGATAAGACGCAGGAGGACGGCACGACTCTCCGCGGGCAGATGGACGCGGCACACTACAAGACCGCAGACGCTGTGTTTTTGCTCGATGCGACAGTGCCGATGTCGGACGGCACCACGGACGGTCTGTCGGAGGAATTGCAGGAGCTGTACAGGATTCAGTCTGCCGTGGGGCTTTCCGGTTACCTGTCCCTGAACGCGGGGGCGGACAGTGACCGGATATCGCTGTCTGCTATGCTGACAGCAACCGAGCTGTTTACCTGCGAAGGCATCCGCGAGAATACGGTTTTCCATTACCTGTATGTGTTTCAGGAGGGGCTGCCCGTTATCGTCACCTACCACGTGGGACGTGACGGAGCGGTGCAGGCAACGGGAAAATTCATGACCAACAAGGAACTGAACCTGACCTCGGAGGAGGAACTGACGGATTACATCGCGAGGAATTACAGCGTACTCCGGAATGTGACCGTGGAGCAGGTGCGCTGACGGTATGCGTATCGGAATCTTCGGCGGAACCTTTTCGCCGGTACACAACGGGCATATGGCGGCGGCGCACGCCTTCATGGAGAAAATGTGGCTGGATGTGCTGTACGTCATTCCGACAGCCCTGCCGCCGCACAAACAGCTGCACGGGGACGCCGACGCCGCAGACCGGCTGGAGATGCTGCGCCGGGCGTTTGCGGGCACGGACGGGGTTATTGTCAGCGACATGGAAATCCGCCGGGGCGGGCGCAGCTACACCGTGGACACCCTGCGGCAGATGAGCACCGGTCTGCACGGGGACGACAGGCTGTTCCTGCTGCTGGGAACGGATATGCTGCTGTCCTTTGACAGCTGGCGGGAGCCGGGCGAGATATTCCGGCTATGCTGGCCGGTATACATCCGCCGCGAGACCGACGCGGCGCTGGACGGCGAGATAATCCGGCGGATTGCACGCTACCGGGCGGAGTACGGCAAGACGGTCTGCCGCATTGACGCGCCGGCGCTGGAGGTGTCCTCCACGGACATCCGGCGGGCGGTCGCCGCAGGGCAGTCCGTGGACGGCATGGTGCCGCCTGCCGTGGCGGCGTACATCCGGGAAAAGAACCTGTACAGGGAAGGGGACAGAACGTATGACGAAGCAAAATGACCGGGACGTTCCGGCGTCCGGCAGTATCGACCGGGTAATGCTGGACGGACTGGCGGCGGAGGTCGCCGCATCGGGGCTGTCGCCCAAGCGCCTGCGGCACATACTGGCGGTGCGGGACATGGCGGCGCGGCTGGCAGAACTGTACTGCCCGGAGGACGCGGAAATCCTGCAGGCGGCGGCACTGCTGCACGACATCACCAAGGAGCTGTCCGTGGAGGATCAGTTTGCGCTGTGCGGGCGGTTCGGGATTCCCCGGACGCGGGGGGACGTGCTGACGCCCAAGTGCTTCCACGCCATGACGGCTGCCGCGCTGATTCCGGAACGCTACCCGGCGTTTGCGGATCCGCGCATCGTGTCGGCGGTACGCTGGCACACGACGGGGCGCTCCGGCATGACGCTGGATGAAAAACTGCTCTATCTGGCAGACTATATCGACGAGAGCCGCACCTTCCCGGACTGCGTGACATTGCGGAACCTGTTCTGGAACGCGCACCCGGAGCAGATGGATATGCCGGCACGGTTGGCGCACCTGCGCACCGTGCTGATTATGTCCTACGACATGACCGTGGCGGGACTGATCCGGGAGGGCGTCCCGGTCAGCCCGGACACCTTCCTTGCCCGCAACGAACTGCTCTGCGAGCAGAACAACCTGTGAATGAATAGGAGTATGTAATGGAAAACATCAATTTGCAGAATATGCAGACCGCTCCCGGAACCGAGGAGCGCCCGGAGCCGCTGACCGGCGCCGAGTCCGGCACGCTTGCCAACGCCATCGCCCATTTTCTGGACGCCAAGAAGGCGCGGGATATACGCATCATCAACATGAAGAACAAGACCGACATCTGCGACTATATGGTGCTGGCGACAGGTACCTCCTCCACGCACGTCCAGACGTTGGGCGGCGAGGTGGAGTATCAGATGAGCCTCCGGGGCGTGGAGCCGCTCCATGTGGAGGGGCGCGACAACCGCAACTGGCTGGTGCTGGATTACGCGCACGTGCTGGTGCACGTGTTCACCAAGGACACGCGGGAATTTTACAATCTGGAAAAACTGTACGCAGACTGACCGTTCCGGTCGTGCTCTGCCATCACACACAGGAGGAGAAGAAAACCGTATGGGACAGCGCGTTTCAAAGGATAACTACTACCTTGACATCGCCCGGACCGTCGCGGAGCGCAGCACCTGCCTGCGCCGCCGGTTCGGCGCCATCATCGTCCGGAATGATGCCATCATCTCAACCGGCTATAACGGCGCCCCGCGCGGACGCAAAAACTGCGACGACATGGGTTTCTGTATGCGTACCCACCTGAACATACCCCGGGGGGAGCGGTACGAACTGTGCCGATCGGTTCATGCGGAGGCGAATGCCATCATCAATGCCGCACGTGACCAGATGCTGGGCGCGACGCTGTACATGGTGTGCGTCAACCCGGCGGACGGGACGCTGTACGCGGGAACCAACAGCTGCTCCATGTGCAAGCGGCAGATTATCAACGCGGGTATCGAGCGCGTCATCATCCGGGATACGCCGGAGGAGTACCGCGTCATCCGCGTCAGCGACTGGATTGAGGATGACGATTCACTGACCGGCGTTTTCGGGTACTGACAGGGAAAACGAAAAGCGAAGGGAAGAGATGCGCGTATGAAAAGAACGGGATTCCGGCGCACGGCAGCGCTGGCGCTGGCATTGATTCTGTCCGTCGGGACGGGGCTTACCGGGTGCGGCGAGCGGCTTCAGGAAGCGGGCGGCGTCGTCCGGACGCAGGACGGGGAGAGAACCTACCGTCATGCCTCCACAACCTATGAGGCGGTGGAAGTCGGAAAGAAAATCGGGACGCTGACCGACACGGGCGGCGGTTCCGGCACGGTGTATGCCATTGAGGAACTTTCCGCGGATGAATGGCTGGTCACGGAGGACGGATATGTCCTGTATGCGGACGGCGTTCACCTGCCGACGCTGACCGAAATGAATCCGGAAGCCATGCAGGTCTGCGCCTACCGACAGTCGATTCACGTCCTGCGCACCGTGACGGACGCGGACATCCTGACCGATGCCGTGCGTGCGTACACGGAGGGAACGAATGTAGAGTATCTGGGGCTGGAGGCACAGCACTCCTACAAGCTGCGCTTTACTTCTGCGGCGTATCCGTCGCTGTACTTCTCCCTGCTGTATATCGAGTACGGCGAGGATATGGTGCTGGACGGCGTAAACTACGGCAGGTACTTCCTGCGCGGCGTCTTTGACGGCAGATTCGTGGCGGTCGGGGACGGACTGCACCGGCTGATGTTCGGCAGTGATGAAACAACGGATGCCGCGGCTTCCGCCACGGAGACCGGAAGCCAGCCGGAAAGCGAAGGGAACGGAGGGTAAGCATATGACGGAGCAGGATTTGGAAGGCAAGGGAACCCCGCCCGCAGCGGAGCGCCCGGCACGGGCGCCGCGCCTGCGCGCGGAGCGGATGCAGAACACCCCCGCCCATCTGGAGGGCTGTGCCGCCCTTGAAAAGTTGTGCTTCCGGGAGCCGTGGAGCGCCCACAGTCTGGAACTGCTGTGCACGGACGGCATCGGCGTCGGGTTTCTCTGCACCGGGAGCATTCCGCCCGGCGGCGGGCAGGGCGTCGTCGCCTACGGCGGCATGATGGTCGCGGTGGACGAGGGGCAGATTACCAACATTGCAGTGCACCCCGCCTGCCGCCGCCGGGGCTACGGACAGGCGGTGCTGACTGCCCTCATCCGCTATGCGAAGGCGGAGCATCTGGCGTCAATCACGCTGGAGGTGCGCCCGTCCAATCAGGCGGCGCTGGCGCTCTACCGCCACAGCGGCTTTGCCGAGGTCGGACGGCGTAAGAATTTCTACACCAAGCCCACGGAGGACGCGCTGATTCTCACACTTCGGCTCAAGTAAGGAGTATTACAGGACGCTCCGCACCGGGAACCGCTTCAGCCGGTCTAGGTCGCGCCACGCCAAAGCCGGATTCCGGTCGTTGATAACGCCGTTATGGATAATCAGGTGCATGATGCCCGGCTCGGGGGATTGATGCCCGGCTCCCGCGCGGTCGCCTGCCGCTCGGAGGCGCGCAGGGTGACGGAGAGCTGTCCGTTCGGCTCGGCGATGGCATACTCCACCTGTTCCGGGTCGGCAACGCCCTTCTGCCGCAGGTGGGAGAACAGCTCCTCTGCCGATATGCGGCTTTTTTCATGGCGGCGGCGTCCGGTTTGCCGTGCCGGATCAGGATGGCAGGACGTACCGACAGCATTTTCTTGAGTACCGGAATGTGCAGCAGCAGTCCGGAGTGCAGAACCTCAAGGGACAGCAGCGTCAGAATCGGCAGGATGGCGAAGGCAATCGGAATGTCCTGATTGGTGACGGGCAGGAACGCAACCTCGGACAGCAGCAGCGTCGTGACCAGCTCGGACACCTCCAGCTCGCCCAGCTGGCGCTTGCCCGTGATGCGCATGGTCACAATCAGCGTCAGGTAAATAATCAGCGTGCGCAGCAGAATTGTCAGCAGAAAAATCTCCCGGACACACAGGATACGCATAGTGTGTCCGGGAGATTTTTCTGTATGCGGCGGAATGTTTTCCGGCACGGACAGCCGGCGTCAGAGCAGGAACAGCTTAATCATTTTGACCGCTGTCCCGTCCGGGTAGTCGCGCACCTCACCCAGCGCGAAGAACCTGCCGTCCGCGCCGTACAGCCGCAGGCGCACGCCGACCGGGTACGGGTGGCGCAGACCGAGCCGGGACTGGTACAGCTCACAGCCACTCCGGCACAGCCGCGTGCGGAAGGCAGACAGCGACAGCTGCGGCAGGTCGGAGAACAGCGTTTCCACCGGCAAGAGACAGGCGACGCGCTCCGCCGGCGTCAGGGCGTCCAGCTGCTCCGGTGTCCGGCAGTCGGCGACGGAGTACCCGCTTGCCGCCGTGCGGCGCAGTGCCGCCATGACGCCGCCGCACCCCAACGCATCGCCTATGTCGGCGCACAGCGTGCGGATGTAGGTGCCGCCGGAGCAGGTGACGCGCAGGCGGAAATCGGAGGGCAGGGAATCCGGCTCCGCCGTCAGCGCCCGGATTTCCACGGGGCGCGGCTGGCGCTCCACGGTGCCGCCCGCCCGTGCAATGTCGCATAGCTTGCGCCCGCCCACCTTCAGGGCGGAGTACATGGGCGGGGTCTGCATAATCCCGCCGCGGAAGCGGGGCAGAACCGCCTCCAATGCCGCTCTGTCTGGCAGGGCGGCTGCCGGGGCGGTCGAAAGGACGGTGCCGGTCGTGTCCTCGGTGTCCGTGCGCAGTCCCAGACGCAGAACGGCGTCGTAGGATTTTTCGTCGTGCGACACATACTCGGATGCCTTCGCCGCCCGTCCCAGCAGCAGAATCAGCACGCCGGTCGCCATGGGGTCGAGCGTGCCGGTGTGCCCGACCTGCCGGGTGCCGAACAGGCGGCGGACGCGGGACACGACGTCGTGCGAGGTCATGCCTGCGGGTTTGTCTATGAGCAGAACGCCGTCCGGCGCGGCGCTTGTTTCGGTTGCGGTCATTCTCTGCGATACCTCACTGTGTGCGAATCAGCGGTTTCCCGCTTTCCGGGGTATTGTACCATATCTGCGCGGCACTGTCAAGTCACAAATAATTAACAAATAAATACCGCTCCTGCGGTTGACGGCTGTTCGCAATGGTGTTATAATTTGGTATAATCGGGGAAGGATGGGTCTTTTTGGAAGGCGCATTTTGCCCAGAAAAAGTACGTAAATCGGGTCGGCGGAAGCCGGAAATGAGCATCTGCGGGGCAGACGCCAGCCGGGTCAGCCGGTCAGGAAAGGAACTACGGTTTATGGATATGGAAAAGAAGGACACCAAGGGTCGTGCGGCGATTGTTTCGCTGTTTGACGAGGGTACCTTTGTCGAAATGGGTGCGTTTGTCCGCAGACAGGGCGAGACGTATGACGCAGTGCTCTGCGGCTACGGCGCGGTCGGCGGCAAGCTGACCTTTGCCTTCGCGCAGGACGCGGACCGGCAGAAGGGCGCCTTTGATGCGGTCGGAGCCGCCAAGATTGCCCGGCTGTACGAGCAGGCGGTGCGCACGGGTGCACCGGTCGTGGGCGTGCTGAACAGCGCCGGTGCCGTCGTGACCGACGGGGCGGGTGCCCTGTCCGCTTACGGAAAGCTGATGAAGTGCGTCTCGGACGCCTCCGGCATCATTCCGCAGATTGCGCTGGTCGAGGGCGTCTGCGGCGGCATGGCTGCCGTTGCTGCCGGGCTGTTTGACCTTACCGTTACGGTGAAGGATCAGTCCGAATTGTTTGTCAATCCGCCCTTCAATGTCGGCGCGGAGACGGGGAAGACCGCGTATGCCGCCGCGAACGGACTGTCCGCGCTGACGGCTGAATCGCAGGATGCCGCCGTTGCCGCCGTCCGCACGCTGATCGGTCTGCTGCCCCGCAACAACGCGGACAGCGCCGATACCGATCCTGCCGATGCGCCTGACCGCCCGGTCAGTCCCGCCGGTCTGACCGGCGCCGCGCTGGTTGCCGAGCTTGCCGATGCGGGCAGCTTCACCGAGCTGTATGCCGCCTGCGGGCAGGAGCTGACCGTCGGTCTTTGCCGCATGGGCGGCATGACGGTGGGCGTGGTCGCCGGAAACGGCGCCGCCGATGCGGGCAGGCTGACTGCCTCCGGCGCTGTCAAGGCGGCGCGGCTGGTGAATTTCTGCGACGCGTTCTCCCTGCCGGTGCTGACGCTGGCGGACAACGCCGGACTGGCGATGCGCGCCGATCCCGCCCTTGCCGGGGCGCTGGGCAAGCTGGCGTCTGCCTATGCCGGTGCAACCTGCCCGAAGGTAACAGCCGTGACCGGTAAGGCATACGGCGCTGCCTTCACTCTGCTGGGTTCGCGTGCGCTTGGTGCCGACCTGACGCTGGCTCTGCCGGATGCGGTAGTCAGCGTGATGGATCCCGCTGCCGCCGTGGCGTTCCTGCGCAACGATGCCGTGACTGCCGGAACCTCCCGCGCGTCGGTCGAGGCGACATGGACGGCAGAGAATCAGGCGGATGCCGCCGCCGCAGGCGGGGACATCGACGATGTGATTCCCGCTGAGGAACTGCGTGCCCGCCTGTGTGCCGCGTTCTATATGCTCTCGGACAAGGCAAGCGGTACGCCTGACCGCAAGCACGGCGTGCTGCCTCTGTGAGAGGAGCGTTTCCTATGAATATGTTTACCCTTCAGACCCTTGCCGCCGCAGCGGCGCAGTCCGGGGAAGATCTGGGCGGCTTCATGTCGTCCGAACGGCTGGAACTTGCCGGTCAGGTCGTGCTGATCGGTATGGGCATGGTGTTTTCCGTGCTGGCACTGCTGTGGGGCGTGCTTGCCCTTTTCGGAAAACTCATGACGTCCGGAAAAGCCGGAAAGGCTAAGGACGGGGAGCCTGCCCCTGCCACGGAAGAAGTCCCGGCTGCGGAACCTGCCGTACAGCCTGAGGAAGCACACGCCGCGGAGACTGCGGAGGAGGACGACGAGGAACTGGTTGCCATACTCACCGCCGCCGTGGCTGCCGCCATTGCGTCGGACGAGGAGCTGTCCTCCCGCTTTGCAAGCGGGTTCCGCGTGGTTTCCTTCAGGAAAGCCGGGCACTGAGAGCCGGGCAAAGAATCTGCCTAATTTATGCTGATGTGAAAGGATATACTGCCATGAAAAAGAGATTTATCGTTACACTGAACGGCAACGCCTATGACCTGACCGTCGAGGAGGCGGATGCCTCCGCCGCCGTGACTGCTGCCGCCCCCGCCGCGCCTGCCGCACCCAAGGCGGCTCCCGCTCCGGCACCCAAGGCTGCCGCTGCCGCCGGCTCCGTCGCGGTCAAGGCTCCCCTGCAGGGAACCGTCATGAAGGTCAACGTCAAGCCGGGTGACACCGTGAAGAGAGGCGCCGCCGTGGCTGTCATTGAGGCGCTCAAGATGGAGAACGACGTGCCCGCACCGCAGGACGGCGTGGTGGCAAGCGTTGAGGTCAAGAGCGGCGATTCCGTCAAGACGGATCAGGTTCTTCTGACCCTGAAGTAAGGCGACGCGCTCCGAGACTTGTCCGGGCATAGCCGGTGTTCCGCCCCGGACGGAATGAAAGGAAAACCACCATTATGCTTGATAGTTTGTTGAATTTTCTGACCAAAACGGGTGTCTGGAAGCTGCTCTTCAAGAGCGGCGACCAGTTTACTTTAGCGGGAAGCGGCTGGGCATTCAACACCGCCTGCTGGCAGACGCTGGTCATGCTCCTGATTGTAGGGGTGCTGGTCTACCTTGCCATCAAACGCGGCTTTGAGCCGCTGCTGCTCCTGCCCATCGCCATCGGGATGCTGCTGACCAATCTGCCCGGCGCAGGCATTTTCCATCTGGATTACTTTATCGCGGATGAGATTGACTACGCCTTTATCCTCCACAACGGCGGATTTCTGGATATGCTGTACCTCGGCGTCAAGCTCGGCGTGTACCCCTGCCTGATTTTCATCGGCATCGGTGCCATGACCGACTTCTCCCCGCTGATTGCAAATCCCAAGAGCCTGCTGATCGGCGCGGGCGCACAGCTCGGCGTGTTCGTTGCGTTTGCGGTTGCCCTGCTGTCCGGACAGTTCAGCCCGGCGGAGGCAATGTCCATCGGTATCATCGGCGGCGCGGACGGACCGACCGCCATTCTGGTGACCAAGACGCTGGCGCCGGCTCTGCTGGGTGCAATCGCCATTGCCGCGTACAGCTACATGGCACTGATTCCCATGATTCAGCCGCCCTTCATGAGACTGCTGACAACCCGGAAGGAGCGCACCATCCGCATGGATGCCCTGCGCCCGGTTTCCATGCTGGAAAAGATTCTGTTTCCCATCGTTGTGACTGCCATTGTCGGGCTTATCGTGCCGGATGCGCTGGTGCTGGTCGGCTGCCTGATGTTCGGGAACCTGCTCAATGTCTGCGGCGTGACCGACCGTCTGTCCAAGACCGCACAGAACGAACTGATGAATATCGTCACCATCTTCCTCGGTATTTCGGTGGGTGCGACCGCAAGCGCGGAGAACTTCCTGCGTCCGCAGACGCTGCTCATCATCGCGCTGGGACTGGTTGCCTTCTCCATTTCCACCTGCGGCGGACTGCTGACCGCGAAGGTTATGAATGTCGTCTGCGGCGGCACCATCAACCCGCTTATCGGCTCTGCCGGCGTGTCTGCCGTGCCGATGGCGGCGCGCGTTTCCCAGCTTGAGGGGCAGAAGTACGACCCCACCAACTTCCTGCTTATGCACGCCATGGGTCCCAATGTGGCGGGCGTCATCGGGTCGGCGGTTGCCGCCGGGGTGTTCCTTGCATGGGTATAAAAGTGAAAGGATTGTGTGATTGAAATGAGTCAGGTAAAGATTACCGAAACGGTTCTGCGTGATGCGCACCAGTCGCTGATTGCCACGCGGATGACCACCGAGGAAATGCTCCCGATTCTGGAAGCCATGGACGACGTGGGATACTACTCGCTGGAGGCATGGGGCGGCGCGACGTTTGACGCCTGTATGCGCTTCCTGAACGAGGATCCGTGGGAGCGCCTGCGCAAGATCCGCGACCGCGTTAAAAAGACAAAGCTGCAGATGCTGTTCCGCGGACAGAACATCCTCGGATACCGCCACTACGCGGATGACGTGGTGGAGTACTTCGTGCAGAAGTCCATTGCCAACGGCATTGACATCATCCGTATCTTCGATGCGCTGAACGATCCCCGCAACCTCAAGACCGCTATCAACGCGACCATCCGGGAGGGCGGGCACGTGCAGGCGGCGTTCAGCTACACCACCGGTCCTGTGTACACCACCGAATACTACCGCAGCTATGCCAAGCAGCTTGAGGAGATGGGCGCAAATTCCATCTGCATCAAGGATATGGCAGGTTTGCTCAAGCCGTATGAGGCATACGAACTGGTGCGCACGCTCAAGGAGAGCGTCAGCATCCCGATTCAGCTGCACACGCATTATACGTCCGGACTGGCGTCCATGACGCTCATGAAGGCGGTCGAGGCGGGCGTGGATGTTATCGATACCGCACTGTCCCCGCTGGCAATGGGTACCTCCCAGCCGCCCACAGAGTCCATGGTTGCCGCCCTTGCCGGAACCGAGTACGACACCGGGCTTGACCTTGCCAAGCTGGACGTGCTGACCCGGTACTTCACGCCCCTGCGTGAGAAGTACCTCAAGAGCGGTCTGCTTGACCCCAAGGTGCTGAAGGTCAACGTCAACGCACTGATGTATCAGGTGCCGGGCGGAATGCTGTCCAACCTGATGTCTCAGCTCAAGCAGGCGGGCAAGGAGGATCAGCTCACCGCCGTGCTGGAGGAAGTGCCGCGCGTGCG
The DNA here is from genome assembly GCA_963643175.1 of bacterium. Taxonomy (GTDB): domain Bacteria; phylum Bacillota; class Clostridia; order Oscillospirales; family CAG-272; genus CAMEON01. The sequence goes on from CAVIJF010000003.1 coordinate 72,104, forward strand.
CGCCGATGTCGGGTATCCCCCGCTGGTCACGCCCTCGTCCCAGATTGTCGGAACGCAGGCTGTGTTCAACGTGCTGACCGGTGAGCGCTACAAGACCGTTACCAAGGAATTCAAGGACATCGTGCTGGGCAAGTACGGCAAGACGCCGGTGCCCATCAAGCCCGAGTTCGTGAAGAAAATCTGCGGGGACGCCAAGCCGATTACCTACCGCCCCGCCGACGACCTCAAGCCGGAGTTGGCGACACTGCGTGCCGCCATGCCGCAGGGACTGATGGAGCAGGAGGAGGACGTGCTGTCCTACGCCCTGTTCGATAAGGTTGCACTCAAGTTCTTCGAGTACCGGAAGGCGCAGAAGTACGGCGTTGACGGCGAGCACGCCGATGCCGCCGCAGGAATCCATACCATCTGACAGACAGCAGACTGTGCCTTTGCGGCTCCGCCCTCCGGACGGAGCCGCATTTTGCCCAATGCGGACGGAAACCGGAACCGCAGCAAAGAAAGGAGACGCCATGCCGCACGTAACCGATTATATTCAGTGGCGGGGAGATATTCCCTTTGAAAACGATCCGCTCAACGAGGTGGACAATCTGATTTTCTGCCTTTTGTCCTATGTCGAACTGGACGGCTCTGTCCCGTCCGACCCGAACCGGTGCGTGACGCTCCGGGAGGCGGCGAAGGAGTATTTCTTCACGCACGACCCGAAGGACGAGCGCCCGCTGGGGCTTATCGTGCCGCGGGAGATTGTCGCCCTGTTCCGCCAGATGGCGGATGCGCCGCGCTACCGCGATCTGCGGCTGTGCGGCTATGTCAACGAGATATGCGAGAAAAAGCAGGTGCAGTTCTCGGCGCTGACTGTCCGCCTGCCGGACGATACGTGGTTCGCGGCGGTGCGCGGTACCGACGATACCATTGTCGGCTGGCGGGAGGACTTCAACCTGTCGTGGATGGATGAGGTGCCGGCTCAGCGCATGACGGCGGAGTATCTGGACAGCCTGCCCCTGACGGACAAATCCCGCCTGTATGTCGGCGGGCATTCCAAGGGCGGCAATCTGGCTGTATGGGGGGCGGTTCACGCCTCACCTGCCACGCGGGACCGGATTGTCCGGGTGTTTAGCAATGACGGACCCGGCTTCTCGGACAAAATGCTGGAGTCGGAGGCATACCGCACGCTCGCCGACCGCATCGACTGTCTGGTTCCGCAGTCCTCCCTTGTCGGAATGCTGCTGTCGCATGACGACTACGACGTCATCCGCAGCAGCCAACTGGGCATTTTCCAGCACAACGGACTGTCGTGGGAGGTCATGGGAGGCTCCTTTGTCCGGGCGCATCAGCTGTCCGGGCAGGGAAGGCGCAATGACAGCGTAATCCGCGCCCGCATCGACTCCATGACCACGGAGGACAGGAAGAAGTTCACCGAGCTGTTCTTCGGCATTCTGGGGTCCACCGGCGCCCGCACGCTCACCGAGCTGAACGCCGGCTCTATCCGGAACGTCATCACCATGCTCCGCACAGTCAGTGACATGGACCGGGACACCAAGGAGATGGCGCTGTACCTCATCGGAAAGCTGTTCGATATCCGGTCGCTGACCGCGCCCCGCAAGCCCGGAAAGCGGGGAAGCATCCGCTTTGAGTTCGGGCTGACAGTCGGGCGGCGGAAGCCGCACCAGAGCGAAACGTGACATACAGAAAACCCCCGCGCAAGCGGGGGCTTTCTGTATGGGGCACCGTCGGCGCTTATCGGATCCGCACGTGAAAACTCTTTCCGCACCGGGGGCACCGGACAGTGTGCTTGCCGGTTTGACGGGGCAGACGCAGTACCGAGCGGCAGGCGGGGCAGGCGCGGAATACGTGCATATCGGTGTCCGCCGGGCGCGGCGTGCGCTTGCCGAAGGGGGCTTTCAGCCGGTGCAGGAAGCGGAGCCATGCCGCGTTTTCGCGCTGGCGGGCGGCAATATTCCGCGACAGGAAACGGCAGATCGACCAGACCAGCGCCCCGACCGACAGCACGTACAGCACGGCGCCCGCAATGCGGAAGCCGGGCAGGGACGTGCCGGCTCCCACAAGGCTCAGGATGGCGCCGATAAACAGGGCGATCAGCACGAAAACAAGCAGCGCATTGTACAGCGCGTCGTTGCGGGCGTACCGTCCCATGAAAAAGCGGGTCAGCTTTCCGCGGAAATCAGCCATGCACTGCCGCCTCCCCTCCGGTGCCCATGCGCTTGGCGTTGGCGAGCATCAGCTTGATGCGGTTTTCCTGATTGATCTGCGTAGCCCCGGCGTCGTAGTCGATGGCGACCAGATTGACCTCCGGATGCCGCTCCTTGATGGGTTTCATCATGCCCTTGCCCACGATGTGGTTGGGCAGACAGCCGAAGGGCTGGGCGCAGACGATATTGCGCACGCCCTCGTCGATAAGCTCCAGCATTTCGGCGGTCAGCAGCCAGCCCTCGCCCATTTTCATGCCCATGCCCATGTATCCTGCCGTCATGGTGCGGGTGTGGCGGAAGGAGGTCGGCGGCGTGAACAGGCCGTTTTCCCGGAGGGCGCGTATCAGATCGTCCTGCTTGCGCAGGAAGAAGCGGCAGGCAATCTTGTAGATGCGGGACTTGACAAACCGCAGTCCGTACAGCTTGTAGTCCATGATGGAGTCCGTGATGGAGTACAGGAAGAAGTCAACCAGCCCGCCCATGACCGGCTCGGCACCTTCGGAAATCAGGAACTTTTCCAGCTGGTTGTTGCCCAGCGCGGAGAACTTGACGAATATCTCACCCACAATGCCTACCTTGAGTTTGGGGGACATCCGGCGGGCGGAAACCCCGTCAATAGCGGCGAAGTCCGCGATAATGCGGCGGTAGGTCGCCTTGACGTCGCAGTAATGCAGTCGTCCGGAGGTCATTTCGTCCGCCAACCGGGTGCTCCACTCGTCCGCGAGTGCCTCCGCCGTGCCGGGCACCGTCTCGTAGGGGCGGCACTGGTTGAGCAGGAGCATGATGAGATCTCCGTACAGGATGGCGTACAGTCCTTTGTGCAGCATGGGGAGCGTGATTTTGAAGCCGGGCATCTGCTCCAGCCCGATCGTGTTGAGCGAGATGACCGGCACGTAGGCGTAACCCGCCCGTACCAGCGCCTTGCGCAACAGCGAGATGTAGTTGGAGGCGCGGCAGCCGCCACCGGTCTGCGTCAGCAGCAGGGCGACCTTGTGCGGGTCATATTTGCCGCTCTCCAGCGCGGCGATGAACTGCCCGACAATCAGGATGGCGGGGTAGCAGGCGTCGTTGTGGACGTACTTCAGCCCCGCGTCTATGACCGGGCGGCTGTCCCCGTGCAGTCCGATTTCCAGCGGCTCTGTCTTATAGCCGAACCGCACGAATACGCGGGACACGATGCGGAAGTGGCGCGGCAGCATGGTGGGCATGAGGATGGTGTAGGTCTTGCGCATCTCCTCGGTGAAGATGACGCGCTCCGGCTCGGCGTCCCGGTTCGGCGTGCCGCATCCGGCGCATCCGGCGCATCCGGAACCGTCACCGCCTGCGCAGGCGGCGTTCCGGTCTTTCGGCGTCTCATGCATGGTTTTCTCCTCCCTTCATGGCGGGCTGCGGCACTGTCTGCCCGGCGGAATCCGGGAGCGTGTGCGGCTTTTCCGCCAGCTCCAGCGCCCCGATAAGACTGCGCAGCCGGATGGTCACGGCGCCCAGATTGGTGATTTCGTCTATTTTAATCTGCGTATACAGCTTGTCGCCGCGCTCCAGTATCTCCCGCACCTCGTCCGTCGTGATGGCGTCCAGCCCGCACCCGAAGGAAACAAGCTGTACCAACTGTACATCCGGATGCGCAACGGCATACCGCGCGGCGGCATACAGGCGGGAATGGTACGTCCACTGATTCAGCACGTGGACAGGCGCGGGCTGGGTCAGCCCGGTGATGCTGTCCTCGGTCACGACGGCAAAGCCGAGCGAGGTCGCCAACCGGTCGATACCGTGCCCGATTTCCGGGTCGATGTGGTACGGGCGCCCGGCAAGAACCATGATCCGACTCCCGCGCTCCCGCGCCCACGCGATGGCTGCCTCGCCCTCACGTCGGATGTCTGCCATCCATGCCTCATAGGCATCCAGCCCTGCCCGCACGGCATGACTTATCTGCCGGTGGGAGAAGCCGCCGAAGCTGTCCTTCAGCAGGCGGTGCAGTTCCTTTGCCAGCTGCCGGCTGTCGTTGATGTTCAGGTACGGGTACAGGAAATTGACGCCCTGCAGGGAATCCATGTTGCCTGCCAGCAGTTCGGAGTAGTAGGCGACCACTGGGCAGTTGTAGTGATTGTCCCCGGCGTGCTCATCCATGTTATAGGTCAGGCAGGGGTAGAAAATTACGTCCACGCCGCGCGCAATCAGATCCTCCATGTGCCCGTGCATCAGCTTGGCGGGATAGCAGGCGGTGTCGGACGGGATGGAGTACTGCCCGCGCAGGTACAGACTTCGCGAGGAGGGACCCGAAAAAATGACCCGGAAGCCCAATTCGGTAAAGAAGGTGAACCACAGCGGCGCCAATTCGTACATGCCCAGCGCCAGCGGCAGACCGACCGTGCCGCGCCCGCCGTCACGGGCGGTTTCCGCCAGTGCCTGAATTTTCTCCCGCTTGTAGCGGTGCAGGTTGGGCACGATGTCCGCGCCCTCGGGCAGCCTGCCGCCCGCGCCGCGCTCGCACTTGTTGCCGGAGATGTACTTCTCGCCCCCCGCAAAGGTATTGATAATCAGGTGGCAGTTGTTGCCGCACCCGTGACAGGTGGCGGCTTTGGAGGAGTGCGTGAAGGCGGCGACCCCTTCGGCGGACAGGGTGGAGGACTTCTCCAGCCCCAGCGACCGGGCATACAGCGCCGCGCCGTAGGCGCCCATCAGTCCGGCGATGCCGGGACGGATGACCTCCCGCCCGATTTCGCGCTCGAAGGAGCGGAGAACGGCATCATTGAGGAAGGTGCCGCCCTGCACCACAATCTCGCGCCCCAGCTCATCGGCACTGCTGGCGCGGATGACCTTGTAAATGGCGTTCTTGACGACGCTCCGGGAAAGCCCTGCCGAGATGTCGCCGACGCTTGCGCCGTCCTTCTGTGCCTGCTTGACCGAGGAGTTCATGAACACGGTGCACCGCGTTCCCAGCTCCACCGGTGCCTTGGCAAACAGTCCCAGCCGCGCAAATTCCTCCACGCCGTAGCCCATGGATTTGGCAAAGGTTTCGATGAAGGAGCCGCACCCGGAGGAGCACGCCTCGTTGAGCATGATGGAATCAATGGCATTGTTGCGAACCTTGAAGCATTTGATGTCCTGCCCGCCAATGTCCAGAATGAAATCCACGTTGGGGTTGAAGTAGCGGGCGGCGGTGAAGTGCGCCATAGTCTCGACCAATCCCCGGTCGATGTGGAACGCATGGCGGATCAGCTCTTCGCCGTAGCCGGTGACGCAGGAGCCTTTTATGGTGATATGGTCGCCGGACAGGCGGTATATTTCGGTGAGCTGTTCCTGCACGATGCTGACCGGATTGCCCCGGTTGGAGTCGTAGTAGGAGTACAGAATCTCCCCGTCCCTGCCCATCAGCACCAGCTTGGTGGTGGTGGAGCCGCAGTCAATGCCGAGGTAAGCGTCCCCGTTGTAGTCCGCCGGGTACACCGCCTTGGCGGTCGCGCGGTTGTGCCGATCGCAGAATGCCCGGTAGTCCTCTTCGGATGCGAACAGCGGCGGTGTGTGTGCCGTTGTTGGCATGGAGCGGCAGGATTCCTCCACATGGGCGAGCAGTGCGTCCATGCCGGTCTCCTGCTCCTGCCCGGCGGCGTATAGTGCCGCGCCCAGCGCGACCGACAGCCTGCCGTATTCCGGGAACAGCGCGTGCCCGTCATCCAGCTTCAATGCCTCCCGGAACGCCGCCCGCAGTCCCTGGCAGTAGTACAGGGGGCCACCCAGAAACATGACCTTTCCCCCGATGCGCCGTCCCTGTGCCAGTCCGGCGATGGTCTGGCTGGCAACGGCGGCATAGATGCTCGCGGCGATGTTCTCCTTGGCGGCGCCCTGATTCAGCAGCGGCTGAATATCGGTCTTGGCGAATACGCCGCACCGCGAGGCGATGGGGTAGATGCGCGTATGGCGCAGGCTCAGCTCGTCCATTTCTTCGATGGTGAGGTCAAGCAGGGTCGCCATCTGGTCAATAAAGGCGCCCGTGCCGCCGGCGCATGTGCCGTTCATGCGTTCGTCCAGCCCGCCGTCAAAGAAGATAATCTTGGCATCCTCTCCGCCCAATTCAATGACGGCGGATGTGTCCGGTTCCAGCCGGCGCACGGTCTCGGCGGTGGCAAAGACTTCCTGCACGAACGGGATGTCCGCCGCACGTGCCAGTCCCAGTCCGGCGGAGCCGGATATTGCGACGCGGACACGTCGATTTTCAACCAGCGGCTGGACGCGCCGGAGCAGTTCCAGCGTCTTGGGGCGCACCTGCGAAAAGTGGCGCTCGTAGCAGGAATAAACCAGCCGCCCGCCCCCGGCAGGACATCCATCCCCGCCGCAGAAGACGACGATCTTGGCGGTCGTGGAGCCGATGTCAATGCCGATAACGGCGGTTTCGGCGTCGCCCATGGTCAGCGAATCCGGAACGCCCGATGCCTGCCATCCCGTTTTGTTTTCCGTTTCAATCTGCATACTGTTAATCTCCTGTATTCCGGCGGAGAGTCGCCGGTTTAAGGGAAACGCCGATTTACCCGACAGCGCAGTTCCGGCACTGCCCCCGTTCCAATCCGCGTTCCCTTGGTTTGCCTCGGCAAAATATCTCCTTATATACTACCATGCAAAAATGAACCCCGTATAAACGCCTCGCGACACGGTGTAAAATTTCTGCAAAAAAATCACCCGGAGGCGTGCATCCTCCGGGTTTTGCGCGGCTTGTTCGGGGTCACGCTTTGCTGAAGGGGAGCTTTTCCAGCTCTTCCCGGTTGTAGCGGTAGCGGTTGCCGCAGAAGCGGCAGACGATTTCCAACTCCTCCGGTTTCCCCTCGGCGACCTGCTCCGCCAGCAGCTTTCCCACCTGATCGCGCCCCAGCGACGCCATCACGGCGTCCATTCTCCGCCGGGAGCAGTTGCACCGGTAGCCGACCTCCAACTCGTCGAAAACGTCATACGGAATGTCCCGCAGGGCGACATTGGCAATGGCGCGGTTGTCCATCCCGTCCCCGATCATGCGGCTGATGCGGGACAGGGCGCCGGCGTTGCGCTCCAGCTTGGTGACGGTGCTTTCATCGGCGAAGGGGAGCAGCTGAATCAGGATTCCTCCCGCCGCCCGGCAGGAATGGTCGGTGTCCACCAACACGCCCAGCGCGCACAGCGTGGGAATCTGCTCGCTCTGCGCGAAGTAGCCGGTCACGTCCTCGGCAATCTCCCCGCTGGTCAGCGGCGCCGAACCGACCTCGGGCTGTTCACCGCCCAGATCCTTGATGACCTGCACCAGCCCGTCCTTTCCGACCAGTCCGCCCACGTCCAGCTTTCCGTCCGCACGGAGCGGCAGGTCGGCGCCCGGGTTCTGGATGTAACCGCGCACGTTGCCGCACCAGTCGCTGACGGCGAGAATCCGCCCGGCGGGACCGCCGCCGTCAATGGACAGCGTAAGCGTGTCGGTCTCCTCCCCTAACATACAGCCCATCACGGAGGCGACCGTCAGGGTGCGCCCCAGTGCGGCGGTCGCCGTCGGGGAGGGCGTGTGGCAGCGTATGGCGGCGTTTACAATATCGGTGGAATGAATGACGTGGATGCGGGCGCTCCCGTCCTGCGTCATGGCGCGCAGTATTTTACTCATGGGTATCCGTTTTCCTTTCCGTACTGTGCCTGTCGGAGCACAGGTACCAGTCCCCGGTCTTGCGGGTGCGTGCGACGATATGCCAGCGCGGACTGTCCACCCCGGCGGGGGCGAAGTCCAATCCGCCGAAGATGCCGCACAGGTCGAAGCCGGCGCGATCCAACGCCGCCTCCAGTTCCTCCCGGCTGAAGCAACGCTCGGTCTGCTCCTCGTCGGTGCGGGTGTAGCGTCCGTCCCTGTCCTCCCGGAATACCGACAGGTAGAAGCGGCAGAGCCGCGTTCCGGGGTCGTACTCGTTCTGCCAGCCGCAGTATACAGCTGGCGCGTCGGCGTCACCGTCCGCCCCCGGGACGGTATCCTCCAGTATGTAGGCGTTCCCGCCGTAGATCTTTTCAAAGGTCACGGGGCTGTTTACGTCAAAGACCAGCAGCCCGCCCGGCGCGATGTACAGGTACAGGCAGGCAAGGCAGGCGTCGAGGTCGCCGTCTCCGCACAGGTAGTTTATGCTGTCCAGGCAGCACACGGCGGCATCCACCGTGCCGTACAGCTCAAAGGAACGCATATCCTGACAGAGAAACAGCGGCGTCGTGACTCCGGCGGGCAGCTCGTCCGTTCCCGCCTCGTCCAGAATCCGGACGGTGCGCTCGGTGCTTTTGCGGTACGCTTCAGCGAGCATATCTGCGCTGCCGTCTATGCCGATCATGTCGTACCCCCGGTCGGCGAGGGGGAAGGTCATGCGTCCGGTGCCGCAGGCAAGATCCAGCACGATGCGCGGGCGCGCGGGCAGAAACCGGTCAAAGCACGCCTCAAGGAAGGCGCTCCAGCGGGTATAGTCTATTTCCCGGTTGAGGCAGTCGTATACGCCTGCCAGCGCCTGATAGCCGCGGTACATGGGTCAGCTCCGGTCGGTGCCGCCGGACTGCTCTGCCGCGTCCAGCTGATCCAGCACCTTGTTGTATCCGTCACTGCCGTACTTGAGACAGCGGTTTACGCGGCTGATGGTAGCCGTGCTCAGCCCTGTCCGGGCGGCGATGTCGGTATATACGCAGTTATCGCGCAGCATCCGTGCCGCCTGCATCCGGCGGGACATCTCCAGCAGTTCGGAGACTGTGCACAGATCCTCAAAAAAGCTGTAACAGTCCTCGACTGTTTTCAGCGTCAGAATGCCCCGGAACAGGCAGTCCAATTTTTCGTCCTTCAGTTTGCTTGACATGACCGTTTCTTGTCCTTTCGCGTGCAGGCGGCGGGCTTGCCGGGTCTGCTGTGTGCTGACAGTATAGCACATTCCACTGCCAAAGTAAAGGAGATTTTGTAAACTGTGCGAGGCGGATTTCCCGGGGCTTTTTGGGGCAAGCCCCACCAAAAAACACCGGGATGGCAAAAAACATGGCGAGGGGGTCAAAGCCCCGCCGCCACACCTTCCCGAAGAATACGCCGCCGGATAAAATCAGCGATTCTCCAAAAGCCCCTGCTCCGCCAGCCGGACAAGCCCCCGATAGGCGTCTGCTACCGCGTCGGCGTCGTACTTTGCCAGCGAATAGCGCAGAGCGGTCGGAAGAGCCGCGGGCAGAGGCAGCGAAAGGGCAGGGAGCATCTTTTTTTGTAGCGCGGTCAGAGCCGTGGCAGGTTCGGTCTGTTTCAGATACAGCATGGTGACACCTCCATAAATTCAGCGTCTCCGCCCGATGACAGCCCCAAGACAGGGCGGGCAGACGGGCGGAACGGGCAGCGGCACGCCGGCTTTGCGCATGGGCGGCACAGAACGATGCGGAACCGGTGACGGAACGGTCTCTCCGGGCGGATGAAAAGCGGTTCATGCAGAATCCTCCGTAGCAGCATATCCGGAAAACGCCGTCAGTCGGCGTTCCTTGGGATATCAGGATGGTACATCCTATGCCGGTACGGAGGATTGCAGAACTATGACAGGGTAACGGGAAACGGTACGTGCCGGACTCAGTCCTGCGCGTCCTCCGCCTTGACATCCACGCGGCTGACAGCCGATTTGAGAATGCGGATGTGCGTGCGATCGTGCGACGTTTCCAGCACCAGCGTTTCGTCCTTGATGCTGACGACCTTGCCGATAATCCCGCCTATGGTCGTGATTTCGTCACCGACCTGCAGGTTGTTGCGCATACTGTTGGCTTCCTTCTCCTGCTTCTTGCTGGGGCGGATCATGACAAAGTACATGACGGCGAACAGCACGACCAGCATGGCAATCGTGACCCACGAGCCGGCGCCCGCCGTGGTTGCCAGAAAATACATATTCATGGTTTTTGAACCTCCGTTGTTTTCTGCTTTCCATGGAATTATTCCCTATTATACTTTCCCACTGGCAGAATATCAAGGTATGATTTGTAAATATTTCTGCGCGGGCGCACGTCGGCGCATGCAACAGGTTGACAAAGACAGAAAATTGGGATATAATAAACACGGATATTTGTATATTAAGGAGTGCACCGGCGGGAACCGGTGCAGGGAAAACGGTATGTACATACTCGGAATGGAAAGCTCATGTGATGAAACCTCGGCGGCAGTGGTGGAGATGGGCGGCGGCGTCCGCCGCATATGCTCGGATATTGTGGTGTCCCAGATAGACGTGCACCGACTTTACGGCGGGGTCGTGCCGGAAATAGCCAGCCGCGCCCATATCGAAGCGGTCAGCCGCATAACGGACGAGGCGCTGCGCACGGCGGGGGTTGGGCTGTCCGACATCGGCGCCGTGGCGGTCACGACGCATCCGGGACTGATCGGCGCCCTGTTGGTGGGGGTCAACTTTGCCAAGTCGCTGGCGTTTGCCAACGGCATCCCGCTGATTTCCGTCAACCACATCCACGGGCACATTGCGGCGGCATACCTCACCGAGCCGACGCTGGAGCCGCCGTTTCTGGCGCTGGTCGTGTCCGGCGGACACACCTCGCTGTTCCATGTGCGGGACTACACCGACTTCCGGGAGATCGGCGCCACGCGCGACGATGCGGCGGGGGAGGCGTTCGACAAAATCGGGCGCGTCATCGGGATGCCCTACCCCGGCGGTGCGGCGCTGGACAAGTTGGCATATGAGGGCGACCCGAAGGCATACACGCTGCCGTCGCCCGCCATTGCGGGGGATACGCTGGATTTCTCATTCTCCGGGCTGAAGACCGCCGCGCTGAATATCATCAACTCCGCGACCCAGAAGGGGGAGCCGCTGAACCGCGCCGATTTGGCAGCCTCCTACACCGACGCCGTGGTGCACGGCATTGTCAAAAAGACCGGCATGGCGCTTGCGCGCCTGTCCGGCGAGGTGGATACACTGGTCATGGCGGGCGGCGTGGCGGCAAATTCGCACCTGCGCACGGCGCTGGACGGGCTGTGCCGCCGCCGGGGCGTGCGCTTTGTCGTGCCGGAGCGGAACCTCTGCGGGGACAACGGTGCCATGATAGCCGCCGCAGGCTATTTCCGGTACCGGAAAGGCTGGTTTGCCGGAACCGATCTCAACGCCTCCGCATGTGACAGCGACGAGTGACACGCAGCCGGACACCCGAATACAAACGAAAGGAGCCGTATGAATGGAACACAGTGAGGAGCAGGCGGAACGCCCCGTGACGGTGTCCTCCGCCGTGGTGCGGCGTCTGCCGCGCTATTACCGTTACCTGCGGGAGCTGATTGCGCAGGGGCGCACCCGCATTTCTTCCGGTGAGCTGTCCGCCCTGATGAACGTGACCGCCTCCCAGATACGGCAGGATCTGAACTGCTTCGGCGGCTTCGGACAGCAGGGCTACGGGTACAACGTCAGCTACCTGTTTGCCAAAATCAGCGAGATACTGGCGGTCGGGGAGGGCTTCAACGCCGTCATCATCGGTGCCGGGGATCTCGGGCGGGCGCTGGTGCACCTGTCCATGTTCGAGAAGCGCGGGGTGGACATCATCGCCATGTTCGATACCGGCGAGGGGCAGGCGGGCAACGTGTTCGCCGGTGTCCGCGTCCTGCCGTTGGAAGAGCTGGAAAATTTCTGCGCCGCACATCAGGTGGACATCGCGGTCATCACCTGTCCGAAGGAGCTGGTCAGACCGATTGCGGAGCGGCTGGCTGCCTGCCACGTCCGGGGACTGTGGAACTACATGGGCGTGGAACTGGGCTATGCGCCGGGCGGCATGGTGGTCGAGAATGTCCATTTGGGCGACTCTCTCATGATTCTCAATTACGAAATAGCCTCCCGGCTGGAGCGGCGCACGGCGCGGGAGCTGACCCCGGAGGGGGACGGCGCCGCCGATACGGCTGTGCCGCCGGACGGGCGTGCATGACCGGAAAACCGAGAAACAGGAAGTAGAATAGGATAATGTCTGTCAGAATCAATTATGAATACGATGCCGTGACCATTCCGGGAAAGGCGGTGCCGGCACTGGAGCGCGCGAGCGCCACGGATATCCGCCTGCTGATGGCACTGTGTACCCGCGCCGACCTGCGGAGTATGCCGGAGACCGACCTTGCCGCTTTTGCCGCGGCAGTCGGCTGTACCGAGGCGCAGGTCGCCGCCTCGTTTGCCTTCTGGCGCGGGGTGGGTGTACTGGTCATGGACGGGAGCCACGAACGGGTGAGCGACCTTTTGCATGTGCACGCGGAGCCGGAGCGCGACCGGAAGGCGGACGCAGCCGCGGCGGTTCCGGAGACCCCGCCTGCCGGTGCCGCGACGGACGGCGGAGCCGCTTCCCCCGCCGCGCAGACGGCGGACGACCGTGCGAATCCGGCGGCGGATGCACGGAGCAGACGTCCGAAGCCGGAGCGGCATGACCAGCTGCCCAGCTACACGACCGAGCAGATCAGCACCCTGCTGGAGGAGCATCCAGACACGGCATCCTACATAGAAGAAAGTCAGAACGTCTGGGGCAAGATGTTCAATACGCATGAAATCAATATCCTGCTGGGGCTGGTGGACTATCTGGGGCTGGACTGGGACTATGTGCTCATCCTGCTCTCCTACTGCCGCCGCCTGTCCGAGCGGCGCGGCTCCACCAAATCCCTGCACTACGTGGAAACCGTTGCATTCGGCTTTTACGACGAGGGCATCTGCGACTCGGTGTCGCTGCAGGAAAAGCTCCGGCAGATGGAGCTGATGGCGGAGACCGAGGGACAGCTCCGCAGTCTGTTCGGCATGGGTACGCGCGCCCTCAGCACGACCGAAAAGCGTTACTTCTCGGCGTGGCTGTATGACTACGGGTACGGGATGGACATCATCCGCCGGGCATACGAAATCACGGTGGACGCTATCGGCGAGCCGAAAATCAAGTACACCAACAGCATTCTTTCCTCGTGGAACAGCAAGGGGCTGAGGACGCTGGATGCTGTCAATGCATTTGTGGAGGAAAGCAACCGCGAGCGCGGCAAGGGGAAGCCGGAGACTGCCCGGCAGGTGGGCAGCACCTTTGAAACCGACTCCTTCTTCGCCGCCGCACTGCGCCGCAACTTCGGCGACGAGGAAACCGCACCGGGCAGGACACCGTCGTCCCCGGACGCGGATGCATAACGCGGAACGGGAGGAGGACTGAACTGTGGGATATACCGGTCAGGAGAATTACCGCCGCATCCGGCAGGAGTATGAGAACAAGTACCTGCGTGCGCAGGAGGCGGCGGAAGCCCGCCTTGCCGAGGTGCACGGTGCGGTTCCCGGGCTTGCGGAGCTGGACAAGCGGCTGGGCGGACTGGGCATCGAGATACTGCGCATCGTGCATGAGGGCGGCGATGTGGAGGCGGGGATTGCCGCTCTGCGGGCGGAGAATCAGGCACTGCAGGCGCGGCGCCGGGAGATTCTGACGTCGCACGGCTTCCCGGCGGACTACACCGACGTGAAGTACGAGTGCCCGCTGTGCGGGGATACCGGCTTTGTGGACTGCAAAATGTGTTCCTGTATGCGTCGGCGGCTGGTCGAGGCGGGGTATGAGTCCTCCGGCGTGGGGGAGCTTCTGCGCACGCAGTCGTTTGATAACTTTTCGCTGAGCTACTACGCGGACGATCCGCGTGCCCTGACGCGGATGCGGCGCATTTACGACATCATGAAGGACTACGCCGAGCAGTTCAAGTCCGGGATGGCAGGCAACCTTGCCTTGTTCGGCGGAACGGGACTGGGCAAGACGCACCTGTCCTCGGCGGTCGCGGGCGTTGTCATCGGGAAGGGGTACGACGTGCTGTATACCAGCGCCGTGGGGATGCTGGCGGATTTTGAGCGCCAGCGCTTCGGCAACGCCTCCGGCAGCGGCAACCAGACCGACACGCAGCGGTACTACGACTGCGACCTGCTCATCATCGACGATCTGGGCACCGAGGTCAGCAACCAGTTTACGGCATCGGTGCTGTACGATATTGTCAATACCCGTCTCAACCGGCGGTTAGCCACCGTTATCAGCACCAACCTGAATCAGGAGGAATTCCGGCAGCGGTACTGGGACCGCATCACCAGCCGGGTTCTCGGCGAGTACAGCCTGCTCCAGTTTGTGGGCAGGGACATCCGCGCACTGAAGCTGGGGGACCGCTGATTCATGCGGCAGCACATCTCCGGCACATCTTTTCCCGCCTGCTGCCCGCCCGAAAGTGCGCTGTACCTCCGGTACAGCCGGTGCTTCTCACTGTTGCAGGCGAAAAATCTGTACCGAATCTGTACTGCTTTATTTTACTCAGCGTTTCCTTGGAATAAAAGACACAGTTGTGAGAAAGGAATTGCGTACAGATGCTATGAAAGCAAGGACATTCAGACACGGCATTCACCCGGCGGACGGGAAGTCGCTCTCGGCGTCCTCCCCCATCCGTCTGTTTGTGCCCACCGGGGCGGGGGAGGCTGTCTATCCGCTCTCCCAGCACATCGGCGCACCGGCGGTACCTGCGGTTTCGGTCGGGGATCGGGTACGCGCCGGGCAGAAGTTGGCGGAAGCGGGGGGATTTGTGTCCGCTCCGATTCACAGCGCCTTTTCCGGCACCGTGCGGGCGCTGGAGCCGCGGACGGCGGCGGGCGGCGGGACGGTGCCCTGTATCGTACTGGAGACGGACGCCGTAACCGAGTGGATTGACCCGCGCTTTGACCCGGCGGCGTCCGACGTGTTCGGCGCTGCCTCCGTGGCGGCGTACATGACGGGCGGTGCACCCGAATGCCTGCGCCCGGAGGACATCCGTGCCGCCGTGCGGGAGGCGGGCGTGGTCGGTCTGGGCGGCGCCGGCTTCCCTACGGCGGTCAAGCTGACGCCGAAGAATCCGGACGCCATCGACTACCTGATTGTGAACGGCGCCGAATGCGAGCCGTACCTGACCTCGGACTACCGCCTGATGCTGGAGCGCGGGGAGGCACTGGTGGCGGGCTGCCGGCTGCTGCTCCGCCTGTTCCCGCGCGCCGTCTGCGTGCTGGCGGTCGAGGACAACAAACCGGACGCCATTGCGCATCTGACCGGACTGGTGCAGGCGTGCGGGGATACGCGCCTGTCGGTGTGTCCGCTGAAGGCAAAGTACCCGCAGGGCGGCGAGCGGATGCTCATCCGCGCGGTTACGGGACGGTACCTCCATTCCGCCCTGCTGCCTGCAGACCGGGGGTGCATCGTGATGAATGTCGCCTCCGTTCTGGCGGCATATGGCGCGGTTTCGTGCGGGAAACCGCTGACGCACACTGTCATGACCGTGACGGGGGATGCCGTAAGGCAGCCCTGCAATCTGGAGGTGCCCGTCGGCGCGTCCTATGCCGCCGTGCTGGCGGAGGCGGGCGGGTTCTCTGCCGAACCGGAGAAGGTTATCTCCGGCGGTCCCATGATGGGAACGGCGCTGTTCTCGCTGGATATTCCCGTGAACAAGACCGCCTCGTCCATCCTTGCCCTGCGGCATGACCCGGTGGCGCGGCACGATGCCTCTCCCTGCATCCACTGCGGGCACTGCCTGCGTGCCTGTCCCGAGGGACTGGTGCCGCAGCTGCTGTCTGCCGCCGCCGAGCAGGAGCAGTTCGACGTGTTTGAAAAGTACGGCGGGATGGAGTGTATAGAGTGCGGTTCCTGCGCCTTCGTGTGCCCTGCCGGGCGGCATCTCGTGCAGAGTATGCGCTATGGCAAACGGCAGACCGGCGCCCTCATCCGGGCGCGGAAGGCGGCGGAAACGGCGAATCAGACTGCGCAGAAGGGAGGCTCCGGAGCATGAGTACCGAAACGAATACCCGGAATGCATCAGCCCCGGAATCCGTACCGGGTGTGCTGACGCCGCGCATCCACGTGTCGGTATCCCCGCACGTCCGCTCCGGTGCCTCTACGGCAGGCATCATGCGGGATGTCGCGCTGGCGCTGCTGCCCGCGTGCGCCATGGGCGTCTATGCCTTCGGCTGGCGGGCATTGGCGGTGATTGCCGTCTGCATCGCTTCCTGCGTGCTGACCGAATTGGTGTACGAGAAGCTGATGAAACTGCCGGTAACGGTCGGCGACCTGTCCGCCGTTGTCACCGGTGTGATCCTCGCCGTCAATATGCCTGCCGGAATCCCGCTGTGGATGCCTGCACTGGGCGGCGTGTTTGCTATCCTGATTGTCAAGCAGCTGTTCGGCGGATTGGGGCACAACATCATGAATCCCGCGCTGGCGGCGCGCTGTTTCCTGCTGATTTCCTTTGCCGCCGCCATGACCTCTTTTCCGGAAACCTGCCGGGTTCTGTTCGGCACGGCGGCGCAGTCCGGCTCCACGCCGCTGGCGGCTGTCCGGGCGGGCGGGAGCATCGACTGGTTCGACATGATTTTCAATACGCATACCGGCTGTATCGGCGAGGCGTCCGCGGTCGCGGTTCTGCTGGGCGCCGTGTACCTGCTGGCACGCCGGGTCATCAGCATCCGCATTCCCGGCGTCTACATCCTGTCCACGGTGGGCTTTATCTGCCTGCTCCACCTCATCCGGGGCACGACGGATACCCTGACCGTCAACTATCTGGTGGCACAGGTCTGCGGAGGCGGGCTTCTGCTGGGCGCCTTTTACATGGCGAACGACTATGTGACCTGCCCCATCACGCCGCTGGGACAGCTGATTTACGCGCTCCTGCTGGGACTTCTGACTGCCCTGTTCCGCGTTCTCGGATCCTCGGCGGAGGGCGTGTCCTTTGCCATTGTCATCGGAAATCTGGCTGTCCCGCTGATTGAGCGGGTTACGGTGCCGCGTCCCTTCGGGGTGCCGCGCCGCGGGAAGGGAGCGTGACCGGTATGAAGAAGATTATCAGGGATACGGTTATCCTGACGCTTATCACACTGATTTCCGGGCTTGCACTGGCGACGGTTTACCAGATAACCCTGCAGCCGATTGCGCGGGCGGAGGCTGCCGCCGAGCTGGAGGCATACGAGGGCGTTTTCCCGGAGGCTGCCTTTGAATCGGTTGCGCCCGCTTCCTTTGACCCCGCAGCCGCCGGTGTGGCGGACGGGGAGGGCGTTGCCGTGGAGGCGGTCGCCGTCGCCCGACGGGACGGGCAGACCGTCGGCTTTGCGCTCAAGGTCACAT
>CAVIJF010000003.1:89404-111288 GCA_963643175.1 bacterium
GTTCGTGGCGGATTCCCTGTATGGCGGCGAGACGGATTCCGTCGGCTATGCGCTCAAGGTCACATCGCCCAACGGCTACGGCGGCGCCGTAACGGTTGCGGTCGGCGTGGCGGCGGACGGAAGCCTGACCGGCATTTCCGTCATCAGCCAGAGCGAGACAGCCGGACTGGGTGCCAAATGTGCCTCGGCTGACTTTACCGACCAGTTCAGGGGTATCGCGGGCGGCACGGTTGCCTTTACCAAGACAGGCAAATCGGCGCCGAACGAGATAGACGCGCTGAGCGGCGCCACGGTCACGACCCGTGCCGTTACCGCTGCCGTCAATACCGGGCTTGCCTACGCCCGGACGAATCTGCTGAAGGGAGGCGGGACTGCATGAAACTGCCGAAACTCAGACCGGATACGCCGCTGGAGCGGCTGTGGAACGGCATCATCCGGGAGAATCCGACCTTCGTCCTCATGTTGGGGATGTGCCCGACGCTGGCGGTCACGACAGAGGCTGTCAACGGGTTGGGAATGGGGCTGTCCACCGCCGCCGTGCTGATTCTGTCCAACATGATGATTTCGTGCCTGCGGCGCGTCATTCCGGACGGGGTGCGGATGCCCGCCTACATTGTCATCGTCGCGTCCTTTGTCACGGTGGTGGAGCTGCTCATGCACGCCTTCGTCACCGGACTGTACGAGGCGTTGGGTATCTATATCCCACTTATCGTGGTCAACTGCATCATTCTGGGGCGTGCCGAGGCGTATGCCTCCAAGCACGGCGTGCTGGCGTCCGCCTTTGACGGGCTGGGCATGGGACTGGGCTTTACCGTCGCGTTGACGCTGATTGGGCTGGTCCGGGAACTGCTCGGTGCGGGCACCGCCTTCGGCGTGCAGGTTATGCCGGACGGCTATACGCCGATTTCCATTTTCATCCTTGCGCCGGGTGCCTTCTTTGTGCTGGCGGGGCTGACTGCCCTGCAGAACAGACTGCACGCACCCAGTGCGACCAACCGTCCCGGCGCGGAGCTTGCCTGCGGCGGAAACTGCGCCCGGTGCACCGGCTCCTGCGGTGCCGCCAACCACGAGACCGTGACCGCCGACCGCGCAGAGCGAGAGGCAAGACAGGCGGCAGAGAAAGCCGCCGGACGGGCGACAGCCACCCGGGCGTCCGGGGGCGCCGCAACCGCCGACTCCGGTTCCGACCGAAAGGGGGATAACGCATGAGTGCTTTTTCCACCATTCTGCTGACGCTGGTGACGACCATGCTCATCAACAACGTGGTGCTGTCACAGTTCATGGGGCTGTGTCCCTTCCTCGGTGTGTCCAAGCAGATAAAGACCGCGCTCGGTATGGGAGCGGCAGTCATCTTTGTCATTACGGTATCCTCGGCGGCTACGGCGGTGCTGTACCGGTATGTGCTGCTCCGCCATAACCTGACCTACCTCAACACCATTGTGTTCATCGTGGTCATTGCGGCGCTGGTGCAGTTCGTCGAGATGATTCTGCGCAAATTCAGCCCTGCCCTGTACCGGGCGTTGGGCGTATACCTGCCGCTTATCACTACCAACTGCGCCGTATTGGGCGTGGCGCTGACCAATGTCCAGCAGGACGCCTCGATCGGTATGAGTATCCTCAACGGCTTCGGCACGGCAGCCGGCTTTGCCCTGTCCATCCTCCTGCTTGCAGGCATACGGGAAAAGACCGCGCACAATCCGGTGCCCAAGGCGTTCCGGGGAATGCCCATCACGCTCCTGACAGCGGGGCTGATGGCAATCGCGTTCTTCGGCTTCAAGTCGTTGGTGTAAGGGGGAATACCTATGAGTCAGGAACAGATTATTGCCATTCTGATAGCCTCCGGACTGGTTGCCGGGGTCGGAATTATCGTGGGTATTTTCCTCGGCGTGTCTGGCAGGGCGCTTGCGGTTCCGTCCGATGAGCGGCAGGCGGCGGTGCGTGCCTGCCTGCCGGGCAACAACTGCGGCGGGTGCGGCTACTCCGGCTGTGACGGACTGGCAAAGGCGATTGCTGATGGCGACGCGCCGGTGAATGCCTGTCCCGTGGGCGGCGATGCCGTTGCCGGGCAGATTGCCGAGGCACTGGGTGTGGAAAAGGCGGAATCGGTGCGCATGGTCGCCTTTGTCCGGTGCTCCGGTTCCTGTGACAAGACAAAATTCATCTACGAGTATTTCGGCGACAGCGACTGCCATCGGGTGGCGCTGGCGCCGGGGCGGGGCAGCAAGGCGTGCGCCTACGGCTGTACCGGGCTGGGTTCCTGCGTCCGCGCCTGTGAGTATGAGGCAATCCGCATAGTCAACGGGCGGGCGGAGGTCATCCCGGACAAGTGCCGCGCCTGCGGCAGGTGCATCCGCGTCTGTCCGAACAATCTGATAGAGCTGATTCCCGCCGACGCTGCCTGCGCCGTCCGGTGCTTCTCGCAGGATAAGGGCAAGCGCGTGCGGGATGTGTGCACCGCCGGATGCATCGGGTGCGGGCTGTGCGCCCGGGTTTGCCCGACCGGTGCCGTGACTGTGAAGGATAACATCGCGCATATAGACCAGAGCCTTTGTACGGGATGCGGGGCGTGCGCGGCAAAATGCCCCGCCAAGGTCATCATCGACCCGCGAGGGGAGACCCGGGACGCGGCGTCGTTCTGACTGAAACGCAATGTGCGGGGAGGTATGGGGTATGAGGTACGCAGGAAACAGAGTCCGTTCCGTTGCCGGGGTACTGCTTGCCGCCCTGCTGATTCTGCAGGCGGGGCTGTCCGGGTGCGATTTCTCCGCGTCGGCGCTGTACACCGCCACCTATATGGACGTGTTCGACACGGTGCTGACGCTTCGCATTGCCGCGCCGTCCCGCACGGCGGCGGACGGCGCGGCGGAGGCGGTGCACGCGCGGATGCTGGAACTGCACCGCCTGTTTGATATTTATCACGACTGGACGGGAATGAACAATCTCCGGACGGTCAATGACCACGCCGGGGACGGGAAACCGGTTCCGGTGTCGGAGGACATCCTGCGCCTGCTGGCGCTGGGGCGCATGGCGTATGACTTTTCCGGCGGGCAGGTCAATATTTTCATGGGCTCCGTCCTGTCGCTGTGGCACACTGCCCGCGAGACCGAGACGCTTCCGGACGCCGCCACGCTGGAGCGTGCCGCTCTGCACACCGCGCCGGAGAACCTGCTGACCGACGAGGTTGCCGGGACAGTCCGCCTGACCGATCCGGACGCCCGGCTGGACGTCGGCGCGATAGCCAAGGGCTACGCCGCCGCCTGCGCCGCAGATATTCTGCGGGGGCGCGTGGAGTCCGGGGAGCTGACGGGGGTACTGATGGAGCTGGGCGGGCAGGTGCTGGCGCTGGGAACCAGACCGGACGGCTCGGCATGGACGGTCGGCGTGCGCGACCCCCGACCGGACGACGGCATCCTGCGCGACCCGCCGGTCGGCGAAAGTCTGGCAACCTGCGCGGTCCGGGACATGAATGCCGTGACCAGCGGCACCGATCAGCGCGGATTTTCCACGGCGGACGGCGTCCGCTACCACCATATCATAGACCCGCAGACGCTGTACCCCGGCACGCGGTACCTGTCGGTTACGGTGTTCGTGCCGGATTATGCCGTCTGCCTTTTCGGGGGCACGGCAGTGGTGGCGACGGCAATCGCCGATGCCCTGAGCACCGCGCTGTTTCTCCTGTCGCAGGAGGAGGGCAGGGAGCTGCTTGCCCGCGTGCCCGGCTCCTTTGCGCTGTGGGTGACGGCGGACGGGGAAATCATCAAATCCGACGGCTGGGAAAACAGTATGCCGTCCTGACGGAGGGAGCGCAGCCATGACCGATTCCGGCAAAGCACCTGAAACCGGGCGCCGCACCGTCCGACCCCGGTTGGGGGATATTCTGTTGGCGGCAGGCATCCTGCTGGCGGCGGGGGTGCTGTTTCTTGTTCTGCACACCGGCAGCCCGACCGGAACCGAGGCGGTTGTCATGCAGGACGGGCGGGAACTGCGGCGCTTTCCGCTGAGCGGGGAGGACGCGGTGTACCGCGTGACCACCGGCTATGGCACGTACCGGATTGAGGTCCGCGGCGGTGCGGTATCGGTGACGGAGGCACCCTGCCCGGATCAGATATGCGTGCACCATGCCCCGACCGCGACCGCCGGAGACAGCATCATCTGCCTGCCCGGCAGGCTGACCATTACGATCGCGGACGGGCACGGCGGACAGCTGACGGCGGAGGCGAGCACATGAGGCGCGGCGCACCGGGGAAGCATTCCCCCCGCCGCACGGCGGCGCTGACGCGTCTCGGAATGCTGACCGCCGCCGCCTTTGTCCTGTCGTGGCTGGAACTGCTGATTCCGCTGCCAGTGAAGATGCCCGGCGTCAAGCTGGGGCTGTGCCATATTGCGGTGCTGTTTGCACTGTACCGGCTGGGATGGCGGGAGGCGGCGTTCGTGTCGCTGATCCGGGCGCTGCTGGCGGCGCTGCTGTTCGGGAGCCTGCCGACGTTGGCGTTCAGTCTGTGCGGCGGGGCACTCAGCCTTGCCGCCATGCTGCTGCTCCGCCGGACGGGGCGGTTTTCGGTGCTCGGCGTAAGCATGGCGGGCGCCGTCTGCCACAACCTCGGACAGCTTGCCTGTGCCGCACTGCTGACCGGGACGGCGGGGCTGGGTTGGTACCTGCCCGTCCTGCTTGTCACCGGATGCGTCACGGGCGCGGCAGTCGGCGGTGCGGCTGCCCTGACCGTGGCGGTGCTGAAGCCGCCACGGGGGTAGGCGGCGCATCCGCACGGGTCCCGCGTTGTATGGGGCAGGAACTATGTCTTTTTGCAGTCCCGCAGTCTCGGCTTGACGCCCGAGCGGATGCATTCGGACGGCGTAATTCCGTAGCTTTTGCGGAACACGCGATAAAAGGTGGAGTAATCGGCAAAGCCGCAGCGCAATGCCGCCTCCTCCGCCCGCAGTCCGCTCAGCATCAGGTCGCAGGCGCAGTCTACGCGCCGGTGCAGGAGATACTGCCAGACGGAAACGCCGAAGCGCTTCTGAAACAGGCTGTTGATGTAGACCGTGCTGTAATGGAACGTGTCGGTGATGGCGGAGAGATTTTCAATCTGTGCAAAATTCCGGTTGATATAGGCGCAGACCTGCTCCACCAGCTCCATGCTGTGGGACGGCTTCCGCCGGATGTCGCGCGGTGTGCCGGATGACGGTGTACCGCGAACAGTATTTCCCGCAGAACCGGGTGCAGGTAGCAGAGGAACGCGGTGTGGACATCCCCTGCCGTGAGGGCACACATTCTGTGCATACACTCCCGCAGGAAATCGGCGGAGCCGGGACCCAGCTGCCGGAGGCTCCGCATACCCTCCTCCCGGTTTTCAAACAGTGTCCGGATCTGTTCCCGTACTTCCGGCTCGTCCGGCAGGATTTCCTCCGTGAATTGCAGGAACAGGTAGGAGATGGGGGTTGCGTTGTCCGGCAGGAGGCGGTGTGCCTCATTGCGGCGCATGAGCAGGACGGTATCAGCTTCCGGTCGGTAGAGGCGTTCGGCGACCTGAAAGCCGCAGCTTCCGGACAGCAGGAGGAATATTTCATACGAGTCGTGCGTGTGCAACAGGTACTGGTTTGGGGTGGGGTGCTGATCCGTGTGCATATGGGCGCATATACCGGTTGCTTCCATGGGAATACCGCCTTTCTTTATGGGTGTCGGGTTCATTGTCCACCATTATACACTGCTTTTCGGATTTTTGCAAGGGGCGAAGCCCCTTGCATCCCCCGCGCTGCGTCGGGAGCGGCATTGGTATACCGACTCTTATGGGGCATTGAAAAAGGGGAACCTGCCTGCAGGTTCCCCTTTCCCGATGCGGTTATTCCGCCTCGTCCCCGGTATCCGTGCCCGGCATAAGCTGCCGCGCGACTGCCAGCACCTCGTCAGCCGATGCACCGTCGGTGGCGCACAGGTAGTAGCGGATTCCGTCAGATTCCCAGATGACCTGATAGGCACCGGGAGCGCCGACCGGTTTGGCGCAGTCGTCCAGCGATACAATCTGCCGGTGCGTCCGGTGCCGCAGCCTGTCCTTGCACAGATTCATGGCGGTCGCGGTCAGCCATGCCTTCTCGTGATTCTCATCCTCAAAGCTGTACTGTCCGGTCAGAACCTTGACAAATACGTCCTCGGTGCAGTCCTCCGCATCGGCGGTGTTTCTCATGTAGGAGTAGCAGGTGCGGTATACCAGTTTGTAGTGCCGGGTGTAGAACGCCTCAAAGCCTTCGCCCGTACGCAGCAAAGATTCTGATTCAGGCATGTCATAATCCCTCTCATACAGTACAACGATCCGGGACGGCGTTTTGTCGGGATTTCCCGGAAAAATTTCCGGTGTTTTCCCGGCAGATACGCCACCCCGGTGGCAGGGTTCCGGGCGGACTGCGGTCTCCCGGCTTTATCCGTATATTTCGATCTCGCCGATCGCGCAGCGCCTGCTGCCGGTCGTTATGCGTACATAGCGCGCGTCCGTCCGGTCGAATGTGCAGGAGGCGGAGCCGTCTGCTCCCGCCGCAATGCCTGCCGAGAACACCTGCGTCCAGGTTACACCGTCTGCCGACACCTCAACGGAAACATTTTTGGGGAACCGGCTTTCCGTGTTCACCAGTGTGAACAGCCTGACGCTGCTGACCTGCCTGACCTCGCCCAGATCAATCAGAACGCTCGGTGCCGCGTCACGGTTGCCGGAAAGCCATCCGCCGGATGCCGTCTCCCCGTCGGTCAGACGCCAGGACGCGTTGTCGCTCGCGTTCCAGAAAGTGTACTGCGAACTGCTCACATAGGCAGCCCGACCCAACGCCAGATTTTCCGAAGGCTCCGCGGCGGGACGGCGTGCGTCGTATCCCTCCGGCAGGCGCAGGATAACGCTGT
Organism: bacterium; assembly: GCA_963643175.1. GTDB lineage: Bacteria > Bacillota > Clostridia > Oscillospirales > CAG-272 > CAMEON01. Next base: position 96,291 of record CAVIJF010000003.1, read on the forward strand.
CGCCCGCAGGGATAAACAGCGTGAAGCTGCCGCCCGCTATGTCCAGTGTGCTCCATGCACCGCTGTCGTACACCTCCAGCGCGGACAGCCCGTCCGCGACGGTAAAGGCAAATTCCTTGTCCTGTCCCTTGCCGAAGTCCCGGTTGACGACTACCACGTACTGCCGCCCGTCGCTCTCCTGCGACCGGTAGAGCGAGTAAATGGCGGCGTGACCGGAGGTCTGCCGGATGACGAAATCCTCCGGCACCACCTCGTTGTCGGATACGGAATCGGAATGGTAGACTTCCACGGCGTCACTCTTGCCCAGCACCTTGCCCCACTCGGCAATGTGGGCGTTTGCCGCTTTGACGCCCTCATACATGACGGAGGGGGTGAAGTCCGGACCTATCATACCGGTCGTGAAGGCTTCCCCGCTTCCGATGGGGGTCAGGTACACAAACCACTTGAAGTTTTTCATGCCGTAGGCAAGTCCCATGGAGGCATTGAACAGCAGTTCCTCGTCGGAAGAGATGCGGTAGGCATTGCGGATTTCCATGCACTGCATATAGTACCCGGTCGAGGCGTTGTACTTCAGACCGTACTGCCGTATCTTGTTGAGCGAGCCGAACACGGCCCAGTTGAAGTCGTTATTCACAAGGAAGCAGTAGTTGTCATAGGACAGGTATTTCATCCGGTACGCACCGCCGGCGATGGCGCAGTACTCCGACACGTACTCATCCCACGAAGGGAAGCCGCCGGGGGGCAGCAGGTTGAGGTGCGGGGTGATGTGGTAGTTGTAGTCGTGGATGACGCGCGCTACGCGGGCATAGTCGTTGGACTCCTCGTGCGGCTCATCTACAAGGTAAATACCGCCGAAGCCGGCACGGTTCTCATACTTCTGAATCAGTGCAATAATCTGTTCCTCGGTTGCCTTGGACAGCGCCGTACCGTTGAGCGGATCGCACACCGAGTAGAAAATCCCCCGCTGGGCGCACAGGTACATCATGTAGTCGCAGACCTGATTGCCGGCGGCATCATAGGTGCGCGTCTCCTCAAGGAAGCCGATGCCCGCTTCCTTCATGTAGTCCAAGCATGCGGGGATGACATCGGGATACCCGAAGCTGGAGTGGTAAAAGGTGCTGATGCGGAATTCCGTCTGCGTATCGTCCAGCACACGCACATGGCAGGCGGCTAAATTTTCGCCGTCGTAGGCGTACACCACCGTGTCGCCGAAGCCGCGCGGCGTAATGCTGCCGGTGCTGTAATCGATTTCCGCCACGGCGGGATTATCCGTGAAGAAGCGCAGGGTAGCGTCCTCCGCGACGTTGGCAATACGGCGGTACGCAGCCGCTACGGTCGCGGAGGTATCCGTATAGAGCCAGATGTCGTTCTGGCGGAGTACAAGGTTATCGGTGCGGCGCACGTCCGCCAGCACCTGAAACTCGCCCAGCACAAAGCGGAACTGTCCCGAATCCTCCGCCAGTTTGTGCACGAGCAGGCGGACAAAGGACGCCTCGACGGAGCCCATATCCACCGTTACGCCAGCCTCGCCGACGCCGGACACGCCGGTGCGGGTTTGGACTGTCGTCCATGTCTGCCCGTCGTCCGAAATCTGAATGTCGAAATCAACCGGGAACAGGTGCTCCTCGCCTGTGGCGGGCAGCAGCACGACCGAACGGATCGTGTATGTGCGCGTCAGGTCAACGAACAGGTACACATCGCTCTCCGCCGCCGCGAGGTACCCGCAGGAAAACGCGGTGGAGGGGTCGTTGTCGTTGGCGTACAGGTTTGAATACTTATTTTCGGTGCGGCAGGAGCTTGCCATGGCATAGCCGGCGTTTGCCACATTGGCGACGCCTATGACGTCTTCCGGCACGGCAGGCTTGGTTTCAGGTTCGGTCTGCGTTCCGGCATCGGAGGACGCCGGTTCGGTGTCCGTACCCGTACCCGTACCCGTGGCGGTTTTCGGTTCTGTGACCGACTCTGTTTTTTCGGGCGCGGTGCCCGTGTCGGTTCCTGATGACCCGTTGCAGGCGCACAGCACGGCGATGAGAGAAAGCATAAGCCCTGCTGCTGCCAGAAGAATACTTTTCTGGTGTGTCATTCCTTCTTGATCCTCCGTTTGCGTTTTTGGAAAGCGTTGCTTGAAATGCGGTAGTGCGGATTCGGCACGCTGTTCCGTGAACAATTAGTATAACACATAAGACGGTGTTTGTCAATCGGCAAATGATTGTGAAATACGGCAACAGCCGATATTTTTTACGCAGTCCGGCGTTGGGGGCGATACTTCCTCCCGGTGTGTCCGAAACGTGGGGCACCTTCCTTGGGTGCCTCAAATCATCCGGCACGCCGTGCCGCTCCCGGCGCAGGCGCGGGGTTGCAGGGGGCGAAGCCCCTTGCAAAAGATAACAAAAATCTCCCCCTTCCCCGGTGTAGGAAGAGCGCTCTTCGAGCGCGGGGCGGGGGGGATGGGGGCAAGCGCATCAGACAGAGGCGGACCGAACCGGCGAGACAGGGAACAAGCCCCCCTTGGGTACCGGAACGCAGCCCCTGAACCGGCGAGGCAGGGGACAAGTCCCCGCCGGACGCCGGAATTCCACCTCCAACACTGCGGGCAGACGGTTTCCGGACGTTTTATCCCCTTGCATTTGTCTAATTTGGACAAAATCGGGGATTCCGCGTGAAAGCCCTTGACAAACCGCCACTTTTATGGTAAAATGTCAAACTGCATTATAATCGCCAGCCGTGTGGAGTATTGCGTCCCGGACGCAGTTCCCGGACTGGCAATCCGTCGGCGCTTGTGCATTCTGACGAAGGCGAGCGTCACGGCGAACCGGCTCCCCCCGGAGCCGACCATGGGTGTGACCGAGGCATTTGCCGTGCCCCGGGCGATTCTGTCCTGTCGAACCGTCTGCGAGGTCCCGCCCTTTTGTGCCGTGACCGTCTTCCGCTCGCTATGCCCACTCCGGCGGCGGCAGAGAAGAAACGGGGAATTACCGCGCTGTCCCGCGGTGCCGCCGCATCCCTCTGCCCCCGCATCTCCCAACATGAAAGAATGGAGTGATTGTTGTACATGATTCAACTGAAAGACCAGAAGCTCGGTGAGAACGTCCGAAAATCGTTTTCCCGTACCCGCTTCAACCTGGAGCTGCCGGATCTGGTGGAAATCCAGACCCGTTCCTACGCCTGGTTTCTCCGGGAGGGACTGACTGAGGTTCTGCACGAGGTGTCCCCCATCACGGACTTCTCCGGCAACCTTCTCATCGAGTTCATCTCCTACACACTGAGCGATAAGCCCAACTATCCCGTGGAGGAGTGCAAGGAGCGGGACGTCAACTACGCCGCGCCCCTGAAGGTCAACGTCCGGCTGACCAACAAGCAGACCGGCGAGGTCAAGCAGGCGGATATCTTTATGGGCGAGTTCCCGCTCATGACCGAGACGGGCACCTTCGTCATCAACGGCGCCGAGCGCGTGATCGTGTCCCAGATTGTCCGTTCCCCCGGTATGTACTACGCCAGCGACATCGATAAGTCGGGTAAGCCGATTTACTCCGCGCAGGTCATTCCCTACCGCGGCGCATGGCTGGAGTACGAGACGGACGTCAACGGCACCATGTATGTCCGCGTGGACAAGACCCGCAAGGTTCCCATGACCATGTTCATCCGCGCACTGGGTCCCGAGACGCGCGAGGAGGTCTACGAGCTGCTGGGCGAGGATGACCGCCTGAAGGTTACGTTTGAGAAGGACGAGTGCGAGAATCTTGCTGCCGAGAACCATACCTCCGCCCACGTGGAGGCACTCAAGGAAATCTACAAGAAGCTGCGCCCCGGCGAGCCGCCGCTGGTGGAGTCCGCCGAGACGCTCATCAACAACTACTTCTTTGACCCGAAGCGGTACGACATCGCGCCGGTCGGTCGGTACAAGTTCGACAAGAAGATGGCAATCTCCGGACGCATCACCGGGCAGGTGGCGGCGGATGACGTCATCTCCCCGTTGACCGGTGAGCTGCTCTGCACCGCCGGAACGCGTATCAACGCCGAGCTGGCACTTGCCATCGAGCACGGCGGCGTCAACAGCATGAATGTCCGGCTGGAGAACGGGAACACCGTCCGCGTGCTGTCCAATAACACGCTGGAGCCGGAGTATATCATCGGCTGTGACCTGCACGACTGCGGCGTCCGCGAGAAGGTGCGCACCGCTATCCTGCAGGAAATTGTGGAGGCGTGCGGCGGCGATCTGGATGAGGTCAGGCGGCAGGTACGCCTGCGCCTTGCCGAGCTGTGCCCCAAGCACATCACGAAGGACGATATTTTTGCCTCCATCAGCTATATGCTGGATCTGGCAAACGGAATCGGCACCGTGGATGACATCGACCACCTCGGCAACCGCCGCATCCGCTCCGTTGGCGAGCAGCTGCAGAACCAGTTCCGCATCGGCTTTGTCCGCATGGAGAAGATTATCAAGGAGCGCATGACCACGCAGGACAACGACAAGCTGACCCCGCAGGCGCTGATCAACATCCGTCCTGTGGTCACGGCTATCCGGGAATTCTTCGGCTCCTCCCAGCTTTCGCAGTTCGCCGACCAGAACAACCCGTTGGCGGAGCTGACGCACCGCCGCCGTCTGTCGGCGCTGGGTCCCGGCGGTCTGTCCCGAGACCGCGCATCCTTTGACGTCCGCGACGTGCACTACACCCAGTACGGGCGTATGTGCCCCATCGAGACGCCTGAAGGACCCAATATCGGACTTATTTCCTACCTGACCACCTATGCCCGCATCAGCGAGTACGGCTTCATCGAGGCGCCGTACCGCAAGGTCAAGCGCGTGTACGATGAGAACGGCAAGGTTGCGGATCAGTACGTCACCGACGAGGTGGTCTACATGACCGCCGATACCGAGGATCAGTACGTTGTGGCGCAGGCGAACGAGCCGCTGGATGAGACCGGGCACTTCGTCAACAAGAAGGTCACGGCACGTGAGAGAACCGAGATCGCGTCCATCGATGCATCCAAGGTTGACTTCATGGATGTGTCGCCTAAGATGGTCGTGTCGGTTGCAACGGCTATGATTCCCTTCCTGGAGAACGACGACAACACCCGTGCCCTGATGGGTGCCAACATGCAGAAGCAGGCGGTTCCGCTGATGGTCACGGACAGTCCCATTGTCGGTACCGGTATGGAGTACAAGGCGGCGGTGGATTCCGGCGTCGTCATCACGGCAAAGCGCGCCGGACGTGTGGAGCATGTCGAGGCGGACAAGATTGTCATTGTGACCGACGACGGCTCCAAGGATGCTTACACGCTCCGGAAGTTCCGCCGCACCAACCAGGGAACCTGCTTCAATCAGCGTCCCATCGTCCGCCGCGACCAGCTTGTCCATGCCGGGCAGGTCATCGCGGACGGTCCCGCAACATGGAACGGCGAGGTTTCGCTGGGTAAGAATGCCCTCATCGGCTTTATGACGTGGGAGGGCTATAACTACGAGGACGCCGTTCTGCTGAACGAGCGGCTGGTGCGCGACGATGTGTACACGTCGCTCCACATCGAGGAGTACACGCACGAGGCGCGCGACACCAAGCTGGGGCCGGAGGAGATTACCCGTGAGGTGCCCAACGTTGGCGACGATGTGCTGAAGGACCTCAACGCGGACGGTATTGTTAAGAAGGGTACCGAGGTGCGTGCCGGGGATATTCTGGTCGGTAAGATTACGCCCAAGGGCGAAACCGAGCTGACAGCCGAGGAGCGGCTGCTCCGCGCCATCTTCGGTGAGAAGGCACGCGAGGTGCGCGACACCTCCCTGCGCCTGCCGCACGGCGAGTCCGGCGTGGTGGTGGACGTGCGGGTGTTCTCCCGCGAGCAGGGCGACGATCTGCCTGCTTCGGTCAACAAGGTAGTCAAGGTTTATATCGCGCAGAAGCGTAAGATTTCGGTCGGAGACAAGATGGCAGGCCGCCACGGAAACAAGGGTGTCGTGTCCCGCATCCTGCCGCCGGAGGATATGCCCTTCCTGCCCGACGGCACTCCGCTGGACATCGTGCTGAACCCGCTGGGCGTGCCTTCCCGTATGAACATCGGACAGGTGCTGGAGGTGCATCTCGGCATTGCCGCCAAGCGGCTGGGCTGGAAGATTATGACTCCCGTGTTCGACGGCGCCAACGAGAAGGACATTTCCGAGTGCCTGCACATGGCGGATTACAGCCGCCCGCTGTTCGCCGGCGAGAATCCGGAGGGCAAGGATCTGTACGAGATTGTCCGCCCGGACGAGCCGCATGATATTGACGTCGCGCCGCGGTACGAGGGCGATACCCGCCACTGCTACCGTCAGCTGACGCCCGAGCAGCGCGCAAACCCGGCGTATATCGAATCCCTGCGGCAGGCGGATACCCTGCGTCTGTTCGACGGCAAGACGATTCTGTACGACGGACGCACCGGTGAGCCGTTTGACAACCCGGTCACGGTCGGCATCATGTACTACCTCAAACTGCACCATCTGGTGGACGATAAGATTCACGCACGCTCCAACGGCCCGTACTCTCTGGTTACGCAGCAGCCTCTGGGCGGTAAGGCTCAGTTCGGCGGTCAGCGTTTCGGAGAAATGGAAGTCTGGGCGCTGGAGGCATACGGCGCCGCCTATACGCTGCAGGAGATTCTGACCGTCAAGTCGGACGATATCAACGGACGGCGCAAGGCTTACGAGGCAATCATCAAGGGGCAGAACATTCCGACGCCCGGCGTGCCGGAATCCTTCAAGGTTATGGTCAAGGAACTGCAGGCGTTGGCACTGGATATCCGCGTGCTGAACCAGAACGGCGAGGAGGTCAACCTGTCCGCGCTGTGCAACGAGGACGACCAGCCCGCATACCGCCGCCGTTCGCCGCGCTCCGAGCGCGACCCGGATGAGGAGGATATCGAGCGCGCGACCGGTCAGTTCGTGGAAACGGGCGACCTGTCCGACTCCTTCCTCATGGAGAAGAGCGAGATGAACCCGGAGGAGGAGTACAGCGACGAGGCGGATTACGGTGCGTCCGAACAGGACGCGGACGATCTGTCCGACGGCTACGACGAGTAACCCGTGTCCGCTTCCGCATACCCGCCGCCGGGAAACCCCGGCGCGGGATGCTCAATATAATGTATGAATGGAGAAGAAACTGTGGAGCGTAACGAAATTTCTTCCATTAAAATCGGTCTGGCTTCCCCGGAGATGATCCGGGAGTGGTCTTACGGCGAGGTGACGAAGCCGGAAACCATCAACTACCGCACGCTGAAGCCGGAGGTCGGCGGTCTGTTCTGCGAGCGCATTTTCGGGCCTACCAAGGATGGCGCTTGTATGTGCGGCAAATATAAGAATTCCCACAGCAAAGAGGTTATCAAGTGCGAGAAGTGCGGCGTGGACGTGACCACCAAAAAGGTGCGCCGCGAGCGTATGGGACACATTGAGCTGGCAAGCCCGGTGTCGCACATCTGGTATTTCAAGGCGATTCCGTCCCGGATGGCACTGGTGCTGGATATTTCCCCCAAGCAACTGGAGCAGGTGCTGTACTTCGCCGAGAACGTCGTGCTGGATCCCGGCAACACCCCGTTGCAGGTCGGCATGGTGCTGACCGAGAAGCAGTACACCGACTACCGCGAAATGTACGGGGATGAGTTCCGCGTCGGCATGGGCGCCGAGGCGGTGCGCGAGCTGCTGGCGGGCATCAATGTCGAGGAGCTTGCCGCCAACCTCAAGGCAGAGCTTTCCCGCGCCACCGGACAGAAAAAGACCCGTATCATCAAGCGGCTGGAGGTCATCGAGGCATTCCGCGTGTCCGAGAACAAGCTGGAGTGGATGGTGCTGAGCGTTCTGCCCGTCCTGCCGCCGGAAATCCGGTCGATGGTGCAGCTGGACGGCGGACGCTTCGCGTCCTCCGACCTCAATGAGCTGTACCGCCGGGTCATTGCCCGCAACAACCGGCTCAAGAAACTGCTGGAAATCCACACCCCCGACATCGTGATCCGCAACGAGAAGCGGATGCTGCAGGAGGCGGTGGACGCGCTGATTGACAACGGTCGCCGCGGCAAGCCCGTGACCGGACCGTCCAACCGTCCGCTTAAGTCCCTGTCCGAGATGCTGCGCGGCAAGCAGGGACGCTTCCGTCAGAACCTGCTGGGTAAGCGCGTGGACTATTCGGGACGTTCGGTTATCGTCGTCGGTCCTTCCCTGAAGATTTACCAGTGCGGTCTGCCCAAGGAGATGGCGCTGGAGCTGTTCAAGCCCTTTGTGGTCAAGCGGTTGGTTGAAATGGGCAAGGCGACCAACGTCAAGGACGCGCAGAAGAAGATTGAGCGCGTGTATCCGGAGGTCTGGGACGCGCTGGAGAATGTCATCAAGGGGCATCCCGTCCTGCTCAACCGTGCTCCCACCCTGCACCGTCTGTCGATTCAGGCATTTGAGCCGGTGCTGGTCGAGGGTCGCGCCATCAAGCTGCACCCGCTGGTCTGCACGGCTTTCAACGCCGACTTCGACGGCGACCAGATGCCTGTCCACGTGCCGCTTTCGGTCGAGGCACAGGCTGAGGCACGGTTCCTCATGCTGTCCTGCAACAACCTGCTCAAGCCTATGGACGGTAAGGCAGTCACCATCCCGACGCAGGATATGATTCTCGGTTCCTACTACCTGACCATGGAGAAGGAGGGCGAGCCGGGCGACCGCTGGCCACTGCTGGACGCGGACGGGCAGCCCCTGCTGGATGCGGCGGGCGAGCCGATGTACGGATACCGGATGTTCCGTGACTTCGACGAGGCGATGATGGCGTATGTCAACCGCCAGCTGGGTCTGCATTCCCGCATCCGTGTGCGCATTCACCGCGATGTGAAGGAAACCGCTCCGGACGGAACCGAGACGGTCGTCAACCGTTCGGCTGTCATTGTCACCACACTGGGACGTCTGATTTTCAACAGCCCCCTGCCGCAGGATCTGGGCTTTGTCGACCGCTCCGACCCCGCCAACACCTTCAAGCTGGAGGTGGAGTTCGTGGTCAAGAAGAAGCAGCTCGGTCAGATTATCGACCGCTGCATCCGTGCCCACGGCACCTCCGTCTGCGCCGAGATGCTGGACAATATCAAGGCGATGGGCTACAAGTATTCCACGCAGGCGTCCTTCTCAATTTCCGTTTACGATATGACCATTCCGCCTGAGAAGCCCGGCTACCTTGCCGCCGCCCTGCAGGATGTGGATACCATCTCCAAGCACTTCCGCCGCGGCGAGCTGTCCGAGGAGGAGCGCTACAAGGCGGTCATCCGTATCTGGGAAAAGACGACCGACAATGTTACCGCCGCACTGGATAAGGGCTTCAGCAAGTTCAACCCGATCAAGATCATGGCGGATTCCGGCGCCCGCGGTTCCATGACCCAGATGCGTCAGCTTGCCGGTATGCGCGGACTGATGTTCTCTGCAACCGGTAAGACCATGGAGTTGCCTATCAAGTCCAACTTCCGCGAAGGTCTGAATATCACCGAGTACTTCATGGGTGCCCGTTCCTCCCGTAAGTCGCTGTCGGATACCGCACTGCGTACCGCAGACTCCGGATACCTGACCCGCCGTCTGGTCGATGTCTCGCAGGAGGTCATCGTCCGGGAGGTCAACTGCGACACCGACAAGGGCACGACCGTCAGCGATGTCATCGACGAGCGGGATAAGAACGTACTGGAGCCGCTGGCAGACCGTATCATCGGGCGCTTCGCACTGGGTGATGTGGTCGATCCCGCCACCGGCACCGTGCTGGTTCCGAACGATACCATGATTTCCGAGGAGGACGCCGCCGCCATCACCAAGGCGGGTATCACCGAGGTCACAATCCGGACGCCCATTCAGTGCCATGCACGCTGGGGCATCTGCTCGCACTGCTACGGTGCGGATATGTCCACCGGCAAGCTGGTCAGCGTGGGTGAATCGGTCGGTATCATTGCCGCCCAGTCCATTGGTGAGCCGGGTACCCAGCTGACCATGCGTACCTTCCACTCCGGCGGTGTCGCCGGTTCGGATATCACGCAGGGTCTGCCCCGTGTCGAGGAGCTGTTTGAGGCGCGCGCGCCCAAGAAGGCAGCCATCATGACCGAGAAGGCAGGCGTGGTATATGTCCATCAGGATCCCGATATGCCCGGTGTCAGCGATGTGTTCATCCACGACGAGGAAACCAATGCCGAGCTGGGCAAGTACACGATCCCTTACGGTATGCGACTGACTGTTGCGACCGGCACCCATGTGCAGGTCGGACAGGCCCTGACCGAAGGCTCCAAGGCACCCGCCGACATCATGCGCATTCAGGGGCTGGACGAGGTGTATGCTTACCTCATCAAGGAAGTCCAGAAGGTCTACCGTTCGCAGTCCTGTAACGTCAACGATAAGCATATCGAAATCATTGCCCGCCAGATGACGCGCAAGATCCGCATTGAGGAGCCGGGCGATACGACGCTTCTGCCCGGAGCCGTCGTGGACCGCAACGAGCTGGAGGAAATCAACACCCGGACGCTCGCACAGGGCGAGGCGCAGGGGCTGGAGCTGAAGCCCGCCTTCGGTACGCCTATTCTGCTGGGTATCACCAAGGCTGCCCTGCAGAGCGAGTCCTTCCTGTCTGCCGCCTCCTTCCAGGAGACGACCAAGGTGCTTGCCGATGCCGCTATCCGCGGAAAGGTCGATCACCTGCGCGGTCTGAAGGAGAACGTCATCATCGGACGTTTGATTCCTGCCGGCACCGGTATGGACTGCTACAAGGAGATTACGGTCGAGACTGCCGAGGAAGCCGCAGCCGAGGCGGCAGCGGCAGCCCTTCAGGCAGCCGACACCGATACGGCCTCGTAATCCGCATAGGCAGGCAGTCTCCACGCCATGCGCGGGGTGCCGGCCTGACGCCGGGGCAGGGAATATCCCATGCGGATATTCCCTGCCTTTTGGCGTACAAAATGTTTGCAGGCGGAAGCACTCCGGACAAAGCGCGGCTTGCAGATTCCGGTTCCGTTGTGCAAAAGGGAGAAAATCAGGGGCAAAAGACTGCCCGCTTGACAAAACGCCCATCCTGTGCTATAATAACCACGTTGCGACGAAGGGATATTTATGCCCTGACGGCGCAGGAATTGAGACAGTCCCACCCGTCCGGCGGTCACTCCGGCGGTGTGCCTGTATATAAACACCGAAATTCAGAAGAAGGAGGAAAAACAGGAATGCCGACCCTTAACCAGCTTGTCCGTCAGGGACGCGCTGACAGAATGTACAAGTCCAAGGCTCCCGCACTGCAGAAGGGCTTCAACAGCCTGGAGAGCAGAGCCACCGACAAGTCCTCGCCCCAGAAGAGAGGCGTGTGCACCAAGGTTTCCACCATGACGCCCAAGAAGCCGAACTCCGCTATGCGTAAGTTTGCGAGAGTCCGTCTGACCAACGGCATGGAGGTTACGACCTACATCCCCGGCATCGGTCACAGCCTGCAGGAGCACTCTGTCGTGCTGATCCGCGGCGGACGTGTCCGTGACCTGCCCGGCGTGCGGTACCACATCATCCGCGGTACGCTTGACGCGCAGGGCGTTGCCAACCGTAACCAGAGCCGTTCCAAGTACGGCGCAAAGGCTCCCAAGAAGAAGAAGTAATTCCGATTCCCGGGAAGTGCGCGGGCTATGCCGCGCAACGCACATTCCGCAGTGCGGTATAATTGCGGAAGGGTAGAAAAGCAGTCGCTTTCAATACAACACCTGTGTGACCCGCTGAATTCTGTGTTTATATACCGGCGGCGACGCCGGACAGTCAGGCATCCACACAAGGCTCGTAAACAGAAGAGTGCTTTTGAGTACCTATGATTTCATTCATTACTAATGAAGGAGGGAAGTTACAGTGCCGAGAAGAGGTTCAATCTCGAAAAGAGATGTGTTGCCGGATCCGTTGTACAACTCCAAGCTGGTGACCAAGCTGGTGAACAACGTGATGTACGACGGCAAGAAGGGCGTTGCGCAGACTATCGTGTATGATGCGTTCAACATCATCGCCGATAAGACGGGCGAGAACGCTCTGGAAGTTTTCCAGGCCGCGCTTGACAACATCAAGCCGGAGTTGGAGGTCAAGGCGCGCCGCGTCGGCGGTTCGACCTATCAGGTCCCGATGGACGTGCGCCCCGACCGCAAGCAGACGCTGGCTCTTCGCTGGCTGATCAGCTATGCCCGGTCCCGCTCCGAGCGGACCATGGCAGAGCGTCTCGCCGGTGAGATTCTGGACGCCAAGAACAGTATGGGCGGAGCCTTCAAGAAGAAGGAAGAGACCCATCGTATGGCGGAGGCGAACAAGGCGTTCGCGCATTACAAGTATTGATCGGCGGGCAGTTGCCGCTGATCGGTCAATTCAAAACCAAGGAGTAAATCAATGCCTAGGGAATATTCTCTTGAAAATACCCGGAATATCGGCATTATGGCGCACATTGATGCCGGTAAGACCACGACAACAGAGCGTATCCTGTTCTATACCGGAAAGACCCATAAGCTGGGCGAGGTCCATGAGGGCGCCGCCACGATGGACTGGATGGAGGAAGAGCAGGAGAGAGGTATTACCATTACCTCTGCCGCTACCACCTGCTACTGGAAGGATCATCGTATCAACATCATCGATACCCCCGGACACGTGGATTTCACCGTCGAGGTCGAGCGTTCCCTGCGTGTGCTGGACGGTTCCGTGACCGTCTTTTGCGCCAAGGGCGGCGTTGAGCCCCAGTCCGAGACCGTCTGGCGCCAGGCGGACAAGTATCATGTGCCGAGAATGGCATATGTCAACAAGATGGACATCACCGGCGCGGACTTCTACCGCGTGCTGGACATGATGCGTGACCGTCTGCATACGAACCCCGTCCCGATTCAGCTCCCCATCGGCAAGGAGATGGGCTTCCGCGGCATCGTTGACCTGGTGGAGATGGAAGCCGACGTCTACTATGATGCCGATGGCAAGGATGTGCGCGTCGAGCCGATTCCGGACGATCTGAAGGAGCTGGCTCAGAAGTATCACGACGAGATGGTCGAGGCTGCCGCCGAGACGGACGAGGTGCTGATGGAGAAGTACCTGGAGGAGGGAACCCTCTCCAAGGACGAAATCCGCGCCGCGCTCCGCAAGGCAACCATCGCCAACGAGATCGTGCCTGTCTGCTGCGGTTCTTCCTACCGTAACAAGGGCGTCCAGAAGATGCTGGATGCAGTCGTTGACTATATGCCTTCCCCGCTGGATATTCCGCCCGTGGACGGCATCAACCCGGATACCGGGGACGAGGACACCCGCAAGGCGGATGACAATGAGCCGTTCTCCGCACTGGCGTTCAAGATTATGACCGACCCGTTCGTCGGCAAGCTGTGCTACTTCCGGGTTTACTCCGGTGTGGTGCACGCAGGCGACATCGTGTACAACTCCACCAAGGGCAAGCGCGAGCGTTTGGGTCGTATCCTGATGATGCACGCGAACGACCGGACGGATATCGACACCTGCTACACGGGCGACATCGCGGCTGCCATCGGCGTGAAGAACACCACCACCGGTGATACCTTCTGCGACGAGAAGCACCCGATTATTCTGGAGTCCATGGAGTTCCCGGAGCCTGTTATCCGGGTCGCCATCGAGCCCAAGACCCGCGCGGGTCAGGAGAAGATGGGTATCGCCCTCTCCAAGCTGGCAGAGGAGGATCCCACCTTCCGCACATGGACCGACGAGGAAACCGGTCAGACCATCATCGCCGGTATGGGCGAGCTGCACCTGCAGATTATCGTGGAGCGTATGCTGCGCGAGTTCAAGGTGGAAGCCAATATCGGTAAGCCGCAGGTCGCGTACAAGGAGACCATCCGCAAGAAGGTGGATCAGGAAACCAAGTACAAGCGCCAGTCCGGCGGTTCCGGTCAGTACGGTCATGTCAAGATTACCATTGAGCCCAACGAGCCCGGTAAGGGCTATGAGTTCGTCAACGCCGTGGTCGGCGGCTCCATCCCGAAGGAATTCATTCCTGCGGTCGATGCCGGTATCCAGGGCGCTATGCAGAACGGTGTGCTCGCCGGCTACAACGTCGTGGACGTGAAGGTCACGCTGTATGACGGTTCCTATCACGAGGTTGACTCCTCCGATATGGCATTCAAGATCGCCGGTTCCATGGCGTTCAAGGAGGCTATGCGGAAGGCGGATCCCGTGCTGACCGAGCCTGTCATGAAGGTCGTTACCATTGTGCCGGAAGAGTACATGGGCGATGTCATCGGCGACTTCAACTCCCGCCGCGGACAGATCAACAGCATGGAGGCAAGCAACGGCGGTGTCGAGGAGATTACCGCGTTCGTCCCGCTGTCCAATATGTTCGGATATGCTACCGACCTGCGCTCCAAAACGCAGGGACGCGGCATCTACTCTATGGAGCCCAGCCACTTCGCTGAGGTGCCCAAGAGCATTCAGGACGAAATCATCAAGGCACGCGGAAAGGCTCAGGCCTGATCCGCGTACCCGCGATTTTCCAAGTAAATCAAAAAAATACAATAACGGAGGATTTTTACAATGGCAAAGGCTACATTCGAGCGTACCAAGCCCCATGTCAACATTGGTACCATCGGTCACGTTGACCACGGTAAGACCACTCTGACTGCCGCTATCACCAAGGTTCTGTCCCTGAAGAACGGTAAGAACGAGTTCCTGGCGTATGACCAGATCGATAACGCGCCCGAGGAGAAGGCACGCGGTATCACAATCAACACCCGTCACGTTGAGTACGAGACTGACAAGCGCCACTATGCGCATGTCGACTGCCCCGGTCACGCTGACTACGTTAAGAACATGATCACCGGTGCCGCTCAGATGGACGGTGCTATCCTGGTCGTGGCTGCTACCGATGGCCCTCTCGCCCAGACCCGTGAGCACGTGCTGCTTGCCCGTCAGGTCGGCGTGCCTGCCATCGTCGTGTTCATGAACAAGACCGACCTGGTTGACGATGAGGAGCTGCTGGATCTGGTCGAGATGGAAGTCCGCGAGCTGCTGTCTTCCTACGACTTC
>CAVIJF010000004.1:0-65981 GCA_963643175.1 bacterium
ATCCCCCGACCCCCTTCCCCAGCGGGGAAGAGCGCTCTGCGAGCGCGGGTCGGGGGATGGGGGCAAGCGATTTGCACGGAGGGCAACACAAAACCGACCAACGCCGGGCACTGACATCCTCCAAAAACCGCCCAAACGGCTGGGCAAAGCAGCTAAAGCCGGAGGCAAGCCCCCTGCAAGGCACCGCAAGCCGCCCGGCAACCCGCCGCCGCAGGGAACAGGCACCGCTCCGCCGGAGCACCGCGCAGAACCCCCTGCTGTAGTTCAGCTTTTTTTCTTCAGATTGTAGACAAGCGGGAAAAAATGTGCTATAATACCCCCATCAACCGCAAAAGCGCAGGGCGCACGGGCGGTAAAAGCACGAAAGAGGTGAGCCTGATGCATATACAACAGCTCCCGGGCGGCAGCCCCTATGCCTCCGACTGCTGGCTGCTGACGACAGAGGGCAGCCGCTCTGACGGCAGCCGCTCTGACGGCAGCTGCGCTGACAGCGGTCACGCCGGCGGCGGACACGCCGCTGTACTCGACCCCAGCGCCGCCGCGCCGGTAATCCTGCGCGCCGTGCGCGAAGCCTTCCCGGACGGGAACGGACAGCTGGACGCCATCCTGCTGACACACGGGCACTTCGACCACATCACGGCGGTGGACGCACTGCGGCAGGCAGTGCCCGGCGTCCCGGTGTACATCCACGCCGCCGACGCCTCCATGCTTACCGATGGTACCCGCAACGCCTCCGCGCTGTTCTTCGGAACCGCGGATGTCTATGCTCCCGCCGACCGCCTGCTGCAGGACGGCGACAGCATCCGGCTGGGCGACGAGGTTCTGTCCGTCCTGCATACGCCGGGGCACTCACCGGGTTCGGTCTGCTATCTGAACACGGCGGACGGCACGCTGTTCACGGGCGACACGCTGTTTGCCTTCGGCATCGGGCGCTGTGACCTGTGGGGCGGCGACAGCGCGGCAATGCGGCAGTCGCTCCGGCGGCTGGGCAGCCTCCCGCGCACCCTGCGCATCTTCCCCGGGCACGGGGAAACCGCCGTGCTGGGCGCGGCGCTTGACCGTGCACTGTACGATTTCTGATACATGAAAGGAACTTTTCCCTATGGACTACCGCAAGTTAGCTGACCTGCTGTTCCCCGATGTGACCGACACCCCCGCCGACGTGGAAGCGCGCTACCCTGCGCGGAATCTGCCGGAGGGCGCCAAGGTCACGCGGTTTGCCCCCAGCCCGACCGGATTCGTGCATCTGGGCGGGCTGTACGGCGCCACCATTGACGAGCGGCTGGCGCACCAGTCGGGCGGCGTGGTGTTCCTGCGCATTGAGGACACCGACGCCAAGCGCGAGGTCGCCGGTGCGACGGAAAAGCTGATCCGCATCTTCCGTCAGTACGGCGTCAACTTCGACGAGGGCGCCACGCTGGACGCGGACGGCAACGTCACGGACAGCGGCAGTTACGGTCCCTACCGGCAGAGTCAGCGGGCGCATATCTATCACGTGTTCGCAAAAAAGCTTGTCGCGGAAGGCAAAGCCTACCCCTGCTTCACCACGGAGGAGGAGTACGAGGAGCTGCAGGCGACCGACAAAAAAGCCGAAATCAAGTCCCGGGAATGGACCGCCGCCGACAACGCCGCCGCGCAGGAGCGGCAGGCAGCCATGCGGAATTTCACGCTGGAGCAGGTCAGCGAGCACCTTGCCGCCGGGCACCCGTGGGTACTGCGCATCCTGTCGGACGGCGACCCGGATGGCAACCGGAAGGTTGTGTTCACGGATTTAATCAAAGGAAAGATTGAAATACCGGAGAACAGTGAGGACTTCGTTCTGCTCAAGTCGGACGGCATCCCCACCTATCATTTCGCGCACGCCGTTGACGACCATCTCATGCACACGACGCACGTCGTGCGCGGCGAGGAGTGGCTGCCCAGCTCGGCAAAGCACATCCAGCTGTTCCGCTACCTCGGCTTTTCCATGCCCAAATATATGCACACGGCGCAGGTCATGTGCTTTGACGCGAACGGCAACAAGCGCAAGCTGTCCAAGCGCGACATGGGCAGCAACATGGAGGACTTCTACCGCATGGGCTACGCGCCCGCCTGCGTCTGCGAGTACCTCATGACCATTCTCAACTCCAACTACGAGGAGTGGCGCGCACAGAACCCCGACCATCCCTATACGGATTTTCCGTTCAACATCAAGAAGATGAGCGCCTCCGGCTGTGTCATGGACATTCCCAAGCTCAACGACGTTTCCAAGAATGTGCTGTCGCGCTTCACCGCCGCTGGAATCTATGATGCCACCGTGGCATGGGCTGCGGACTACGACCGAGAGCTGTACAACTGCCTGACCGCCGACCCCGCCTATGCGCAGGCGATTTTCGCCATCGGCCGCGGCGGGAAGAAGCCGCGCAAGGATTTTGCCACCTTTGCGGACGTCAGACCCTATCTGGATTTCTTCTACGACAGCCTGTTCCGCATGCGGGACACCCTTCCGGAGGGCACCTCTCCCGCCGATGTACGTGCCGCCATTGATGCATTCCGTGCGTGCTACGACGAATCGGACGATTCCGCCGTCTGGTTCGACAAAATCAAGGCGATTGCCGATTCTCTGGGCTATGCCTCCGACATGAAGGCATACAAGCAGAATCCCTCCGCCTTCCGCGGCAGTGTGGCGGACATCTCCTCCTTCCTGCGTCTTGCCGTCACCGGCCGTCTCAACGCCCCTGACCTCTACACCGTCATGCACCTGCTGGGACGTGACCGCACGCTTTCCCGGCTGGCTGCCTTCTCTGTATGAGATTCAGGGGAGGCGTGGTGAACGCGTTCCCCGGCAGCTAATCCTGCCCCGCCTCCCCTTTTTTGATGCAGGAACCTCCTGTTGCGCCATGCCGCCCCCGGGGCATGCTGGGGTTGCAAGGGGCGAAGCCCCTTGCATAAGAAAACTATAAGTCTCCTCCTTCCCCTCCGGGGAAGGGGGGCGGGGGGATAGGGGCAGAATCATTGCACGAACGCAGGTCGAGCCGGGGACGCAGGGGGAAATCCCCAATAAAAAACCTGGCAACGCCCCACCAAACATCAACAAAAAATCCGTCAAAACAAGGAGCAGTACAATGGCAATCGAAAACATGGACTCCAACTTTATCTTCGACATCATCGACGAGGATCTGCGAGAGGACCCCTCCATCAAGGTTCATACCCGCTTCCCCCCGGAACCGAACGGCTACCTGCATATCGGCTCCGCAAAGGCAATCTGCATCAATACGGAGGTTGCACGGAAGTATGGGGGACTCTTCAACCTGCGCTACGACGACACAAACCCCGCCAAGGAGCATATGGAATTCGTCCGCTCCATCCGTGAGGATCTGGACTGGCTGGGCGCGGAGCCGACAGGCGGCGTTTTCTACGGCTCGGATTACTTCGGCAAATGCTATGAGTTCGCCGTCCAGCTCATCCGGCAGGGCGATGCTTACGTCTGCGACCTCTCCCGTGATGACCTTGCAGAGTACAAGGGAACAGACCGAGCCGAGGCAAGCCGGGAATCCCCCTACCGCAACCGCTCGGTGGAGGAAAACCTCGACCTGTTTGAGCGCATGAAGAGCGGTGAGTTCCCCGACGGTGCCAAGACACTGCGCGCAAAAATTGACCCCTCCTCCAGCAATACCTACCTGCGCGACCCGGTCATTTACCGTATCCGGCACGTCAGCCACCACCGGCAGGGCGACGCATGGTGCATCTATCCCATGTACGACTTCGCACACCCCATTCAGGACGCGCTGGAGGGTATCACCTACTCGCTGTGCTCCAGTGAATTCAAGAACCACCGTCCGCTGTATGAGTGGGTCGTGGATCACATCGGCTTTGAGCGCAAGCCCAAACAGCGCGAGTTCGGGCGCATGAATGTCACCTATACCGTCATGTCCAAGCGGTACCTGCGCGAGCTGGTCGAAACGGGGCGCGTGGACGGTTGGGACGACCCCCGCCTGCCGACGCTGTGCGCCCTGCGCCGCCGCGGCTACACGCCGGAGGCAATCTTCGCCTTTGTCCGGAGCGCCGGAATCAACAAGGCGGACGCGCTGGTGGATATACGCCAGCTGGAATCCTGCGTGCGCGACAATCTGAACGAAAAGGCACTGCGGCGCGTCTGCGTGGCGCATCCCATCCGCGTTGTGCTGGACAACTACCCCGCCGACCGGGAGGAAACCATCACCCTGCCCAACCACCCGCAGAAGCCGGAGCTGGGCACCCGCGAGGTCCCCTTCAGCCGTGAGCTGTATATCGACGCGGACGACTTCGCGGAGGTACCGCCCCCCAAATTCTTCCGGCTCAAGCCGGAGGGCGAGGTGCGCCTGATGGGCGCGTATATCATCCGGTGCGGCGAGATTGAGAAGAACCCGGACGGCTCAATCCGCTGTATCCATGCGACCGCCGATCTGGAAAGCGGCTTCGGCAATCCGTCCGACGGGCGAAAGGTCAAGGGCACCATCCACTGGCTGTCCTGCCGGCACGCCTGCGACGTCACGCTGATGCTGTACGACCGCCTGTTTACCATCGAAAACACCGCCGAGGTGCCGGAAGGCAAGACATATCTGGACTACCTGAACCCCAACTCGCTGACCGTCGTGGAGAACGCCAAGGCGGAGCCTGCCGTCCGGGACGCCGCTCCCGGCGAAAAGTTCCAGTTCGTGCGGTTCGGGTACTTCTGCAAGGATACCCGCCACGGGGACACCTTCAATCAGGTTGTGTCGCTCAAGGACGCTATGCCCAAAAAGTAACCGTCTCTGCCATCCGGACGGGGAGCGGCAGATACGGAGCGGGTGCCCGCGTGCCGGGCACCCCGAAAGGAAAAGCGGCATCCGCATACCGGATGCCGCTTTTCCTTTCGGTTTTTACCGCTTACTTCGTGCAGGTCAGCACGATAGTCATGCCGTCTTCGACCACAAAGCTCTGCAGGGACTCAATCTTGCCTGCGCTGCTTCCCTTGGCGTTGTCGTAGCCGCTCCAGCTGCCTTCCAGATCGCCGATCTTCTGAAGCAGACCGGTGGAAGCAAAGCAGTCCTCGGACTTATAGTCCTTGATGGCGCAGTAGAACTCGATAACGCTCTTCAGCGTGGCATCGTTGCCCTCATAAGCCAACGTCTCCCTGTCAACTTCCTTGTCGCCCTCTTTAATCACCAGCGTGACGCTTGCCTTGAACTTGGTAGCCGTTTCGGTGGCAGACTCCGAACCGTTCTCACTTCCGGTGTTGCACGCGATAAAGGAACAGCTCAACAGGCAGACCGCCAGCACAGCGGTCAGAATCTTCATGAATTTCATAACAGACCTCCACATAGATTTAATGATACCGCCATTATACAACACCCGGCAGAATTTGTCAACAGGATTGATCGATTTTTTCCTTTTTGACTAAATATACCGCCGGTTTTTGGCTATATTGACTGCCCGCCGCTACCGGCGCAGCAGGACGGTCAGCTGCAGAACAGTCAGAAAGCAGATCCACGCCGCCGCGGGAATCTGAAACAGCAGGACGCGACGGTGGCGTTTGAGATGGTCCTCTCCCCCCGGGGCGGGGCAAGGGTATGCTGCCGGGGGAGCAATTGCCTTCCGGCACCGCAAACCGCCCGGCAGGCAGTGCCGCTTCCGGCGCAGTTGCAGGGGTGCCGGGGATGTTTCCTGAAGCAGTGCCGCGTGGGTTCAGCTGTAGGGGTGTCGGGGGCGGTAGCCCCCGGCAAAATAAACTTAAGGTTTCCCCCTTCCCTGGCGGGGAAGGGGGTCGGGGAGATGGGGCAAGAAAACAGCGCAATGGCAGGGTAGGACGGCGACGCCGGGTACAGGCGCCCCTTCCGGCACCGCAAACCACAAGGTCAGCTGGGAACGCGGGGGCAACCCCCCGCCCCGCAAAATTCCCCCTTCCTCCCGATTATTTTTCAAAAACCTCTTGACAAACCCCGCAATGTGTGGTAAAATTAGCAGGTCGCCGGTTTGCGCCACCCGCGACACAGACACCGGATTATCAGCACGGAGAGATGGCTGAGCTGGTCTAAGGCGCACGACTGGAAATCGTGTTTGGAGTAATCCTCCAACAAGGGTTCGAATCCCTTTCTCTCCGCCATGAAAACCGCCGCAGTCTTTACGGATTGCGGCGGCTTTTTACGCAGATTGTACGTAAAACGCACGCGCGGAAGCAAAAGAATTTACGCGGGCAGACACCGGAAAATTCAGTCCTGCCTTGCATAATCCCGCAAAATATGGTATAATACGGGGCGGGTGGCGGAAAATACCCGCCGCGCCGGGAATCCCGTTCCCAAGCGGGGAACGCTGCTTTAAGCGGCTCCTCAGATTCCCGCGCAGAAAGGATGAAAACAGTGAAACGATTCGGGAACCTTATGAAGAAGGTGTGCGCAGTCGTCATGGCGGCAGGCTTTGTCCTGGGCGCCTGCCTGCCCGCGCTGTCCGCCTCCGCGGAACAGAGCCGGAGCAAGTACATCAAGGGCACCTTCAGCTTCTGGGCGCATGACAATAACCACGACCTCACGGACTCCTATGTGTATACCGACAGCTTTTTTGACGGCTCCTCCCATACCGCCGACCAGCACCTTGCCATCACATCCATGGTTCTGGCGGAGGTGTCCATCAGCAGTAAGGATACCGACTATCCGGGAAAGAGCAGGAATGTTCAGGATTTTCTGAACCAGATCGGATTCCTTGACATCGAGATCAACCCCTACTACATGGAAAAGATGCAGATGAACACGCTCGGCGTGGCGGTCGCATACAAGCCGCTGGGCGATACGGTGCTGCTTGCCATCGTTCCCAGAAGCGCCGGCTATGAGGCGGAGTGGGGCGGGAACTTCAACGTCGGGAACA
The DNA here is from genome assembly GCA_963643175.1 of bacterium. Taxonomy (GTDB): domain Bacteria; phylum Bacillota; class Clostridia; order Oscillospirales; family CAG-272; genus CAMEON01. The sequence continues at coordinate 6,859 of CAVIJF010000004.1, forward strand.
GCGGTCTGCATGAGGGCTTCCGGCTGGGACGCGATATTGCCCTGAACTTCGCCAAAACCTACGTTTCCAACCATGCCGACGCCTTCGCCGGGAAAACCGTCAAGGTATGGACCGCCGGATACAGCAGAGGAGCCGGTGTCGCCAACCTGATCGGCGCCGCGCTGGTCGATGATTCCGTCGGTTTCCTCGGTCTGGAGGTTCAGTCCGAAAACATCTTCGACTACACCTTCGGCACCCCGCTGACTGCGGCGGCAGATCTGTCTCCGCGCGCGGAGCAGTACAACTGCATTCACAACTATTTCTCCGACTATGACCCGGTTCCGATGATGCCCTTTGCCCAGTGGGGCTTTGAGCGCTACGGGCAGGACATCGAGCTGGATGTCCACAACGCGGAAACCAAGGAAAAGATGCTGACCTTCCTTGCCAACACCAACCCCGCCGTTTACCAGTCCTACACGACCGCGCAGGATCCGGACAATTTCCAGGCAAAGACGCTCGGCGTCAGCGCGGACAGGGAAATCACCATCGTGCCGGACAAGGACAGAAGCGTGACACAGCGGGATTTCCTGCTTACCGTATTTGCAAACCTTGCCGCCACCACCGTTCCGTCCCGGGATATATACGCCGCGGAGTATGAGCAGGCTGTCACGGAAGTGACCGCCCTGCTGATAGGCGAGGACGACGACACGGTAGCCGCTTTTGTCAAGGGCGCGGGGAGCAGTTCCTCCCTCAAGCCGCTTGCCGTCATGCTGTTCCTCTACAACTGGGCGGAGCAGTATATCGACGGAAAGGGACGGGATACGCTCCTGTTCGGCAACTGGAGAGCAGAGCTGCTCCCTGCCCCTGTTGCGGAAGGGGAGATGACCGGCAACGAGGTTGCGGACGAGGTCCTCAATTCGGATACATACCGGGAGATATACAGCGAGGCGACCTCGGAAACGCTTGTCGCCGACTACGGAATCGCGCTGAACACCTACGGCGACCTGATGCGCATTTACAGCCGGATTGCCGGAACGTATATGGACACCGTGCTCCGGGCGGGTCTGGGCGCCATCGGCTTCTCGGGCGAACGGCTGGAGGAGCACCCCCTGATTCAGGACGGCAACGCGGAAAAGCTCGCTGAGGTGGCGGCACAGCTGCTCTTCGGCACCAGCGATTCCCTCAGCCTTTCGGGGGCTATCAGCAAGGTCAAGAATGCTGCGACCATCGCCGGGAACAACTTCATGCGGGTGCACAACAACGAGGTTATCCTGTCCTGGCTGCGTGCCATGGACACCGACCCCCTGGACGAAAAGGGCAATGTATCCGCCTTTGAACTGACCGGCAACGCCACATGGGCAAAGACTTCCGCCGCCGGGCTGGAAATGAAAGCCACCGGAGGTACTATCACCGGCTTCAGGATTGACAATCAGGAATCGGATCAGTGCCGGATCAGCGAGGATGGACTGAGCATTGTCATCAGCGCGGAACTGCTCAAGACGCTGTCCACAGGCAGACACACTGTCACGGTCGTGCTGGCGGACGGGGAAATCAGCCGCGAAATCGAGATTGCGGAAACGGCACCGGAGACGGAAACGCTTTCCAACACCGTGACCGTGACGCAGACCGGAGGCTCCGGCAGTGTGAGCGGGAGCAGCACCGACGCCAAGGCAGGCAAATCGACAAACATATCGGTCTACCTTGCGCTGATGCTCGCCGTGCTGGCGGCTGTCATCGCCGTAATCCTGAACCGCAAGAGAAAGAACGGACAGAACTGAAAAAACCGGAAAAACCGGGAAAACTGAGGAAACGGACGGTATTCACGCATGGATAAGAAACAGCTTGCCGAAACGGCTATGCAACGGCACGCCGCATGGCACGGAAAAATCGAGGTGGTGGCACGCTGCCCGCTGGACACGCGGGAGGATCTCTCGCTCGCCTATACGCCGGGTGTGGCGGCGCCCTGCCTCGCCATTCAGGGACAGCCGGAGCTGTCCTTCACGCTGACCCGCCGCTCCAATCTGGTTGCCGTCGTGACCGACGGAACCGCCGTGCTGGGGCTGGGCGACATAGGCCCCGAGGCGGGGATGCCGGTCATGGAGGGCAAATGTGCCCTCTTCAAGGCGTTTGCCGACGTGGACGCCTTCCCGCTGTGCATACGCTCCAAGGACCCGGACGAAATCGTGCGCACGGTGTCCCTGCTGGCGGGCAGCTTCGGCGGCATCAATCTGGAGGACATCGCCGCGCCGCGCTGCTTTGAAATCGAGCGGCGGCTGCAGGAAGTCTGCGACATTCCGGTCTTTCACGACGACCAGCACGGCACCGCCGTTGTGGTCGCCGCCGCCCTGCTGAACGCCCTGCGCGTGGTGGGCAAGCAGATCGGGCAGGTGCGCGTGGTCATCAACGGTGCGGGCGCGGCGGGCATTTCCATCGGGCGGCATCTGCTCCGCATGGGCGTGCGCGACCTGACCATGGTGGACCGCTTCGGTGCGCTGTATCCCGGCAAGTCGGAAAACAACCCGGCGCAGGAGGACATGGCGGCGCTGACCAATCCCCGCCGCCTGACCGGAACCCTTGCGGACTGCCTGCGCGGCGCGGACGTGTTTGTCGGCGTGTCGGCGCCCGGCATTGTGTCGCAGGACATGGTGCGCTCCATGGCGTCTGACGCCATTGTGTTCCCCATGGCGAACCCCGTTCCGGAGATTCTTCCGGAGCTTGCACTGGAGGCAGGCGCACGGATTGTCGGCTCCGGGCGGTCGGACTATCCCAATCAGATTAACAATGTGCTGGCGTTTCCCGGTATTTTCCGGGGCGCGCTGGACTGCCGAGCCACCCGCATCAACGAGGAAATGAAGGCAGCCGCCTCGCAGGCGCTTGCCGCCTACATTCCTGCCGATGCGCTGTCCGAGACGAACATCATCCCCTCCGCGCTGGACAGGGGTGTGGCGCGTGCCGTGGCGGATGCCGTCATGGCTGCCGCCCGGGCGAGCGGCGTGGCGCGGGCATAACCGGATTGCCCCGGTTCCGTTCCCCGCAGACACAGAGGGAGCAGGCTGATTTCATCAGCCTGCTCCCTCTGTGTTTTTCAGTCCTGCAACAGTTTGCCCTCGCTGTCCGTCCGGTAGCCGGACGAGCCTATGAGGATGAGTATGCCCTCGATAAAGCCCCAGATGGATGTCAGCCCGCAGGTGCAGATCATCAGCACCAGCTGCAGGACTGCCCGCTTGGTATTGCCCAGATAGAAGTTATGTACGCCCAATCCGCCCAAAAAGATTCCGAGCAGTCCTGCCACCAGCTTGGATTTACTGCTTTTGGGCGGTTCCAGTGCGAATCCGCAGTTCATACAGATTGCCTGTCCCGCCACGGTCGGCTGCCCGCAGTGTCCGCAGAAGGATGTACCGTTGTCCGGTGCAAAGCCGCAGCGTCCGCACACGATGGCACCGTCTCTGAGCTCGTTTCCGCAATTCCTGCAAAACATATTTGTTTTTCCCCCTGTCCGCCGGGGTTGCCCGGCTTTTTTCGCCTGTATTATATCATATGTCCGGGTGGGTTGTCAACAGCGGGTTTACGGTACCTTTCGGAAAGCCGTGGACGTTAGCTCCCCAGCATAACCAAAAGCTTTGCACTTTCTTCCGGGAAGGGGGAAGCCAAGGAGAGTGGGGGACCGGGGGAGGGGAACTTCGGCGATTGAGATGGTCCCCTCCCCCGGGGCGGGGTAAGGATGTGCTGTCGGGGCATACGATTTGCACAGGGGCTGGGTAATCCAATGACGCCGGGGCAAGCCCTCTTCCGGTGCCGCCAGCCGCCCGGCACGCCAGCGATGCCTTCGGTGCAGACGCGGGGTTGCATGGGGCGAAGCCCCCGGAACTCCCCTCATTTTCTCTTGACAACGCCCCCGGAACGCGGTATAATGGTAAACAAGATACGGCGAAAACCGAAAAAACAGGAAAAGGAGACATAACAGACATGGAAAAAAAGCTGATTGTGCTGGATCCCGGTCACGGGCAGTTCGGCAACGAGTACCCGATCCTGAAGGGAAAATATGAGGGAACACAGAATTTCCGGCTGGCACAGCACCTGAAGGCGGCGCTGGAGGCGCGGGGCTTTGACGTCCTGCTTACCCGGAACGCCGTGGAGGACGACCCCGCCCTCGCCGCACGCGGCGGACTTGCCGGGGAAAAGCACGCCCGGATGTTCCTCTCCCTGCACTCCAATGCACCCGGCTCCGCAACGCCGCCGGAGCGGTATAACCTTGTGCGCGGCTCGGAGGTGTACTACTCGCTGTCGGATGAGGAGAACAACGCACGCATTGCGCGGGCGCTCAACCGCGCCGTGGTGGAGACTATGCACACCGAGGACAGAGGCATCAAGACCCGCTCCTACCCGGATCAGCCCGGTGTGGATTACTACGGCGTCCTGCGCGCCGCGGCGGCGTCCGGCTGCCACACCGCCATGCTGATTGAGCACGGCTTTCACACGAACCCGGAGGACGCCGCATTCCTGACCGACGAGGACTGCCTGGAGCGGCTGGCAAACGCCGAGGCGGACGTGCTGGCGGCAATGCTCTGATGCGCCCGCCGGACGGTACAGAAAAAAAGCAGAAACAGAAACGAGGAACCATCCCATGCCCATCCGCATTCTGGCAATCGGCGACATTGTAGGCAGACGCAGTGTCCGGTATATCGGCGAACAGCTCCGGCGCCTGCGTGACCGCATAGGCGCGGATTTCACCGTCGTCAACGGGGAGAACGCCGCCGAGATTCACGGCATTTCGGTACAGGACGCGGAGGCAATCCTCGAGGCGGGTGCCGACCTCATCACGTTGGGGAACCATGCCTTCGGGCAGCGGGACATCGGGACTTTCCTTGACGACCGCCCTGACCGCATTCTCCGACCCGCCAACTTTCCCGCCCTGTGCCCCGGCACGGGCTGGACGTTTACCGACGTGCGCGGCAGGCGGATGCTGTGCGTCAACCTGTCCGGAACCGTGCACATGGACGAGCTGGACAACCCTTTCACGGTCATGGAGCGCATTCTGGCGGCGGAAAAGGGTAAGTATGACATGGCGATGCTGGATTTCCACGCCGAGGCAACCTCGGAAAAAGTGGCGATGGGGCGCTTTCTGGACGGGCGCGTGCAGATTGTGTTCGGGACGCATACCCACGTCGCCACGGCGGACGAGACGGTTCTGCCCGGCGGCACGGGGTACATCACCGACATCGGCATGACCGGTCCGGTCGGCGGCGTCATCGGCACCGACACCCGCGCCGTGCTGTACCGGATGACTACCCGGATGCCTGCGCGCTTTTCGGTTGCAGAGGGGGCTGTGGAAGGGCACGGCGCCCTGTTCACGCTGGCGGATACGGCACCCTATGCCTGCCTGCGGGTGGAGCGCGTGACGTTCTGACCCGCCTGCTTTTGCCTTAATTTAAGGAGTTAAAATATGAAGGAATTCAGGTTTGCAGATTTTGATTTTGCAGTAGACGAGGCGACCGGAAAAATCACAATGAACGGGCTGCCTCTTTCCGAAGTGCAGCTTACGGGCGGAGCGCACCCGTCGGTAAATCAGAACCTTTGCGTCGGGACAAGCGAAGCCGAGACGCTGCGCTATGTATCGCACGGAGTAAGCGGCAACCGGCTTTGCATAGCGGAGCGGAACGAACGCATCGAAGTTGTCACGTCCTTTATCGCGTACGGTAATACGAACGGGGTGGCGGTGGAGAAAACGGTTAAAAACATTTCGGGTGCGGCGGTGATAATCGAAACGGCGGCTACGCTTGTCCTCGGCGGCGCCGGCATCGGCGCGACGGTTGACGGTGCCGATACAACGTATTTTACGAAATTCATGCAGAGCCATCATGCGGAATGCCAGCCGCGCAGGTTTTCGCTTTTCAATTTCGGATTTTTCCGCTCGTATGCGAGAAATTTCAAAAAGCTGTCGTGCGCGAATGTCGGTTCGTGGTCTACCAAGGAAGAATTGCCGCAGGGAATCATCGAAAACGCGCGGACGGGCGGGTTTCTGATGTTTGAAATCGAAAGCAATCATAACTGGTACTACGAAATATCCACACAGGGCGACACCTTTTATCTGGCGCTCTGCGGCAACGCTTCGCCTGCGCACCGGTACGGGAAAACGCTGCAGCCGGACGGGACGTATTCCTGCGCGCGTGTGGCAGTCTGCCATGGGAACTCCTTGAACGAAACGCTCGCTGAAATGACGGAATACAGACGGCATATAGCCGGACAGTGCGCGGCGGATGATACTCTGCCCGTGATTTTCAACGAGTATATGCACCTTTCGTGGGACAGTCCGGGCGAAGCGAAAACGAAGCTGTATGCGCCGGCAGCCGCGGAAGCGGGCACGGACTACTATGTCATCGACTGCGGCTGGCACGACGATATGCCGGACGGCGTCTGGGTGTACCCGTATATGGGGCGCTGGAAAGAAAGCCGCAGGAATTTTCCGCACGGGGTGCGGGCGATTACCGATTACATCCGTTCGCTCGGCATGAAAGCGGGGCTTTGGATTGAGCCGGAAATCGTGGGCGAACGGTGCGAAGAAATGCTTGCGTATTACGGGGACGATTGCTTCCTGAAGCGTAACGGCGAACGCATCCATGTCGGCGGGAAATACATTCTCGATTTCCGCGCGGACAAGGTGCGGACGTACCTCACGGAAACAATCCGGCGTATGGCGGAGGACTACGGGGCGGACTATATCAAGATGGACTACAACGTAGACGCGGGGTTCGTGGACGGTGATTTTGAAGAGGAACGCCGGGCATACCTTGCGTGGGTGGACGAAATCCGGGAGCGTTTCCCGAACGTGCTGTTTGAAACGTGTTCCTCGGGCGGTATGCGCATGGATTACGAAACGCTGAAGCATTTTTCGATTGTGTCCACGTCCGATCAGATCCGCGATTTCCTGTACCCGTATATCGCGGGCAACGTGCTGGCGGGGGTTCTGCCCGAACAGGCGGCGGTGTGGAGTTATCCCGTGTCGTGCGAAAGAATCGGCGGCGAGGTGGACGCTGCCGGCATTTCTGCGGGAAAAGTCGTTCTGAATATGGTCAATTCGTTTTTGGGGCGTATGCATCTTGCCAGCAACCTGACGAAGCTGTCGGCGGAGAACTTTGCGCTTGTCAAAGAGGGTGTGGCATACAGTAAAAAACTTGCGGAAATCAAGAAAAGCGCACTGCCGTTTTTCCCGCTCGGCTTTACCGGTTTCTCAAAAGATACCGTTGCGTGCGGTCTGCAGGCAACCGAAAACGGGACAAGGAAAGTATACCTTGCCGTATGGGTGCTCCGCGGCAATACAACCGCGACGGTTCCGGTGCAGGACGGCGTAAAAGCGGCGGTTGCGTACCCCGCAGGACTGCAGACGGATTTTTCACTTACAGACGGAGTTCTGACCGTTGATTTCCCGGAAACGCAGTCCGCGCGATTCTTTGAGATAGAACTGAGATCGTGACGGAGAAACTGATTCTCCTTGCTTCAGTGCCGGGAAGTCAAAAGTTTATTCAAAAGATTCACAATTCATAGGGTGGACACTGCATCGGGAGGCAACCCCCGGTTGCCCGTACTTCGCAGGGAATTTCTGCAATTCATGCAGAAATTCCCTGTTTTTTTGCCCGTATATATGGTATAATAGAACGGCAGGCGACGGGTTGCAGGTTTTCTTTCCACAACCGCACCTGCCGGTTGCGGAAGAATCATGCTCCGGTTGGTTGCAAAAAGCAACAAAATCGTATATGATGTAGCGGAACACCCCGTGCGGCGCCTGCCCGCCCGGATAATAGGGAATCGCTGATTTATCCGGCAGCACACCCATTACAAACAGAAACGAGGAATTGCAGCAGTATGACGATCGGTGAAAAAATTGCCAACCTGCGCTCTGCGGCGCACATTTCCCAGGAACAGTTGGCGGAGGAACTTTCGGTATCCCGTCAGTCGGTGTCCAAGTGGGAGGTCAACCAGTCCCTCCCGCAGGTCGAGAATATTCTGACGCTGTGCCGCCTGTTCCGCGTCACGGCAGACGCCCTCCTGCGGGAGGACATCTCGCTGTTCGGCGACGTCTCGGGGCAGAAATCCGCCATCAACGAAACAGGTGTCAAAAACAAATACTTCGGCACGGACGGTTTCCGGGGGGAGGCGAACGTGACCCTGACCTCTGACCATGCCTACCGGGTCGGGCGGTTCCTCGGCTGGTACTATTCCTCGCCGCTCTCCGGGTTCCATATGCCCAACTACCGCCCCCGCATCCTGATCGGCAAGGACACGCGCCGGTCGAGCTATATGCTGGAGTATGCCATTGCGGCGGGACTTACGGCGTCGGGCGCCGACGCCTATATGCTGCACGTGACCACCACGCCCAGCGTTTCCTACGTGACGCGGACGGACGAGTTTGACTGCGGCGTCATGATTACCGCCTCGCACAATCCCTTTTACGACAACGGAATCAAGCTCATCAACCGCTACGGCGAGAAGATGGACGACGCCACGATCGCCCTTGTGGAGGCGTATCTGGACGGCGACCTGCAGCGCATGGGGCTGGACGGGAATGACCTGCCGCTGGCACGCCGTGAGGCGGTCGGCAGCATCGTGGATTACGTGGCGGGGCGCAACCGTTACGTCGGCTACCTGATTTCGCTGGCGTCGCACTCCTACCGGGACATGAAAATCGGGCTGGACTGCGCCAACGGCACCTCGTGGATGATTGCCAGGGCTGTCTTTGAGGCGCTGGGTGCCAAAACCTACGTCATAGGCACCTCCCCCAACGGGCTGAATGTCAACGATGGGTGCGGCTCCACGCACATCGATGCGCTCCGGAAGTATGTTCTGGAGAACCATTTGGACGTGGGCTTCGCCTTCGACGGCGACGCCGACCGCTGCATCGCGGTGGATGAGCGCGGGCAGGTCGTGGACGGCGACCGCATCCTGTACATTCTGGCGAACCGTCTGGCGGCGCGCGGCGCCCTGAGCGGCGACACGGTGGTCTGCACCGTGATGTCCAACTCCGGACTGTTCAAATCGCTGGAAGCAATCGGCATCCGCAGTGAGCAGACCGCAGTCGGCGACCGCTTTGTTTACGAGTGTATGCAGCAGAACGGGTACAGTCTGGGCGGCGAACAGTCCGGGCACATCATTCTCCGGAAGTACGCCACGACCGGCGACGGGCTTCTGACCGCCATCATGCTTGCCGAGGAAATGCGCGACCGCAAGTCCTCTCTGTCCCAGCTTGCCGCGCCTGTCCTGCTCTATCCGCAGACCGTGCGCAGCATCCGCGTGACCGACAAGTCCGCCGCCATAAACGACCCCATCATCCGGGGCGAGTTTGACGCCGTGAACCGCGAAATCGGCGGCAACGGGCGTGTGCTCCTGCGCGCCAGCGGCACCGAGCCTGTCCTGCGCATCATGCTGGAGTGCGAAACCGAAGCGCTCTGCACCGCCTTCACCGACCGCATCGCCGATGTCATCCGCAAGCGCGGGTACTGCTGTGAGTAACGCAGGTGAAGCGTAACGGGTAACGGGCGGGGCAGGGCGGCGATATACGCCGCCCTGCCCCGCCTGCGCGGTTCCGTTGCGCTTGCCGTGTGGCTTGCGGTGCCGGCGGGGTGCCTGTGCCCTGCCGTCTCCGGCTTTTCCCGACTTCGCATGAAGCTTCTGCTCCCCATCCCCCCGACCCCCTTCCCCAGCGGGGAAGGGGGAGTTTTTAGGCTTATTTTGCCGGGGGCTGTCGCCCCCGGCACCCCGCGCCTGCGCCGGACGGGACACGGCTGGGGTTGCAAGGGGCGAAGCCCCTTGCAAATGGGGGCAAACGAACTCTGCCGAGGCATGGTAATCCGGTGACGCGGGGCACGGGCGCCCCGAAAAGGCGACCGCTTTTCCCCGGCATCTTCTGTTGACAATTGCCCCGGAGTATGGTACAATAGTGCGGTACAGAACAAAAGAAAATCCAGACACACGCGGGGGTAAACGGAAAAACCATGGGAGACGTGCAATGCGGGAAAATCATAATCCGGGACGGGCTGACGCTCGCCCCCATGGCAGGCGTTACGGACCGCTCCTTCCGCCGCGTGTGCCGCCGCTTCGGCGCGGCGTATACAGTCAGCGAAATGGTGTCCGCCAAGGCGCTGTGTCTGGAACAGGCGGTCAGACATCCGGACCCGTCCCGCATCATCTCCGGAGATCTGGCATCGGTCATGCCGGACGAAATGCCCATGGCGGTTCAGCTGTTCGGGCATGAGCCGGAGGTCATGGCGGAAGCGGCGTCGCGGCTGGCTTCCGGCGATTTCCGCGGACGGGCGGGACACGTCATCCCCGCCGCCGTGGACATCAATATGGGCTGTCCCGTCCGCAAAATCGTCGGGAACGGGGAGGGCAGCGCCCTGATGCAGAATCTCCCGCTGGCGGAACGTATCGTGCGGGCGGTCGTGCGGGCGGCGGCACCGCTGCCGGTCACAGTCAAGATGCGGGCGGGATTTGATGAATCCTCGCTCAACGCGCCGGAATTGGCACGGGCGTGCGAGGCGGCGGGGGCAGCCATGCTGTGCATCCACGGACGAACCCGCACGCAGGGCTATGCGCCCGGCGTCAACCGGACTGTCATCCGGGCGGTCAGGCAGGCGGTGCACATTCCTGTGCTGGCAAACGGCGACATCTACACGCCGTCGGACGCGCTGTCCATGCTGGCGGAAACCGGATGCGACGGCGTCATGATTGCGCGCGGCGCCATGGGCAGACCGTGGCTGTTCGCCGAGATACGCGCCGCCCTGCACGGGGAGGCATACACGCCGCCCGATCCGGAGCAGCGCTTTGACATCGCGCTGGAGCAGGTGCGCGCCATGATTGCCGAGAAGGGCGAGCGTATCGGGCTTGCGGAAGCCAAGAAGCATCTGGCGTGGTACTGCACCGGGCTGGACGGTGCCGCCGAGTGCCGCGCACGTATCATGCGGGCGGACAGTCTGGATGAAATGCAGAACGCCGTGCGGGCGCTTGCCGGAGCGCAGGACGGACGCCTGCGGATACTGCCGCCCCGTGCGTCCAGAGCGGGAAATCCGTAAACCATTGCCGCGCAGATTGCGCAGCGAAGCCCCAAGGAAGCGCTGATTTAAGGAGTACAGAGCGATGAGTGTGTCACACAGCAACCGGGTGATGACCCGGATTCTGGCGGTTGTCGGCTGTCTGGTGGTTCTGATGCTGGCGATTCTGCTGAGCCGCGGCTGCGGCAGTCAGAACACGCATCCGGACATCATCCTGACCGTACAGCCGACCGAGGCGTATCAGGAGGAGGAGACGGGCTACCGCCTGCTCTCCGGCAGTGAGGCTGTCATTCTGCGCCTGCGGCGGGTCGGGGACGCGGAAATATGGGAAGGCACCGACGCGGACGGCGCCGCGCTGATGCTGGTCTGCGATACCGCGGCGCGGGAGTATCATTTCACCCGTGACGGTGTGTACCTCAGCCGCGGCAGTTACCGGGGACGGAGTACGTGGGACGGCGGCAAAACCGTGTTCCTGCTGTACGAAAACGGCATACACAACGCGGACACGGAAGGCTTCCGTGCGGTGGAGTATGTCGCGCTGGAGAGTTCCGATGACAGCGGCACGGAGAACGTGTCGGAAATGCGGTTCTTCCTGCCGGATGTCTGGCGTGCGGGGGCGTCGGAGAGCACGGATGGACGCTGAACGGGAAACGGCACGCGGCGAAGACCGCCCGGTCGTCCGCCTGCTGTGCCGTGACGAGCGGCTGGCGCGGGGGCTGAGCCTGTTCCTTGCGGACATCGGTCTGGAGACCGCCCCGGCGGGGGACGGGCGGACGCCCGCCCTGATTCTGTTGGACGCGGACGTCCCGCTTGCGCAGGAACTGCCGGCAGGCGTGCCGACAATCGCCTTCACATGCGGGAAGGTGGAAACCGACGCGGACGGGCGCCGGTTTTCCGCGCTGCTCCACCGCCCCGTGTCGCTGGACGGGCTGGAAGCAGCCGTGCGGGGCATCCTCGGTACCCTGCCGGCGGCGCCTGCCAGACATGGCGCGGTACCCGGTGAGCGGTTCCGGGCACCGGAACCGACGGCGGCATCCGTCACGGCTGTTCCGGACGGAACGGGCGGTTGGCTGCGTGCCGGCGGGCAGAGCGTCCGCCTGACGCCGATCGAATGGGCGCTGTACCTCTGCCTGCGCGGGGCGGACGGTGCGCCGGTATCGCGCGGGACGCTTTCCGCGTGCGCCGGAGACGGAAAGAATCCCGCCGACAGACTGCCTGCGCGCACGGTGGATGTATACATCTGCTATCTGCGGCGCAAGTTGGCGGTACTGCCCGGATCGGGGCAGGTGGTGACGGTGCGGGGGCAGGGGTATCGGCTGGCGCCCTGAACCGGTGCCGCGTTTGGTGCCTGCGCCGGGGACAGCCCCGCAAGCTGTCCGGTATGCCGTGCCGCGCCCGGCGCAGGCTTGGGGTTGCAAGGGGCGAAGCCCCTTGCAAAAGATAACAAAAATCTCCCCCTTCCCCGGAGTGGGAAGAGCGCTCTTCAGGCGCGGGTCGGGAGTCTGTCCTTCCCCTTCGTGGAAGGGGAGAAAAAGGTTTGCACGGCGGCAAGGTAAAACAAACCTCCCGCCTCCGCGGAAAGAACCCTACCGTCCCCGGACAGGGCACGCCTGCCTCTTGACTTCCGGCCCAAATTGTGGTATACTCTCCGTATCCCGAAGTTGCTGATGAAAGGAAGTGTCCGTTATGACTGCCCAACCCGTACTGGGAAAAACCACATGGATGATTGCCGACGGTTACATGAGCGACACGGTCAAGGGGGAGTTCGTCTCTCATGAGGCGGTGTGCGTACTCAATCTGTCCGGCGCGACTGCCCACATTGACCTGACGCTGTTCTTTGAGGACTGCGAGCCGCTCGCCGGACTGCACGCCGTGTGTGAGGATAAGCGCACCAATCACATCCGGCTGGATCGGATGGTGAACGATGAGGGAAAGCGCATTCCCCGCAACAAGCCCTATGCCATTCTGGTTCAGAGTGACCGCCCCATTGTGGTGCAATGCTCCCGTCTGGATGTCTCCCAGCCCGAGTATGCCCTGATGACGACCATCGCGTACTGAAAAAAGGTCTCCCCGTGCAATTGCGCCACCGGAATTGCGCAGAAAATCCATGAATCCAGAACCGGCACCCCGCAGGAACGCTGTCCTGCCGGGTGCCGGTTTTTGCGTCGGGTGTCCCACGCGGTCGGTGCAATCCGTCAGTGCTGTGCTCCGACGACCGACTTATAGTAGCTTCCGAAAGCTGCAAGTGCGTCGATAATCGGCAGCATTTCCCGACCGAGGTCGGTCAGACCGTACTCCACTCTCGGCGGTATTTCCTGATAGTCCTGCCGGTATACCAGCCCGTCGTCGATTATCTGCCGCAGGCTGTCGGTCAGTACCTTCTGCGATATGCCGTCCAAATCCCGCAGCAGTTCGTTGAACCGCCACGGGCGCGTTTTCAGGTTGCGGAGGATCAGCAGTTTCCATTTCCCGCCGATCAGCGATACGGCTGTTGCCACCGGGCACGCCGGCAATTCGTCCTTTGTTTTCATGTCTGTACCTGTGGCTTTCGTTCGGGGGAAAGCGTCCTTTCTGCTTCTGTACTGCATTATTATATCACAGATTCCGGGAATTGTATATAGGGAGTTTCCGGAATTTTACGGTGGGGTGCCCCGGTAGCGTATCCTTGCCCCGCCGGTAAAACTTTTGGTGTGGCGGAGGGGGCACGCTCCCCGGCACTCCAGAAGAAAACGGAAACCGAAAAATAGCCCGTGCCGCACAGGTTCAGAAGCAGGGGTGCCGGGGGCAAAGCCCCTTGCATAAGAAAACTAAAAGCCTCCCCTTTCCCCAGCGTGGGAAGAGCGCTCTGCGAGCGCGGGTCGGGGGATGGGGGCAAACTTGACGCAGGTCTGTCTCCGGCAGTTATAAAAAAGTGCGTACTTGTTTTTTCCGTTCCGGGTGGTACACTGGTGGCAAAGGAAGCGCTGCCGAATCAAGCAGCGGTTTCCGGAAAAAAGGGAGGTACATACTACCATGAAAAACTACACGAAAACCAATGTCGGCAATGAGGGAAGAACGGAACTGCACGGACAGCTCGCCCTGACGGGGGCGGAAATCAGCATCAACCGGCTCCCGGCGGGCGCGGGGGTTCCGTTCGTGCATTCGCACAGGAACAACGAGGAAATCTACGGGGTGCTGTCCGGCAGGGGCAGTGCCGTTATCGACGGCGAAACGGTCGTGCTGTCCGAGGGCGACTGGCTGCGGGTCGCACCGGCGGCAAAGCGGCAGTTTTCCGCCGACGCCGCTTCCGGTATCACGTATATCTGCATTCAGGTAAAGGAAAACTCGCTGGGCGGCTTTACGGCGGACGACGCCGTGGTGTACTGAACCCCACCCCCACCGGATACTCTTCCGCCGCGCGTTACGGGACGTTCCCGGACAGGCTTTCCAGCTCTACAACAGCCCCGCCGGTTGCTTCATAAATCCGGTGGGAAACGGACAGCACGGTGCGCCCCGCGGAGGTGCGGCGCAGTGCCGCCAGCACGCGCGCTTCGGTTTCGGCGTCCAGGTTGGCGGTTATCTCGTCAAGCAGGAGCACGGTGGGATCCGCCGCCGCCGCACGCGCAATGGAGAGCAGCTGCCATTCGCCCTGCGAAAACATCCCGTCCGTGCAGACCGTCCGGTAGCCGTCCGGCAGGGCGCGGATGGCGCCGTCGATTCCGGCAAGCACTGCTGCTTCCTGCGCCATCTGTACGGTCACGAGCGGATCGCCCAATGTAATCTGATCCAGCACCATGCCCGGCACGCGGGAAAAATGCTGCTCCACACAGCCGATGCTGCGCCGCCGCGCACGGTCGGGAATGGCGGAGACGTCCACCCCGCCGACGGTGATGCTGCCCGATTCGGGCTGGTACAGTCCGAGCAGGAGACGGAACACCGTGCTCTTGCCCGCGCCCGTTCTGCCGGCAAGCGTAACCTGCGTGCCTTCCTTGACGGTCATGGAAAAGTCGCGCAGAACCGGCGTTTCCCCGTACCCGAAGGTCACGTGGGACAGCACGACATCGCCGCGCACGGCGGATTCCTGCCCGGCGGGCAGGGGACGCTCCGGCTGGTTCAGGAACGCATCAATGCGCCGGACGCCCGCCATTGCCGACTGGATTGTCTGTATCTCCATGCCGAGGCTTTCAATCGGGGCAAAGATGCGGGTGATGTAGCTGATGACGGCAACCGAGGTGCCGACCGACATCCCGAACAGCGCAAGGATTTCCGCCCTGCCGGAGGCGGACAGCAGCATGACCGCGCCGACGACGGCGGCATTCAGCACCAGCACCACAGGCGAATATACCGCGTCATAGAAGTTGGTTTTCTCCACGGCGGCATAGCCCGCGCCGATGTGCCGGTCATAGCGGCGCTCCATGTAGTCCTCCAGCCCGAGGGCGCGGATGGTGCGGATATTGTGCAGGGTTTCCGGCACCTGTCCGGACACGGCGGCGACCGCCCGGCGATTGTCCGACTGCGCGGAGAGCATCCGCTTCTGCACAAACCGCGTGAACAGCGCCAGCAGGGGCAGGACAGCGACCAGAATGAGCGCCAGTCCGGTGTTCCGCACCGCAATGACCGCCAGAACAGACAGGATACGGCACGTATCCGCCGCCATGCTGATAATCCCTGCGGTAAACAGCGTCTCTACGGTATCCACATCGCCGGAAAAGCGTGCGGCAACCTCGCCCGGATTCTGTGCCGCCAGCGTGGCGGCGGGCAGGCGGGTGAGCTTCTGCGACATTTCCGAACGCAGGGCGTGCGTCATTTTCTGACCGAACAGCACGAGCAGCGTCTCCTGCGCCGCGGACAGCACGCCCTCCAGCGCAAGACTGCCGAAGTAGGCAAGCGCCGCGGAAAACGGCAGGGCTTCGCCGGCAGTCAGTCTGTCCACGACACGGGCAAGCAGCAGCGGCGGGACAAGCGACGCCGCCACCGATGCCGCCACGCACAGCACCGCCCCCGCCATCAGGACGGGGTGCGCCAGCGCCGCCGCCCGGACGGCAGTCAGGACGCCTGCTTTACTTCTGCGCTTCATGCTGTCCGCCTCCTGTCTGACTTTCGTAAAGCGAGCGGTATGCGGGCACCGATGCCAGCAGTGCATCATGCGTGCCGACCGATGCTTTCCCGTTCTCTATGAACAGTATTTTCTGCATCTCCGGGAAACGGTACAGCCGGTGGGAGATGAGGAAGACCACCTTGTCCTTCGCATACTCCCGCAGGGCGTCAAATACCGTGTCCTCCGTTTTCCGATCCAGCGCCGAGAAGGGGTCATCCAGAACCAGCACCGGGCGGGGATGCGCCAGCGTCCTTGCCAGTGCCAGCCGCTGTGCCTGCCCGCCGGAGAGACGCACACCGCCGCTGCCGATGGCAGTTTCGGCACCGTTCTCCATGGCAGACACCTCCTCCTGCAATGCCGTGGCGGCAAGGTACGGCTGTATGTCCGCCTCCCTGCCGCAGAGAATGTTGCTGCGCACGCTGTCGGCGAACAGCTCCGGGTCGTGCCCCAGATACCCGACCGTTGCGGCAATTTCGCGCGGCGAAAGCTCCGAGAACTCCCTGCCGCCGAAGCGGACGGAACCGCTGTACGGCGCCTCGCAGAGGAAAACCCGCCCGAAGGTGGATTTGCCGCAGGCGACGGGACCCGTTACGCCGATGATGTCGCCGGGGTGCGCCGTCAGCGAAATGCCCGAAAAGACCGGCTTGTCCCCGTAAGCGAAGCACAGCCCGTCCAGCGTCACGTCGGCGGGGCGCGGTACGCATAGCGTCCCGGACGGCTCCGGGGTTTTCAGCAGGGGGCGGATACGCTTCCAGGAAACTTCCGCCTTCTGCACCGAATTGAACAGCTTTGCCACCTTGGCGGACTTGACCGTCAGCCTGCCGAAGCAGGACAGGAAGGTGGTGAAGGCGGCAATGTCCCAAGCGCTCCAACCCGTTCCGAGTACGTTTTTCGCGCCGAACCACAGGATGAACAGCGTTCCCGCGCCGGACGCCGCCAGATACAGCGGCGGCAGCGCCGATTGCCACACATTGGCACGCACGGCAGCTTTCTCGCAGTCCTGCAGTGCCTGCTCATAGCGTCCGGCTCTGACATCCTCACAGCCGTATATGCGATAGGTTACGGCGTTCTCCGCGCGGTCGAGCGTGGCGGCGTTCAGGGCGCCCGCCGCCTTTTTGTATGCCGCGCCCGCTCGCTGCACCGGCTTTTTCATCCGCGCCGCGCAGAAGTAGGATGCCGGGGTAAAAAGCAGGCTGATGCACGCCAGCCGCCAGTCGTACACGAACAGCAGGACGACGTAGCCCAGCAGAGCCACGCCCGTATCGAATACCTCGGTCGTGAATTTGCGCATTCCCTCCGCGCAGTCGTCCACATCGGAGACGGCCCGGGTCATCAGATCCCCCGCACTCTCCCGTTCCGATGCCGCAGGGCTTTGCCGGAGCAGGTTCGCGTACAGGATGCCCTTCATGCGGCGATTGATGTTGTTGGCGAAGCGACGGACATAGAATCGCTTGACAAACCGCGCCGCCTGCACCGCCAGCGTGACGGCGAAGTAGGCAAGAACCAGCCCTGCCATTGCATCAGCGGTCTGTTTTCTGCCCAGAATATCGGCAAGGCACTGAGCCAGCCGCCCCTCAAACCACGGCGACGCCAGCAGACCCACATTGTAGAACAGTCCCGAAAGGGCGACAAAGCTCAGCGGCAGCCATTCAGCGCGGAAGTATGTGCCGAGCCTGTCGGGGTGCCCCATTCTGTCTGTGTTCACGGCTGTCACTTCCCGATGAAGTGCGGGAACCCCGCGCGGCTTTCGGTTTTCGACGCCGTATACAGTCTGTCCAGCAGTGCCGCAAAGGTTTCCGCTTCCTGTTCCGTCAGCCCGGACGTCAGGTACTCATAGAAGGCGGCTTCGATTTCCGCCTTGGAGGATTTCAGCGTTTCCGCCTTTTCCGTCGGGAAAAGCAGCTGACTGCGCCTGTCCTTCGGGTCATTCTCGCGGACGAGGTAGCCTTTGGTCTCAAGGTTTTTTGTCCGCCTTGCGATGGCGGCTTTGTCCGCGTGCAGGATTTCCGCCAGCTTTGCCTGCGTACAGCCGGGGTTATGGCGCAGGGCATGGATCAGGTCGATTTCCGCCGTGCCTACGCCGTCCTCGCGCAGGGTGAGCAGAACCAGCTTCTCCGCCTCGCGTGCGATTTTCGTGATTTTCCGTTCCGTAGTGTCCATAGTGGGAACCCCCGTAGTATTTGATTGTACATACATCGTTGTACCTGCATACAGTATAGCACAAAACAGCGGAATGTCAAGGGGGTGGAGAAAGTTTTTTGGGGGGATGGGGGACAAAAAACTATGCAAACGCAGGACGAACCGGTGACGCCGGGGACAGACCCCAGAAAAGTATCCGGAACACAACCCAAAACCGGTTCCGCCGGGGAACAAGCCCTGCCGGGCACCGGCACCCCAAAACCGCCCCGCGGCTTTTTTTCACAAAACCCTTGACAAACCCATCCGAATCGGGTATAATTATCGTTGCCGCATTTTGTGAACTGTCCGGCGAAAGGAGAGCACGGCTTGAATCTGGATCTCAGACCCCTGCTGAGGGGGGAAACAGCCCGGATGGGCGTGGATGTTTATATCGAGCCGGAGGCTCCGGCAGGCGTCGAACTGACGGATCGCGCCCACCTGACCGGAGAAGTGACCAATCGGGGAGGCTATATGCGGCTGGCGGCAACGGCAACCGTGCCCTATTGCGGTTCCTGTGCCCGGTGCCTTGACCCTGTGAGCGGCGTGTTCTCCATTCCCTTTGAGCGTACCATCGTCACCGAGGGAACGCTTACCGAGGAACAGCTGGAGGAGGACGTGGACGAGTATCTCGTGCTGAACGACGGGATGCTGGACGCCGACGATGCCGTGCGCGAGGCGCTGATTCTCTCCTTCCCGATGCGCCTGCTGTGCAGGGAGGACTGCCCCGGGCTCTGCCCGGTGTGCGGGAAGCCGCTGCGTGAGGGCGCCTGCGGCTGCGTGACGCGCGAGATCGACCCGCGCTGGGCGCCGCTTGCCTCGCTCCGCTTTGACGGGGACGGGGAGGAAGGCTCAAAGTCCTGATTCTACTTTATTTTTGAATGATACCCGCAAGGGGACTCAGATAGACATAGGGGCATGGCGGGAGCACCCGCGCGTGTACCCGTATTGCCCAAAGAGGAGGTGTCAAAATGGCAGTACCAAAGCGTAAAGTTTCCAAGGCTCGCAGAGATTCGAGACGTTCCAACAATACTAAGCTGACGGCAGTCGGTCTGGTAAAGTGCTCCAACCCGGAGTGCAACGAGATGGTCAAGCCCCATCACGTCTGCAAGAAGTGCGGTTTCTACGACGGCAAGCAGGTCCTGAATGTCAAGAAAGACGCCTGACGGTCGGCGCTGTGGCGCCCCGGAGACTCTGAAACAAAAGAGACACCCTCTGTCCTGAACGGGAGAGGGTGTCTTTTCATTTCAGGCTTCACCGCGCAATTCCGATGGTGCAATTTCGCGGTGAAGCCTTTACTTTTCTCCGTCACGACCGTCACGGCGTCCGGTCGCGCCGGCACCGGAAGCGGCGGTCGCGGAGGCGCAAGCGCCGGAATCGGCGCCGCAGTTGAGGCTGTCCGGCGGCACCGGCACCTTCCGCCACACGGCGCTTGCTGATGCGGTTGTATACGCACAGCCCCGCCAGACTGATGGCGGCTGTCACGGCAAACACAGCCACCGCCCAGAGGTATCTCTTTTCTCCGACGGCGTTCCCGCCGACCGCGGATGTGATGACGGACGGGAACCGCGCCGCCGTGGTCAGGGCAAGGTAGGAGGGAATGCTCATGTCCGTCAGCCCGATGCCGTAGGTCAGCAGATCCTTGGGCGTACCGGGAATCAGGAACAGCACCAACGTCAGGAAATTCCGCTTTTTCGGGTCGCGCAGAACCGGCAGGGCATCGATTTTTTCCTTCGGGTAAAAGGTGTACACGAACCGCCCGCCGAACCGCCGCACAAGCAGCAGAACCAGCACACTGCCCAGCGTGGTTCCGAGCAGGCAGAGCAACGCTCCGCCCCACGCGCCGAACACGTAGCCGGCGGATATTTCCACCAGCTCACCGGGAATCAGCGCCACCACGACCTGAATCAGGGAAATCAGAATCATGCACAGTGCACCCAGCACATAGTGGTCGCCGATGATGTCCCGCACCTTGGCGGGGTCGTCCATGTAGTGCCACATCAGCCATATGCCCAGCACCGTCAGTCCGGTGAACACCGCCGACGCAACCGACAGAACCACGGATGCCCGGACACGGCTCATCGGTTTCTGCCTGTCTGCCCGCTTCTGTTTCACGGAAGCTACTCCTTTCCTCCGCCTCTGCGGAAAAAACGCTTACGCAGTCAGGGGCAGGTGCACCGTGAAGGTACTGCCGCCGCCGGGACTGCTTTCCACTTCTATACTGCCGCCGCAGAGAACCAGAATCCGGCTGACAATCGTCAGTCCGATGCCGTTCCCGGCGGCACTGTGGGAGGTATCCCCCTGATAGAACTTCTCGAAAATGCGCTGTCTTACCTCGTCGCTCATGCCGCAGCCCGTATCCCGGATGCGGACGACCGCCTCGTTGTTCTCCTGCCGCAGTGTGCAGGAAACCGTGCCGCCGTCCGGCGTGAACTTGAAGGCATTGCCGAACAGGTTGAGCCACACCTGCAGGAGCATATCCTCGTTGAACTCGTACATAATCTCGTCCAGATCGATTTCCAGCTCAATGTTCCGGGACGACCACTGCTTTTCCAGCGTCAGGACGGCGTGGCGCAGCTGTTCGTCCAGGCAGAAGCACGTGCGGTCGGTCACAATCTGCCGGTTCTCCAACTTGGAGAGCAGCAGAATGTTGGTCGCCATATTGGCAAGGCGGTCGGATTCGGCGGCGATGATGTCCACGTACTTCCGCCGCTGTTCCGCCGTCAGATTCTCGTCCTGCAGCAGCCGCGCGAAGCCGCGCACGGACACAATGGGCGTCTTGAACTCGTGGGAAAAGTTGCTGATGAAGTCGTTCCGGAAAATCTCGGTGCTGTTCAGCTCGCTTGCCATATGGTTGAAGCTGCGCTGGAGAGCACCCAGATCCGAATCCGGATCCGCCGTTTCGTCCAGCCGGACGCTGAAATCGCCCTGCGCAATCTTCTCTGTTGCGCGGATAAGCTGCTCAAAGGGGCGGGATATTCGCTTGGAAATGGCAACGGACAGAAGGAAGCCGGCAATCAGGCAGACCGCAAGGCTCAGCACGATGGCAAGAATCGGCGCGTACACCTCCCCCGGCAGTACCGGGTACAGCAGGCAGTACAGCAGAACCGTGAACAGCGATGCCGAAACCATGATGACCGCGATAAGCAGAATCATCCGGTTGCTGAAGGAGCGGACGAATCGGCAGCGCCCCGACAGCACCGGTGCCCCGGCAGAACGCCGGGGCACCCGGCGTTTCATTTCAGGTACACTCCCTTATAGCCCAGCCCGCGCACTGTCACGATTGCGAAGTCGCGGTTGTCACGGAAACGGTCGCGCACGCGGCTGATATGTACATCAATGGTGCGCTCGTCAGATTCGTTGTTGCCGTCCCAGATTTCCTCCTTCAGCTGCCGGCGCGTAAATATCTGGTTCGGATAGGACAGCAGCTTGAACAGGAGCAGGAACTCCTTCTGCGGCAGCTCGATGCCGCCCGCCGGGGACGACGAGTCCCCGTCCGTGCGGACGGAAAGGGCGTCGAAGAACAGAATCGTATTGCCTACGATCAGCTTGCGCTCGCTGACGATGCGGGAGCGGCGCAGCAGGGCGGCGATACGCAGGACCATTTCCTCCTCGTCCACCGGCTTGGTCATATAGTCATCGGTGCCGAGCATGAAGCCGCGGTGCTTGTCGGCGGGCGTCTGCTTTGCTGTCACCATCAGAATCGGAATCATATTGCTCTGCGCACGCAGGGTCTGCGTCAGCTCATACCCGTCCATGTTGGGCATCATGATGTCCAGCAGAATCAGGTCAATGTGTGTGTTGGAAAGCTGTCTCAATGCGTCCATCCCGTCATTTGCCGGAACCGACACATAGCCGTTCCGCTCCAGTACGGTGCACATCAGTTTTCTGGTGTTGTAGTCGTCCTCTACAACCATGATATTGTACATGGTAAAGCCTCCGTAAGTGTAATGCAACAGCGGGTGAACCGCCGCCGTCCACATTGTATTCCACATTTATGAATTACATATAAACAATTATAAAACTTTGTATAATAACGGATTATTTGAAAAATAATCCGCGCACGGCAGGCGGTTGTTTCAGTTCCGCACCCACCGGCGCCCCCGCAGAACCAGCGGAACCGCCATTGCCAGCTTCAGCGCGTCGGGCAGCAGGTAGGGCAGGACGCACCAGCCAAGCACGGTGGACAGCGCCACCGGACCCGTCGTGCGGGCATAGACCACCATGAACCACGCCGTGCCGAAGGCATAGCACAGCACCAGTCCCGCGACCATGCCGGCAATCAGCAGCGGCAGTTTCCCCCTGCCCAGCCGGAACAGGAAGCCCTCCATCGGCGCCCAGAGCAGGAAGCCCCACAGATAGCCGCCGGTCGAGCCGAGCATATAGGCAATGCCGCCGTTGAACCCGGCAAACACCGGTACGCCCAGCGCCCCCAGCGCCAGCCACACCGCCACGGCGGCGGTGCCCCGGCGGACGCCGAGCAGTCCGGAAATCAGCGCTACGGCGAAGGTCTGCATGGTGAAGGACACCAGCGGCTTGGGCAGTGGCACCGCTATCCACGAGCAGACCGCCAGCACGGCGGCAGCCATGCCGATGTAGGCGACATCCAATGCCCGCGCGCGGGCGGTACGGACGGCGCCCGCCGTCCCGTTGTGCGTTGTCTGTTTGTGCTCCATTTTTCTGTATCTCCCTGTTTTTCCGCTTTGCGATGTCCGGAAAGCGCGGATTCATGCGGCGCTTCCTTTGCTGTGACAGCCGGACAGCCGGCAAAAATCCCCGAACCGCCCGGATCCGGGGAGAAGGTATTGCCTTTATGCTTCCTGTATATAGGCGACCGACCCATACCCGAGCGCCGCTGTCACGGCGTCCCAGCGCGCGCGCATGTCGCTGTCGGGGTCGTAGCAGAGCACGGGACGGAACCCGGCGTCCAGATAGGTCTTGATGGCGGCAAGGCGGTGGTCATCGGTGGTCAGCGTGACCGCCGGACAGCCGCGTGCCTGCAGAGCTTCCAGCGCGTGCGCCAGCATGGCGTGCCCGATGCCCCTGCTGCGGCAGGCGGGGAGCGACCCCACCATGTGGATGTAGCCCATGTCGTCCGCGTGCCGCACGGCGGCGGAGGTGGCGATGCGCACGCCCTCCGCGTCCGTGACAAAGAAGAGGTCGCGGGCGGGGTCGAGGTCGGGGTAGTTGCGGATGGAGTCCTCAAACCAGTGCGGGTCGGTGTCGGGCAGAAGTCCGGCGGCACAGATGGTCAGCCAGTCGTCGATTTCCGCCTGCGTCCCGCCGAACGGCACGAACGCATACCCCGCCGGCAGGGGACGGGGCGTGACCGGTGCGGCGGGTCGTAGCATCAGCAGCTGTTTCATGCCTTCTGCCCTCCGGCTTCCGGCACCGTCGGGTCCGCCGGCACTTCGCCTGCGACCTCGGCGGGCGCATCGGACTCCGGCAGAGCCGGTGCCTCCGGTGCGGACTGCGCGGTGGGCGTTTCCTCCGCCGTGTTCTGTCCCTCCAGCAGAAGCAGCTTCTCCGCCAGCAGGCGGGTCAGTCCGCCCACCATGGCAGAGGCGATGATGAGGTCGCTGGCGTTCTCCACGGCGGTCCGGCTGGGCTGGTCGTGGTCGAGGATGGCACCTGCCGCCGCACGCACCTGCTGTACGAAGTATTCCGACACGACGCGGTGCCGTGCGGCGTACATCCGGTAGAATGCCTCCATCTCCTCCTCCGGCTGATCCAGCGGCAGAAGGTCGCGTATCATGGTGATGCTCAGACTCTGCTTGAGCGTCAGAATGACGATGAGGTACGCCAGATGGATGCGGTAGTAGCGCTTCCGGCGCGGTTCCGGCATAATCTTCATGCGCACGTAGTTGTTGATGGTGGAAGCCGTGATGAACTGCTCCTCCTTCAGTTCCGGCGGGAGATAGTCCAGATACTGCTTCATCAGCACCGTGACCTGCTCCATGTACAGCCCCAGATCGGGAAGGTTCTCCCATTCCGGCAGCCTGTACTCCCGCAGGTATTTTTCCCAGCGGCGCAGTTTGGCGGCAACCAATTCCTTATCAAAAGCCATATGCCCGTCTCCTCCCCTGTATAATTGCGTCCATTATAGCACATCCTGTGTCTGATTGCAAGAGTTCGCGGTATAAAAAATCAGAAAATAAATTTGCTTTTTCTATTGACATTGTGCCCGATGTGTGGTAATATAATATGCGATATTAGATGTCAGGAGAACCGGACATGGATTATGTAATTTTTACCGATACGTCAGCCAATCTGCCGGACAAGATTGTCCGCGAATACGATCTGAAACGCATCCCCTTCTTTTACTGTCCGCCGGAGCACCCCGAGGGCATCCCCTGCCCCGGCTCGGAGGCGTTTGACGGGAGCGCCTTCTACAATGCCATCCGGAACGGGAAGGTCGTGACGACCTCCCAGATAAATGTACATCAGTACATCAGCGCCATGGATCCGGTGCTGGAAGCGGGGCACGACATTCTGCTCGTGGGGATGTCCTCCGGCATCAGCGGCGCCTACCACAGCGCCACGCAGGCGGCGCACATCCTGTCCGAGCAGTATCCTGCACGCAGGATACGTACGGTGGATACGCTGTCGGCGTCGCTCGGCGAGGGACTGCTGGTGCTGGAGGCGGCAAAACTGCGCGACGCGGGCGTCGGGCTGGACGAGGTCGCCGACCGTCTGAACAGTCTCCGGCTGCGGATGAGCCAGATTTTCACGGTGGACGACCTGTTCTGCCTCAAGCGCGGCGGCCGCCTGTCGGGGGCGGCGGCACTGCTGGGTACGGCGCTGGGCATCAAGCCGGTGCTGTGCTCCAACGAGCAGGGGCAGATACTCTCCTGCGCCAAGGTGCGCGGGCGCCGGGCGTCCATTCAGGCACTGGCTGACCGGTATGACGCATTGGTAGAGAATCCGGAGCAGCAGTGCATCGGCATCGCGCACTGCGACTGCTACCCGGATGTGCAGACGCTGATTGCCCTGCTCAACCGCAACCGCCCGCCGCACGAAATTATGACCGTCATGTACGAGCCTGTGACCGGCGCGCACGTGGGACCCGGCGCACTGGCGCTGTTCTTCCTCGGCGATCCGTCCTGCCGCAGGCTGGCAAAAGCGTAACCGTAACGCATATACCGCATATTTTTCAGGGGGTTCCCCTGAGCAAGGAGGCATGAATCCGTGACACGTACCAAACTGTGTGACCGCATTCTCCCGGACTACACCCGCGGGGAGGAAATATTCAATATGGTGTCCCACATTGTGGGCGCCGCCTTCGGCATTGTGGCGCTGACGCTCTGCGTGGTATTCTCTGCGCTGAAGGGCGACGCATGGGCTGTCGTCAGCAGTGCCGTGTACGGTGCATCGCTGATACTGCTGTATACCATGTCCAGCGTGTATCACGGACTGCCGCTCTCGTCACCGACTGCCAAAAAAGTCATGCAGATTATGGATCACTGTACCATCTACGCCCTGATCTGCGGCAGTTACACGCCCATTCTGCTCTGCTCCATCCGCCGGGTATCGCCGGGCTGGAGCTGGGGGCTGTTCGGTGTGGTGTTCGGGCTGTGCACGCTCTGCACCGTGCTGACCGCCATCGACCTGAAAAAGTATGCCGCACTTTCCATGTTCTGCTATGTCGGCGTCGGCTGGTCCGTCGTGTTCGCCATCCGCCCCGTGCTGGAATCCGTCCCCCTGCCGGGCATTCTGTGGCTGGTCGGCGGCGGCATCGCCTACACGCTGGGCGCCGTGCTGTATGTCCGCGCCGGCAGACGCGGCAGTGCGCCCTATATGCACTCTGTCTTTCACCTGTTCGTCCTGCTCGGCAGTCTGTTTCAGTTCTTCTGCATCTTCTTCTATGTAATCTGAGGTGCTGGAGGGATGCCGGGGGCTTCCCGGAAGAAGTTCCCGGGAACTTTTCCGGATTGTCCTCCGGTTGGGAAAACGGAACGATGGGAACCGGCGCTGTGCCGGTTCTTTTTTTCTGCAGGGCGGCAAGCCCGGAATTTACAAATTGTCCGGTTTTTTTTCATGCCACTGTGACATGTCCGTGATATAATTTAATGGATTGTGCCGCGGCGCACGTCATGAACAGAACCGGATAGAATCCAGAAAGGCATCCCACCATGAATCATCAGAATCAGTATGACGTTATCGTTATCGGAGCAGGCCCCGGCGGTATCTTCACAGCCTACGAGCTGTCCCGCCTCAGACCGGAGCTGCGCATCGCTGTTTTCGAGGCAGGCAACCCGTTGGAGAAGCGCAAGTGCCCCATCGACGGGGTGAAAGTGACATCCTGCATGGGCTGCAAGACCTGCGCCATCATGAACGGCTTCGGCGGCGCGGGCGCGTTCTCGGACGGAAAATACAATATTACCAATCAGTTCGGCGGCACCCTGCACGAGTATATCGGCAAGAAGCAGGCAATCGACCTGATGAAGTATGTCGATGAAATCAACCTTGCCCACGGCGGACAGGGAACCGCTCTCTACTCCACCGCCAACAGCCACATCAAAAAGCTGTGTCTCCAGAACGGACTGCACCTGCTGGACGCCTCGGTGCGGCACCTCGGCACCGACATCAACTACATCGTGCTGAAGAATCTGTACGAGGAGCTGTCCTCCAAGGTGGAGTTCCACTTCAATTCGCCTGTGGAGGAGGTCCGCAAGACTGACGAGGGCTTTGCCGTCGTCAGCCGCGGGCAGGAGTTTACCGGCTCGCAGTGCGTCATCTCCGCCGGGCGCTCCGGCAGTAAGTGGATGGAGACGGTCTGTCACGAGATGCAGATTCCCACGCGCTCCAACCGGGTGGACATCGGCGTGCGCGTCGAGCTGCCCGCCGAGGTGTTCGCACATCTGACCGACGAGCTGTACGAGTCGAAAATCATCTACCGGACGGAGAAATTTCAGGATCTTGTCCGCACGTTCTGCATGAACCCGCACGGCGTGGTGGTCAACGAGAACACCAACGGCATCGTGACGGTCAACGGGCACTCCTACGAGGATCCCGCCAAGCACACCGCCAACACCAACTTTGCCCTGCTGGTGTCCAAGCACTTTTCGGAGCCTTTCAAGGATTCCAACGGCTACGGCGAATCGGTGGCGCGGCTGTCCAATATGCTGGGCGGCGGCGTGATGGTACAGCGCTTCGGCGACCTCATCCGCGGACAGCGCAGCACGCACGGACGCATTGAGGAGGCTTTCATAGAGCCTACCCTGTCGGCGACGCCGGGCGATTTGAGTCTGGTGATGCCCAAGCGCATTCTGGACGGCATCATCGAGATGATCTATGCGCTGGACAAGATTGCGCCCGGTACTGCCAACGACGACACGCTTCTGTACGGCGTGGAGGTCAAGTTCTATAACATGGAAGTCGAGATTGACAATACCCTGCAGACCCGCCACAAGGGGCTGTATGTCATCGGCGACTGCTCCGGCGTGACGCACTCGCTCTCGCACGCTTCGGCGTCCGGTGTGTTTGTGGCGCGGCATATAGCGGCGTCCCGGAATGCCTGACGGCTGCAATGCGCCGGGTGCCCCGCACGGCAGGGCAGTCCGGAACCGTTGCCGCGGCAAACTCATCTATCTGGAGGAATCGAATACCATGAAATGCGGACAGAAAACAGCAGCCGCCCTGCTTGCCCTGCTCCTGACCCTGACAGCCCTGTCGGTTGCAGTGCCCGCGGTGGCAGCCGGGACGGCAGCCGGGACGGAACTGCTGACGCTGAATAAAACTACCTACACGGAGGGCGAGGATATACTCGTGACCGCGACCGGCTCCGGAGCCGACTGGGTGGGGCTGTACGCCGCCTCCGACGGCGGTCCTGGCGCCGGAAAGGCGTCCATCTACTGGTACTACGTCGCCAAGGACGGCAATACCTCCGGTGGGCAGAAGAGCATACGCGATGCGGAGTACAGGAACGAGCGCGGCGCCCTGCTGGAGATTCCAGCCGGGGACTATGTTATGTTCCTGTGTTCCAATGACGGGTATACCGTGCTGGCGCAGGTCGCCTTTACCGTGAAACTGCCCCCGGAGCAGACCCCGGACGCCCCCGCTTCCGCCGTCTATACGTCCGCCGGTGCGGGTGCCGGACGCGCGGACGGCACGCTGACCGTCACGGAGGGCGCGGGCAGCGTCAAACCGGAATCCTATGTCGCGTACTGGGCGAATGCCGACGGCGTGCTGCCCGGCTGGAGCGCGGCGGCAGCCTTTGCCCGCACCGGCGCGACGACCACCGTCCGGCTGGCGGACAATTCGCTGATTCCCGCCGGTGCCGACCGCCTGCTGGTCTTTGCGCGGCGGGAAAACACCGATTCCGCACGCGGCACGGAGGCGCTTCTGCCTGCCGGCGCGGCGGATTTTGACCCCGGCAAGCTGTTGGGCGAGCTGCAGGTCATGAGCGACATCCACCTCAATGCTTCGGACGACCACCTGCACAACCGGCACTTCGCCCAG
Organism: bacterium; assembly: GCA_963643175.1. Taxonomy (GTDB): domain Bacteria; phylum Bacillota; class Clostridia; order Oscillospirales; family CAG-272; genus CAMEON01. Next base: position 35,593 of record CAVIJF010000004.1, read on the forward strand.
GCACTGGCGGACATCCGGTCGCTTTCGCCGGACAGCATGGGCATTTTCATCAACGGCGACATCGCCGACCACGGGCTGACTTCCGAATACGAGGCGTTCAACCGCCTCATCGCGCAGGCGGGCGACGGACTGCCCGCTGTCCTGTGCAGCATCGGCAACCACGATTTTAGCGGCGGGCTGAGCGCAAAGGGGCAGATTCAGCGTTTCCTGAAAGGCACTGGCAACAGTTCGGAGACGGTCTGGTTCGATACATGGATCGGCGGCTACCATTTCGTGTTCCTTGGCGGCGAGGCGGCGGGACTATACGCCGACCTGTCCGAAACCCAGCTGACATGGCTGAACGAAACGCTTGCGAAGGACCGTGCGGAGGGGCGCCCGACCTTCCTGTTCCTGCATCAGGGTCTGATGGATACAGTTGCGGGGACGTTCCAGTATCAGGACTGGCACGGCGTCAAGCAGTCCGACCGACTGCACAGCATCCTGAAGCAGTACCCGGAGGTCGTGCTGTTCTCCGGTCACAGCCACTGGACCATGGAGTCCGAGCACACGGTCAAGCCGGCAGACAGCAAGCTGCCCGCCGTGGTCAGTACCGCGTCCTGCGCGTACCTGTGGGATGACGACTGCATGGCGACCAACGTCGGCATCGTCGGGTCGGAGGGCTACTACCTCTATCTGTATGAGGATTACCTGATTATCCGGGGACGCAGCTACGATCGGGGCGAATGGATCGGCTCGGCGCAGTTTGTCCTTTCCCTGAAATCTTCCGGCGGCACGGAGACGGAGACTGTTACGGAAACCACGGCGGAACCCGCAACCGATACTGCCCCCGAACCGGATTCCGATACGGAACCGGCAACCGATACGGAGACAGCGAAGGAAACCGAAACGGAAACCGCCACTGCCACCGGAGCCGACACCGTGACGACCGGAGGCACGACGGTGCCGGATCCGACCGATACCACGGCTGGCACCACAGCTGATTCTGCAGCATCCGGCTGCTCCTCCGCACTGGGCGGGGCGCTGGGCAGTGTCGGCGTGCTGGCGCTCGGCGGGGCGGCTCTGAGCCGCAGACGCAGGCGCAACCGGAAATAAAACGCAACCCGAAAGAACCGGCAAGCAGGAAATCCTGCCTGCCGGTTCTGTTTCTGTTGTACCTGCCGGATTGCGTCGCGGTTCCCTTCAGAAACGCAGCCGCATCTGGTGCCACACGGCATTCCCGTGCGTGGATTTGTCGGATACGCCCTCATCCGCAAACCCGAACTTGGCGTAGTAGGGAATCAGCCTCTGCTTGCACGTCAGCACAAGTCCCCTGCGTCCCTGCCGCCTTGCATCGTCAATGGCGTGGCAGATCAGTATGCCCGCGTACCCGCGCCTGCGGTACTCCGGCAGTGTATTGACGCCAAAAATCATCTGCCACGCGCCGTTCTCGTTGTGCATTGCCGCATTTCCGTACATTTCATCGGTCAGATCCGGCTGGTCGGTCACAAAGCCGTCCACGAACGCAATCAGTTTATCCTCGTCGTACATCAGCCAGAAGTGATTGCCGTACTGCCGTATTCTTTCGGCGAAGTCCTCCTCGGCTGCCGCCTCCGCCGGGGGGAAGCATTCTGCCTCCACTGCGGCGACCGCGGCGATATCGCCGGTTGTAGCATACCGTATGTTCATTCCTGTAACTGTAACCGTGACTTTTGCGTCAGCAAAAGTGTCCTTTCTTTGCTTTTTTGGGGGAGGGGCAGTGTTCCGGTGCCTTTCGGGGTGCCTGTCCCCGGCACCCCTGCATCTGCGTCGGGAGCGGCACGGCATTCCGGACGGTACCCGGTGCTCTGTGAGCGGCAGGGCAGACGCAAATCCCGCCGGGTGCAGCATTTCCACACCATTCTACCACGGAAAAGGGAAAAAATCAACAGAGCTTTCAGGGAAACGCAGGACAAAAATGCAGAGGCGCGAATAAATGCGCCGCAAATGTCCGCGTCCCCCCTTTACAATCGCCGCACGGCGTGCTACAATTATACCCATATACCTGCAATACTCTGCAAACGGAGTGCCGGCGAGATGGCACTCCGCGAGACCCGCCGCGCAGACGGCAGAGAGGAAGTCAACCGCCCATGCACAGCCGTCAGGCAGATACCAACCCGTACCCGTATTCCGACAGCAACAAACGCTACTATACATACGATTACTGGCTCCGCCGCACCTTTGGCAGAAAGTGCGCGAAAATACCGCTGGACGCCGGACTGACCTGCCCGAACATAGACGGGCGGTGCGGCACCGGCGGGTGCATCTACTGTTCCGGACGCGGCAGCGGAGACTGCGCCCAGCCCGCGATCGTCCCCCTTCGGGAGCAGTACGACATTACCCGCCGGGCACTGGACGCCAAGTGGCAGGGGTGCGCGTGTATCCCGTACTTTCAGGCGCATACCAACACGTATGCGCCCCTGCCTGTCCTGCGCGGACTGTTTGAGGAGGCGCTGACCTTCCCGGATGCGGTGGGACTGAACATCGCCACCCGCGCCGACTGCCTGCCGCCCGATGTGACGGCGTACCTGGCGGAGTTGGCGGAGCGCACCGTCCTGACCGTGGAGCTGGGGCTGCAGACCGCGCACGACGAAACGGCGCGGCGCATCAACCGGGGGCACACCTACCGGGATTTTACGGACGGCTACACCCGCCTGCGGGCGGCGTCCGGGCGCATACTTCTCTGCGTGCATCTGATTTTCGGACTGCCGGGAGAGAATGAGGAAGCCATGCTGGACACGGTGCGTGCGGTGGCGGCACTGCGTCCCGATCAGGTCAAGATACATCTTCTGCACATTCTGCGCGGCACGGCGCTGGAACGGATGTACCGGGAGGGGCGCTATGTCCCCATGGAGCGGGATGCCTACATCCGGGTTGCCGTGCGGGCGTTGGAGCTGCTTCCCCCGCAGACCGTTATCGGTCGGCTGACCGGGGACGGCATGGCGGCGGATCTGCTTGCCCCTCTGTGGAGCCGCAGAAAGACGTCGGTGTTGAATGATATTGACAAAGCACTGTATGCAGCGAACAGCTGGCAGGGGAAGTTTTATCAATCATAAGTTTATAAATCAATTTTGCGTTTTTACTTTCCGGCGGGAACCTGCCCCCTGCTGCGTCGGTTCGCCATGCCGTTCCGATGAGTTATGGCGTCTGTGCCCGGCGTTGTCGGCTTTATCCTGCCCCCGTATAGATTTTTTGCCCCCATCCCCCCCGACCCGCGCTCGCAGAGCGCTCTTCCCCGCTGGGGAAGGGGGTCGGGGGGGATGGGGGCATACAAATTCGGCAAAGGTTGGGATGAGCCGGCAACGCCGGGGCAAGCCACTCCCAAAAAGGCACTGGGACGGCAGGAAAAAGCCGCTGCCATAAGGAACAGCGCCCCCGCGGGGACAACCTCACCCGCCCACCCGGGTTTCAAGCCACGCAATCTGCGCCAGCACGGAATCATGCCCGGTTCCGCCTTCGCTCGTGCGGGCACGGACGCAGGTGGATAGATCAATGGTAGCATACACATCTTCCTCAATGCAGTCCGAGAAGGTCTTGTATACCGCAAGCGGCACGGTGTCCAGCACCTCGCCGTGGTGAATGCACCATGCCACAGCTTGCCCGGAAACCTTGTACGCCGCCCGGAAGGGAAGCCCCTTGCGCGTCAGATAGTCGGCAAGGTCGGTCGCGTTGATGAAGCCCTTCTGCGCCGCCGCGCGCATATTGTCGGCGCGGACACGCATGGTGCGCAGCATGGGCGGCAGAATGCCGAGACACAGCGAAACCGTGTCGAAGGCGTCAAAAATCGCCTCCTTGTCCTCCTGCATATCCTTGTTGTAGGCGAGAGGAAGCCCCTTGAGCATGGTCAGCGTAGCCATCAGGTCGCCGTATACCCGCCCGGTCTTGCCGCGCACAAGCTCCGCCATGTCGGGATTCTTCTTCTGCGGCATAATGCTGGAACCGGTGGTGTAGGCGTCGTCCAGTTCAATGAACCGGAACTCCCACGACGACCACAGGATGATTTCCTCGGACAGCCGGGACAGATGCATCATGACCGTGGACAGCGCCGCCAGAAGCTCCACGCAGAAATCCCGGTCGGATACGCCGTCCAGACTGTTGCGCGTCACGCCGTCAAAGTCCAGCGCCCGCGCCACCATACCCCGGTCGGTGGGGTAGGTGGTTCCCGCCAGCGCGCAGGAGCCGAGCGGGCATAGATTCATGCGCCGGGCGGCATCCTCCAGACGCCCGACGTCGCGGTCGAACATCATGCCGTAAGCCAGCAGGTGCTGGGCAAAGGTGATGGGCTGTGCCCGCTGGAGATGGGTGTACCCCGGCATAACGGTGTCCACATGGGCACGCGCCTGCTCCAGAATGGCACGCAGAAGTTCCCGGAGCTGTTCCGTGACGGTGCCGACCTGCTCACGCAGGTACAGCCGGATGTCCAGTGCAACCTGATCGTTGCGGCTGCGCGCCGTGTGCAGGCGCTTGCCCGCGTCGCCTACCCGCGCGGTCAGCTCCGCCTCCACGAACATATGAATATCCTCCGCCTCCGGGTCAAACGGCAGCTTTCCGGATTCGATGTCCTCCAAAATGCCGGTCAGCCCGGACGTAATCGCTTCCAGATCCTCCGCCGACAGAATGCCCTGCGCCGCCAACATGGCGGCGTGCGCGAGCGAGCCCTGAATATCCTGCCGGTACATCCGGCTGTCAAAGCGGATGGAGGAATTGAAATCGTTTGCGCGGGAGTCCAGCGCCTTCTCAAACCGCCCTGCCCACATCTTTTCCATGGTCTTTTCCCTCTGCTATTCAAAGAATTCCGGGGAACTTCCGTCAGGAAATCCCCCGGTTTTGTCAGCAAACTGTATTCTGCCGATTTACTTGCCCTGATTCTTTGCCTTGACCTGCGCCTGTACGGACACCGGCAGTCCCCACAGGTTGATGAAGCCCTTGCTGTCCTTCTGATCGTAGACGTGATCCTCTCCGAAGGTGGCGATCTCCTCGGAGTAGAGCGACCAGTCGCTCCATGCACCCGCCTTGATCATGTTGCCCTTGTACAGCTTGACCTTTACCTTACCGGTCACGTGCTCCTGCGTCTTGGTGACAAAGGCGGACAGCGCCTCCCGGAGCGGCGTGTACCACTGCCCGTTGTAGAGCAGATCCGCAAACGTGATGGCAAGCTCCTGCTTCTTGTGCATGACAGCCTTGTCAAGGCACAGCGTTTCCAGATAGTTGTGCGCGAAGTACAGGATGGCTCCGCCCGGCGTCTCGTACACGCCCCGGCACTTCATGCCGACCAGACGGTTTTCCACGATGTCCAGAAGCCCGATGCCGTTGGCGCCGCCGACCTCATTCAGCTTGAGGATGATGTCCTTGGCGCTCATGGCAACGCCGTCCAGTGCCACCGGCACGCCCGCCTCAAAGTCCAGCGTTACGTAGGTCGGCTCATCCGGTGCCCGCAGCGGGGACACGCCCATCTCCAGGAAGCCCGGCTTCTCGTACTGCGGCTCGTTGCCGGCGTCCTCCAGATCCAGTCCCTCGTGGGACAGATGCCACATATTCTTGTCCTTGGAGTAGTTGGTTTCCCGGTTGATTTTGAGCGGCACATGGTGCGCCTCGGCGTAGTCGATTTCCTCCTCGCGGGACTTGATGTCCCACTCACGCCACGGGGCGATAATCTTCATGCCGGGAGCAAATGCCTTGATGGCAAGCTCAAACCGCACCTGGTCGTTGCCCTTGCCGGTGCAGCCGTGGCAGATGGCGTCCGCACCCTCCGCGATGGCGATTTCCGCCAGCCGCTTGCCGATGACGGGACGTGCCAGCGCCGTACCCAGCAGGTACTCCTCGTACTTGGCGCCCGCCTGCACCGTCGGGATAATCATCTCGTTGACGAACTCCTCGGTCAGATCCTCGACATATAGCTTGGATGCGCCGGTCGCCAGCGCCTTTGCCTCCAGCCCCTCCAGCTCGTCCGCCTGTCCGACATTGCCGGATACCGCAATGATTTCCGGATCGTCATAGTTCTCCTTCAGCCACGGGATGATGACCGATGTATCCAGTCCGCCCGAATAGGCAAGCACGATTTTCATTTTCTTATTTTCAGCACTCATGACAGTACCCCCCGCATCATTCACTGTTTCTGCATAAAGCATTGATTTTATGCGGCAATTATAGCACAAACTGCATGAATATGCAATAGAGAAACCGGAAGTTTTTCACTTTCTCCTCTCTGCACAAGCGGAATGGCGCCGTCGGCGGCAGGATTGTGGATTCTGTCAGATGGTGGGGCAGGCAGCCGCCTTCCGCCGCAGTTCCCGGAAGGTACGCAGGAGAATGACGGCCGCGATGAGGAAGGTCAGGAGGTCTGCCGCCGGGAAGGAGTACAGCACGCCGTCCAGACCAAAGAACACGGGCAGGAGCAGCGGCAGCGACACGCCGAAGACAACCTCCCGACACAGCGACACTATGGTGGACTGTACCGGTTTTCCCAGTGCCTGTAAATATATGAAGGTTCCCTTGTTGACCGTGGACAGCACCATCATGCACAGGTACACGCGGAAGCTCCGGATGGCGAAATCCGTGTAGTACGCACTTTCCCCTGCCGCGCCGAACAGGCGCACCAGACCTCCCGGCAGTATTTCCGCCACGAGCAGTGCCAGCAGTCCGACTGCCGCCTCTCCAATCAGCAGGCAGGCAAACAGACGGCGCACCCGGTCATAGCGCCGCGCACCCATGTTGTACCCCGCCAGCGGGATGCAGCCTGCCGCCAGTCCGACCGCCACCGAAATGGCTATCTGGTAGTATTTCATCACGATGCCCAGCACCGCCAGCGGAATATGCGCGTATGCCGCCTGCCCGAATACCGGGTCGCGTGCGCCATAGATGTTGCAGACATTCTGCACAGCCGCCATGGACAGTACCAGCGACGCCTGCGCCAGCAGACTGGTCACACCCAACGACAGGAACTGCCCGCACAGGCGCAGGGAGAGGCGGAAACTGCCGCGATTCAGGCGAATGGTTTTCATGCGGAAAAAGTACCACACCGTCAGACCGGCAGTCACACCCTGCCCGATGACCGTTGCGATTGCCGCCCCTGCCATGCCCATGTGCAGGGGATATATGAATACAGGGTCGAGAATCAGGTTTGTCACGGCGCCCGCCAGCGTAGCCGCCATGGCGAAGCGGGGGCTTCCGTCCGAGCGTATGACGGGATTCATTGCCTGCCCGAACATATAGAGCGGGATGCCCAGTGCAATCCAGAAGAAATACTCCTTGGCGAACGCATAGGTTTCCGGATTGACTGCGCCGCCGAACAGCCGGAGGAGAGAGTCGTCAAAAAGCAGGTATACCGCTGTCAGGACGGCACTGCTTCCTACGGACAGCAACAGTGCGTTGCCCACGCTCCGGTGGGCGTCCGCCGTCCGTCCTGCGCCCAGACTGATACTGACAAAGGCACAGCAGCCGTCCCCGATCATGACGGCGATACCCAGCGCAATGACGGTCAGCGGGAACACGACCGTATTGGCGGCGCTGCCGTAGGAGCCGAGGTAATCGGCGTTGACTACGAACAGGAGATCTACGATATTGTACAGTGCCCCGACCAGCAGGGACACCGTACAGGGCAGTGCATAGCGCAACATCAGCCGTCCCAGCGGCTTTTCGGTCAGATCCGACTGACCTGTGACAGGTTGATTTTTAGTTTCGGTTTCCGCGTTTTCCATCTGTATACTCACTGTTCCTTTCTCCGGACAGCAAAAAAACGCGTAAAGACCATCCGGTCTTACGCGCTTGCTGCTCGATGCGTGCCTATTGTAGCACATTTGTCCGCGTTTGTCAAATGGGCAATGTGACGAAAACGCGGTGCCGGTGCGGATTCCCTGCACCCCTGCGCCAGAACCCGCGCGGCACTGCGTACCGGGAGTCCCTTCGGCACCCCCAAAGGAACGTACCCCCTGCACTGTCAGTTATCCATATGAACCGTGGTATCGGGCTTCCCGTCGTGGTCGGTATCCATGTAGATGGTGTCGATTTTCCCGTCACCGGTCGTGTCGGCATACACCGTGCCGTTCCGGCGACCGCCGGCATTCTGCCGGTGGGTGCGGTTCGCCTTCGGCGCACGGACAATCCGGACAACGCCGACAATCCCGGCAGCCAGAGAGAGCGCGATAACAGCCCAGCCGGCTATCAGAAGCAGAATGTGCACAATCCGGAAGGCGGCATCAAACAGCAGCGGCAGGAACACCAGCAGCAGAATGCCCATCGCCATCCGCCAGCCCTCGCGGCGCAGCTGCTGTCCCCGATCCGGCGCCAGCACCACCCGCAGAAGCGGGAACAGAATCAGGTACGCGCCGATAGCGATAACCAGCACGGTGTTCTGAAAGAGCACCAGCGCGAAGCCCAGCAGGATTCCCAGCATCGCGCTGATGAAATCCACCATGCCCTCGGCGGTGTTCAGGTTGCCGATGCCGGAAATCAGCCCCGGAATGTTGCTGATAATCGTAAACACGCCGCAGATGACCAGCGTCCAGTGGATAATGGCGCTGACAGTCTCCGGCTTCAGAATGGCGGCAAGCACCAGCACCAGCGCGCCCAGCAGGGCGCCCGTCACGGCACCGGTGATGCGGGCAATAATCATATTTTTCTTCAGGTTCTGCATGGTTTTCGCTCCTTTTCAGTTTTCAGTTTTCGGTATAATGGGGGAAGAATCCCCCGTCGCGGGGCAATCAGCCGCTTTCTGTCCTGCAGGCGGGCAGGTTTCCCGTATATATGCGGCAACCGCCGTGGGAAGCAGTTCGTCCGGCACCCGCCCCGCCGCCAGTTCCGCCCGCGCCAGCGTGGAGCTGACGTTAGCGAACGCCGGGTCGGTCGGCAGGTACAGCGTCTCGGCACGGGGGTTGTGCGCCCGGTTCCAGAGGGCGTGGCACTGCTCGTAGCGATAGTCCTCCTCGCTGCGGATGCCCTTGACAATCCAGTCAATCCCCAGCCTGTCCACAAGGTCAATCAGCATTCCGCCGTCCGCGAAAACCTCGACGTTCTCCAGCCCGGTGCAGGCAAGCCGCACCATCTGCACCCGCTCCTCTGCGGAAAACCGGTACTGCTTGACCGCCGCCCCGGCAACGTACCGGTTCATGTCGTTGTGCATGACCGCCACATACACCCGGTCAAAGTGTGCCGCCACCCGGCGGATAACGTCTGCGTGCCCGCGCGTAACGGGGTCAAAACTGCCGGGAATCAGTGCGCTCCTCATGCTTCTCCTCCTCCGGCGCCGGCGGCTGACGCCGCCGTCACCAATGTGATATACGCCTTTCCGTACTTCGCCTCGCGCAGGAGCGTGAAATGACCGGACAGTGCCGTGCCCGTGGCAAAGCCCAGCGGATCCGCCTCGCCGCTCTCACAGACAATCAGTCCGCCGGGTGCCAGCAGGCGGGCACGCAGAATATCCTCGACCGTTGCCGCCACGGCGTGCATCGCGTAGGGCGGGTCAAGGAAAATGCAGTCAAACGCCTCGTGCCCACGGCGGGAGCGCAGGTAGGACGCCGCATCGGCGCAGAGCACGGTACAGCGGTCGGCAAGGCGGGTCTTGGCGGCGTTCCGCTCAATCACGCGCACCGCCTCTCGCGACTGATCCACCAGAACCGCGTGCGCGGCGCCGGCAGACAGCGCCTCCAGCCCCAGCTGACCGCACCCGGCAAACAGATCCAGCACCCGCGCACCGGAAAAATCCGTCCGGGCACGCAGGATGGAGAAAACCGCCTCCTTGGCGCGTTCGGTAGTCGGGCGGGTCATCTCGCCCTCCAGTGTATCCAGCCGCACACCGCGTGCGGAACCGGTAATGATTCGCATCATACTCTATGTGTCCTTTCCGGGTTAAGCTATTGCCATCGGTGTATTCATGCCTGTATTATATCACATTTTCGCCGGGTTTGCAATGTTTTCAGCCCTTTTCCTTTGCGCGGCGATCCTGCCTCTCCCGACTGCACGGTTATGCTCTGCGCACCCACAGCAGCCTATTGTCCTCAAACTATACAGCCAGCCTCCCGGTATCCTTCAGCCACGCAAGATAGGAGCGAACCGTGCCCCCGGACAAGTCAGATTCTGGCAGGGCTCTGAATGTAGTAGCAATGCTCGGATACCCGTATCAGTTCATACATTGTATTTTTCTCCTGTTCCGTATCCGGACGGCGTGCACGTAAACGATGCGCCGCCGGACAAATCAGCGGTTGCTCAGTCAGCGCGGTTCCCGAAATACGCCCGTATCCGTTTCGCATCGGCGCGGGAGATACCCGGCACGGCAGCCAGAGTGTCCTCGTCCGCCGCACGGACAGCGGCAAGCCCGCCCAGCGCCGACAGGAGCCGCTTTGCCTTGGCATCCCCGATGCCGGGAATGCGCGTCAGGCTGGAATGGGTCAGTGTCCGTCCCTTGGCGGCGCTCATGCGCGAAACCGTGAAACGGTGCACTTCCTCCTGTAACTTATAAACCAGCACGAATACCGCGCGTTCGCGGGCAATGCTGATTTCCTCGTCCTCCGTGCACAGTGCGCGGGTCTTGTGAAAATCGTCCTTGACCATGCCGAACACCGGAATGTCCAATCCCCGCTCCCGCATCAGTCCGCGCACCACCGACACGTGCCCGCGCCCGCCGTCCAGCAGAATCAGGTCGGGGCGGTGCGAAAAGCTGCCGTCCGCATCGTCCAGATGTGCCAGCCGCCGCCCCAGCGCCTCCCGCATACTGGCGTAGTCGTCGGTGCCGTCCACCGTGCGGATGTTGAAGGAGGCATACTCGGACTTTGCCAGCCTGCCGTCCTCCAGCACCACCATGCCCGCCGTCAGGTGTTCGCTGCCCAGATTGGATATATCGTATGCCTCAATGCGCTGCGGGTACCCGATGCCCAGCAGCTCGCCCAGCCGGATCAGCGACTGCTCGTCCTGCTCGGCGTCCCGGCGGAACTGCCGCACGCGCTCGGCGGCATTGGACACCACCAGCTCGCACAGCGCCCGCGCGGGACCGCGCTCCGGCGTGCGCACCGTCACGCGGTGCCCCGCCTGCTCAGACAGGTAGGCGGACAGCGTTTCGCGCTCCGCGTCCTCCATCCGGAAGGACAGCAGCACGGCGGGGGGAATGTACGTGCGCATCCGGTACTGCTCGCAGATAAAGGTGCTCAGCGTCTCGGTGTCCAGAATGCGCTCCGCGCCGGACAGGCAGTCCTCCTTGTCCACGACGGCGCCGCCGCGGATATAGAACACCGACACGCAGGAAGTAACGTCGTCCTCGTAAAAGCCGAACACGTCCTGCTCCGCGTCCGGCGCGGCGACCACGGTCTGCTTCTGACTCAGGCGATCCAGCGCCGCCAGCGTATCCCGGCAGCGTGCCGCCGCCTCATAGCGCTCCGCCTCCGCGTGGGCGTACATCTGCGTGGACAGCTGCCGCCGCGCCTCGGCGGTATGCCCGCGCAGGATGTCCGCCGCCAGCCGGATCAGCGCGGCGTACTCCTCCCCGCTCACCTGCCCGGTGCAGGGGCCGACACAGCGCCCCATCTGGTAGTACAGGCAGGGGCGCTCCCGCCCGATATCCCGCGGGAAGCGGCGGGCACAGGTCGGCAGGCGCAGGGTGCGGCGCAGGGTGTCCAGCACGGCATACACCGTGGAAACCCCGGAGTAGGGTCCGAAGTACCTGCCCCGGTCATTCTCCCGCCGACGGGTCATGACAAGGCGGGGGTACTGCTCATCCGTAATCTTGATGTACGGGTAGGATTTTGCATCCTTGAGCCGGATATTGTACTTGGGCGTGTGCTGTTTGATGAGCGTGTTCTCCAGTGTCAGCGCTTCAATCTCGGTCTCGCAGAGGAAGTAATCGAAATCCTGCACCCCCGCCACCATGCGTGCGGTCTTGATATTCTTTTCACTGTTCTGGAAATACTGCGACACCCGGTTCCGCAGTTTACGGGATTTCCCGACGTAGATGACGCGCCCGTCCCGATCCTTCATAATGTAAACGCCGGGAGTCAGCGGCAGTGAATTCGCCTTCTCCAGCAGTCGTTTCCGATCCTCCTCGCGTACCGGCACGGGCAGTCCCTCCTTTGCAAAAACGCACAAAAACGGTGCGGGCTTCCCCATTCCCGCATGGGCACAGCACGCACCGTTTTTTTCAGTCCGCCGCATCCGCGTCAGGCAAAGACGCATCCCCGGCACTCTCACTCCGCCGACCCGCACGCAAAGCCGGGACGGCTATGTATGAATCATATGGGCGGGCAGTCCTGCGCCCGGAAAAGGTCAGTTCTCGGAGAAACCGGAGCCGACCAGAGACGCCAGACCTTCCAGCGCCGCATCCTCATCCGCCCCGTCCGCATACAGCGTAACGGTCATGCCCTTGGCAATTCCCAACGACAAAACGCCGAGCAGGCTCTTTGCGTTGACCTTCCGGTCGTCCTTCTCCACCCAGATAGAAGCCTTGTAGGAGTTCGCCTTCTGAATAAAAAAGGTTGCCGGTCTGGCGTGCAGACCGCTCGCATTGTTGATGAGAACCTCACGACTTTTCATACCAAACATCTCCTGTTATTTCATGTGCGGGGCGCCGTCGGCGCCGCCGGAAAATAGCGTTTTACACTATGTAGTATACCAAAAATCGCCCAATAAATCAAGTGTCAATCTATAGGATTTTTACTCTTCTTCCCGCCGCATTTTCATGAATAATCACAAAGGCGAAAAACCGTTCCGGCAACTTTCCGGACGGGGACAGAACAACCCCGGGATCATGCCCGGGGTTGTATCTCGGTTACGCGCAGGGTGAACGTCACGCGCTCGGTGCAGACCGTCAGCTCGGTGCCCGGCGCAATATACAGCCCCGCCGCGCTGATGAGCAGGCACCCGTTTTCCAGCTCGCCGCCGGAGCAGATCATCATTCCTTCCGCCGCCGTGCGGTCGGTATAAATCTGCGTCGCCGTTTCCTCCGCCGACCCGTCCTCCTGCTGCGGAAGCTCCGCCTGCTCCGTGGCGGTCTCAGTGCTGTCCGCCGCCGGAACGGCGACAAACGCTACCTGCTGGATGCCGTCCTCGTTTTCGTACACGCCGATATTGCCCAGCCGCTCGCCCGTACCGTACAGGTACACATCGTCAAAGGCGCGCACGCACTCCAGCGACTCCCGGTGAATGTCCTCCACCGTAAAGCGCACGGAATACATGGCGGAGCCGGTGTTCCCGCCCCGCTGGCGGTAGGCATACACCACCCGCCCTACGAAGGAAACGATTGCCGCCACCAGCAGAATCAGAATTACGGTGTCGATAACAGACCACGAGCCGCGCCCCCCGCCGGTCGCCTTGTCCTTCCTGTTTTCCATATCGGAAGCCTCCTCTCCCACTCAGGGTTGCGTATCGGCAGAGGATGCCTCCGCCGCGTCCCGTGCGGCATCGGCGGAAGCCGTCTCTAGCTCCGCCGCCTCACGCAGGGAAATCACCGTGCCGTGCGCCTCCAGTCCCGCAAGACGGAAGCTGCGCTCCTCCCCGCACAGCAGGCGGGTATCCGTCATCCAGTAGCCCTGCCCCGACCGGTAGCGGGCGGTCGCCCCGACCGTCAGGTACAGCGTCACCGTGTCCGGCTGTCCCTCCTCCGTGACCCGCAGGAGCCTGATGTCCGTCACGGTTCCCAGCCAGTCGGCATCCGCCTGCTCCGAGTCGTACACATCCTTGTTGAGCAGCACCATGTCGCCGCTCCGGTCATAGGCAATCAATTCAGGGTCAATGCCCTTCAGCTCCAGCGTCCAGACAATCGGCGTTTCCTCCCAGACCGGCGCATAGGTGTTCCGCAGGTACCGGTACAGGTACAGGATACCGACCACCGCCAGCGCAGCCAGCGCCAAAATGACCAGATCGACCACCCATGCCAGACCGCGCCGCCGGTTCAGGGGATCCTGTCCCGCCCGCCGGGTGCGCACGGCGCCGTCCTCGCGGGCGCGGCGTCCCTGCAGGTCGCCGTCCAGTCCGGACGCTTTGTCTCCGCCGGGAGGCGGCATATGTCTCAGTGAAGCCATACTGAATTTTTCCTTTCTACTTTACTCGGGTCAGGCGTCCAGCCAGAGGAAGCAGTCCTCCCGCTCCGGTGTCTCGCCGCGCCGCTCCGCCGCCAGCACCTCGTGCTCCCCGGCGCAGACAGACGCCAGCGAACTGCCTGTACCCATAATCAGAATCAGGCAGAAGAAGAGCTGCGGCGATATGCCCACGCTCCGGAATATGCCCAGAAGCATGAAATTCACCACCGTGCACAATCCGGCGATGATGACCGTGCGATCCCAGCGATCCCGACAGCGGCGCAGGCAGGTAAAGCTCTTGCAGCAGAAGAGCCACAGCGCCGCCAGCGCCACTGCAAGTCCGGGGATGCCCAACGTGGTCAGCAGATCCAGATACAGACTGCTGGCGGACCCCGCCGTCGCCGCACCAGGCTCGGCATACCACGGGTAGACCGCCCGGAACGCCTCGCTCCCCAGTCCGACGCCGGTCGGGTAGTCGGCTATCATGCGGAACACGCCGGACCAGAGGCGGAGGTGCCGCTCGGTTCCCTCCCGGACGGTGCTGTCCAACCACGAGATAAGCTCCGGAATCGGATGAAAGTAGAGGTACCACAGCCCGCCTGTCGCGGTCAGCGGGAACAGTCCGATGATCACGGTCAGCGATGTGTGACCGTACAGGAGTGCAAACAGCAGGCACCCTACCGTCGCTGTGGCGATGCCCAACAGGGAGTGCGTCCGCCATATCAGCCAGCCGCAGAGCACCGTCAGCCCGATGCAGGGCACGGCGGTCAGCGGACGGCGGCAGGACAGCAGAAATACGAACAGCCACGGCAGAACCAGCACCAGACACTGCTCAAAGCCCGCAGACCAGAGCGCATTCAGGAACGAGGCGGCGGTTCGCATTCCGTCGGTCAGAACTGCCCCCAGCCGGTACTCCTCCAGCCAGCCGGAAAACTCTTCCGGGAGCAGGCGGAAGCAGGACAGCAGCACAATCAGCACCAGCGCCGCCCCGACGCCGCCCATGCACCGCCGCAGGGCGGCACGGGTATTCATGAGATTGACTATCAGGAAGTATTCCGACAGGAACACCGCCAGCAGCAGTCCCTGCCGCAGTCCGGCGCCGGAGAAATCCACGCTGAACAGCCCGCCGCCGAGCAGCAGACAGCCGAACAGCAGCATGACGACGTCCAGCCTGCCGAGCCGGAAGGAGCGGTGCATCAGAAGCAGTTTGAAACCGTACCCAATCCACGTCAGGAGAATCAGCACCGCCAGCACATACAGGGCGCTTTCCCATATCCAGACGGCAGGCAGCATCAGCGCCGACAGCGCAACGCCCGTCTCCGGGAAGGACAGCACCACGCAGAGCAGTCCCGCCGCCAGAATGCCCGCCGGAATAATCAGCGGATGTATCCAGACTGTCGCAGCGGCGGCGCCGCCACCCAGCACGGCAAGGACGTAAAACAGCGCGGCAGGCACTTCCGTGCACGGGCAGGCAACCCGATCCGCCGGGATGCCGAACAGGCGGCAGGTCAGGGCATAGCCCGCCCTGCCGCTGCCGCAGGCGCCCGCAAGCGAACGTCCCGTCAGGACGAAGGGCACCGCCACCAGCGCCAGAATGCCGCTGTATATAATGCCGTGCAGGTCAAGCGACCGTCCGGCAGTCAGAAACGGCTGGAGCAGGCGTATCAGGATGCACACGATGCCGTACAGCAGGAAGAACAGCCCGTACAGGCGTGCGGGGCAGTCGGCGAGCAGGTGCATCAGCTGGCGCACAGCCGCCAAAATCCGGCTGCCCTCCGCCGCCCGGACAATCCGGCAGCGCCGGTCGGACATCGCGCGTATGCCCCCCGCGCGCGTCTCCCCCGACAGCAGAGCCGTCGGTTCGCGGTGGTAGCCGGTCAGGCATCTGCCCAGCAGGCTGTGCGCCAGCGAGCGGTACAGCCGCGCGGTCATGCGGTCAATGGCACCCAGCGCCGAGCGCCGGGAACCGGTTCTGTCAGCCATGCCGGGTTCCTCCTCTCCTGTTTTTACTGTTCAAAAACTTTCCGATAAACGACAAACGCCGGGTTACTCCTTCTTCTCCCGCGCCTCGGGCGGAAGCAGGTCGGGGCGGCGTTCCCGCGTCAGGGCAAGCGACTCCGCCTGCCGCCACGCATCGATTTTTGCATGGTCGCCCGACAGCAGCACCGGCGGGACGCGCATTCCGTGGTACTCGACCGGGCGCGTATACTGCGGATACTCCAGCATCCCGGAGGAGATGCTTTCGTTTTCATAGCATTCGGCGGCAGACAGCACGCCGTCGGTCAGACGCGCCACGCAGTCCACCAGCACGCAGGCGGGAATCTCGCCGCCCGTCAGCACAAAGTCGCCCAACGATATTTCCTCGTCCACCAACTCGTCGATAATGCGGTGATCCACGCCCTCGTAGTGCCCGCAGAGCAGGATGAGGTTGTCATACCGTTCCGCCAGCTCCGCCGCAACCGTCTGGTTCAGCACGCGCCCGGCGGGCGACAGGTAGACGACGTGCCGCCGCCCGGCGAAGCCGGACGCCAGCTGATCCGCCAGCACGGCGCGATAGCAGTTGTATATGGGCGGCGCCGCCAGCAGCATACCCTTGCCGCCGCCGAAGGGAGTGTCATCCACCCGATGGCGCCTGTCCTCCGAATAGTCACGGATATTGAACACCCGCACGGTGCAGGCGCCGCTTTTCTGCGCCCGCCCGATGATGCTCTCGCCCAGCACCCGCTCCACCAGATCGGGGAACAGGGTCATGATATCAAAGCGCATGATTCAGTCCCCGCTTTCCGCGCAGGCGGACAGATCCGCGGCTGCCGCGGCGGCACTGTCGGCGACTTCAGCCTCGCCGTCAAACATTCCGTCGATGGGCGTCACCGTGATATGGCTGCCCGGCACGACTTCCCGGACAAACGCTGCCACGGCGGGCAGCAGAACCTGTCCGTGCCCGGTATCCACCGCGAGAATCGGGGACGCCGCGCCGGACAGGATTTCCGCCACCCGTCCGAGCAGGCATCCCTCCCTGCCGGGTCTGCCGTCCCGGACGGGCAGTCCCTCCGTGTCCGCAAGGAAGTATTGCCCCGAGCGGAGCGGCATATCCGTCCGGCTCGCGTACAGCACCTCACCGCGCAGGGCGGCGGCTGCGTCCATATCCGTCACGCCCTCCACCTCCAGCAGCAGGAACTGTCCCTTCATGACCGACGCGCGCCGGACGGTCAGCGGAACCATGCCCGTTTCCCGCCGCAGGTACAGGCGTCCGAGGCGGCACAGATCCGTCGGGCTGTCCGCCCACGGCTCCACCTTGATGCCGCCCCGGCAGCCATGTGTGTTGATTACGCGCCCGCACTCAAGGTACGGGGTCAGGGTTGCGTCTGCCATAATCGGTATGCTGTCCTTTCGTCTGTTGCGTTTTGCCGTACACCGTACACTGCTTATACAGGAACAGTATACCACATTGGGAGGCAAATTTCAATGGGGAAAGCGGATTTTTTCAGGGTGCAAGTTGCAATAGTCTTCAAAAAAGAAGCGGATTTCATCGGCAGTGCAGAAAGTCTGTCCGCGTCAGCCCGGTTGGACTCATTTCAATGTTCATTCGGTTTCTCCTTCGCTTTCCCCCGTTCTCCCTCTCCCCCCGGGGCAGGGCGGGGTAGAGCAGACATCGCGGGGTACAGACCCCCATGCCCCAGCACCCGCCGCCCCTTTTTTATTTGCACAATTTTTTTGCCGAAACGCTTGCAATTTCCGCCGATTTATAGTATAATGGGTGAGGTGCCGGTCCGGAGGTGTGCGCACTTCCGGTCGCCGGCGGACGGTTTCCCCCATCACTTACTTACAAGGAGAAAGAGAAACATGAGAAAATCCATTCTGCTCAGGTGTCTTGCGCTGTGCCTGACGCTGTGTACGGCACTGGGCTGCCTCGCTGTCATCGGATCGGGCGCCGAAAACGACGTCGCAGTCGATCTGGATAACGACGCAGGATCCCTGACCTACACCGTCTCCGAGGACGGCTCGACCGTGACCATCACCTACCTGCTCAACGGGGAGACGGTCAGCTATACCGTTCCCAACAACCATAACTATACCAGCGGCGGTCTGGTCGGCACCGATGACCTCGGGCGCAAGCTCTATACCACCGCCGACGAGAACGTTGTGAGCATCAACTCCAAGGAAGGCGAACGCTATGTCGGTCTGTTCTACTTTCTCTGGCACGGCGAGCACGGCGACAGCGGCGTTTTCGACCTGCAGAAGATTCTGGATGAGCAGGGCGCCGAGGTGGCGGGCAGCATTTCCCAGTCCGGCAAGTACGGACCCGTAGGCGCCATGCACTGGTTCGCCGAGCCGCTCTACGGCTACTACTACGCCAATGACGAGTGGGTGCACCGCAAGCACGCCGAACTGCTGACGCAGGCAAACGTGGATTTCCTGTACTTCGATGTCACCAACGGCTACTATTATTTGAATAACGCGCTGTCTGTCATGAAGGCGTGCCACGAGCTGAACGAGCAGGGCTTTGATGCGCCGCAGGTCGTGTTCTACACGCATTCCGGCGCGGCAAATGTCGTGCGCGGTCTGTACAACGACATTTACTCCAAGGGACTGTACGAGGATACGTGGTTCCGGATTGACGGCAAGCCTGTCATCATCGCCCCCTACGAGGCAAACATTGATGACTTCTTTACCATCAAGCGCGAGCAGTGGCCCAACGAGGACGCCAACCAGAACAGCTGGCCGTGGATGGACTTCACGTGGCCGGCACGCGTGTTCAAAGGATGGGATTCCAATATGAAGAAGGACGGGCGCGACGCCATCAGCGTTTCGGTCGCTCAGCATTCCGGCAATATAGTCTTCAGCAGCTCCTCACTGTACGGCTATGTCAACAACCGCGGACGTTCCTTCAACGCCGGCAAGTCCGTCACCCAGTCGCTCAGAGCGGCATGGAAGGCGGTGCAGGAAGACCCGACCCTGTCCTATCAGGGACTCAATTTCCAGGCACAGTGGGATCGCGCCATTGCCAAGGATGTGACCTATGTGCTTGTCACCGGCTGGAACGAGTGGGTGGCACAGCGGCAGCCCGGCTCCATGCTCGGGAATGACGACAAAGTGGCGTTCGTTGATACCGCCAGCATCGAGTACTCCCGCGACACCGAGATGATGCGCGGCGGCTACTTTGACAACTACTATATGCAGCTTGCCTTCAACATCCAGCGCTACAAGGGCACCGCGCCCATCGTGGTGCAGGACAGCCGCAAGAAGATTGACGTGACGGGTGATTTCGCGCAGTGGGATTCCGTGCAGATTACCTACCACGATCTGCAGGGCGACACGCAGGCGCGCAATGGCAAGGGCTTCGGAAACACTACCTACACCAACGATACGGGACGGAACGACATCATTGCCTCCAAGGTTACGTCCGACACCAAGAACGTCTACTTCTATGTGGAGACTGCCGAGGCGATTTCCATGCCGGACGCCAACACCACCTGGATGCAGCTGTTCATCAATGTGGACAGCGATTCGACCGGCTGGTACGGCTACGATTACATTGTCAACTTCTCGCCCCGTGACACCGAAAACACCACGGTTGCCAAGTACGTCGGCAACGGCACGGACTTTGATTTCGCAAACTGCGCGGACGTCAGCTGCAAGATTGACGGCAACCGGATGATGATTGCGGTTCCGCAGAGCGCACTGGGCATTGCAGAGAACCGGTACCGTGAGCTGTGCCTGCAGTTCAAGTGGGTGGACAGCGCCTCCGTTATCACCACCATGGAGCAGTTCTACGAGGACGGTGACTGCGCCCCGCTCGGACGCATGAATTATATTTATCAGAACTACATTCCCGGTGTGTCCGAGGTGAAGTATCCGGAGCTGGAGACCGAGACTGAGACGCAGACCGATGCTCCGACCGAGGCACCCACAGACACTGTGACCGATGTGACCGATACTGTCACGACTGCCGCGGCGACTGACACCGAGACCGACGCTGCATCCGGCGGATGCTCCTCCGCAGTTGCGCCGACCGCCTTCATTGCCTTTGCCGGCTTGTGTGGCGGTGCGGTTCTGACGCTCAAGCGTAGGGAACGGAAGTAACCGCTTCTGATACCTGTATCCCCCCTGCGCGGGAAGCGTCTGCTTCCTGCCGCAGGGGGATTTTTTGTCGGGGTGCCGGGGAACGCCCTCCGTCCGGCACCGCAAACTGCCCGGTACCCAGTGTCGCTTCCGGTGCAGACGCGGGGATGCAAGGGGCGAAGCCCCTTGCAAAAGATAACAAAAAGCTCCCCTTCCCCTTCGGGGAAGAGCGCTCTGTGAGCGCGGGTCGGGGGGGGATGGGGGGAGAAAAACTTCCGGCAACGCTGATTCAGGCGGAGGCAGGGCAAAGTCGATTTGTGCGGAGACCCGGAACCTCCCGCCCTCTCATTTTTATCCATTTGTTTTGTGAAAATGTGGTGAAAACCTCTTGACAAAATCGTGCCAATCCTGTACAATTAGAGTGATAACGCGCCACTGTACACGCCCGGAGTACGGTCATCGCGTGGAGCAAAGGAAAGGAGCATATATCCGGCAGACCGCTTGCTGTGCCCGGCTGTTTGCCGGTGTGCGCGACAGAAGACGCCCCCCCCAAAACCCCCATGCCGCAGGGCGGCAGAGCACCCGGCTCCCTCCGGCGCCGGAATTCACTATCTCCAATACTATATTCGGAAAGAAAGGAAACGGAACACAACATGAAAACGCGTTTTGCGAGACTTGTCAGCATTCTCATCGCATTTTCCTTTGTACTCGGGCTTGTACCGGCATCGGCATTTGCCGCATCTGCGGTCAACGGATACGTTGATACGCATTCGGGCAAAGCCAAGTATGTGATTTCGTCCACGGACTACGCACTCACCAAGGGCGTCACCGAGACGAACATCATCCTGAACAGCGCAACAGGCAATGAGCAGGTCATGGGCTATATGCTGACCATCGACTTCTCTGCCAACAAGGATATCAAGCTGAAGGCGACCTACGGCGACTACTATGAGGGTACCGATCCCTCCAAGTGGTCGGTTGATAAGTGGTCGCTGATCAATACCAGCAAGCAGGCGGCGGACTACGAGAAAGCCACCGGCGAGAATGTCATCTTTGCAACCAACGGTGACTACTTCAATATGCAGACCGGTCAGCCGTCCGGACCTCTGGTCATGAACGGCATCTCCTGGAACAAGCAGAAGGCGGCAAATGAGCCGTACTTCGCCATCCTGAAGGACGGCACCTATGCCTTCCGCGACGCCGGCACCCCGCTGGATGACGTGGCAGAAGCCATTGCCGGTCCCTTCTTCCTTGTCCGGGACGGCAAGAATGTGGCGACCGGCATGGCAGGCACCCCCTACCCGGTCAACTCGGTCGGCAGAAAGGCAGATGGAACCATCGTGTTCTTCCTTGCCGACGGTCGGCAGTACCCCTACTCGGTGGGTATGACCCAGTCCGAGCAGGCGGACTTCCTGATTGCACAGGGCGTCGTTGAGGCTCTGTACCTGGACGGCGGCGGATCCGCCACCTTCATGACCGAGCGCGAGGGCGACAGCACGCAGCAGATCCGCAACAGCCCCTCTGACGGTTCGGAGCGTTCCATTTCCTCCGGTATGCTGCTGGTGTCCACTGCCGCCTCCGACGGCAGCTTTGACCATGTGGTCATGACCCCCAACAACATCGCCTATACGCCCGGCTCCACGGTCAGCTTCGCTTACCAGCCGGTCGATTCGGCGGGTAATCCGGCAACGTCCGACATCCCGGAAGGCATGGTGTTCGGACTGGATGCCGCCAGCGCCGCGCTGGGCACCCTGAGCGGGGACGGCACCTTCGTGTCCAACGGTAGCACCGGCACGGTCCGTGTCAACCTGCTGAACGGAACTACTGTGGTGGGTTCCACAACCGTGGATATCGTGGAGCCGACCGAGATTTACTTTGAGGCTCTGTCCGCCAACATGGACTTCGGCGAAGCCGACACACTGGGCTTCAATGTTCGCGCAAACGGACGTTCGCTGGAGTACAGCGGTGCGGAATTTGTCTGGACGATTGCCTCCACGCTTGAGGGCGTGGCGGACGACGCCGTGGGACACATGGACGGCAAGAATTTTGTCGCCGGGAATGCCACTTCGACCCTGCGCGGCACCGTGACTGCCAGCTATACCAAGGCGTCCGGGGACGTGCTGACTGCCTCCATCAGCGTGGAAGTCGGTAAGATGCCCGTGGTCGCCATGGACTTTGAACCGAATGAGAACGGCAGACTGACCGGTGCGCACTTCCATTGGGGCAAGCCGGGCTACGGCGAGTATACGGGCAACGTGCCGACCGTCAACGCATGGACGGACGGACGGTATACCGACAACCCGGTGCAGACCGAGCTGACTGCTCCCTTTACCTTCACCGGAAACTGGGACAGCAACGTGCCCGCGTCGGATATTTTCTGCGCCAACGGGTACACCTTCTACCTCTGGCCCAACAACTCCATCACAACCAAGAACGCCGGCAGCGTGACGACGACGACTGTCGCCGAAGGCGGTCAGGTTCGCTTCGGCGAGTACGCACTGGAGTTCAACTATGACTACGCCTCCTACGACGGAACCAAAAACTCCAACTTCTACATCCGCTACTGCGGCAAGGATCCCGTCAACATCGACGGCACACCTACCCAGCTGGGCGTGTGGGTCTACGCCGACAGCCGCGCACACGGCTACTTCCTGTACGCTGACCTGGAAGTCTGGAACGGCTCCGACTACTCGACCAAGAACTTCCAGCTCCAGCACGGCGACGGCTCTTGCGCCTACATTGACTGGGAAGGCTGGATGTACTGCTACGCCGACCTGTCCTCCATTGCGACCTATGCGTCCGCGGAGCATCCCATCGCGATTGTTCCCGGCTGCGGTCTGTTCTGGCTGAGCTATCAGCCTGGCAAGCCCAACGGCTCCGGACGCTACGCCGGTACGCTGTACTTCGACAACTACCGTTTCGTGTACGGCACCGACCTGGACGACCTGGACAACCCGGTTGTGGACAGCATTTCCGTCAACGGTACCGCCCTTTCGACGGATACGGTCGTGACCATTGACAGCGCCAGCATCAACCTCTCCGCGCTGTTCCACGATGTGGACGGCAAGAACGCTTCCGGCATCAGCCCGGAGATGACCACCATTCTGATTGACGGCAAGGAAGTCAAGGGCGACGGTGACAGCGCATCTGTGACCACCCGTCTGGAACTTGCCAACGGTATCCACAGCGTGCAGGTGACGGTAGCCGACGGCTTCGGCAACACCGGAACCATGCTGTGCTACTTCCTCGTGGAGGACGCCCACGCCGTGACGGGCACCACTCTGCTGTTGGGTGAGACGACCGTGACCATGGGTCTGCCCTACACGCTGACCGCCAAGACCAGCGGAACGGTCAAGTCCTTCAACATGACTCTCCTGCAGGTCAACTCCGACTTCGGTCAGCCCACCGTCACCTTTGCCGAGGGCTGGGACGGCGAGATGATCTACACGACAACCGGCTTTAAGAGAGCCAAGATTCAGCTCAACGCGCACTGGGTCGGCGAGGGCGATGCGCCTGCCAATGCCAATGCCGCCGTGCTGACCTTCGCGGTTCCCACGACGCTGGATCCCGAAATCGACTTCTTCACCTATCAGGTGACAGAGGTGAACAGCGTCAACCTTGCAGGCGAGGCTTCCACTGCCGCGTACAGCAAGGTGCAGCTGCGCCTGAGCGCCTACTACACCGTCAAGGTCGGCGTGGTGCTTGCCGGATTCAATTCGGTCGCCACCGTGACCGATGCCGAAGGCAACCGGATTGCCGGGGCTGAGGTACTGGTCAATGGCGCGGTTGTGGGTGTCACCGACGAGAACGGCGAGCTGGTTCTGACCGCCACCGCTTCCATGGAAGGCAACACTTCCTTTACGGTTTCCGCCCGCAAGGGTGAGCTGATTTCCTTCACTACCTCCGTGGTGGTCAACGCGGTTGCAGGTCCTGCCGACGGCACGCCTGCGGCGCTCATGTCCCCTGTCGCCGCCGATGCGGCACACGAGAAGGTGTTCACGTGGATGGCGAATGCCGCCGTCGCCGCAAACCGCGCCGTCGTGCAGTATATGTCCGCGGAGCAGTATCTGGCGGGCGAGACCGCGTGGAACGAGGTAGTCGGCGACAGCCTGCTGCACGCCTTCCTGACCTCCAAGAATGCCGCCCTCCTGAACTCCGTCACGCTGACGGGTCTGGAAGCAGGCAAGTCCTATGTGTACCGCGTGGGCGACGGCACCGATGAGCACTGGTCTGCTGTCGGAACCTTCAAGACCCGCGGCAAGTCCTACGAGACGAACTTCTTCGTGGTGGGCGATACCCAGATGAACGGGAACCTGTCCGCCGACGCGGAGTCCATCGCCCTGCTCGCAGCCATCGCCGCCAACCTGCCTGCCGGCACCGAATTCGGCATCCAGACCGGCGACTACGTGGACAACGGCGGTAACTACGCAATGTGGGAAGAGATCCAGTATGTCTTTGGCGATAAGTTCAACGGCATCAACATGATCCACACCAACGGCAACCACGAGTATTACGGCGATGCCACCGGCTCCGCCGCCGATGTCCTGACCAATATGAAGGGACGCGGCTACTACTCGGTGGAGTACGGCGATGTGTACGTCGCGGTCATCAACTTCTACGCCGATTGGGATGCGGCGCTGGCATGGCTGATCGAGGACGCGCAGGCAAGCGATGCCGCGTGGAAGTTCCTGTCGATCCACCAGCCCCCCTACTACACCAACGAGGGCGGCGGAAGTGCCCGCTTCAATGACATTGTGCCCGCAGCGGTCGATGCCGCCGGAATCGATGTCGTGTTCTCCGGTCACGACCACTCCTACGCCCGCACACAGCCCATGACCGGCGGTCAGGTGACGGCGGACGGCGCCGTGTACTACATCTGCGGCGACCTGGGCGAGAAGAGCCGCAACCTGAACTACGCTGCCGTGAACAACCCGGCGTTCAACTTCGCGTTTGTGTCGCAGGAGTACGGCGCCCTGTTCCTGGCGGTTAAGGCGGATAAGCATCAGCTGACTATCACCACCTACAATGTGAGCGACGACGGCACCGCGACCGTGCTGGATTCCTACACCCGCACGAACGAGACCTGCACCGACGGGCACCGCTATGAACTGGATGCGGAGTCCGGTAAGCTGATCTGCACCAAGTGCGGTGTCCGGATCGCTCCGGAAGAGTATGCCGGTATGTACTGGGTTGGAGAGGAGCTGCACTGCTCCCTGTACGGCAATGCCGTCAAGGGCTGGTACTCCACCTCCACGACCACCCACTACTATTTCGACCCGACGACCGGTGCCGCCGTCAACGGTGCACAGACCATCGGCGGTGTCGGATACCGCTTTGTGGACTTCGTTCTGTTCGAGGGCACATGGGTGGAGTACGACAACGGCACGAGCCTTATCTGGGCTGGCGGCAAGCTTCACGGCGCCGGCTGGGATACCATCGGCGGTAAGCTGTACTGCTTCTCGCGTTTCTCTCATAATGTCATTTACAAGGGAATCTCGCGAACCAATCTTACTACTGCACAGGTTTATGAATACCATGAGTTTGATGAAAATGGCGTTCATATCCGCCAGCTGACGGACGGTCTGTACCACTTCACGGACGGCTACATCCGCTTCCTGAAGGACGGCGAGCCGTACGGATGCGGGCTGGTTCAGGATACCGACGGCAGTATCTACTTCATTGTCGGAGTCGGCTTTGCTCTCAAGGGCAGTCGGTACGTTCCTGCCAATATGACCAACGGACTGGTCCCGAAGGCGGGCACCTACTTCTTTGATGACAACTATCGCCTTGTGCTTGAGACGCCCACCGAGCCTGTGACTGAACCCGTCACTGAACCTGTCACGGAGCCTGTGACCGAAACAGTTACGGAGCCCGTGACCGAAACCGTTACGGAGTCTGTAACTGATCCCGTGACCGAGCCTGTCACCGAGCCGGAAACTGAGCCGGAAGGCGGACTCACATGGACGCAGGGACTCAGAGCTGATTACCTGTACCGTCAGGTTGTGACGTATACCGCGAGCGACAAGTATGCCTACACGGTCGTGGATCTCGACCCGGATGCGGACTATGTTCTGTCGCTGGCGAAGTACGACCGGTACACTGAGGCAAGGGCACTCTTCCTTGATGCAGAGGGACGTATTATCGGCTGGACGGTGCCCGTCTACGGCGGGCAGGAGGCGCATCTTCTGTCGATGGCGCACAACGGCACATCCAACGGCGCCGTCAAGATGATTATCCGTGTGGCTTGCCTTGGCGGTCTCTATACCTCCGAGCAGGCGGATGACGCTTTTGAGAAGGTTTGTAACGAAACCACTCTGAAGGACGCCAACAAGGACAACGAGTAATATCCGCACAGACCCGTGGGGCTGCCGCGCAAGCGGCAGCCCCACCTTTTCATGGAATCACAGAGCCAGACACCAAAAAAATTTTCAAAAGCCCTTGACAGAAGCGGCGCGATATGCTATAATATGCAAGCGTTGTCAAGACAGCGGCAAGTAGCCATGGCGGAGTAGCTCAGTTGGCTAGAGCAACCGGTTCATACCCGGTAGGTCACAGGTTCAAGTCCGGTCTCCGCTACCACACCGTGCAGGGCAGTGCCGTTCCGTATCCGAGCGGTGCTGCCTTTGTCCGTGATATACGCTCCGGCCCGTTGGTCAAGAGGCCTAAGACACCGCCCTTTCACGGCGGTAACAGCAGTTCGAATCTGCTACGGGTCACCAATCAAAACGAATCCGAACCGTTTCCGCATCCGGGAACGGTTCGGATTTTTTGCATTTTGGCAAAAAATCCGATGTGCTCAAAAATCCCACAGAAAACTTCCGGAAATGGGATATAATACAGGTATCAAATTCATTTGCAGGAGGTTTCCCATGTACTACGCAGCAGGAACTTACGAAGCATTCGCGCATTGCGAAAAGCCGAGGGATGCAGACAAAAAATCCGCTTATATCATCGGTACCGGTCTTGCAGGGCTCACGGCAGCCTTCTACGCGACGGCGGCGTGTGAGATGGTTCTCTCCCCCATGGCAGGGCAGAGCAGACAACCCCGGGGGCGGATAGCCCCTAGACCACCGGGACACCGCCCGAAAATTTGCACCGCAAGGGTAGACAAGCCGCCCGATCTGTGCTATACTGTACGGGAAAAGACAATACTCCAAAAAACAGGAGATATATAACCCATGCACTACATACAGATCCTGCGCGGATTCCGATGCTTTCTTTTCGATCTCGACGGCACACTGCTGGACTCCATGCCGCTCTGGGACAACGTTTACCTGCAAACGCTTGCCCGCTTCGGCAAACCCGTCCCGGAAGATTACCTTATGCACGTCAACCACCTGAGCGTCCGTGACGGCGCTGTCTATACCGTGCAGGCATTGGGACTGGACGCAACGCCGGAGGAAATTATCGGCATCTGGGCTTCGCTGGGAACGGCGGCATACCGCGACAGTATCCTGCTCAAGCCGCACGCCGCCGACCTGCTCCGCCTGCTCCGGGCGGACGGCAAGACGCTCGGCATCGCAACGGCGCTCGGAAAAGGCTTTTTTGAATCCTGTCTGGAGCGGAACGGCGTGCTGTCGCTGTTTTCGGACTCCACCAGCGTGGAGGAGGTCGGCAGTGGTAAGGACAGCCCCGCCATTTACTTCCGGGCGTGCGAAAAGGCAGGCGCCGCACCGGGCGAAACCGTGGTATTTGAGGACAGCCTGATCGGCGCGACCAGCGCCAAGGCGGCAGGCTTTTTTGTGGTCGGCGTATATGACGCCTCCGCCGAGGCACAGCGTGCCGACATGATGCGCACCGCCGACCTGTACATTACGGATTACCGGGAGTTGCTGTATGACTGACCGCAAACGTGCCGCCCTCGCCCGGCTGATGCTGCTTGCCGGCGCGATTCTGTGGGGCAGCTCCTACTTCGTGCTGAAAAACACGCTGGATGAGGTGCCGCTGTTCCGGCTGCTCTGCATCCGGTTCTTCTTCGCCGGACTGATCCTGCTTGCCGTTCGTGCGCCCCGCCTGCGCAGACTGAACCGCCGCTGTCTCGGTACCGGTGCGCTGACCGGACTGTTCCTTGCGCTGGCGTACATTTTTCAGACGATCGGGCTGACCCACACGACGCCCGGAACCAGCGCGTTCCTGACCACGGTGTACTGCATTCTCGTCCCGTTCTTCAGCTTCGCGTTCACGAAAAAGCGCCCCGACGGATACAACATCGTCGCGGCGGTCGCCTGCCTTGCGGGCATCGGGCTTATCAGTCTGGATACGGGACTGCGCTTCACGTTTTCCGGCGAAGGGCTGACGCTGATCGGCGGCGTGTTCTTTGCCCTGCAGATTGCCGCCGTGGAGAAATGGTGTGCCGATGAGGATGTCATCCTGCATACCGCCGTGCAGTTCCTGACGGCGTTCGCCGTCTGTATTGTCTGCTCGCTGGCGATCGAAAGGGACGCCGTGACCTTTTCCGGGCGCACGCTGCTGGCGCTGATTTATGTCACCGTGTGCGTGACTGCGCTTGCCTTCGTGCTGATGAATGTCGGCATCAAGTACACCACTGCCAACACCTCATCGCTGATTCTGAGTCTGGAATCGGTTTTCGGTGTTCTCTTTTCCATGCTGTTCTACCGGGAGCGTCCCAGCCTGCAAAAGGCAATCGGCTTTGCCATTATCCTTGCCGCCGTTCTGCTCAGCGAGCTGAAGCCGGGCAGCAGGGGAAAGCGGAGTTAGGGAAGCGCCCCCTGCGGCGCCGGGTTTCCGGGCAGGTTGCGGTACCCGGCGGGGGGATGGGGGCAAAAAACATATGCCGGAGTAAAATAAGCACCGGAGCAGAACGAGTGCCGGGGACGCTCTGCCTCTCCCCCAACACACCCCCCACCTTAGAGGGTTGGAATTGTTGATTGCGTTCCTGAATTTTTCAACAAGCCAATCAAGTGACAAACACTTGTCATAATCAGGGTCACCCTTGCTGACGATCACGACCTGTGTAGTTTTGTTGTTGTTCATTGTTTCGACGATACATTCCCATGCTTCTTTTAATGTCAATGTTTCTTCCTCCTATCGCTTCAGTTCCTTGATGACCTTGATCGCCACGCCCTGAATGGTCACATTGCGCTCCACCCGGTCAGGGTAGTCCGAATTCTCGGCGTGCAACAAATACGCCTGCTTGTCGGGCAGATAGGTGACGGTTTTGAGCAAGGTTTCCCGCCCGTTCACAAGTACGACGGCATAGTCGCCGTCCCTGCAGGTGTTCTGTTCACGAACGATTACCAAATCTCCGTCATCCACGCCGATGCCCGTCATAGAGTTACCCTTGGCGGTAAGAATGAAGAATGTTCCGTCACCGACGAGAGATTTGGGTAGCGGCAGCACCTCCGCAGGATCCACATTGACTTCGGTCGGCAAGCCGCACGACACGGTACTGTCATAGCGGGTGACAGGCGTGATATCGGTCATGACACGGGAAAGATCGGTTTCAATGCTCCGCCTGCCGTTGTATTCGATCTCGCCGTGCGCCTTCATATCGGTCAGATAGCGTTGCACTGCGGTCTTGGATATTCCCGTACCCGCGGCAATGTCGCGCACGGTCGGGGACTTATGATGGTCAAGATAATATTCATCGATGAACGCCCGGATTTTCGTAAAGCGTTCTGCGTCCAATGCTTTCATAGACACCTCTTTCTATATGCGGTACAATAGTACCGCATATTATTATAGCATCACTCGCATAACTTGTCAAGGGAATTTGGAGAAAATTTTCGGATTCGATAATGTGTAAGTAAATCAATGAAAAAATTCAATCGGCATCTCGTCCGAGGGGTATTAGGGGAGGTATCCCCTCACAAGCGAATGTACCGAAAAACCGGTGGGAGGCATCCGGGTGGGAGGTATCATTCAGTGCTTGCTGAGAGTGAAAGACAAAAGAAAAAGGTTCAGTATGCGTGCACATAAGTCGCGGGAAGCCGAATACAAACAAGAGCAAGGTGTAATTACCGATTGAAACTTGAAACAAAAGAAAAGCCGCTCCGGTATGTACGATCTCCGAAACGGCTTTGTCTGTCTGTAATTCTTAGCAAGCACTGAATCCGGGTGCTCATTTCATGGTGCTCACACCCGGATTCTCTTTAAGGGGACACCCCTTGTACCCCGTGGTTGTATTTGAAACTATACTGCACCGGAATCGTTATGTGCTATAAGAGATACATCTTTCTCAACTTATCAATCTCTGCATCCTTCAATCCAACTGCTTCTGTCAGGTAAGTAAGAACCGCCCCGTATTCTTCTTCCAGGCAGTGCATGGCGTAACGAAATCTCGACAGAGACGGA
>CAVIJF010000005.1:0-47226 GCA_963643175.1 bacterium
CTTGCAGTCCCAGCCTGTGCCGGGGCGCGGCTTACAGACTGCCGACCGTCCGGGGGAACAGAGCGGTGTCGCGGATGTTGCCCATGCCGGTCACATACATGACCATGCGCTCAAAGCCCAGCCCGAACCCGCTGTGCGGAACGGTGCCGAAGCGGCGCGTGTCGAGGTACTGCTGGTAGGCATCCAGCGGCATATTGCGGGCGGTCATGGCGGCGGTGAGCTTGTCATAATCCGCCTCGCGCTCCGAGCAGCCGATGATTTCGCCGATGCCGGGCACCAGCAGATCCGTGGCGGCAGCCGTCTTGCCGTCAGGGTTCTGCTTCATGTAGAAAGCCTTGATGTCCTTGGGATAATTGACCACGAACAGGGGCTTGCCGAACACCTCGTCGGTCAGGTATTTTTCATGCTCCGTCTGCAGGTCACAGCCCCAGCTGACGGGGTACTTGAACGCACGCCCGGACTCCTCAAGCAGCTTCACCGCATCGGTATAGTCGATGCGTCCGAAGTCGCTGTTGATGACCTTTGTGAGCTTTTCGACAATGCCCTTTTCGGTCCACTGGTCGAAAAACGCCATCTCGTCCGGGCAGTTTTCCAGCACGCTTCGGATGATGGACTTGATGAAGTCCTCCGCGATGCCGATAATATCGTCGATATCCGCGAAGCAGACTTCCGGCTCAATCTGCCAGAATTCTGCGGCGTGGCGGGTGGTATTGGAATGCTCGGCGCGGAAGGTGGGACCGAAGGTGTAGATACGTCCCAAACCCATTGCCACCATCTCGCCTTCCAACTGGGCGGAAACGGTCAGACCGGCTTTACGCCCGAAGAAATCTCCGGCGAAGTATTCCTCCTCGGTCTTGGCGTCGGTACTCCACGGCTGTGTGGTCACGCGGAACATTTCGCCTGCACCCTCGCAGTCCGAGCCGGTGATGATGGGGGCATGGACATAGCGGTAGCCGTGGCTGTGGAAGTACTGATGCACCGCCTGCGCCAGCTGATCGCGCACGGCGAACACCGCCTCAAACGAGCGGGTGCGCACGCGCAGGTGGGGAATGGTACGCAGGTACTCCAACGTGTGGCGCTTTTTCTGCAGGGGGAAGTCAGCGGGGCATTTACCGAGGACGGTGAGCGTTTCCAGTTCCAGCTCGCATCCGTTGCGTTCCGATGTGACCAGCTGTCCGACGGCGCGCACCGAGGCGCCCACTGCCATTGCATCCCGCACCATATCCTCCGGGATACGTGCCTTATCCACCACGATCTGCAGATTGCGGAAGCAGGTTCCGTCGTTGATTTCCAGGAAGGAAACGCTCTTGGAATCGCGTGCGGTGCGCACCCATCCGCATACCGTCACGGTTCCGTTCACATACGCCTCGGTATGTGCAAAAATGTCCCTGATATCGGTGTGTTTCATAACTCAACAATCCTTTCTCCGGCGTCGCTTCTCTTCTTCCGGGAGATCTGCGGTGCCCCCGCCTCTCTGTACGGGAATATGGGTCATTATACCACAGTCCGGCGGGCTTTGTCAAGGGTGCCTCTGAAAATTCCTGCGGCAGCAGGGGTTTGTCTTGCCGGCGGCGCCGGGAGGGGCTTGCCCCGACGTTGACGGTTCGGCCCTGCCTTCCATATATCTTTCTTTCCCCCATCCCCCCGACCCCCTTCCCCGCTGGGGAAGGGGAGATTTTAGCTTATTTTGCCGGGGGCTACGCCCCCCGGCACCTCTACATCTGCACCGAACGGAGCACTGCGCAACGGAAGGTTTGCAGTGCTCCCAAATTCACGCCGGGTGCGGCACTGCGTACCGGGTAGTTTGCGGCGCCGGGAGCGGCTGCACCCGGTAGACGCTGGGAGGTGCGGATGTCCCGAACGGCACCGGGATGGCAGGTCGAGCCGGTAACGCGGGGTAATCCCTCCCCCAACAAAAAAGGAACCGGGCAGAACCCGGCTCCGGATATTCCGTATCAGAAAAGTTCTTGGGGGGCTTCTTTCGGGAAGCCCCCGGCGCTCCCCTTGCCGTTATGCTTTCCGCCGGAGAGCCAGCGCACACCAGCCGTTGTCCGGCAGGCGGGTTTCAACGGCGTACCCGTTCGCATCGGCGGAGGCGATCACGTCGCCGCAGCGCTCCTCAACGATTCCGGACAGGAGCAGAACACCGCCCGGCGCAAGGTATGCCCCCACATCCGGCATCATGCGGATGAGAATATCCGCCACAATGTTGGCGGTGATGAGATCGTACTGCCCGTCGTGCAGATCGACCTGCCGGAGCAGATCGGAACGGTCGCAGGTGATGTTGGTAAGCCCGCTTTCCCAGATGTTTTCCCGCGCCACGCGCACGGCGGTCGGGTCAATGTCGTAGGCGCGGCAGATACCGGCGCCCAGCCGGGATGCGCAGATGGCAAGAATGCCCGTGCCGGTTCCGACGTCCAGCATCCGGCAACCGGGCTGGGTGTAGTCCTCCAGCAGGCGGATCATGAGACGGGTGGTTTCGTGCGTCCCGGTCCCGAACGCCATGCCGGGATCCATACGCACTACCAACTCATCGCCGGTCGGCGTGTAGGTTTCCCACGCGGGGCAGATGACGATGCGGTTCCCGATTTTCAGCGGCTTGTAGTACTGCTTCCAGTTGTTCGCCCAGTCCTCCTCGTTGATACCGACCAGCTCAAGCCGCCCGTCCAGCCCGTCGGCTGCCATGCGGTCGCGCAGGAACGCCACATCGTCCGCATAGCTGCGGTCGGAGGGCACATACACCGAGACGGACGCCACAGTGCGGTCGGCATTCAGAATCTTTTCGTCAATCAGGTCGCCGTAGCAGGTGCGCAGATTGGTTTCGATGTCCGAGTAGTCCTCAATCATCAGGTTGTTGCTGATCATGCTCATCAGCGCGGTCAGCGTGTCCAGTTGCGCAAGCGGCACGGTGACACGGATCTGCGTCCATGCCTTGACATCGCCGTAATCCTCGCATACATAGTCCGGGTCACGCTCCGGTATGGTCTGTTCGCTCAGTGCGCTCATCTTAATTCCTTTCTCGGTCAGCGTTGGCGGGTTACTTCTTGAAAATGTTGCGGAAGCGGGATTTCTTGCTGTAATTCTTTTCGCCGCAGGCGTCGGCAAAGGCACGCATTGCCTGCTTCTGCTTCTCATTCAGCCCGCGCGGAATCTCCACGTTGACCGTGAAGGTCAGGTCGCCGCGCCGTCCGGGACTGCTGACATAGGGCACGCCCTTGCCGCGCAGAGTAAAGGAGGTTCCGGACTGCGTTCCCTCGCCGATGGTGTACTTTTCGCTTCCGTCCAGCGTCGGGATGTCAATTTCTGCGCCCAACGTCGCCTCGGCGACCGTCAACGGCACGTCGCAGTACAGATTCACGCCGTCGCGGCGGAAGATGCTGTGCGGGCGCACGGTCATGAAAATGACCAGATCGCCTGCCGGCCCGCCGTTCCTGCCCTCACAGCCCTGCCCGCGCAGGGCGATACGCTCCCCGTCGTCAATGCCGGCGGGAACCGTGACGGTCAGACTGCGGTTCTCACGCTCCAGTCCGGTGCCCCGGCACTTGGAGCAGGGCGTCTTGATGTAGCGCCCGGTGCCGCGGCATTTCTCACAGGTGGTCTTGGACTGGAAGGACATCCCGCCCATCCGCTGAACCACAACGCGCTGACCGGTGCCGCGGCAGTCCGGGCAGGTCTCGGCGGCGGTTCCGGCTTCCGCGCCGGAACCGTTGCACGCGGGACATTTATGCAGGCGCGTGTAGTTGACTTCCTTTTTGCAGCCGGAGACTGCCTCCTCAAAGCTCAGCGTCAGGCGCACCTGCACGTCCTCCCCACGCTGGGGACCCGTGCGCCGCGACGAACTGCCGCCGCCGAATGCACCGCCGAAAATGCTGCCGAATATGTCGCCCAGATCGCCGAAATCGGTAAAGCCGCCGTACCCGCCGCCGGCGCCCGCCGTTGGGTCGAAGGCTGCCTTGCCGAACTGGTCATACTTTGCCTTCTTGTCCGGGTCGGACAGCACGGAGTATGCCTCGTTGACCTCCTTGAAGTGCTTCTCGGCATCCGCATCGCCGGGGTGCAGGTCGGGGTGATACTTCTTGGCGAGCTTGCGGTAGGCGCCCTTGATCGTCTCCGCATCGGCGCTCCGGTCTACGCCGAGTATCTCATAATAATCTCTGTCTTCTGCCATATATTTGTACCGTAGCTACCGCGCCGCGATCCGTGCCTTCTCTCACTCTTGCGGGCACTGCGACTCATTCGGCGGGGGCTGTTCTCTTTCTCTGTTCGGATGTGACGGACTTTTGCAGGTTCCCATAATGGGACGGGGCTGCCTGCCCCCGCAGGCGGCCCCTATACCGCGCAATCCCGGCGGGGGCGTTTTCAGCCTCCGTCGGGTGTTGCGATTCTGCGGTATTGCCTTCCGGAAACGCCGGTTGATGCGGCGGCGCTTCCCTTATTTCTTGTCGTTGTCCTCGAAGTTGGCGTCGTAGTAGGTGCCGCCCTCGTTGCCCGTGCCGCTCTCGTAGCTGCCGCCGGCGTTGCCGTTCTGCGCATCGCCCTGCGGTGCGGACTGCTGGTAGACCTTCTCGGAGAGCTTGTAGAATTCCTTCTCCAGCGCCTCGGTGTCCGCCTTGATGGCATCGGTGTCGCCGCCGTTGATCGTGGTGCGCAGCTTCTCAATCGCCGTCTTGACGGCGCTCTTGTCGTCCTCGGTCAGCTTGTCGCCCAGGTCGTTCAGCGTCTTCTCACTCTGATTGATGAGCGACTCGGCGCGGTTTTTGGTCTCGACCGCCTCCTTGGCTTTCTTATCCTGCTCGGCGAACTTCTCGGCGTCCTTGACAGCCTTGTCGATGTCCTCCTTGCTCATGTTGGTGGAGGAGGTGATGGTGATGTGCTGTTCCTTGCCGGTGCCCTTATCGGTTGCCGTCACGTTGACGATACCGTTGGCATCAATATCGAACGTGACCTCAATCTGCGGCACGCCGCGGGGAGCGGGCATAATGCCGTCCAGGTTGAAGCGACCCAGCGTCGTGTTGTACTGCGCCATCTCGCGCTCGCCCTGCAGGACGTGGATTTCCACGCTGGTCTGCCCGTCGGCAGCGGTGGAGAATACCTGACTCTTCTTGACCGGGATGGTCGTGTTCCGGTCGATGATACGGGTGAACACGCCGCCCATAGTCTCAATACCCAGCGACAGAGGCGTCACATCCAGCAGCAGCAGGTCCTTGACCTCGCCTGCCAGCACGCCGCCCTGAATGGCGGCACCGATTGCCACGCACTCGTCGGGGTTGATGCCCTTGAAGGGCTCCTTGCCGAGGAATTTCTTGACAGCCTCCTGCACGGCGGGGATACGGGTCGAGCCGCCGACCAGCAGAATCTTGTCCACCTGACCGACGTTCAGTCCGGCGTCCTTGAGCACCTGACGGGTCGGACCCATCGTGGCTTCCACAAGGTCAGCCGTGATGCGGTCGAACTCGGCACGGGTCAGCGTTGCCTCAAAGTGCAGCGGGCCGTTGGCGGTTGCCGTGATGAAGGGCAGGTTGATGTCAGTCTGGTTCATGCCGGACAGCTCAATCTTCGCCTTCTCGGCGGCATCCTTCAGTCTCTGCAGCACCATCTTGTCGTTCCGCAGGTCGATGCCGTTCTCCTTCTGGAATTTATCAGCCATCCAGTTGATGACGCGCTGGTCGAAGTCATCGCCGCCCAGATGGTTGTTGCCGGCGGTTGCCAGCACTTCGAAGACACCGTCCGAAATCTCCAGCAGCGATACATCGAAGGTGCCGCCGCCGAGGTCAAAGACCATGATCTTCTGGTTCTCTTCCTTGTCCATACCGTATGCCAGTGCGGCGGCGGTAGGCTCGTTGATGATACGCAGGACTTCCAGCCCCGCGATCTTGCCGGCGTCCTTGGTCGCCTGACGCTGTGCGTCGGTGAAGTAGGCAGGCACCGTGATGACAGCCTGCGTTACGGGCGTACCCAGATACGCCTCGGCATCCGCCTTCATCTTCTGCAGAATCATGGCGGAGATTTCCTGCGGCGTGTAGCTCTTGCTGTCAACCGTCACCTTGTAGTCGCTGCCCATCTTACGCTTGATGGAGCTGATGGTGCGGTCGGGGTTGGTGATTGCCTGACGCTTTGCGACCTGACCGACCATACGCTCGCCGGTCTTGGAGAAAGCCACGACGGACGGAGTAGTCCGTGCGCCCTCCGGATTGGGGATTACGACAGGCTCGGAGCCTTCGTAAATCGCCACACAGGAATTGGTAGTACCCAGATCAATACCGATAATTTTAGCCATAATACGCATCCTCCCAACAAATGTGAAGTTTATGATTTTTTCTTGTATGCTTATGAAATATTACGTTTGCTCATGCGGTTCAGTTTGCCACCCGCACCATGGCAAAGCGGATTATCTTGTCGCCCCGCCGGTAGCCCTTCTGGAACACGTCAACAATCTCGCCCTCGCCCTTGGTGTCGTCCTCGATATGCATGACGGCATTGTGGAGATTGGGGTCGAATTTCTCGGTTTCCACCTCGGTGACGTCCAGCTTGCGCAGGGCGTCCGCCGCTGTCCGGAGCGTCATCCGGACACCCTTGGCAACCGGATCGTCTTCCTTTTCAGGGGGGATGTCCGCCACGGCACGCTCCAGCGTATCGATGATGGGCAGCAGCTCCCGTACCGCGTCCGCGCAGGCATCGGTGTAAATGCCTTCCTTTTCCTTGACGGTGCGGCGCCGGTAATTATCATACTCCGCCAGCATCCGGAGGTATTTGTCCCGCTCGGCTGCCAGCTCGTTCTTTGCCTGCTCCAGCTTTTTGTCCGCCTCTGCCAATTCCGCCTCGGCGCGCCTGAGGCGCCGCTTCTCGGAACCGCGCAGCTTACCGTCGCCGTCCCCGGTCTCCCCGGCGGCAGCGGCGTCCGCCTCGCAGGCGGTGTCTGTCTCTGCGGCGTCCGCCGCCTGTGCCGCGGTATCCGGAACAGCCTGCCCGGTCTGTTCCTGTGCGCTCCCGGCGCACGCGGAATTCATCTCGTCTGCCATTCTGTTCAGTCCTCCTTCTTGCGCCGCCCGACTGCGGCCGGCGCTGTTTCTATGCTTTGCAGTGAGTATCTGCTGTGCTTGCTATGTCTGTTCTCCGCCGCCGTCCGGCTGTCCTCCGGCTGAACCGCCTGAGCTGCCCGAGCCCGGAAGCTGTTTTTCGCCGCCCAGCAGGCTGGATATGTTGTCCGATATGCCCTGCAGTGTTGCCAGCACGCGGGCGTAATCCATGCGGGCGGGTCCCAGCACGCCGACCGTGCCGAGGTTCTTCCCGTCCTTGACAATGGGAATGTATACCAATGCGGAATTGTCCATCACGCGCACCGTGCTCTCCGAGCCGATGACCACGTTGACGCCCTCTTCCTGCGGGTCGGAGACCATGTTGACGATCTCTTCCGGCTTCTCGATGACGCCCAGCACCTCTTTCATCTTGTCCGGGTTGCTGAACTCGGGGTACTGGAGCAGGCGGTCAACGCCGCTGACCCGGAACCGCGTCTCGTCCATCTCGCCCATGACTTCATACATGGCTTTGACGGCGGGGGAGACAAGCTCTGCCCAGCCGCCCATGGCGTCCTCCAGTTCCATCATGACCGGTAAGGTAATCTGGCTGGCAGTCAGCCCTTGCAGGTGCTCATTCAGCGCCGTCGCAAGCTGATCCGTGACCGTCTGCGACAGCGGACGGCTTCCGTCCGTGCGCAGGGTGCGCGTTTTGACCTGTCCGCCCGAAACCACCATCACAAGGATGAAGGTTCTCTCGTCCAGAAACACCGCGTCAAACCGCCGCACGTTCACGGAGGAGGTGCCGGGCTTGACGGCGAATCCGGTATAGTTTGTCAGATTGGATGCCACACGCGAGGCGGTCAGCAAAATCTGGTCAAGCTCTGCCATCTTGGATTGCAGCAGCTGATTGATCTGCCCGATTTCCCGCGCCGTCATGGCGTAGTGCTCAATGAGGGAATCCACGTAGAAGCGGTACCCGCGTTCGCTGGGCACGCGCCCGGCGGATG
Source organism: bacterium (assembly GCA_963643175.1). GTDB lineage: Bacteria > Bacillota > Clostridia > Oscillospirales > CAG-272 > CAMEON01. Next base: position 8,024 of record CAVIJF010000005.1, read on the forward strand.
CGTGGGGCTGTTCGAGGTAGCCCATGGCTTCCAGTTCCGCCATTTCGTTGCGGATGGTAGCAGAGGAGCAGGCAATCTGCTTGCTTTCCACAAGGTACTTGGAGCCGACCGGCTCACCGCCTGCGATGTGGGCGTCAATAATCGCCTTCAGAATCAGCTTCTTGCGTTCGCTCAGCTCTTCCGGCGCTCTTTCCGTATCCGACATCGACTCACCCCGCTTCCCCTGCCGCCTTCCGGCGGCTTCTGCTTCGAATTTAGCACTCTATGTGCCAAAGTGCTAACCGATGCCTATACTCTACCACTTTCGGGGCAGTTTGTCAAGCCCTTTTTCAAAAAAACCGCGTTTTTAATTGTTAACATTCCGTGAACAAACTGCAACCGCGTGAAAAATCCGGCAATCAGGGGGTTCTGTGTGCTAAGCAACCCGCAGTCAGACCGGGCAGGGGCGCCGCACGGGCGCGGTCGCCCGGCGGCTCAGCCGTCCGCTCCGGCGCATATACTGATTGTGGACGCATACGCCGGCTGTGTATACGCTGCCTGGACAGGCGGGAAACTGTGTGCCGGAGCCGAAAAAGACCTTCGCGCAGCACCGCTGCGCGAAGGTCTTTTGGATCGGTGTGCCGGTCAGTCGTTCGCTTTCATTGCCTCCACCATGTCCACGCGGCGTATCTGGCGCGCCATGAGGCGGTTGCAGAGCAGCGTGAAGCCGACGGAGATGAGCAGGGCAAAGAGGTAGCTGTGCAGGTAGACGGTTCTGCCGAACATGACCTGATCGACCTCGACCGTGCGGATGACGAAGGAATGCAGCCAGACGCCGACGCCCAGCCCGATCAGTGCGCCGAGGAAACTCAGCGTGTTGGTTTCGCGGAAGATGTAGCGTTCGGTTTCGCGCGGGTAGAAGCCCAGCACCCGGATGGTCGCAAGCTCCTTGCGGCGCTCACAGATGTTGACGTTGGTCAGGTTGTACAGCACGACCATGCACAGAAGCCCGGCGGACAGAATCAGGACCAACACAACGGCGTCAATGCTTTTGATGCTGTCGGCAAAGGTCTGCTTCAGGCTCAGCGAGGAACGTGCAAACAGCACGTGCTCCCCGGCAAGCGCCCCCGCGGTCAGGGCGTCCGCGTCGGCGCCGTCGGCGGCGCGGCACAGAACCGTGGTGAAGGCGGCATCCTGCCCGAACGCGGCGCGGTAGGCGTCCGGCGTCAGGTAGGCGTAGGCGGTCAGGTAGTTTTCGGTGATGCCCGAGACGGTCAACTCCGCCCGCTGTCCGGCGGCGTTCTCCAGCGTCACGCGGTCCCCCGTGCGGATGCCCAGCTCTTCGCACAGCTTTTCGGTCAGCACGACGCCGGAACCGTCCAGCGCGATGGGCGTCTGGCTCCGGCGCTCCCGCAGGGTGATGAAGTCCGGGAAGGCGTCCGGGTCGGCGGGGACGCAGAGGCTCACGCTCCCGCTTCCGTCGCCGGACAGCAACTTTCCACTCTGGCTGGAGAAGGAGAGGTGCGCCGCGACCAGCGTCCTGTCCGCAAGGAACTCCCGCAGTGCGCTGTCGGTCTTCATCGCATCGGCGGAGTCGGCAAGGACGGTCAGCTGGTACCGGTAGATTTCCCCGTACTGCTTATCCACAATATCGTTGATGGAATCCCGCAGACCGAACCCGGTCAGCAGCAGGGCACTGCACCCGGCTACCCCGACCACGGTCATGATAAAGCGCTTCCGGTACCGGAACAGGTTGCGTGCCGTGACCTTGACCGAGAAGGACAGCCGCCGCCAGAGGAAGGGGATGTGCTCCAGCCAGATGCGCTTGCCGGCGCTGGGCGCCTTGGGGCGCATGAGCGCGGCGGGGCAGGCGCGGAATTCCGACCACGTTGCCCACAGCGTCGCCAGCAGGATGCTGCCGACCGTGACCGCCGCCGCCAGAGCGGCGATGTCGGCGCGGAAGGGAGTTGCGGTGTCCGGCAGGAAGTACATCATGCCGTATGCGTTGCTGATGGCGGCGGGGAACAGCCGGAACCCTGCCGTAAGCCCGATGGCACAGCCCAGCACCGATGCGGCGAGGCTGTACAGAATGTATTCGGACAGAATCTGCCACCCCGAGAAGCCGATTGCCTTCAGCGTGCCGATCTGGGTGCGGTTTTCCTCCACCAGCCGCGTCATGGTGGTCAGCGCCACCAACAGCGCGACAAGGAAGAAGAACACTGGGAAAATGTGGCACAGCGCGGCAACCTTGCCGACGTTGCCCTTGTAGCTGGAAAAGCCGGTATTGTCCTCCCGCGTGCGGAACAGCCAGCCGGTGTCCCGCGCCAGTTCCAGACTGTCCAGCGCGTTCTGCGCCGTCTCCAGCCCAGCCCGTGCCTCGGTCAGGGCGGGCGAATCCGGCACCTCGCCGCCGGACGCCTCCAGCCGTGCCTGCAGGGCATCGGCTGTCTTCTCCAGCTCCCGTGCCAGCGCATCCGCGCCCGGCTGGGCGGAACCGGCAATCGCTGCCGCCGTGCGCCGCGTCGCGGCGATCTGCTCCGGCAGGGCGGCAAGCAGGGTGCGCTCAATCTGCCGGGCGTTCTCCAGCGACTGTACCGTGTCGTTCAGGGCGCGGATTGTTTCCTGCACCTGCGCTTCCAGCCCGTCAATGCGTGCCGCGGCGCGGTCCGCGCCGAAGGCGGCGTAGCGTTCCGTAAATTCCGCGACCAGCGTCTTGTATCCGTCGCCGAAGGTATCCAGCGCGGCGGCGCCCTCCAGCGTCAGGTACAGGTCGGTGTAGGTGTCGCCGGTGAACAGTGCCGCCGGCGTGTAGACCATGTGCGTGATGCTGCCCGAACCGACCGTGGTCGGCTCCGCCACCACGCTGATACTCATGGGGCTTTCGCAGATGCCGACCACGGTCAGCTCGGTTGCCGTGACCTTGCCGCACAGTTCGTCATAGTCGGCGTTCTCGTGCGAAACGGTCAGCACGTCGCCGAGGTGCAGAGCCTTCTCGGTATAGCGCCCGGCGGTGGTCTGCACCACGCACTCGTCCGCCCGTTCCGGCATACGCCCGTCGGTCAGGCGGAAGCGGTTGAGCGTCAGGAACCCGTCCGTGCCCAGCGTGCCCATGACGCGTGCCGTCGCTGTGATACGCTGTTCTCCCGTCGTTTCCAGTACCATGTCGGCGCATCGGGCGGCAAGCAGCGTGTCCACGCCCGGCAGGGCGGCGACCGCCGCCGCGTCGTCCTCCGTGAATCCGGCGGGCGCCTTGAGGTCGATGTCGTACAGGCGGCAGTCGTCCATGTAGCTGTCCGCCGTTTCGTACATATCCGGCGAGGCGGCGTACAGCCCAGCCAGAAAGCCGGAGCCGAGCGCCACAATCGCCACGATGGACAGGAAGCGGTTGAGGCTGGAGCGGATGCTCCGCAGAATGTTTTTGCGCCTTGCTCTCTTCATTTTTCTCTGCCGCCGCTTACCATTCTATCTGCTCGACCGGCGTGGGGGCGCTGTTCACCTCAGTGCCGATTGCCTGCCCGCTGCGGATGCGGATGACGCGATCCGCCATCCGCGTCAGGGCACTGTTGTGCGTGATGATGAGCACGGTCTTGCCCGTCTCCCGGCAGGTGTCCTGCAACAGCTTCAGCACCGCCTTGCCGGTCTGGTAGTCCAGTGCGCCGGTCGGCTCGTCGCAAAGAATCATCTTGGGGTTTTTCGCCAGCGCGCGGGCGATGGAAACGCGCTGCTGCTCCCCGCCGGACAGTTGGGCAGGGAAGTTGTCCATGCGGTCGGCAAGTCCCAGCCGGGTCAGCACCTCCTCCGCCGGGAGACTCCCGCGGCAGATTTCCGCCGCCAATTCCACGTTTTCCCGTGCCGTCAGGTTCTGCACCAGATTGTAGAACTGGAACACGAAACCGACGTCGTTCCGGCGGTATTCGGTCAGTGCCCGCCCATTCAGCCCGGTGATTTCGCGTCCGTCCAGCCGGACGTGACCGGAGGTGGCGGTGTCCATGCCGCCCAGGATGTTCAGAAGGGTGGTCTTTCCGGCGCCGCTGTGCCCCACGATGACGCACAGCTCGCCCTTCTCCACCGAAAAGCTCATGTTGTCCAGCGCACGTGTCGCAGGCGGATAGAGCTTGCACACGCTGTCAAATTCAATGTATGCCATTGTCGTTTCTTCCTCCGTCCGGATTTTTTACGCGCTCTGCGCGGCGGCAAGCATCAGGCTGAGGTATACCTGCGGCATATGGTGGTTGAACAGCCTGCTCATGTCGCCGCTGACATAGAGGGACGAAACCACCTGCACGAGCGGGTAGAAGTCGCAGTCCTCCGGCACGGACAGCAGCTGGCTGAGATTCAGGGGCGTGCCGCTCCCGTCCGCGCGGGTCGCTTCCATGAACATCTCCGCCAGCATACGCGACAGGTCATAGGCGCTCATGCCGTCCTCGGACAGACCGGAACCGGTCAGTGAGTGCCGGGCTTCATAGTAAGAGGTGATGTCGGGCGACAGGGCGCCGATCGCGTCCGCCAGCTTCTGCAGCTTGACGACTGTTTCGGCTTTGCCCGGCAGTGTGATGTCCGTCCCGGCGCGGAAGAAGCCCAGCGATGCCGTCGGCATCACGGTCACGGGGTCACAGGGATTGATTAAATTGAAGATATTGGAGCAGTCCACATCGGGCGTTCTGCGGACGGTGTTGGGCGAGGCGAAGGTGTACACGAACACGTTCCCGGTGCCCCGGTCCGCGTTGAGCAGGACGCCCAGCAGGTTGGCGCACGCCGCGCCGCGGCTGTGCCCGCTGACCAGAATAATCGGATCCTCCTCGGATGCCAGCACGGTTTTCAGCCCCTCGTAGATGTCCTGCGCCGCAAGGTAGAAGTTCTCGGCGAACGCTGTGTCCGGGTTGCGGGAGGGCACGATGTCGGCGTTGGAGTACCATTCGCCCGCGTTGGTGCCGCGGATGGCGACCAGCAGAACCGTGCGCTCCCTGCCGCCCCATGTCACGGTCTTGCGTCCGACCGAGTAGGCGCTGGTGTGGGACGGATCTTCGTCCGGCTTGTCGTAGTTCTTGTGCAGAATCGCCGTAAAGCCTGCCTTCTCAAAGCGGCTGATGCTGCCCTCGCGGGTGTTTCCCGTGCAAAGTCCCAGCAGCTGTCCGGCGAGCGTCCATGAAAATTCGGAGCTGCTGTCCGGCAGTGTCACATCGGTCACGGTGTCCAGCCGGATTTCCTGCGCGGTGGTGTCGGTGTCGGTTTGCACTGGGTCGGTGCCGGTTTCGTCCCCGGCGGTCGCCGGGTCGGTGGCGGGCTGTGTTGCGGGCTCCGCCGCCTTGCCGGAGCCGGTTTCCGTGTCGGTCTGGGTGTCGGATTCCGGTGCCCGGCTCCGGCAGCTTCCGAGCAGGCAGAGCAGGAAGGCGGCGGACAGCAGACCGAGAGAGGACAGCAGGCGCGTGAAGCGGCGCCGGGATGCCTGTCTGTTTTTCATATATCGTTCCTCCTGATTCGGTGTTTCGGTAAAACGGAATCAGTATACCACAAAAGTGTTTCGGGAGTGTAAACGGCAGACGGCAGAAAAAACATTTTTGCAACCGCCGCGAATCGTCCGAATATTTATGCAGAAAAGCGAATAAAAGCGACTCTCCGAACGTCACGCCGGACGTGAAAACAGTGTGACGCCTACTGCGCCGGAGGCGGCACCCTACCCGACACCGGCATATCGGGTATTCCTGCGCAAAACCGCATTTTGACAGAACCGAATTGGCAGGAAGCCGCCGAAACCCTCAACGCCACTCCCGACAGCGCAACAAAAAACCACCCGCCTTGCATTGCCCCTTGCGGTTGCAACGCATGGCGGATGGGATTTTTCTGTGTTCGCGGTCGGCGCGGCTTACGGCTCCTCGGTCTGGTACTGGGCGCGGGGACCGCCGATATAGGGCGGGCGCGTGCGGGCAAACACGGCGGGTGCTTCGCCGATACGGGCAACCGACAGCCGCACAGGAACCGCTACCCGGCGCAGGTGCATCCCGATGAGCGTCTGCCCGATGTCCATGCCCGCATGGGCACGGATGCTCTCGACAGCGACCGGGTCGGTGAAGCGCTCCCATACCGCCGTGGCGAAGGAGCCGCCCGCGTGCGGCTGGGGCTTGACCCAGACCGTTTCCAGTCCGTAGCGTTCCGCACACGCACGTTCCACAATGAGCGCACGGTTGAGGTGCTCACAGCACTGCGCGGCGAGAAAGATGCCAGCCGCCTGCAGGGGCGGGAGCAGGGAATCAAGCAGGGCGGCGGCGGCTTCCGGACTGGAGCATTTGCCGATGCGCCCCCCGACCATCTCGGAGGAGGAACAGCCGACGATGAGAATCTGACCGGCGGCAAGGTGCGCGGCGGGAATCAGCTCGGCAACGGCGGTGCCGGCATCGGTGCGGATACGGGAAATAATGCTGTCAGACATGGCTTTCTCCATTAGTAGAATGTTGCTACTTCTTCGTCCGGCTTGGATGTCAGGGCGGAATCCGTGGCATAGAGGACGGGACCCTGGCGGTTGGCGTAGAGCTTATGGGTCTCAATGCGGATTTTGGCGGTGACAAGAATCCAGTCGCGGGTCTTGTACGGGACGGGCGCGGAGAAGTTGCAGACAAGGGGAGAGTAGGTAATATCGTTGGCACAGCAGGTCATGACGTGCCTGCCGACCAGCAGGGCGGACTTGCCTAACTTGGGATCGCGCATGACAATACCCTTGAAGCGGACAGTCTTCCCGTCCCATGCCTGCAGTTCCTCGGTCAGATCACGGTACCAGACGGCATAGTCCTCGTCGCCGATTTCCACGATCGGGGCGTTCAGGTCAAAGGGCAGGGGATCCTCGATGTTGTCGGATTCCACGTGTCCGTCCGGGTAGTCGTAGGAAATCTGCGCGCGGCGGGAGCAGCCCCGCACGATTTTGTGTATGGTTTCCTTGTCGATGCTCGCCGGGGTGCGGTTGAGCACGACCAGATCGGTGTTCATTAGCTTGTCCACCATCAGCTGGCGCATATTCTGATTGTAGCTGAGGAAGGTGCTGGCGTCGGCGAACATCATCTGCTGATAGATGACCCAGTTCTGCGGCATGGCATCGTACAGCGTGCTCAGCATCCACATTCCGTTGTACTCGATGAGGATGCGGTCCAGCCGGTGCTTTTTCGCCATGGCGGAAAGCAGGTCGGGGGTCAGGTCGGATTCGTTCTCCACGGTTTCCAGATACACGTTCTTTCCGTTGAAGGCGGAAACATCCAGCTCATCCGTGCCTTCCTCGCACTGGATAATCAGCGTTTTCTCTCCCGTGTTGAATTGCGGGCTTTCCATCGACTCCTGAATCATGTGGGTTTTTCCGCCCTCAAGGAAGCCGGTGAAAAGGTATACAGGTAAATCGTATGCCATGGTGTGTTCTCCTTGCGGATCAGTCCTCCTCGGACTTGTGCAGGGTTACGCCGAACAATCCGGACAGGGCGTCCACCTTCAGCCCGGAGCCGATGACGCACAGCCGCCCGATGACAGCCGGGGCGCCGGTGCGGACGTCGGGCTCGCCGGGAACGTAGTCAAAATGAATCCAGCTGTCGTTTCTGCCGTCGGCAGGCGCCACGATGCCCTTGGCACGCAGGACGGTGCCGTACTTGCCCTCGTCGCACAGGGCGGTCAGCATATCCTCCAGCGCCGCGCGGTCAAACCGGACTGTTGTCTCGGCGCCGCAGCTCACGAACACCTCGTCGGCGTCGTGGTGGTGATGGTGATGATGCCCCTCGTGGTCGTGGTGGCAACAGCCGCAGCCGCACTCATCATCGTCGTCCTCATCGTGATGGTGATGATGATGATGTTCGTGTTCGTCCTCATCGCCGTCGTCCTCATCGTGATGGTGATGATGATGGTACTCATGCTCCTCCTCGTCCTCATCCTCCTCCGCTGCGGCAAGGCGGGACAGCTCGGCTTCCAGTGTGTCGCGGCGCTCCATTGCCTCGCGCAGTTGGTCGCCGGTCAGCTGGCTGAACGGGGTGGAGACGATAACAGCCGTCGCATTGTGCGCACGGAGCAGTTCAACCGCTTCCTCCACCTTCTTGGCGGGCGTGGAATCGGCGTGGCTGATGATGATGCAGCCTGCGTTTTCCACCTGATCGTTGAAGAACTCGCCGAAGTTCTTCATGTACATTTTGCACTTGCCGGCATCCACCACGGTAGTAAAGCCGTTCAGCACGGCGCCCTCGGTGGCGGCGCCCTCCACGGCGCGGATAACGTCGGACAGCTTGCCGACGCCGGAAGGCTCAATCAGAATGCGGTCGGGGTGGTACTGGCTGATGACCTGCGCCAGCGCCTTGCGGAAATCGCCGACCAGCGAGCAGCAGATACAGCCGGAGTTCATCTCGTTGATTCTGATGCCTGCATCGGCAAGGAAACCGCCGTCAATGCCGATTTCGCCGAACTCATTCTCAATGAGCACCAGCTGCTCGTCCTTGTAGGCGTCGGTAATGAGCTTCTTTATCAGCGTGGTTTTGCCTGCGCCGAGAAAGCCGGAAAAAATATCGATTTTTGTCATGGTATATCGCTTCTTTCTTTTCTGAAGGGGCATCCCCGTTGATTCCCCTTTTTTATTTTCCTTTGTACACGAAATTCATGCGTCCGAGCGGGGCGGCATCGCCCTTGTCGTAGAAGTCCTCGACCGAGACAATCGGTTCGCGGCTGTCCGCCGCCTTGAACCAGACCGTGAATCCGTCGGGGTCAAGCCCCAGAGCCCGGAGGGGAACCTTGATTTTGAACCGGTCGCCGTCCGCCTCCCAGAAGGCGGTAACATCCGGCAGGTCGGCGGCGGTCAGGTCGTCGCCCGCACCGGTCACGCGTGCCAGCGTAGTGCGACCGTCCGGCGTGGGATGCGTATTCAGCACGAACTGATAGCCCTGTCCTCCGGTGGTGTTCAGGTACAGGCGCATCCAGCTGCCGGTGCCGTCGTAAGGCGTGACGGGCTGCTTGGTGCGCAAGAGGAAGCACAGGTATTCGCCGTCGTGCTTGACCTTGATTTTCCGGATGGCGTTGCGCTGGGTGCGGTTGTCGTACACGCAGCCGGAGCCTTCCGCGTGACGGGCGAAATCGCCGTCGTCGAAGGAATCGTACACCGCGCCGGATTCCCGGAAGCATCCGACCGCCGCCCCTGCGGAAACCGGCAGGCGCCCGAACACCGGCGTGTCCGGCACGCCCTTGTAGCGGCGGACATTCTCAATCAGCTGCATGAGGTAGTTGTCGAAGTACCCGCCGCGCATCATTTCCAGATCGCGGCTGTACTCATAGTTTGCACAGTCCACAAACATGAGGGGGCGCTCCGGAATGCCCTGCCAGCGCCCGGCAATCCATTCGTTCCAGCCCGTCACCAGTACGATGGGCGGGTCGGTTTCAACGGCGCGGTCAAACTGCTCGGCGAAATTGAAGCCTTTTTTCCATGCGTCCGGCGCGGGGTCGTTGTGCCCGTCGTGGAAGGCTCTGCCGCAGTTGCCGGTCTCGCCGTACAGCACGGAATCGCCGAAGCGCAGCTGCGGATGCTGTGCCACCGACACGTTGATGACCTCCGGCACGCCCTGCAGATTGGAGAACACGCGCTGCGGGCGGGTGAAGTCCATCCACGGCCAGCCGCCCAGCTTGTCCGGCTCGTTCGGCCACTGGGACATCTTGATATTGAAGAAATCGCGGCATTCGGGGGAGCACTCCGCCTCCACTGCGATGATGACAGGCTTGCCGTCCAGGCAGAACCATGTGTCGCGGGCAAAGCCGGGGCGGTAGATTTTGTCGTAAATCTTCTGCACGGTCTTACCGGAGGCGGTGTTGGTGTAGAACATGACCTGCGGAATCTTCCAGCCCTCGTCGTGGTATTCCTGCAGAACGCGCATGACCAGCTTGGCGTTGTGCTCATATATCGGCGCATTGGTCGTGTCGAAGAACAGGAAGTCGATGTCCGCCTGCATGATGAGCTTCATGTGGTGGCGCACGACCCATTCATCGTTCGAGTAGTAGTAGCCGTAGAACGGTTCTCCCCAGTGGTGGTAGGTTCCGACGCCGCCCCAGACGTCGCTGTCCGGCTTGTACCCCGCCTTCGGGTCTGCCGCGACGATTTCGGATACGTTGTACGGCTTGTGTTTGCCGCACTCGCCCAGCCAGAGGAAATAGAACAGCCCGACCAGACGGTTGCTGCGCGGGGCGGGAACGCCCGCGGCGCGGTCAGGGGTGGTGCGTCCCAGCATGTCGGTTGCCATGAGGGGACCGGATGTGGAGCGCGGCGCATCCTGTGCGCATTTGCCTGTATGTTCCATGAGTATAGTCCTTTCTGCTCCTGCATTATGCAGGGTCGCTTACATTGCGCTACCATTATATATCAACGCACGGCGTTTGTCAATGAGAAAACCGGAAAAAAACGCGGCGGCTGGGAGGTGGATCCGCGCACGGGGGCGTCCCGCACGGAAAAACACTAAAAAACCGCCCCCCGAAGGGAGCGGTTTCGCAGGTTGGATTACTTCTTGTTGAAGGTGAACAGCTTAGCCAGCGTGATGGTCTTCTTGTCCTTGTCCTGAGAGAAGGAAACCGAGACGGGATCCTTGCCTTCCTCAACCGTGAACTCGATGGACTGAGATCCATCGCTGTTATCGACGATCTTGTACGTGACTTCCTTACCGTCGGTCACAGCAGTCAGACCGGGGATGTTCGACGCGCCGGTGAAGGTAGCCTTGTCACCGCTGAACTTAATGGTAATGGTCACGGTCAGCAGCTTGTACTCATACTCGCCGGAGAGCTTGTTTCCGCAGGATGCCAGAACGGCAACGACCGTCAGGAGAGCCAGCGTCAGAGCCAGAATACGGATAGACTTTTTCATGGGGATACTCCTTTCAAAAAATGTCACGGCACAGAGCCTGTCGCGAAGCGGCACGCCGCGGTGCCGATTTCACAAGTCATTATAACGCTTTCGCACGGGTTTGTCAAGGGGTTTTCTGTGTTTCTTCACAAGTTTACCATGCATTCATCAAGTTCACGGAAAGTTCACGCGCTGAAGCACGGTGCAGGCGCGCGCAAAACAGCGGGAAGCCGCTGCCCCGGAATCGTAGGTTCCCTTATCCGTCCGCCTTTTTCCGGGCACGCAGGCACCGCACGATTCCCTCTGCCGGGCGGGCAAGCACCGCCGCCGCGCACAGTGCCGCGCAGAGGTATGCGAACAGGTTTCCGGTGCGGGTATACAGCGTCTGCTCGTCGCACAGCCGGACCGCTCCCGAAACATAGCCGGTCAGGAGCGGGTCCAGCTCCGCCGTGACCCGTCCGGTCGGGTCAATGACCGAGGACACGCCAGTATTGCCCGCCCGGACGACATACCGTCCGGTTTCGATTGCCCGCAGACTGGACTGCGCGTTGTGCATCCACACGCCGCGCGAGTCCTGAAACCATGAGTCGTTGGTGGAGACCGCCAGCAGCTGGGCGCCGCGGCGCACGCTGTCCCGCGCGGTGCTCTCGTAGATGGAATCAAAGCAGATCAGCGACCCGACCCGCCCGACGCCGAGGTCGAACACCTCGGAGCAGTCGCCCACCAGCAGGTCGCTTTCCAGCATCCCGATGTCCGCAAGCGGCGGCACCAGCAGCATGACCAGTTCCCGGTAGGGGACAAACTCCCCGAACGGCACGGGCTTCTGCTTGCTGTACACCGTTTCGCTCATGCTGCCGTCCGGCAGAAAGGCAACAATGGAATTGTACTGCCGGCTGCTGTCCGTGTCCGTCCCGGACGTGAAGGCGCCGACCAGCAGCGTCGTACCGGTTTCGCATGCCAGCCGGCTGAGCCAGTCGCGGGAGGAAACGGCGCGGTCGATGGAAACGGTCAGCGCTGTTTCCGGCCAGACGATCAGCGTCGCGCCCTCTGCCGCCGCCTGCCGCGTCAGCGCCTCGTAGCGCGCGGCGGAGATGGCGGAGGAGTTGCCGGACCACTTTTCCAGCGAGGACATATTGCCCTGCACTGCGGCGACCTGCACCGCGTCGCCCTCCGCCGGGCGGGTCAGGAGGCGCAGACCGCCGAGCGCAAGGTTTCCGACCAGCAGACTGCCCGCCAGTATACCGCACAGCCGTGCCCGGTCAGGGTGCAGGAGCAGGTCGGCAAGCAGCATACCAACGCCTGCCAGCAGGAAGGTGATGAAGTAGGATCCGAAGTAGGCGGCGCTCTGCAGGGTCAGGCGAAGCCCGACCTGCCCGAGCGGCAGTCTTGCCCACGGCACGCCCGCCCAGCCCATGTTCGCCTGAATCCACTCCCGCACCGCCCACAGCGCGGCGAACAGCAGCGGGTGCAGGGTCGGCTTGCCGGACAGGAATTTTCCGCGCACGGCGAGTGCGAACAGCGGGAACAGCGCCGCCGCGCCCACGGTCTGGAGCGCGGACAGTCCGAACCACGCCACGGCGACCACCACCGCCGAGGCGGCGTCCGACAGTCCCGCGAAGGTCAGCGGGTACATATACAGGAACCAGTGAAAATTGACCAGATAGAAACAGCCAAAGAAGCAGAAGCCGTAGCCGTACATCCGGCGCAGGCGGACGCTCCGGTCGCGTGCCGCCGTCAGGATGGCAAGTCCGGACGGTGCCAGCGCGATCCATTCCAGTACGCCCAGCGCCGGGAACAGGATGCACAGTCCCAGCAGCAGGGCGCCGGACAGCAGGAGCAGCCAGAAGACCCACCGGGGTGCGCCGGGCAGGCGCGATGCAAGCGGCTTCATGAGCGGTTCTCCTTTTCCCCCAGCCGGGGAAGGCGGTAGCCCTTTGTGAACCAGATGTCCGCCGGATTGAGGTGGAAGGAGCGTCCGCGCAGGTAGGCAAGACTCCCGCCGTCGCCGGGGATGTCAAAATTCAGCTGCCATGCGTACAGCGCCTGATACTTGAAACCCTCCTGCCGGTCGGCACGGTTGATGCCGTACTTTCCGTCCCCCAGCAGGGGGTGCCCGATGTGCGCAAGATGGGCGCGTATCTGGTGCGTGCGCCCCGTGACCAGTTCGACTTCCAGCAGGGATACGGCGTCCGCCCCTTGCCCCTGCGTGTCCAGCACGCGGTACCGGGTGATGATTTCCCGCCCGCCGGGGAAGGGGTGATCCTCCACGCGCACGAGATTCCGGGCGCTGTCCTTGGAGAGGTAGCCGTGCAGGGTGGCAGACGGGCGCTCCATGCGCCCGTGGCACAGGCAGAGGTAGAACTTGGAGAGCTGATCCTCCCGGATGAGGCGGTTCATGTCGCGCAGTGCCTCCGCGTCCTTGGCGGCGATGACGATGCCGCCGGTGTTGCGGTCGATGCGGTTGCACAGGGCTGGCGCGAAGGACTGCTCGTCGGCGGGGTCATACTCCCCCTTGCCGTACAGGTACGCCTGCACGTGCAGAATCAGCGTGTTCTCGCCGCCTGCGGCGTCCTCGTGCACGAGTACCCCGGGGCGCTTGTTGAGCAGCAGGATGTGCCCGTCCTCGTACAGAATATCCAGCTTGGGACGGATGGCGCCCAGCGCCCCTTTGTCCTCTGAGGGGGCACCGAAAAATTCATCCTTGATAAAGAGCTGAATCTCGTCCCCCTCGCAGAGAATCCGGGACTGTTCCGCCCGTGCCCGGTTGACCTTGATTTTCTTGGTGCGGATGAATTTGTACATCAGGGAGGCAGGCAGACCCTTCACGGCTTTGGCGAGGAATTTGTCCAGCCGCTGTCCGGCATCGTTTCTGCCGATTTTCATGGTGCGCATGGTACAGGCTCCTTTCAAAAACCGGGGGCTGTCGGATTTCCATCGACAGCCCCCGGCGCAGGAATGCGGGCTACGCTCTTACAGCGTGCCGAAAATACGGTCGCCGGCGTCGCCCAGACCCGGCACGATATAGGCGTGCTCATTGAGGCACTCATCCAGCGCGGCGGTGTAGATGTCCACATCCGGGTGAGCCTCCTGTACGGCTTTGACGCCCTCCGGCGCCGCTACCAGACACATGAAGCGGATGTTGCGGCAGCCGTGCTCCTTCAGCTTGCACAGCGCATCCACGGCGGAGCCGCCTGTCGCCAGCATGGGATCGACCAGAACCACCAGACGCTCCTCAATATCAGTCGGGAGCTTGCAGTAGTACTCCACCGGCTTGTGCGTCTCTGGGTCGCGGTACATACCGATGTGACCCACCTTGGCGACCGGAACCAGATTCTGCAGACCGTCCACCATACCCAGTCCGGCGCGGAGGATGGGCACGATGGCGAGCTTGCGTCCGGATACCATCTTTGCCTTGGTCTTGGTGATGGGCGTTTCAATGGTGATTTCCTCCAGAGGCAGGTCACGGAAGACCTCATAGCCCATCAGCATGGCAATTTCGTTGAGCAGCTCCCGGAAGTCCTTGGAGCCGGTCTTGCGGTTGCGCATGATAGACAGCTTATGGGTAATCAGCGGATGGTCGATAACGTGCAGGTTGCTCATGATGTTCTCTCCTTACGTTCTTACAATATCCAATATCGGCGCGGCGCCGACCGGGCGCCGCCCATGCATACCAAGAAGTATTATACTCCCTTTTTCCGCATTTTGCAAGAGCTATCGGCAAATTCCCGGGCAAAAACATAAAACTTTTACACTTTGCGTATTTACATTCCCGGGGCGCCGTGCTAAAATAGAAGCATCTGCGGCGGCGCCGGATACCCTGCGCCGCCCATCCCACCGTGCCGCAAGGAGATATTTCCGCTATGTCCGTGACCGAATCCCGCCCCAGTGCCGCCGTCCTGACGCAGGGCTGCAAAGTCAATCAGTATGAATCCGAAGCCATTGCCGAGGCGTTGGCGGCGCGCGGCTTTACGCTCCGCACGCCGCAGGAGGTCTGCGACCTCTATGTGGTCAACACCTGCACCGTCACGGCGGAATCCGACCGCAAGGCGCGGCAGGCAATCCGGCGGCTGCTGTCCGAAAACCCGGAGGCGTACCTGATTGTCACGGGCTGCTCGGCGCAGAAGGCGGCGGACGCCATCGCCGCCATACCCGGCGTGGACTGCATCATCGGGAACAAGAACAAGCTGGCGGTCGCGGATGCGGCGGTCAGCCTGCTGCACGCCGGTGCCAAACCGGAGCGCCCGCTTGTGCAGGTCGGGACACTGGAGGGGAGCGGCTTCGAGGCGATGACCATCACACACTTTGAGCGCACCCGCGCCTATGTCAAGATAGAGGACGGCTGTGAGTGCCGCTGTACCTACTGCGCCATCCCGGACGCGCGGGGACCCGTGCGCTCCAAGCCTGCCGATGCCGTGCTGGATGAGGTGCGCGGGCTGGTTGCGGGCGGCTGCCGCGAGGTGGTGCTGACCGGTATCGAAACCGGTTCGTGGGGGCGCGACCTGCCGGGTGCGCCCCGGTTGTGCGACCTTCTGTGCGCGGTGGACGCACTGCCCGGCATCGGGCGGGTGCGGCTGGGTTCGTTGGATCCGTCGGTTATGACGCCGCGCTTTGTGGAGACGGTCGCCGCCCTGCCGTCGTTGGCGCCGCACTTCCATCTCTCGGTGCAGAGCGGGTGCAGCGCCACGCTCGCCCGGATGCGCCGCCGCTACAACGCCGGACAGGCAGAGGAGGCAATCGCCCGCCTGCGCGGGGCGATTCCGCACGTCCAGCTGACGACGGACATGATTGTCGGCTTCCCCGGCGAGACCGAGGAGGAGTTTGCGGCGTCGCTTGACTTCGCACGGCGGGTCGGCTTCCTGCACATCCACGTTTTCCCATACTCCCGCCGGGCGGGCACGCCCGCCGCGACCATGCCGGAGCAGGTGCCGGAGCCGGTCAGGCACCGGCGCGTGGCGGCGCTGTCCGCCGTATCGGACGCCTGCCGGGATACCATTCTGGATGCCGTACTGCGGTCGGGGCGTCCGCTGTCGGTGCTGTTCGAGAGCCGCGAGGGCGGGATGTGCTTCGGGCACACGCCGGAATTTTTAGAGGTGCGGGTGGCATCCGGGGAGGACCTGCGCGGCAGGGAGGCGACCGTCCTGCCGCGCTCCCGCGATGGCGGGGTTCTGACGGCGGAGCTTGTCTGAAGAAAACACACTGGCAGAAAGGATTTTGTATATGGAGCAACACACCTTCGGGACCGCGGCGTTTGAGGAGCCGCCGTTTGAGAGCCGGCAGATTGTCCCCTTCTGCACCCTGCTGCCCGACGTGCTGCCGGGGCTGAACCGGTCGTTGGGGCTGGCTATGCCCGCCGCTGTCTTTTCGGCGCTGCAGACGGCATTCCGGGACGGGGAGCGGCGTAATCCGACGGTGGGCGAGGTGCGCCTGCTGGCGACTCTGCACGCCCTGACGGTTTCCGATGCCGCCCGTGCGGGGGTGGGCGAGGTCTGCACCGACAGTGATGCCGTGGCGGAAACGTGGGCTGACCTGATGGCACGCCGGCGCCTGCTGGCGGACGGCGTGCCTGCGCCCTGCACTCTGCCGGACATCGTGACCGCGACCGACACCTTCCTGCGCCGCATGGGGGAGCTCTCCGCCGATGCGCCGGTGCGCGTGCTGACCGAGGATGCCGCCTGCCCTGCCGCCGCCGGGGCGCAGGCACTGGCGGACGGCTATGTGCCGGTTGCCCGGTTTGTCACCGGGGACACGGCACGGCTGATCTGCACCCGCAGACCGGAGGATACCTCTGCCCGTGCGGAGCGGGCAATCCTGCCCATGCCCGGCGACCTGATTGTCCTGCTGCGCGGTCTGCCGGATGCGGCGGCGTCCGCACTCATCCGTTCCTGCCGCGACCCGCGCACCGGGCAGCGGGCGGTAAACGCGGTCGCCCTGAGCGGACGCCCCCTGCCGCTTGCCGTAGCGGCTCTGTGCGGGAACGGCGCGGAAATCCGCACGGATACCGTCTGCCCGGCGTACAGCGGGGGCATCATGACGGCGATCGCCCGCACGGGGACCGAGGCGGAGGATGCCGCACGTCCTGCCTGCCTCTTGCGCCTGCGGCGTGCCGGACTGCGGGATTTCTGGACATACTGCCGGACGCTGAACCTGCCCGTTCCGCCGGTTGTAATCGGTCAGGCGGTGGGGAGCGGCCGCCTGACCTTCCTGCAGGGGGAGACTGTGCTGGCAAGCTGTCTGCTGTCCACCCTGCGCGTGGCGGTCGGAACGTGGCTGTACAGCGTGTACCCCGATGCGGGGCAGCCGGACACAGCCGGTGCCGCGCAGGTTGGGGCGGATTTCCCGTCCCCGGCACTGCTGTCGCTGCCGGGCGGGGTTCTGGCGGCGGAGACTTCCGCCGTCCTGACGGCGGGGACGGATGCCGACCGGACGCCGGACGCCTACCGGCAGAGTATGCAGGCAGTCCGGGCGGTGCTGGATGCCCTGACGGCGGCGGGAGCCGACCCGGGGGCGGTGTCGCTGTCGGTGTCGCTGAGCGGCATCCGCATCGGGCAGAGGGATGCGCAGGGGACACGCCTGCCGGACGTGGCGTTCGGCGGGCTGTGCGGACTGTACCGCGTCTGCGCCGAGCTGCGCCTGCCCGCCCCCGACCCCTGCCTGATCGCGGCGCGTACTGCTGGGGAGCCGTGCCGCCTGTCGGTCTGCGCGTGGGGCATGGGTGTAAGCACCGCACCAGCAGACTGAAGGAAAACACGAACAGCGAGAGAAACTGTCCGGCACGCAGCAGCGCGTAAACCGACAGCAGCCAGAGCAGTGCCGCGGGGCGGAAACGCCTCCCCTGTACCGTGTCCGCTCCCCCATGCCGGACGCCCCCCTTCTGCAACTCTGCTCTTCAAGGATGTGCGCGGAATTGTAAATGATTCGCAAACAATCATATGATTTGCTTGACGGTCGCGGGATTGCCTGATATAATGGAAGCAATGTCATAACGAAATCGATCAGATGGTGCATATCCTCATCATCAGTATCATCAATATGCTCCGCTCCTGCGTACAGCCGGGGCATATTGCGTTCCTGCTGCACTATATAAACGGGCGCGTGGACGACCGCAGTGACGACATCATCCGGGACTCCGTTCTGTACGACTGCATCTGCCGGATACTGGATCGCCTGATAGAGGAGGATACCTGCTCCGGCGCCTCCGTCCGTGCGATAATCGGCGAGGACACAGTTGACTATGCCGAAGCCCGTCCGTGCGCACGGGAGCGGCTCAATAACGCGCCGGAGATTATCGTGGCGGCGTACCATGCCGCCGTACTCAAACGGCACGCGGACGGTATGCTGGCGGATCTGCGGACACGGGCAGCCGTCGGGGTCGGGTAAGGAGTTTCCCATGAGAAAAATCAGACGGATTTTGCTGAATGCGCTCATCTACTTTGTGTACTTTCTGCTTTCCTGCGTCCTCGTCATGCTGGTCGAGGCGCTGTTCCTGAAACTGCTGGATCGCTTTGTGCTGCTTTCCTACCTTGCCCAGACCGTTATCCGGCTGGTGATTTATTCGCTGGGCGTCCCGGCGCTGGTCGGGCTTGCCGGCTATGCGGAGGGTTACCGCGAGGCGGATTCGCACCCCGGGGAGACGGTTGTCTCCGGCGTGCTGGCAACGCTGATTCCGCATCTTCTGCTTGCCCTTCTGTTCCACTTCCGGCAGTTCTGCGCGGGTGCGGTCCCGTTTCTGACGGGACTGCTGCGGGACGGCGCGGACGTGACGGCGGACAGCATCGTGTTCAATGACATCGGCACGGTCGGGCTGTTTATCGCGGTGTTTGTGGGCTACGGACTGCTGTATACCGGCGTGCTGACAGTCCTGCGCCGGTACGGCGTCAGCCGCCGGCACGCGGAACGCGCCGGCATGGGCTTTACGCCGGACGGGAAGGGAAGAACCGACGGCGAATAAAAGCTTCACCGCACAATTGCACCATCGGAATTGCGCGACGAAGCCTAAAATCCTGGGGAGCGTTGCAGGATAAGCCGGCGGTTCCCGCGTCTCTCCTGCCTGTTTTGCGGGGAAAAAGATCCGGATAGCGGTGTACCGGCGGGTACGCCGCTGTTTTCTGCGTGCAGGCGGTTTCCGGGCGCGAAAACACCGGGACGGGACGAGTGCCGGAAAAAATGAGGCGGACGGGAAGTAAAAAGAAGAACGCCTGCGTATCTTAATATGACAGTGGGGAAAGCACGAAAACGGGCGGAAAAGGGGGACTGACGGCGATGAGCGGAACCGCAGAGAAGGACGACAGAATTGCCGGCGTGGTGGAATGGCTGACGCAGCGGGAGGAACAGCTGCTCAGTCCCTTTGCCGCACGCAGTGCGGATTCACGCGGGCGGGCGCGTCCGCAGGCACCCTCCCCGATGCGGACGGAGTACCAGCGCGACCGGGATCGCATCATTCACTGTCAGGCGTTCCGGCGCCTGATGAACAAAACGCAGGTGTTCCTTGCCCCGGCGGGAGACCATTACCGCACCCGCCTGACGCACACGCTGGAGGTGTCGCAGATTGCGCGTACCATGGCACGCGCCCTGCGGCTCAACGAGGACCTGACCGAGGCGGCGGCACTGGGGCACGATCTGGGACATACCCCCTTCGGGCACGCAGGGGAGGCGGCATTCCGCCAGTGCTATGACAGCAATTTTGCGCACTATGAGCAATCCCTGCGCGTGGTGGACAGGCTGGAGAACGACGGGCGCGGGCTGAATCTGACCTTCGAGGTGCGGGACGCCATCGTCAGCCACACCGGCGCGCATATGGCATCCACTTTGGAGGGCGTGCTCATCAAGTACGCGGACCGCATCGCCTACATCAATCACGACATAGACGACGCCTGTCGCGCCGGACTGCTTGCCCCCGGCGACATTCCCGCCGACCTCTGCCGGGTGCTGGGGAACAGCCACAGCAGCCGCATCAATACCATGGTGTCCTCGGTCGTGCGGGCAAGCATGGATCGGGACAGCATTTCCATGGAGCCGGAGGTGGAGGAGGCGACCGAACGGCTCCGCTCCTTCCTGTTCACGAATGTCTACCTCAATCCCCGCGCCAAGGGACAGGAGAGCAAGGCGCAGGAGCTGATCAAGACGCTGTTCGGCTACTATACGGAGCATCCAGACCGGATGCCGGAGCTGTACCGCCGCCTTGCTGCCGAGGGGGAGCCGGTGGAGCGGTGCGTATGCGATTTCATATCCGGCATGACCGACCGGTATGCCATTGAGACTTACGAGGAGCTGTTTGTTCCCCGGGTCTGGAGAGGACTGCACGAATGAAATATCCGCGGGAATGGATTGACAGCGTGCGGGAGCGCTCGGATATTGTGGAGCTTATCGGCTCCTACGTTACGCTGCGCCGCGCCGGTTCCAACTACTCCGGGCTTTGCCCCTTCCACAGTGAACGAACCCCGTCCTTCACGGTGTTCCCCGATACGCAGAGCTTTTTCTGCTTCGGCTGTGAGGCGGGCGGGGATGCCTTCACCTTTGTGATGCGCTCCGAGAATCTGGAGTATCCGGAGGCGGTGGAGTTCCTTGCAAAACGGGCGGGCATACCGATTCCGGAAACGCAGGAGGAACGCGGCGGGACGCGCGGTATCAGCCGCGCCCGCGCCTTTGAGATGAACCGCGCGGCGGCACGGTTCTACCGGGACTGCCTGTTCGACCCCGCGCTGGGGGAGGCGGGCATGAACTATTTGCGCAACACGCGCGGGCTGGATACCGCCGTCATCCGGCATTTCGGGCTGGGCTACGCACCGAACGAGTTCGGGGTGCTGCTCCCGCACCTGAAAAGCCTCGGCTTCACGGAGGAGGAGATGCGCCAGTGCTTCCTCTGCGGCAGGAGCCAGAACGGGCAGTACTACGATTACTTCCGGGGGCGGGTTATGTTCCCCGTTATCAATACGTCGGGGGAGGTCGTGGCGTTTTCGGGACGCGACGTGACCGGCACCTCCAAGGCGAAGTACCTCAACTCCTCGGATACGCCGGTTTTTCAGAAGCGCCGGAACCTGTTTGCGCTGAACTTTGCCAAGGCGCATTGCGCCGAGCAGATGATACTCTGCGAGGGAAACATGGACGTTGTGTCCATGCACGCCGCGGGATTCGAGAACGCCGTCGCCTCATTGGGCACCGCCCTGACGGACGAGCAGGCGCGTATCATGGCGCGGTATACCAAGCAGGTCATCATTGCCTACGACGGCGACAGCGCCGGACAGCGTGCCGCCGGACGCGCGATGGATATATTTGCACGGGTTGGGTTGGATGTCCGGGTGCTGCGCATTACGGATGCCAAGGACCCCGACGAGTACATCCGCAGGCACGGGGCGGATGCGTTTGCCCGCCTGCTGAAGGGGAGCAGTACCGGCTTCGCCTATCGGCTGGAGGGCGTGCTGAGCCGCTACGACATCAGCCAGCCGGAGGATAAAATCAAGGCGGCGGCGGAGCTGTGCGGCATGGTGGCGCGGGTGTGGTCATCCGCCGAGCGGGAGGTTTACCTGCAGGCGGTTTCCGAACGGCTGGGACTGCCCATCGACAGCCTGCGGCGGGACGTGGAGCGTGCGTATTCCCGCATCCGCCGCGACCTGCACCAGAGCGAGACGCGCGCGGCGCGGATGTCGGCGCTGGCACTGGACGACCGCATCAATCCGGAGGCGGCGGGCAACACCCGCGCGGCGGCGGCGGAGGACACCGTTCTGGGACTCATGCTGCTGTATGAGGAGCACCGCCGGGCGGTGCGGGACGGAACCGTCCCCCTGGCGGCGGACGATTTCGTCACCGCGTTCAACCGCCGCGTGTTCGAGGCGATTATGGAATTGGAGAACAGCGACGGCGGCTTTTCCACGGCGGTTCTGGGCGAGCGGTTCAGCCCGGACGAGATGGGGCGGCTTGCCAAGCTGGTGCAGGCGCGGCGCAGTCTGTCCGAGAACGGGCAGTCAGTTCTGCGGGCGGCGGCACAGACTCTGCGGGACGCCAAAACAGCCGCCGCCGGAGACGGCGCACCGCCGGAGGACAGCCTTGCACGCCTGTTGGAGCAGAAACGGCAACGGATGCATAAATCAAACGGTTAAAAAACAACCGGTTGTTTATATCAGGGCTTCGGGAAACCGGAAGCCCGGAGAAACGGGGCGGGAAACGAACCGGAACCCCGAAAAAAACAGGGAAGGGAAACATACGATGAATTACGACGAGAATCAGAGCTACGGAGCGGATCAGGATATGGACGCGGAGGCAATGCCGGATCTGGACCGGCTGGATTTGCCGGACGATACGTTGGACGACGATATGGAACTGCCGCTGGAGGATGAGGCGGCACCCGACGGCACGGGCTCCAAGGACAGGTCGGATGCCAAAAAGCCTGCCCCTAACAACAGCAAAAAGAAGGGCAAGGAACCCGCCAAGACGGACGCGGAGCACGATCGCCGCACCCGCATGGAGGATCTGATTGCCAAGGGCAAGCGCGGAGATCTGTCGGCGTCCGAGTTGGACGACGCGATGGAGGAAATGGGCTTTGACATTGATAGCATCGACCATCTGTACGAGTCGCTGGGCGGTGCCC
The DNA here is from genome assembly GCA_963643175.1 of bacterium. Taxonomy (GTDB): domain Bacteria; phylum Bacillota; class Clostridia; order Oscillospirales; family CAG-272; genus CAMEON01. The sequence goes on from CAVIJF010000005.1 coordinate 30,415, forward strand.
TGCCCGGCAATATCCCCTCGGCGGAACTGCACGAAATCGAAACGGAAGTCGAGAGTTTCGGCAGCGGCGAGAATATGCAGCGCATTCTGGAGCAGGAGGGGCTGGTGGACGACCCCGTCCGCCTGTACCTCAAGGAAATCGGCAAGGTGCCGCTGCTGACCAACGAGAAGGAGCACGAGCTGGCGGAGAAAATGGCGCAGGGGGACGCCGGGGTCGAGGAGGCGGTGCTGGGTATGCTGATGCTGTCGCCCGCCCTGCGGCGCGAGGTCGCTTCCAAGAAGCTGTCCCTGCTGTCCGAGGACTTCATGCCGTATCCCAACCGCGACCTGTTCGAGGCGATTATGGGGGCGGATATTCCGGCGGAGGGCGCCCCGACGCAGGATATGGATCTGGCGCACCTGCCCGTGCGCAGTGAGGGTCGGTTCCTGACCGAGGAGGACGTACAGCGGCTGGTCGCCATGCGGGAGGCACGCCGTAACGCCGACAACAGCCGTGCGGTGCTGGACGGCTATATGACCACGCTGAAGGCAGCAGCCAAGGTGCGCGAGGTTGCCAAGGGCGAGCTGGTTGAGGCGAACCTGCGTCTGGTGGTCAGCATTGCCAAGCGGTATGTCGGGCGCGGAATGTTCTTCCTTGACCTGATTCAGGAAGGCAACCTCGGTCTGATGAAGGCAGTGGACAAATTCGACTATACCAAGGGCTACAAATTCTCCACCTATGCCACGTGGTGGATACGGCAGGCTATCACCCGCGCCATCGCGGATCAGGCACGCACCATCCGCATTCCGGTTCACATGGTGGAGACTATCCACAAGGTGTCCCGCGTGTCGCGTCAGATGCTGCAGGAGCTGGGACGTGAGGCAACCGCCGAGGAAATCGGCGAGAAGCTGGGCATGAGTGCCGACAAGGTGCGCGAGATTATGAAGATTGCGCAGGACCCCGTGTCGCTGGAAACGCCTATCGGCGAGGAGGAGGACAGCCACCTCGGCGACTTCATTCAGGATGAGGACACGCCCGCCCCGGCGGACGCCGCGTCCCAGACCATTCTGCGGGAGGTTATCGAGCGAGAACTGCATACCCTGACGCCCCGCGAGGAGCACGTCATCAAGCTGCGTTTCGGACTGTACGACGGCAGAACGCGGACGCTGGAGGAGGTCGGCAAGGAGTTTGACATCACGCGCGAGCGCATCCGTCAGATTGAGGCGAAGGCACTGCGCAAGCTGCGCCACCCCAGCCGCGCCCGGCATCTCAAGGGATTTCTGGACTGAAAGGCGGGAAAACGGGAACTGGCAGGATGACCAAATCGGAGCCCGGCTATTTGTGCAAACCGACTTTTGCATGAAAAAAGCACTGATGGACAGGCATTTTTCTATCCGTCAATTTTTCGGCGAGACGAACTGTTCAAAAAATTCACTTGACATATTCATAAAAAAAGTGTACAATGAAGCGGTATGGAATCATTTGCAGCTCTGCGCAGGAGCGCGGAGGGCATGGTTTTACCTTTTACAGGAGGAGTTCTTGATATGAAGAAAAAACTCGTGTGTCTCTTGCTCGGCATCGTCATGCTGATGTCCTGCTTCCTGACCGGATGCAATCAGACAAACAGCACGGATGAGGATGACGACACAACCGACAACAGCGCCAAGACCATTACCATGTGGGTCATGACCTCGGAGGAGACGACCGAGAAGGCGAAGGAGCTTGTCAGCGAGGAGTTCACCAGGATTACCAAGTCGCTGTACAAGACCAACGTCGTCCTGCGGTTCTGCACCGAGGACGAGTACTATGAGAAGCTGGAAGGCTCCATCAAGGCGCTGCAGGATTATGCCAAGCTCAAGGAGGAGTCAGAGAAGGCTCTGCGTGCCTACCTGAAGGTGCATAAGGACGAGAAGACGTCCGACGAGTTGACCAAGGACTTCTACGCGGCGAATCCGCAGTATGCGCAGTTCCAGAATGTCGACGATGAGGAGGACGAGGACGCGAGCGCAACCGAGGAGGAGACGGTCGTCAACGATTACGGCGTGACCGAAATCAAATACCCGGATGTCAAAGACAATCAGGTTGATATTTTCTACCTCGGCGGACGGAGCAACTACTATGCGTTCTATCAGAACGAGTGGCTGGCATCGCTGGATGAGGAGCTGGCAGCTTCCTCCAGCCAGCTGACGCACTATGTGTCGCCCTCCCTGCTCAACGGTGTCCGTATCGATGGTGCCGTGTACGGTATCCCGAACAACGTGGCTGTCGGTCAGTATACCTATATGCTGATTGACAAGCAGATGTATGACGACAACTACAACAGCGGCATCGAGAACACCCAGTCGGTGCTGGATCTGGAAACATTCCTGAACGACATCAAGAACCTCAACGGCGACAAGTCGCCGGACGATGCGGACTATGTTGTCCCGCTGGCGTCCACCTTTGAGGACTGCCTCAAGATGCTGGTCTGGTTCTGGGATCTGGACTATGTGGATGCGTCGGTGTATGAGATGTACTATGACGCGGAGCGCGGTCGCAACTACGTGGTGAACGAGAAGTACAAGGTGGAAACCGAGTCGGATGACAGCGAGGGCGGCAGTTCCAAGAAGACCAAGGAGCTGCTCGGATACTCCATCGGCGCCGATATGATTTACAAGACCAACGCGGATCACCAGTTCGTTGACAAGGACGGAAATGTCCTCAACTATACCTACGTAATCGACAGCGAGGGCGGTATGCTGCGCTCCTCCGGAAACAGCGTGGCGTATTCCGCCGACGCGAAGGACGTGGGCATGTATCTGGTCGATGAGAACGGTCAGACCGTGACGGCCGAGAACGACAAGCGCGTGATTCTGACCTACGACGCCGCGTCTGCGGACGCGACCTATGTCGGCTCCCACACGGTGGAGACCGCCGACGGCGAGGACGACCTGACCGGTACGGACGCCAACGGTCGCGTAAAGCCTACCTACTATTACAGCTACAGCCAGGACGCGGATTTCTCCGTTCTGGGTCAGGTGGTCACGGACGCGTCCCTGTGGTCGCGTGGTAAGGTGGAGCTGGGCTTCACCAGCCTCTTTGCCGATTCCACATTCCGGACGCTGTATGAGACGCTGAAGGACTACTCCTACAAGGGTCTGTACGGCACGCCCAAGGAAGGGCAGAGCGCCGCGGTTTCCTTCATCGAGGGCGACTCCCGCATCAAGCTGGAGGCTGACCGCGAGGACACCGCGACCGGCAAGGAGAAGGGCGTCATCACGCGGGACGGCAAGCAGTATTACGTGGTGGTTGCCAAGTACCCTGAGGCAAGCGAGAAAGAGCTGTACGGCAATATGTTCTGCGTGTATGCCGAGAGCTCCTATGTCGGGCGCAGCATGGAGGTCATCACCCGCCTCAACACCAATGAGGAGCTGCGGAACCTGCTGCAGTACGGTATTCTCGGACAGCACTACGAGCTGAACGCGGACGGCACCGCCCACCTGCTCACCAGCCCGGAGAGCGAGTACGGCACCTACCGGATGGACATTGAAAAGACCGGTAACTGCTTCAAGGCGATTCCCAGTGAGGAGGACGGTCCCGATGCATGGGTGTACGCCAAGATGCAGAACAACGATGCACTGATCAATCCTCTGCTGGGCTTTGATTTTAACGATGAGATGAAGGAAAGCGAGAATACCCTGGACGTTGCGCTGATTCGTCATATCCGCGAGCTGAGTGCCGATGCACAGGAAAAGATTGACGAGTGCGCTACGCTGGACGCGCTGGTGGAGCTGCTGGACAACGACGACGACGGCTTCAAGCGGCAGTTCTCCAAGTCCTCCGGCGACGAAAAGCTGGTCAAGGCAATCAACAAGACCTATGACCCGTCCCAGCCCAAGGGTCCCGAGGTGGCGGATCAGGAGGCGGATCTGAGCGGAGAAAGCCCTTACGCCATCTACTACAAGTGGATGACCAACTACGGCTACCTGCCGTCCAGTACCTAAGGTATCGCTGATTTATGCGGCAACACAGCGCCCGCTGCCCGGAGTTTTCTCCGGACTGTGGGCGCGTTTCTGTTCCTCTGTCTGTTTTCCCCAATCCAGACGCGTACTATGGGGACATTCCGCCGGGCACCCGCCCGGCGGAATGTGTCAGGGTATGCAAAAGGGGCGCCGGAAGGCGCCCCTTTTGCAATTCCTTTTCGTGTCAGGATTTGGTAGTTGCGGTAGCAGTCTCGGTGGCGATGCAGTCGCTGCTGATGTAGTATTCCCGCTCCTCCGTGACCTGCTTCCCGTCCTTGTCCGTGTAGGTGTAGGTGTACAGCACGCGGCTCCAGCCGTCGCCGACACCGGTGCGCGTGACCTTCGTGCCCTTCTTCAGTGCGCCGCGGATGCTCAGGTCGTTGCCGCTGGTCTTGATGACCTGGGGCAGGGAACGGACATACACGTTCTCCGACACGGTGATATCCTCGCGAACCTCCTGGAAGGCATCAATCAGAGCCTTGTCACAGACAATGCTCTTGCGGACGTAGCAGGTTTTCTTGTTATACAGCACGCGGTACCATTCCTTGCTCTCTCCGGTGGCAGCCAGCGTGTCGCCCTCCTTGACGTAGCCGCAGATGGCGCCGTCTGTCAGGATGGTTTCGGTCTTGCTGCGGATGTTGCCGTTTGCCACGTAGACGTACAGCGTCATGTTGATGTCGGAGAAGGTGGGATCCACCTCCAGCGTTTCCTCCACGCGGGTCGTGGTGTTGCCGCTCGGCGTGACGGCTGTCGAGGAAGGCTCTATGGTATAGTTGGAATTGATCGGCAGTGTGGGCGTGGCGGTCGCAGCGTCCTTATCGCCCTTCGCTTTGGAGCATCCGACGGCGGATGCCAGCGCCAGACCGGCAATCAGGACTGCAAGTACCTTTTTGTTCATGTGAATCTCCTCCTTGATTTTTATTCTTGCCGCTGTGTACTGCAGTCAGCGACAGAATCCTTCCTCATTATAGCACAGCCCCGCCGACCTGTCAAGGGCTGAACGAAAAAATGTTACGCCAACAAAAGCATTTTCCTGTATTGCAGGACTTGCCTCTGTGGGTGCCGCCGACGGTTATTCCGGCTTATCCTCCAGCGTCAGGTCGTAGTCGCCCAACTTGTTGACCCGGAAGCCGTTCTTCTTGTACGTCTCGTAGTCAAACGCCTCCAGCTCGTCAATGGCGAGCTTGTGGAACTCGTAGAAGTTGTGCCACCATTCGTAGCCGGAGCCAAGCTCGGCGTTCAGGTAGGCGTCTGCGATGTCACAGCCCATCTTGGGCGCGACGTAGAAGGCGCCCATTGCAAGCACGTTGACGCCGTTCCCGGTGATGGCGCGCAGGGCTGCAGGGACGCTCTCCACCACGCCTGCATGGACGTGCGGGCACTTGGAGGCGGCAATATGGATACCCATGCCGGTGCCGCAGAAGATGAGCGCACGCTCAAACTCGTGCTCCGCAATCAGGGAGCCGACCCGCAGACCCAGACGGTGAAACATCAGGTCGGTGTTGTTGGGGTCGCTGTCTGCCCGGACGCCGATGTCGGTAATCTTCCAGCCCTTCTTTGTCAGATGCTCCACAACCGCCTCCTTGAGTGGGAATCCGGCAAAATCGGCGGCAACAAGCAGTTCCTTGTTAGCAATCGTTTTCATGGAATCTGTCTCCTTCTCATTTTCTCATTCAAATCAGTGCTTCCTTAGTCCTTTGGGCGGACAGACCGCCCTGTATGTGTATTGTACCCTATTTTTTGTGCAATGTCAATAGTAAAACCGAAAATTCCCGGAAGAAAGTGCCGCCGGACGCGGGAATCTGCGCAAAAAAAGCCGCGCCCGGCATAGCCGGGCGCGGCGGGGGGATCAGATTAGTTGTGCTTACGCTTTGCCAGCGTGACAGCCGCACCGGCGGCAATCAGCAGGACGGACAGACCGCCCAGCACCGACTTGCATCCACCGGAAGTCTTCCCGGCGGCGGTAGTGGCATTCGTGCCGGTCGGGGCATTCGTGTCGGAATCGGGGGCAGAGGTCTGCGCCTCGGTGGCGGTTGTCTGCGCGGAGGTCGGCTCCTCTTTCGTGGAGGTCGGTTCCTCCGTGTCGGTCGGCTTCGGAGCATCGGTTTCCGTGGCCGTGGTCGGCTTCTCAATCAGCGTGTACTCCGCCATGATGGTGATGTTCTTGTTGGAAAGAGTATATGCCTTCCACTTGCCGGTAAAGCCTTCCTTCTCGGGCACGGCGGGCTCCTTGATGGAGGTTGCGCCTGCCTCAAAGATTACGCGCTCGACGACCTTGCCGTTCGCCATGAAGGTTGCGGTGTAGGTCTTGTACTCGTGCATATACTGGTAGGCGGCATCCTCGCTGTCGAAGAAGGCGATGAACTCCAGCTCCATCGCGCCGGAGGAGGCGCCGTCAAAGAAGTCAACCCGCAGGAACTTCAGCTCATATGTCTCGGTATTCAGCGTGGACACACCCATGGCGCTCAGATCCACGATGTCGGTGTGCCATGCGCCGTCCGCGTTCAGCTCGCGCATGAAGGACTGTCCGCCGGTCGGACCTGCCTCCGTGGAGCTGAGGAAGAACTCTGTCTTATCCTGCACGGTGGTCTTGTAGCGGAACGCCATGTAGCGACCGGCAGTTCTGCTCTCGCTGAAGAAGGTGGCATAGGGATCGGCGCCGGTCACGTTGACCGTAGTGATGCCGGTTGCGGAATCCATTTCCAGTGTGGCGGCATTCACATTGCCAACCGTCAGGCGGGAGCCGTCCAGAATCATCTTCGGTGTGGTGTCGCAGGGAATGCGGACGTCCTTCTTCTCAAAGGTGTAGGAATAGGTTCCGTCTTCGTTCTTGGTCACATCCCATGTGACGCCGTTCTCGTCGGTGTAGGTTGCCTTGTCACCATTCATAGTGACCTGCGATTCCTTCAGGACAGCGGTCTTGGTGACGTCGTGCAGCTCGTTGGCTTCCAGATAGCCCATCAGACCGGCACGGGTCGTGAAGCCCATGATGTACGCGACATCAATGGATTCCTCGCCGGTGAACTTGTAGGAGCCGCCGCTCCAGTTGCGCGCCTCCAGCGGGTCAAAGCGGAAGTGCTGAACCGTCTGGTTCTCCTTGTCGTAGAACTGGTTGGTCGCCATGTCCACGATGGCATACGTCCAGCCGCTGCCGTTGGCGGCAATGGGGAACTCAATCATGTTGTTATCCGACGTGATGCCGGCTGCCTGCGCCATGTACAGCTGCATACGCGGGATGACGGAATGGTTATTGTACTTGACCAGCAGCCAGCGACCGACCTTGGTAGCGGTGCCGCCGACGTAATGCAGATAGGGGTCGCCGGTCGTGGTGGCGGTGAAGGTCACATAGCCGAGCTCACTCAGGGTTACGCCGCACCCGTTGGCAGAGGTGCCCTCGTTCAGGGCGCTGGCAGACAGCGTCCAGCAGGGGGTGTACTCTACTTCCTTGTCATCGGGAACCGTGTTTTCGGCAGCCGTGACCGTGATATTGGTGAACTTCAGAATGTCCATCGACACGCCTTCCTCATCCGTACCGCGGGCGATAACCTCGGTATAGGTGCCCTCCGGCAGGCTGATGAACACGGTGGACTTGTTGGAACCGGCATTGTAGTTTGCCTGAATCCATGCGGCGTGCTCCGTGCCATCCACAATCAGCGTGTACTTTCTGACAGCCGTAGCGGATACTGCCGTGACCTCTACCAGATAGGAACAGGTCGCGGACACAACCGCATCGGTTGCGGCAGAACCTCCCGCAAACACGACAGGCTCATTGGTGGTCGAAGTAGTTTCCGTGGAAAAGCCCGCCTGCTCGGTCACGACGACCGTGTAGGCTTCGTCAGCCGATACCGTGACGGCAAGGACGCCGATTGCGGACAGCAGCATAGTGATCGCAATCAGCACAGCGAACAACCTTTTCATGATGTTTCCTCCCTGAAATATTGATTTTTGCAGAAACCGCTTGTATTATACACATGAATTCCATTTTTGTCAAGGGCTTTTCATATATTTTCACAACAAAGCCGGCAAAGAAACACGTTTTTTTCGCGGAGGGGGAGCCTGTACCGGAGAACACCGGGTCAGCTGCAAATATTTTTTGAATTTTTTCAAAACCTATTGCAAAACCTGCCATTTTAATGTATAATAAATCCGAATGGTCAAATGCCCCGACTGCTCCTGCCGCACGCGGCGGCGGCAATCCGGCACGCTGCTCCCCATTATACATCTGTATTAAAATCACAGGAGGTTCACCATGAACGCACGTTATGAGACCGCCAAAGAGGTGTACGCAAAGCTCGGTATCGACACCGAGGCTGCTTTGGCAAAGCTCCAGAACACCCGCATTTCCATGCACTGCTGGCAGGCAGACGATGTCCACGGTTTCGAGGGCACCGGTGCGCTGTCCGGCGGTATCCAGACGACCGGTAACTATCCCGGTCTGCCCCGCACGCCCGACGAGGTTTTCGCCGACCTGGACAAGGCGCTGTCCCTGATTCCCGGTCACCACAAGATCAATGTCCACGCCAACTATGCCATTGCCGAGCCGGGCGAGGTTGTGGACCGCGACACCATCGAGCCGCGTCACTTCAAGAGATGGGTCGAGTTCGCCAAGGCGCACAACTGCGGACTGGACTTCAACCCCACCTTCTTCTCTCACCCGAAGGCTTCCGGTCTGACCCTGACCAGCCCCGATGAGGACATCCGTAACTTCTGGATCCGTCACGGCATCGCCTGCATCCGCATCTCCGAGTACTTTGCCCGCGAGACCGGCTTCCCCTGCCTGATGAACATCTGGATCGGCGACGGCTTCAAGGATGTTCCCGCCGACCGTATGGGCCCCCGTATGCGCTACATGGATTCCATCGACAAGATTCTGTCCTGCGGCTACGACAAGAGCCTTGTGTACGTCGCGCTGGAGTCCAAGGTGTTCGGTATCGGCGTGGAGGCATATACTGCCGGTTCCGCCGAGTTCACGCTGTCCTACGCTATGAGCCGTCACCTGACGCCCCTCATGGACAACGGTCATTATCATCCCACCGAAGTGGTTTCGGATAAGATTCCTGCTCTGCTGTGCTTCAATGACCGCATCGCCCTGCACATCACCCGCGGCATCCGCTGGGATTCCGACCACGTGGTCGCCTACGATGATGAGACCAAGGAGATGATGAAGGAAGTCGTGCGCTGCAACGCGCTGGATCGCGTGTTCCTTGCGACCGACTACTTCGACGCTTCCATCAACCGTGTCGCTGCGCTGGTCATCGGTATGCGCAACGTGCAGAAGGCAATCCTGACCGCCCTGCTCCTGCCCAACGAGAAGCTGAAGGAGCTGCAGGACAACGGCGAGTTCACCAAGCTGCTGGCTCTCCAGGAGGAGAACAAGCTGCTGCCCGTCGGCGCTGTCTGGGACGAGTTCTGCGCCCGCAACAACGTGCCTGCCGGTTCCGAGTGGTTCAAGGACATCGAGGACTACGAGAAGAACGTGCAGCTGCTGCGCAAGTAAAAGCAATGCAAAAAAGGGGGAGCCAGCTCCCCCTTTTCCTTGTGTCTACACAAGGACAGAGAACTGCCGGGCGGCATTGCCGCCCGGCAGTTCTCTGTCCGGAGACGTATCAGTCGATCTGCTCCTTGACCTTGGAAGCCTTACCGACGCGGTCGCGCAGGTAGTACAGCTTCGCACGGCGAACCTTACCGACACGGATGACGGTAATGCCCGCAACGTTCGGGGAGTGCAGGGGGAAGGTCTTTTCCACACCGCAGCCATAGGTGACGCGGCGAACCGTAAAGGTCTCGGAAATGCCGCCGCCGTGACGGGCGATGACAGTACCCTCATAAACCTGAATTCTCTCTCTGTTGCCCTCTTTGATCTTGTTCTCGACACGAACCGTGTCGCCGATGCTGAAGGAAGGCACTTCAGCCTTGAGCTGCTCGTTTGTAAAAGCCTTGATTAAATCCATCTTGACCCTCCTGATACCGGATGTTCATGCAGAGCGCGGCAGCGGACCATCCGTGATACGTGACCGCACGGGCATATGCGCCCGCACACACGCAGACTATTATAGCACAAACGCCCGCGGATTGCAATACCTTTTGCGAAAATAAACGGACTGCGGACGTGATTTTTTACGGGTGAATTCTCAAGGTATCACCGCGAAAAGGAAATGGGTGAAAAACCGGCAACAATGCGACAACGCAGGCACCCGGAGATGCCATTCCTGCAAATCCTGCCTGCCCCGACGTTCTCAATCATTCCCCTTGGGCTTTCCCTTGATTGCCTTCCAGTACGCCGCTGCCGCCTGCTCGGTTTTGTTGACGCCCGGCACGTAGTAGCAGCGCCCTGTCAGATCGTCCGGCAGATACTGCTGCTCCACATAGTGATTTTCGTAGTCGTGCGGATACTTGTAGCCCTTGAACAGCGGGCTTTGCAGGTGAACGGGAATGCGCACGCCCCGCCCGGCGGATACGTCCTCCGAGGCGGCGTGCAATGCCATGTATGCGGAATTGGACTTCGGCGCGGTTGCCAGCAGCAGAGCGGCGTGTATCAGCGGTATCTGCGCTTCCGGCATTCCCAGCTCACGCGCCGATTCACAGCAGGCGCGGACAATGGCTGCCGCCTGTGGGTAGGCAAGCCCGATGTCCTCGCTTGCAATCACCTGCAGGCGCCGGCAGAGCGAGAACATCTCGCCCAACGCCAGCATTTTTGCTACATAGAACGCTGTTGCGTCCGGGTCGGAGCCGCGGATGGATTTCTGGAGACATCCCAGCAGATCGTAGTGCACGTCGTCACTGAAATTGCCGATTCCGACGTCAAACGCGGCAACGTGCTCCCGCGTAATAACGGCGCCCGGCTCCGGTCCGGCGGCAAAATACGCATTTTCCAACAGCCCGACGGCACGCCGGACATCGCCTTCCACGCCGCCCGCCAGCAGAAGTCCCACATCGTCCGGCAGAGTGGTGGAGGTGGCGTTCTGCGTATTGAGCCAGTCCAGCGCCCGGTGCAGGACGGGCAGGCAGGCGCGCGGTGCAACCGGCTTGAACTCAAACAGGGAGGAGCGCGAAATCAGCGCGTTGTAGACGTAGAAATGCGGGTTTTCGGTTGTGGAGGCGATCAGGGTGATGCGCCCGTCCTCCATGTATTCCAGCAGGCTCTGCTGCTGCTTACGGTTGAAATACTGTATCTCGTCCAGATACAGCAGGACGCCGGACGCGCCGAACATCCCGCCCGTTTCGGCAAGAATCGCCTTGACATCCGCAAGGGAGGCGGTGGTGGCGTTGAGTTTGTGGAACGCCATGCCGGATGCGGCGGCAATGACCGATGCCGCTGTTGTTTTGCCGGTTCCGGGCGGACCGTAGAAAATCATATTGGTTAGGCGTCCTGCCGTTATCATGCGGCGCAGGACGCCGTTTCTTCCGAACAGGTGCTCCTGCCCGACAATTTCATCCATGGTACGCGGACGGATAGCGTCCGCCAGTGGTGTCTGAATCATGCGCGTGTACCCTCCCCGCCGGTCGGCGGCGCCCTTTTCTCTGCCGCTATTGTACTACATACGGCTGGATTTGTCAAGGGAGGGACAGCGGGGCGGAAAAGTTTCGCGAACATTTGCCCAGCAAAATTATGTATCGCCCGGCGCGATGCCCGCCTGTGCCCGCCGCGTGCGCGTGACCCGGTTCGCAGAACCCGGTTCACGAACCCCGCACAAAAGATTTTCATTTTCCACCTTTACAAGCGGCTGAAAATATGCTATAATACTCCATGTATGCGGATTTTGTCTTTTCCGGATGGGAGGGACCGACCCGCACCGACAAATGTACTATTCTGTCAGGAAAGAGGAACGGAAGAGAAATGGAAAACAAATTCCTTGTCGAGACTTCGGCACGTCACATCCATCTGACCGACGAGGCAGTCCGGGTTCTGTACGGCGAGGGCGCAACCCTGGTCGTCAAGAAGATGCTCAGTCAGCCCGGGCAGTTTGCCTCCGCCAACGAGAAAATCAGGTTGGTCGGTCCCAAGGGCGAAATGGCGGTCAGCGTGCTGGGACCCACCCGGTCGAAGAATCAGGTTGAGCTGTCCTTTACGGATGCGCGCGCACTGGGGCTGAAGGATGTCCCCGTCCGCGAGAGCGGCGATGTCGCCGGAACGCCCGGACTGCGGCTGATCGGTCCTGCCGGTGAGCTGGACATCGCGGAGGGCGTCATCATCGCCAAGCGCCACATTCACATGACACCCGCCGATGCTGAGGCATTCGGCGTGACCAACGGACAAATTGTCAAGGTTCTGATCCGATCCGCCCGTACCACGATTTTTGACGACGTGGTTGTCCGCGTCAGCCCGAATTATGCCCTCGCCATGCACATCGATACCGATGAGTGCAACGCCGCCGCCGCATTCGGCACGGCGTACGGCGAGCTGGTTCCGTAAAGCCGGCAGATACCGGCAAAAGAAAGGGAAGGAAATAGGCAAACGCCATGAAGATTCTGTTTCAGGGTGATAGCGTGACCGATGCCGGACGGGATCGATCCAACCCCCACGACATGGGGGAGGGGTACCCGCGCTATGCGTCGGCAATGATTCAGGACAGCTATCCGGAGACCGGGTTTGAGTTTGTCAATCTCGGCATCAGCGGAAACCGTACCGCCGATCTGGTCAGCCGGCTGGAGCACGATTTCATCGACGTTCAGCCGGACATCGTGTCGGTCATGATCGGCATCAACGACGTCTGGCACCACTATGCATTCGCCTACATCGAAACGACGGACAGCGAGTTTGAGGCAAACCTGCGCCTGATTCTGACGGCGCTCCGGGAGCGTACACACGCCCGCATTCTGCTCATTCAGCCGGTGCTCCTGTTCGGGGGCTCGGACGCTATGAAGCAGGAGTTGAAGCGCAAGCAGGAGATATTTGCGCGGCTGGCGGCGGAATTTGCCGATGCGTACCTGCCGATGGACGACGTTCTGCGGGAGACGCATCCCGGGAACCCTGCCGATTATTCGGCGGACGGAGTTCATCCCAACGCGGACGGCGCCATGCTGATCGGGGAGGCATACCTGCGTGCCGTCGCCCCGCTGATTGAGGCGTGCGAGGCGGACGGCAACCGCGACTGACCTGCGCCCGGTTTTCCCTTTTACACAAGTGAGTTGCCGGTGTATCCGGCGGCACTTCCCAAGGTTTCCCGTATACTATTAACTGGAGGAGATAAAAACATGAGCAACGAGAACACAAAGCCCTGCGCATATGCCATGAGCCAGGAAGTTCAGCATATGTGCACCGTGGCACAGGGACCCAATCACGGTCCCGCTCCGCTGCCCGAAGAGGGTAAGTGGATTCAGGCACGGCAGATTACCGACATTTCCGGCTACACTCACGGTGTGGGCTGGTGTGCGCCGCAGCAGGGTGCCTGTAAGCTGTCGCTGAACGTCAAGAATGGCGTCATCGAGGAGGCACTGGTTGAGACCATCGGCTGCTCCGGCATGACCCACTCTGCCGCCATGGCAGCCGAAATCCTGCCCGGCAAGACGATTCTGGAGGCGCTGAACACCGACCTGGTGTGTGACGCCATCAATACCGCCATGCGCGAGCTGTTCCTGCAGATCGTCTACGGCCGCACGCAGTCCGCATTCTCCGAGGGCGGTCTGGTTATCGGCGCCGGTATGGAGGATCTGGGCAAGGGCGCACGCTCCATGGTCGGCACCATGTACGGCACCCGCGAGAAGGGTGTCCGCTACCTGGAAATGACCGAGGGCTACTGCACCCGGATGGCACTGGACGAGGACGATCAGGTCATCGGCTACGAGTTCGTGTCGCTGGGCAAGATGACGGATTTCATCAAAAAGGGCATGGAGCCGAACGAGGCGTATGAGAAGGCGAAGGGTCATTACGGGCGTTTCACTCCCGCGGACGGCGCCGTCAAGTACATCGATCCCCGCAAGGAATAAGAAGGAGGATATACCAGAATGGTACAGTTTGAAGGAATTGAGAGACGCGAGGCGAAGATTCTCGGCGTTCTGAAGGAATACGGTATCTCCTCTATCGAAGAATGCAAGTCCATCTGTGACGCGAAGGGCATTGATCCCTACACCATCGTTGCCGAAACGCAGCCCATCTGCTTTGAGAACGCCAAGTGGGCGTACACCGTCGGCGCCGCCATCGCATTCAAAGAGGCGGAGAAGACCGGCAACAAGTCCGCCGCAGCTGCCGCTGCCAATATCGGTGTCGGTCTGCAGTCATTCTGCGTGCCCGGTTCGGTTGCCGAGAACCGCAAGGTCGGTCTGGGACACGGCAACCTCGGCAAGATGCTGTTGTCCGAGGAGACTGAGTGCTTCTGCTTCCTCGCCGGACATGAGTCCTTTGCCGCCGCCGAGGGCGCTATCAAGATTGCGCTGAACGCCAACAAGGTTCGCGTCAAGCCCCTGCGCGTGATTCTGAACGGTCTGGGCAAGGATGCCGCCATGATTATTTCCCGTATCAACGGCTTTACTTACGTCAAGACCGTGTTTGACCCGTACACCGAGACGGTCAGCATTGTGAGCGAGCACGCTTACTCCAACGGTCCCCGTGCGGCTGTCCGCTGCTACGGCGCGGACAATGTGCCGGAGGGCGTGGCTATCATGCGGCTGGAGAATGTCGGCGTGTCCATCACGGGCAACTCCACCAACCCGACCCGGTTCCAGCATCCCGTTGCGGGCACCTACAAGAAGTGGTGCGTTGAGAACGGTGTCAAGTACTTCTCGGTTGCATCCGGCGGCGGCACAGGTCGCACCCTGCACCCGGATAACATGGCTGCCGGTCCCTCTTCCTACGGTATGACCGATACCATGGGCAGAATGCATTCCGACGCGCAGTTTGCCGGTTCCTCCTCCGTCCCCGCACACGTGGAGATGATGGGACTTATCGGTATGGGCAACAACCCGATGGTCGGCGCGACGGTCGCCGTTGCCGTGGCTGTTGAGGAAGCGCTCAAGAAGTAATCCCGTAATAGACAAGGCACCCCCGCTCCGCAATCTGTCGGAGCGGGGGTTCTCTGTGCGTTTCACGGAACAAAAAGGGGACTGCCGGCACGGCAGTCCCCGGATGTACGCGGAATCAGGACGATTTCTTTTCGGCTTTCTCAATGTTCCTGCGCAGCTGGCTGAGTCCTCTCTTGATGCCAGACTGAGCGGATCTGTCCAGGGAGGCAACATTCGTCCTGGAGGAAGGAAGCATAGCGGAGGCAACATTGGCGACAACGCTGCTGAGCTGGTAGGTATATGCCAGGTCATACACGCGGTTGGCAAGAATCAGGTCGATCATAGGACCGGACTCTGCGTCCTTGGCGTTCTTGGTCTTGAGGTTCAGGTCGTAGTACAGGTGGGTCAGCGTATCCACGGAGTGATAGGAAATGGCTTCCAGCAGATACGACACGGTCTCGCGCGCCTCACCCTGTACAGACTTCGGGATGGAGACAACGCCGCCGACCAGGTGCATCATGCTGTAATAGCTCTCCTGCGCCTCGTCATACTTGGGGTAGGGCAGAATGCCGAAGTCCACATCGTAGCTGCGCATCCGGCTGACGCACTGCATACACTCGCCGAAGAACAGGGCGTGCCCCTCACCGAAGCACTTCTGACCGACTTCCACGACGGAGCCGCCTGGGGCGTTCATATCCACCGTAGTTTCCTTGGAGAACAGGAGGGCAGCTTTATCGGCGATGTTCGAGGCACGGGAGACATCCAGACTGTACGCCAGATCGTCGTCCACCATCCGGATAACCTGCAGACCGCCGGCATACACGATGCAGTAGGGCGAGTCGCCGGTGTAGGCGAAGCCGCAGACATCGGTGTCATAGGAGAGCTTGCCGTCACCGTTCTTGTCATTGATGGCGAGCTTCTCGAAGCTGTACATCTGATCCATCGTCCACGCACTGTTGTTTACCAGCTGGTACAGGTCGGGCACCTTGACTTCCGTGGCAATCTTCTTGTTGAAGAGCAGGGCGAAGGTGCCGTCATTGTCGCTGGTCAGGATGTCGCCGGTGGCGAAGTACACCTTTCCGTCAATGGTCAGACCCTCTACCATCTTGCTGTCCCACCACGGTTTGCTGAAGTCCATGTACTGGGCGCACTCCTCGGAGGCGAGGTCAATCAGGGAGCCCTGCTGAACCAGTCCGGCGGCGGTATCCATGCGGGAAACGATTGCCTGGAAGTCGCCCGTGGGAGCCATGGTTTCCTTGTTCACCCGGTTGGTGTATTCTGAGTTTCCGGTTTTCAGTTCCTTCAGGGTGACACCGTAGGTCGATTTGAGAATCTCGTTGCGTTCGGTCACGGCCTCGGCGATGTTCACGAACTCGGAAGTTTCATCCGGGACGATTTCCACAGTTGTCCATTCGCTCTCATCGCGTGTAACGAAGGTCAGCTCAAAGTCGTCAAATCGCTTCTCGGGCAGGTCAAGTGTCGCTTTGGTTTCTGCCTCGGTTCCTCCATCGGTGGCGGCGGCAGTTGTGCTTGCCGATGCGGTAGACTCATCCTCCCCCGTATTGCCGCAGGCGGCGAGCGGCAGGATCATCAGTGACGCCAGCAGGGCGCACAGAATTCTTTTACATTGCATTCGTATACCTCCTGAAAGTATTTTACAGGCACCTCCGGGCTTTCCGGCGTGTTGAATCCGTGAGAGGTGCGCTGTGTCAGCGCGGTGCGCTGATAGGTGTACACATACTACCATATTTCAGCGCCGGAAACAAGTCTAAAATGTAAATTTTGTGTGATTGCGCCGTAGAAAAAAGTGCGTCAGCCGGGAGGGGGGCTGTGCCATGCCGTTTCCGGCTTGCCGCAACCTCGCATAAATCGTCTGCCCCCATCCCCCCGATCC
>CAVIJF010000005.1:47236-65462 GCA_963643175.1 bacterium
GAAGGGGGCGGGGGGATGGGGGCAAAAGGTTCAATCGAAGGCAGGACGAACCGGCGACGCAGGGAGCAGATACCCCCACGGATACCGAGAGCGCGGGGAAAACCGGAAACGCCGGAGGGCAATCCTCCCTCAAAGCACCGGGACGGCGCCTTACATACAAATCTGGTCCGACATCTGATACAGATGCGCAATCTTGGCACGGCGGAACTCGCAGCGCGCCTTCATCTGCGCAATCTGATAGGTTGTGAAGCCCTCCAGATCGCCGTCCTTCAGCTTGCCCTTGTACATCTTGTCCAGAGCCAGCGCAAAGTTGATGTCCACGGCGGAGATGCGGTTCTCGTTGATACACATGACAACATTGGAACGCCCTTCCAGCAGGCTGTTGACCGCTTCCACACCCATCTGCGATGCCGCCATGCGGTCGCGCAGCGTCGGATTGCCGCCCCGGATGATGTGACCCAACGAGTTGATCCGGGTGCTCATACCGGTTTTTTCCTCAATTTCAGCGGCATAACTTTCGGTGAAGGGAACCCCGTTGATGTCGGGCAGCTTCTCGCTGCACACGGCAATCATGCCGCGCTTGCCGATGGCGCGGGCGTCGGCAATCTTCCGGCAGGCACGGTCGTGGTCAAAGGCGATTTCCGGAATGGCAATGGAGATAGCACCGCAGGCAATACCGGTGTACAGCGCCAGAAGTCCGCATCCGTTGCCCATAATCTCGGTGACGATGCAGCGGGAGTGGGATTCCGCCGTGTCCCGCAGGTCGTCAATCATGCGCAGGCAGGTATTCAGCGCCGTATCAAACCCGATGGTCAGCTCGGTGGCGGTGATGTCGTTGTCAATCGTGCCGGGAATGCCGATGGAGGGGATGCCGTGATTGGTCAGGTCGGTCGCACCCCGGAAGGTTCCGTCTCCGCCGATGGCAATGATGGCGTCAATGCCGTTCTGGCGGCAGGCGCGGAGCGCCTTCTCCATGCCCGCCTCGGTCTTGAATTCCGGGCAGCGGCTGGAGTACAGGATGGTGCCGCCGCGCGTCACGATGTTGGAAACGCTGTGCGCGTCCAGCGGGCGCAGGTACTTGGTGCGGATGACCTCGGGGTCGCTCTCGTCGGCGGCGCTCAGAAGACCGGAATAGCCGCACAGAATGCCCACTACCTCGATACCCTGACTCAGCGCCCGGCGGGTGGCGGCGCGGATGGCGGCGTTCATACCCGGCGCATCGCCGCCGGAGGACAAAATACCGATTTTCCTGAATTTCTGCATGATTGTTTACCTCTTATTCTTCTTTGCTCTTACGGATTTCGCAAGGATCCGGCTGTGCCCCGGCGGATGTCAGCTGCAATGCCGCACGCAACGCCTCGCGCAGGGCGAAGGACGCCGACGCTTCCCGGATGAAGCCGCGTGTTTTGGTTGCTGTCCACGACAGGCGGAAGGTCTGTACGCGGGTGCGCGTCGCCAGTCCGATGTACACGGTGCCGACCGGATTTTCCTCCGTGCCGCCGCCGGGACCGGCATAGCCGGTGGCGGACAGGGCAATGTCCGTGTCCAGCCGCTCCCGCGCGCCGCACGCCATGGCGGCGGCGACCTCGGCGGACACCTCGGTGTGCGCGGCGATGACGGCGGGGTCAACGCCCAGCAGGGCCTGCTTGATCTGATTGTTGTAGGTGATGCACCCGCCGGCGAACACGGCGGATGCGCCGGGTACCGCCGTGATACGCGCCCCGATCAGCCCGCCCGTGCAGGATTCCGCACAGGCTATGGTCAGCCCGCGCTCCCGCAGGACGCGCACAAGCCCGGTTTCCACATCCGGAATGTCGGTGCCGTAAATGAAGGCGCCGACCGGAGAGATCCGGACGGTTGCCTCCAACCCGTCACACAGGGCGGACGCCTCCGCACGGTCTGCGGCGCGCGCCGTGATGCGCAGGCGCACCTCGCCCGCCTGACAGTAGGGCGCGAGTGTCGGGTTGACGGACGATTCCATCAGCGGGCGGAGTACCTGCTCCACCTCCGCCTCGCCCATGCCCATGATGTGCAGGTTGCGGCTGACGAGGATGCCCTCGGCGCGGGCGGCGAGGAAGGGCGCGGCGCAGGCGTCGAACATCGGCTCCAGCTCGCAGGGCGGTCCCGGCAGCAGGATGACTGTCCGGTTGGCGTCTCCGAACGCCATGCCGGGCGCGGTGCCCCAGTCGTTGGGGAATACGGTCGCGCCGCGCGGCAGCAGTGCCTGCTTGCGGTTGTTGGGCGTCATGGGCTTGCCGCGGGCGGCGAAGTATGCCTCGATGCGCCGGAGCGACGGTTCATGCAGTTCCAGCGGCAATCCGAAGAAATCGGCGACCGTCCGGCAGGTCAGGTCGTCGCAGGTGGGACCCAGTCCGCCGGACAGCACGACCAGATCGGCGGGGGTGCCGCCGTGTCCCGCGAACGCCTCGGCAAGTGCTGTGCGGAGCCGTTCCGGGCTGTCCCCGACCACGCTCTGCCTGTACACGGCAATGCCCAATGCTGCCAGACGGCGGGACAGAAATGCCGCGTCGGTATTTACAATGTCTCCCAGCAGCAGTTCGGTGCCCACACACAGAATCTCGGCTGTGCGGATACGTGCCGGTTGTCTGTTTCCGCCCACTGCGCATTCCCCCTTTTCAAAATATCAGCCTGTTATTATAGCACATCTGCGGCGATTTGTAAACGGGAAAATGAAAAACAGGCGGGAGAATTTTGCACAGAAATTGCCTTTCTGCGGCGTCGGATTGATCTGCCGCCCCGGTGTGGGTATAAATCTTTCGCCCCCATCCCCCCGACCCGCGCTCGCAGAGCGCTCTTCCCCGGCGGGGAAGGGGGAGATTCTATGTTATCTTTTGAAAGGGGCTACCGCCCCTTTCCCTTGCATCCCCGTGCCTGCGCCCATGCGGCATCGGCTTTCCGTGCAGCTTCCGGTACCCGGAGGAGAGCTTGTCCCGGCGTTGTCGGTTCTGCCTTGCCTCCGTGCAAATTGTTTGCCCCTATCCTCCCGGCTCCCCTGAGACAGTGCCGCTCCCGGCGCAGACGCAGGGGTGCCGGGGCATGCCCCCGCCGGGCACCGGCAACCTCCCCTCCCAAAAAGTGTATAGAAACCTTAACAAATTTCCCACAACCGCTTGACATTCCACCCCGGATATGCTATACTGTCCCTGAAAAAACAACGTAAGCCGCGGTATACCGCGCAGGAGGGGTTTATGCAGGAATTCCGGGAAAGACTGGCGGTGGCCATGCAGGAGAAAGGAATCCGGGCGTCCAGACTGGCGTCCGAAACGGGACTGTCCCCTGCACGTATCAGCCAGTATCTGCATGGGGTGTATCAGCCCAAAGGCGACGCAATCCTGCGCCTTGCCGGGGCACTGGGCGTGTCCGCCGTGTGGCTGATGGGCGAGGACTGCCCCATGATTCCCCCCGCCGCACCGGAGGGGGACACATCCGCCTGCCTGCCGGATAACCTGACGCCCCTGCACCTGCGTCAGTACCCGTTGCTGGGCGATATTGCCTGCGGCAGACCCATCGTGGCGCAGGGAAACGGCGACAGTTACGTCAGCGCCGCCGATACGGAGGCGGATTTCTGCCTGATTGCCAAGGGCGACAGTATGGTCGGGGCACGTATCTACGACGGGGATGAGGTGTTCATCCAGCAGACCGACATGGTGAACAACGGCGAAATCGCTGCCGTGGTGCTGGACGATGAGGCGACGCTCAAGCGCCTGTACTACTACCCGGCGGAGCAGAAGTTGGTGCTGTCCCCGGAAAACCCTGCCTATGAGCCGTTGGTGTTCACCGGGGAGGAGCTGAACCACGTCCACGTTCTGGGGCGTGCCGTGGCGGTGCAGGGAAGACTGCGGTAGGACGCCGCCGGAAAAAGGCGGGGGGAGATTTCCCCGCCTTTTTCCGTACCCGGAGAATTTTGTCGCACGATTGTCCCGCGCCGGCGACAAAAAAGGCTTGTCCTTGCACCGCTTCCGCGGTATGCTGGCTTCCGGGAAACACGGACGCAGACAGTCACTGTTTCCCGGAAAGGGAGGGAACCATATGACAGGATACGGAAAACGGATGGCGGCACTGATAGCCGCGGGATTTGCGCTGGGCGGCAAGCCGCAGACTGTCGGTGCAGTACATATGACGCACACGGGGGCAAGAGAAACGGCGGGGCTGCTGCAGCAGCCCCGCGTTTTGGGAATACGGCTTGTCCGGGGCGCATCAAAACAGAGAAAATGAGAGGATTCCGGAGAACTCCGGAGTTTTTTATATATTTTTTTAGGAAAGCGGCGATTTCTTTTGTAAAAACAGCGGCTAATTATAGCATATGACGAATTTTCAGTTTTTTTGAAAACCTATTGCTTTTTCCTGCTGTTTCTGTTACAATATAGCCGATTTTGCGGTCAGTATGCACGTCCGCGGGCTATGCGCTTACCCACGCCGGGAACACCGGCGCCTGCAGAAACGCAGAGACAACCCGCCCGCGGCGTGACGGGAAACGCGCAAAAAATTTTATGTACCCCCAAAGGAGACTGTATGCGAAATGGAAAATCAGGTTCTCATTCGTCTGCAAGGGGTATCAAAGGCGTTTGACGGCGAGACTGTTCTCGATAATGTCTGCCTTGATATCCATGACAAGGAGTTCATCACACTCCTCGGGCCGTCAGGGTGCGGCAAGACAACCACGCTCCGGATTATCGGCGGGTTTGAAACCCCGGATTCCGGCGCGGTGTATTTCGACGGGAAGCAGATCAACGATCTTCCCCCCTACAAGCGCCTGGTCAACACGGTGTTCCAGAAATATGCGCTGTTTCCCCATCTCAACGTGTACGAGAACGTCGCCTTCGGTCTGCGTCTGAAGAAGCTGCCGGAGGCGGAAATCAAGCGGCGCGTGCAGGAAATGCTCGCGCTGGTCAACCTCCGGGGTTTTGAGCACCGCCATGTGACCACCCTGTCCGGCGGTCAGCAGCAGCGCGTTGCCATCGCCCGTGCGCTGGTCAACCGCCCGCGCGTGCTCCTGCTGGATGAGCCGCTCGGCGCCCTCGACCTCAAACTTCGCAAGGATATGCAGAACGAGCTGAAGAAGATACAGCGCGCGACCGGCATTACCTTCATTTACGTTACGCACGACCAGGAGGAGGCACTCTCCATGTCCGATACCGTCGTGGTCATGGCGGAGGGACGCATCCAGCAGATCGGCACGCCCGTGGACATCTACAACGAGCCGATCAATGCCTTCGTTGCCGACTTCATCGGGGAATCCAACATCGTGGACGGCGTTATGAAGGAGGACTTTTCTGTCAGCTTTTCCGGGCACACCTTCACCTGCGTGGACAAGGGCTTTGCCAAGGGCGAGCCGGTGGATGTGGTCATCCGCCCGGAGGACGTGGACGTCGTGCCGGTGGAGAAGGGAATGCTGTCCGGGAAGGTGTTCTCCGTCACCTTCAAGGGCGACTACTATGAAATCATCGTCGATGTTGCCGGCTTCAAGTGGATGCTGGAGACATCGGACTATGTGGGCATGGATCAGCTCATCGGACTGCACATCGAGCCGGACGCCATCCACGTCATGAAGCGCTCCAAGTTCTCCGACACCTTCGGCGACTACTCTACCTTCTCCGAGGAGATGGATCATCTCTCGGATGTGACGGAGGAGGATGAGCAGGAATGACCGATACGGGAAAAGCCGTCGGACGCGTCCGCCCGGGCGGGCGTCCGCTCTTCCAGCGCCTTGCCGCGGCGCCGCACATGGTCTGGGCGGTGCTGTTCATCATAGCGCCCATGCTGTTTGTCCTGTACTTCGCCTTCACCGACGGGAACGGGAATTTCACGACCGAAAATATCACGTCGCTGGGGCAGTACAGCCATACGTTCGTTCTCTCCATTGCGTTTGCCCTGATTGCCACGGTGGTGTGCCTGATTATCGGCTATCCGTTGGCGTACTTCATGTCCCGCACGTCGCCCCGCGCACGCAAGGTGCTGATGGTGCTGATTATGCTGCCCATGTGGTGCAACCTGCTGATCCGCACCTATGCCCTTATGGCTCTGCTGGATAACGGCGGTCTGCTCAATTCCTTTCTGGAAAGCATCGGGATGCGGCGGCTGTCCGTCGTCGGAACCGACTTCGGCGTTATTCTGGGCATGATATACGACTTCCTGCCCTACATGGTTCTGCCCATTTTCACGGTCATGACCAAGCTGGACAAGCGCTATATCGAGGCGGCACATGACCTCGGCTGCAGCAACCTGCAAACGCTGTTCCGCGTCGTGGTGCCCATGACGGTGTCCGGCGTTGTGTCCGGCGTCACCATGGTGTTCGTGCCGTCCATTTCCACCTTCTATATCTCGCAGAAGCTGGGCGCAGGCAAAATCGATCTGGTCGGGGATACCATCGAGCGCCTGTTCCAGAACACCAGCACCTACGGCGTCGGCGCTACCATGTCGCTGGTCATGATGGTACTGATTATCGCCTCGGTGTGCGTCATGAACCGCTTCACCGACAGCGAGGAAGGGAGGATGGTTCTGTGAAGGTACTTTCGCGTGTCTATATGGGACTCATTTTCCTCCTTCTGTATGTGCCCATCCTCGTGCTGATTGTGTTCTCCTTCAACGAGGGCGGGAGTCTTGCGTCCTTCACCGGCGTGTCGCTGAAATGGTACCGGGAGCTGTTTGCGGATGAGGAGGCGCTGACCTCCCTGCGCAACTCGGTGGTGCTCGCCGTCAGTGCGGCGCTGATTGCAACGGTCATCGGCACCTTCGGCGCACTGGGACTGAATACCATGCGCAAGCGCTGGCTCCGGGGTGCGGTACAGACCGTGACCAACATTCCCATGATGAATCCGGATATCGTGACCGGCGTTTCCATGATGCTGCTGTTCGTCGCGGCGGCGACTATCCTCGGCACCTCCAGTACCTTCGGCTTCGGCACCCTGCTGATTGCGCATGTCACCTTTGACCTGCCCTACGTCATCCTGTCTGTCATGCCGCGATTCAAGACGTTGGACAGCTCGCTGTCCGAGGCGGCGCAGGATCTGGGCTGTACGCCCTCGCGGGCATTCTTCCGGGTCGAGTTGCCGGAGATTGTGCCGGGTATCGTGTCGGGACTCATGATGTCCTTCACCCTGTCGCTGGATGATTTCGTCATCTCCCACTTTGTCAGCTCCCCCGACTTCCAGACACTGCCGCTGTACGTCTACAACCAGACGGCGCACAATGTCAAGTTCAGTATGTACGCGCTGTGCGCTCTCATCGTGGTGATTATTCTGGCAGTGCTGCTGGCGGTCAACTTCGCCGGCTCCTTCCGCACCGCACGTGCCAGACGCCGGGAAGGGGGTGTCCGCGCATGAAACAGAGGAACGGAAACGAAACAACCGCCCGGCGGCGCGTCGTCGCGCTGTGCGCGGCACTGCTCTGCCTGTGCGGATGTGCCTTGCCGCTCCTGACCTCCTGCGAGGAGGTCACGGGCAAGGTCACGACACTCTACGTTTACAACTGGGGCGAGTATATCTCCGACGGTTCGGAGGATACGCTGGACTCCAACGCCGCCTTTGAGGAATGGTACTACGAAACCTACGGCGAGCGTGTGCGCGTCAATTACTCCACCTTTTCCAGCAACGAGGATATGTACGCCAAGCTGTCCTCCGGGTCGGTGTCCTACGATGTGGTGGTGCCGTCGGACTATATGATTCAGCGGCTGATTGCGGAGGGACTGGTGCAGAAGCTGGATCACGCGAACATCCCGAACCTTGTCAACCTGCACGGGGACTTCTACGGCGAGGATGCCAAGTACGACTACTACGACAAGGGCTGCACGTACTCCGTGCCGTATATGTACGGCATGGTGGGCGTTATTTACAACACCACCATGGTTGACCCGGATGACCCCAACCTCGGCAGCTGGAATCTGCTCTGGGACGAGCGCAACGCCGGCAATATCCTGCAGTTCAACAACTCGCGCGATGCTTTCGGCTCCGCGCAGTACCTGCTTGGGCTGGATGTCAACTCGGACAGCGAGGCAGACTGGCGGCAGGCGCTGGAGAAGCTCCGGGAGCAGAAGCATGTCGTGCAGGGCTACGTCATGGATGAGATATACAACAAGATGGAGAACGGCTCTGCAGCCATCGCCGCCTACTACGCCGGGGACTTCATGACCATGTACGAGGAGAATGAGGACCTGGAGTTCTACTATCCGTCCGAGGGAACCAACCTGTATGTGGACGCCATGTGCATTCCCATCTCTGCCAAGAACAAGCTGATTGCCGAGCGGTACATCAACTTCATGCTGACGGAGGAGCCCGCCGTTGCCAATGCCGAATATACCTACTACGGTTCCCCCAATCGGCTGGTGCGGGAGAACGAGGAGTATATTGAGTACATGAACAGCATCAAGGACGGCGGCTTTGACCTCATGTACGACACGGACGACGTGCACGCGACCGCGTATGAGAACATGACCCCCGAAAAGCTGGCACTTCTGAATCGGCTCTGGGA
Source organism: bacterium (assembly GCA_963643175.1). Lineage (GTDB taxonomy): Bacteria > Bacillota > Clostridia > Oscillospirales > CAG-272 > CAMEON01. The sequence continues at coordinate 55,724 of CAVIJF010000005.1, forward strand.
GGAGCTGAAGTCGGATATCGACATCGGCACGGGCATTTATGTCATCTGCGGCGTTATCGTCGCCGTGATGGCTGGCATCGGCATTTACTTCGCCGTGCGGCGGAAAATCCGCAATATCTATTGAGAATGAAAAAACTGCAGGGTGCAGGCACCGGCATTTCCACCGGTGCCTGCACCCTGTCTGCATTCAGGCGGAAAAAGGTGTAAAATTTTTCCGGAAAGCCCGACATTTTCTGTTTGCCGTTCGTTATCTATACAGACGGGGCGGAGAGGCATTGGACAGCGTACGGGTTTCACCCTCTCCGTGCCCGTGCCGCATCCGGCGCAGACGCAGGGGTGCCGGGGGCGAAGCCCCCGACAAAATAAACCAGAAGTCTCACCCTTCCCCGCCGGGGAAGGGGGTCGGGGGGGGTGGGGGAAGAAAGCTGCGCAAGGGCAGGGTCGAACCGTCAACGCCGGGGACAAGCCCCCCTGAAAAATCCGCTTTGCAAAAAAGTAGATGTCATTGTCGGGGCAAACCTGCCAAAATCTCTCTCCGGCGCAGACGCAGGGGTGCCGGGGGCGAAGCCCCCGGTTTGTGTATAATAAATAGGCGTCCGTCCGGCTCATGGCAGCGGACGGACGTTTTGCATTCAAAATCTGAGAATACGAAGAAAAGGAGGTGTTATCCATGAATCCTGTCATTGCAGCAGTGATTGCAGGCGTTGTGTGCCTGATTCTGGGCGTCGGCGTCGGCGTGATACTGCGTAAGAAGCTGGCGGAGGCGAAAATCGGAACGGCGGAAAAGCAAGCCGAACGGGTGCGCGAGGAAGCCGAGCGACTGCGCGAACGGGCAAAGGATATGGTTGCCGAAGGACGGAAACAGGCGGAAACGCTGAAGAAGGAAGCCGTTCTGGCGGCGCAGGAAGAAGGACTCGAACTCAAGAATGAGATGGAGCGGGAAATCCGCGACCGCCGGGCAGAGGTTTCCCGCACGGAACTCAAGCTGAGCAAACGCGAGGAAACGCTGGACAAGAAGAGCGACCTGCTGGACAAGAAAAGCGAACAGCTGGACAAGAAGAATGAACAGCTTGACCGCAAAATCAAGGACGCGGACGCAATCCGCGAAAAGGCAGAGGGCGTGCTGACACAGCAGATGGCGCGGCTGGAGGAAATTTCCGGCTATACCGCCGAGCAGGCAAAGGCGGAACTGCTTGCCAACATGGAGTCCGAAATCAAGCATGAAATGGCGCAGCGCCTGATTGAACTGGAAAGCCGCTTCAAGGACGAGGCGGACGACCGGGCGTGCCATATCATGGCACTTGCCATTCAGCGGTGCGCGGGCGATTTCGTAGCCGAGTCCACCATCTCGTCGGTGTCGCTGCCCAGTGAGGAAATGAAGGGGCGCATCATCGGACGCGAGGGACGCAATATCCAGAAGCTGGAGACGCTCACGGGCGTGGAGCTGATTATTGACGACACGCCGGAGGTCATCACCATTTCCGGATTTGACCCCATCCGCCGCGAGGTTGCCCGGCTGGCGCTGGAAAAGCTCATCGCGGACGGACGTATCCACCCGACCCGCATCGAGGAAATGGTGGAGAAAGCCAAGAAAGACGTGGACGCCGCTATCAAACAGGCGGGCGAACGCGCAACATTTGAAGTCAACATTCACGGCATCAATCCCGATCTGGTGCGCCTGCTGGGACGTCTGCGCTACCGGACAAGCTACGGTCAGAACGTTCTGCAGCACTCCATTGAAGTGGCTATCCTCGCCGGTATCATGGCGGAGGAGCTGGGCGTGGACGCGACGCTGGCGCGCCGTGCGGGTCTTCTGCATGACATCGGCAAGGCGTTCCCCTACGATGTGGAGGGCTCCCATGTACAGATCGGCGTGAACGCCGCCAAGAAGTACAAGGAGAGCAAGGAGGTCATTCATGCCATCGAGGCGCACCACGGCGATGTGGAGCCTCAGTCGGTTGTCGCCGTGCTGGTACAGGCCGCCGATGCCATTTCCGCCGCCCGTCCGGGTGCCCGCCGGGAGGATATGGAAAACTACATCAAGCGTCTGGAAAAGCTGGAGGAGATTGCCGAAAGTTTCCAGGGTGTCGAGAAGGCGTATGCCATTCAGGCGGGCAGAGAGCTGCGCGTGATGGTCAGACCGGAATCGGTCAGCGACGAGAGCATGGTGCTTGTTGCCCGTCAGCTGGCGGAAAAGATTCAGTCCGAGGTCAAGTACCCCGGGCAGATCAAGATCAATGTTATCCGCGAGAGCCGCGTGGTCAGCTACGCCAAGTAAGGCGTGCCGCGTGACATCCTCACGACAGTTTCACCGTGCGACCCTTTGTACCCTGTCGTCAGAATCCGCTGACCGACAGACTTATGCAACATCAAGGGATGCTGTAAAAAACCGGCGGCGCTGTCCCCGGTGTGCTGTTGTCCGCCCAGCCATCCGCAGGCGGTTTCACATAGAGTTTTACATACAACCCCCGTGTTCATAATTGCCGCGCTCCTTTGCGCGGTTTGGTATATGAAAACCGCCCCCGCTCTCCCGATTGGGAGGGCGGGGGCGTTGGCGCTCTTCCGCACCAATCTGATACAGTACGCCGGGGGCGTGGGCTGAAAAGCTCACGCCCCCGGCGCCGTGGATATTTCACAATTCCCCCCTTGCATCCCGCGCCTGTTTGTGATATACTACGCAGGAGAAGTATTCACTGCCATACGGGAGGGAACCATGAAGCAGAGATATGTAGGTCTGATCGGCACCCTGCTGGGCGCCGCACTGCTGCTGTCGGCGACCGGCTGCGCCCGGACACCGGCGGAGCAGGGAAACACAACCGCCGCGCAGGAGGCGGAAACGGCGGCGCGGGAGCCGGATACCCGCCGGCTGACCGATACCGCCGCCTATGAGGCGCGCCTGTCCAACAGCTTTGACGGCATGGAACCCGCCACTGCTGCCGACCTGACCTTCACGGCTGACGCGGACGGCGTGACAGTTACGGGGTACACGGGTACGGCAACGGTGCTGGTCATTCCCGCCGAACTGGACGGGAAACCGGTGGTCGCCATCGGGGAGGGCGCCTTCCGGGGGGCGGCTGTCCGGGCACTCAGCCTGCCGGACAGTCTGCGCCGCATCGGGCTCGGCGCGCTGGAAAAGTGCCGCGATCTGGTTACGCTCCGCACGCCGCTGCTCTGCGCCGACGGCTGTGACTGGTTCGCCTCGCTGTTCGGCGCCGATTCCTACATCAGCGGCGCAACTGCCGTTCCGGCAAAGCTGACCACGCTCCTGCTGACCGGCGGGGCGGCGGTCACGGCGGTTCCGGACTACTGCTTCTACGGCTGTACCGGTCTGGAGACGGTCGGACTGCCTGCCGGAGTGGAAACGGTGGGGGCGTTCGCCTTTTACGGCGCCGGTTCGCTGGCGTATGTCTCCCTGCCGGACAGCCTGCGGCGCGTGGGCGAGTATGCGTTTGCCAACTGCACGGCACTGCTGACGCTGCGCCTGTCCGCCGGGACGGAATCGCTGGGGGCGCATATGCTGGAGGGGTGCGCACGGCTGGAAAGCCTGACGCTGCCCTTTGTTGGCGGCGCGGCGGACAAGCCGGAAACCGCGTGGCTCGGGTACCTGTTCGGGGCGGCATCGCATACACTGACAGAGAGCTTCCTGCCCGCCTCGCTCCAGACGGTGGAGCTTCTGCCCGGCTGTACCGCCGTGCCCGACAACGCCTTCTATGCTTGCAGCCGCCTGCGGGAGATTGTCCTGCCCGACACGGTGACGTCGGTCGGCTACCGCGCCTTCTATCGGTGCGCGTACCTGACCGCCGTGACGCTCCCGGCGGGGCTGACCGCTCTCGGCGATGAGGCGTTTTCGGGCTGTGAGCGACTGGAAACCGTCAACCTGTCCATGCTGGACACGACCGAAAACTGGGGCATCCAGACCTTCCGGGGATGCGTCAGCCTGCGGAGCGTAACGCTGTCCGGAAAGCTGAGCGGGCGCCTGCCGTCCGGTACGTTTGCGGGCTGTACGGCATTGGAGGAGCTGTCCGGTGCCTCGGATGCGCTGGAGCCGGACGCTTCCGCCTTCCGCGGTTGTCCGGTATACGAGCGGACGACGGAAACCGCCACGGTGGCATGAGCGTGGCATGAATATTCTGCTGCTGTCCGATTCGCACGGACACCCCGACCGCATCCGCGAGGCGGTGGAGCGCACCCGTCCCGACTGCATTCTGTTCGCGGGGGACGGCGTGCGCGACCTTGCCGGGGTGCATATCGCGCCGGGGGTGCCGGTGTACGCCGTCCGGGGCAACTGTGATGCGCCGTGGGATCCGCTGACTGCGCAGTACCCGGAGGAACAGATTGCTGTGCTGGACGGCGTGCGCATCCTGCTGACGCACGGGCACACGATGGGGGTCAAGAGCGGGCTGGGTCGGGCGGTTGCCCACGCCGTCAGTCTGCGGGCGGATGTGCTGGTTTTCGGGCATACGCACGAGGTGTATGAATGCGGATTCCGCCCGGATTCCGCCGCGCCGGCGATGCAGACCGCACGGCCGCTGTTGGTGTGCAACCCCGGCAGTGTCGGGCGGTATCCGTACAGCTTCGGGACGCTGACCCTGCGCGGCGGGCAGGTGCTGTTCGGATCGGGTACCCTGTGAGGCACTGCCGGGGCACCCGGAAGCCGGCTCTATGCGTATATCCTTTGCATATATCAACAATATGTGAATAATTATTCGTTAAATGGCTGTCCTTCCCGCAAAAAAATACCCGCCGCCGGAGTGCAGCTGCACTCCGGCGGCGGGTACCCGGGGCGTCACCTCCGGTGCGGTGACGCGCAGTCCGTATCAGATCTCTGCGGGGGCTTCGGTTTCCGCAGTCTCGTCGGCTTCGGCGGCTGCCTCAGCAGCGGCAAGCGCCTGGTTATACGCCTCGATCACTGCCTTTTCCAGAACGCCCCGGAACTGGGAATTGATGGGGTGTACGATATCCCGGAAGGTCTCATCAGGGTTTTTCCGGCTGGGCATAACGATAAAGAACTTATCGCGGGCATTGATGACCTTGATATCATGGACAGCGAGCTGTCCGTCAAACGTCACCGACACGATGGCCTTCATAGGACCATCCTCAAACAACTTTCTTACTTTGACGTCCGTGATCTGCATAACATGGCACCTCCGTTGCTATAATTTTCATTGTATCCTTCGGACGCTTACAGTATAAATCAGCATTGTGACCTGCATTCAACGGTTTTGAAATTTTTCTGTGAATTTTCATTCACTGCGCCACGGCGGAGAGACATATAGTCTTCAGCCGGCTTTCAGATTTCCGGCGCGGGGGAGGGCGGTAATCCTATGGCGATTCCCAATACACATGAGGGACCTGCCCGCATCGGCGCCGTAATGGACGGCGTCCGGGTGCGCGGCGGGTCGGTATACTGTATCGGCATCGGCGGCGTGATGATGGCGTCGCTGGCAATTCTGACCGCGCGGGCGGGCTTTCCCGTCAGCGGCTCGGACCGGGCGTTTTCGGGCGGGTACGACAGCCCGGCGGCACGGCGCCTGACGGCGGCGGGCATCCGGCTGTTCGGCGACCACGCCGCCGCCCATCTGCCGCCCGACTGCGGCGCGGTGATTTATACGGTTGCCATCACGGAGGATAACCCGGAGTACCGGGCGGCGGCGGAACGCGGCATTCCGCGCTTTTCCCGCGCGGACTACATCGGCTGGCTCATGACCGGATACCGTCAGCGCGTGGGCGTGGCGGGAATGCACGGCAAAAGCACCTGCACCTCCCTGTGTGCGCAGGTGTTTCTGGATGCCGCTGCCGACCCGACGGTGCTGATCGGCGCGGACTACCCGCCTATCGGGGGTGCGTTCCGGCTGGGGGCGCGGGACTGGTTCCTCTTTGAAGCCTGTGAGTATATGGATTCCTTTCTGGATTTCCGTCCCACCGTGGCGGTTCTGCTCAATGCGGAATTGGAGCACGTGGACTACTTCCGCAATCTGGAGCAGATTGAGGATTCCTTCTGCCGCTTCGCCTCGCTGACGGGGTGCGGGGGCGTGACGGTCTGCAACGCGGACGATGCCTGCGTCAGCCGCGCGGCGGCGCGGGCGCTAGCGGCGGGCGGCACGGGACGTGTCGTCACGTTTTCCGCGCAGGGCGCGGCGGCGGACGTATGCGCGCACGGCGCACGGTTGGAGCGGGGACTGCCCGTCTTTTCCCTGACGGTCGGCGGGGAGGACTGGGGGACGGTCTGCCTGCGCGTGCCGGGCATTCATCAGGTATGCGACGCGCTGGCGGCAGTGGCGGCGGCATGGGTTTCCGGGCTTTCGCGGGCGGATATTCTGCGGGGGCTTGCCGGTTTTACCGGCGTTGCCCGCCGGATGGAGTTCCGCGGCGAGGTGCAGGGCGGGCGCGTGTATGACGACTACGGACACCACCCGACCGAAATCCGCGCCACGTTAGGGGGCGCGTCGGCGTTGGTCGGCACCCGCCCGGACGGGACGCCGGGGCGCTTGCTGTGCGTGTTCCAGCCGCATACATACAGCCGCACGGCACGCCTGTATGGCGGCTTCCTCACCGCGTTTGACGCCGCCGACCGGCTGATTCTGCTGGATATATACGCCGCGCGGGAAACCGACACGCAGGGCGTGTCCTCGGCAGGACTGGCGGCGGACATCCGGGCGCGGGGACGTGATGCGCTGTATGCGCCGTCGCCCGCAGATGCCGCCGCCGCCGTGCGGGCGTTTCTCTGCCCCGGCGATGTCGCCGTAATCATGGGTGCCGGCGACGTGACGCAGGTCAGCGACCTGCTCTGCCCGCGGACGAAGTAAAGGAAAGAAAAAGTATGGTTTTTTCATCACCCGTATTCCTGTTTGCATACCTGCCGCTTACGCTGGCGGTTTACTACCTCGTGCCGCGCCGCTGGCGCAATCTGGCGCTTTTTCTGCTGAGTCTTGTTTTTTACGGCTGGGACAGGCCGGTGTATATCCCCGTGATGCTGTTCTCGGTCACGGTCAGCTACCTCTGCGGGTTTCCCATCGGGAAATACCGGGACAGCGACCGGCACCGGGCGCGGGTGTGGCTGACCGTCTCGCTGGTGCTCAACCTTGCGGTGCTGGTGTTTTTCAAGTACACCAACTTTATCATCGAAAACCTGCGGCTGATTCCGCCGCTTGCCGGGGTTCTGCACCCGCTGGAGTGGCTGGAGCTGCCGGTCGGCATCTCCTTCTATACCTTCCAGATTATGTCCTACTCCATAGACCTCTACCGCGGGGAGAATCAGACACAGCGCAGCTATATCGCCTTCGGTACCTATGTGGCGCTGTTCCCGCAGCTTATCGCGGGACCCATTGTGCGCTACCGCGATGTGGACAGGCAGCTCCTGTCCCGCACGCACACGGTGGACAGATTCGCGTCGGGCGTCCGGCGGTTTGCGGTCGGCTTCGGAAAGAAGATTCTGCTGGGGGATGCGCTGGCGGCGGTGTACGCCTACCTGTCCACGGCGGCGGACTTTGAATTTACGGTGCTGTCCGGTTGGCTGACGGTGGCAACGTATACCCTGCATATCTACTTTGATTTTTCCGGTTACTCGGACATGGCGATAGGGCTGGGACGTATGTTCGGCTTTGAGTTTCCGGAGAACTTCAATTACCCCTACATGGCGTCCAGCATCACGGACTTCTGGCGGCGCTGGCACATCACGCTGTCCACGTGGTTCCGGGAGTACGTGTACATTCCGCTCGGCGGCAACCGACGCGGGCAGGCGCGCCAGTACCTCAACCTTGCCGTGATATGGCTGCTGACGGGGTTGTGGCACGGTGCGTCCTGGAACTTCGTGCTCTGGGGCGTATTTTACCTGATTCTGCTGGTGGCGGAGAAGGCGTTCCTGCTCCGTTTTCTGGAGCGGAACCGCCTGACGCGCGTGCTGGGGCATATCGGGGCGCTTCTGCTGGTGGGTATCGGCTGGATGATTTTCGACCATACCGATCTCGGCGATGCCTTCCGCATCATTGGGGGGCTGTTCGGCATCGGGACGGCGGGCTTTACCGCCGCCGTCGTGAGCTGGCAGGCACTGCGCCTGCTCCCGCTGTTGGCGGTTTCGGTCGCGGCGGCAACGCCGTACCCGGCGCGGCTATGGAAACGGATGACCGGGCACTGCCCGGCGCTGACGGTGCTGGAACCCGTCCTGCTGGTGGCGGTGCTGGCGCTTTCGACTGCCTGCGCGGTGCGGAGTGATTACAGCCCGTTCCTGTATTTCAATTTCTGAGGGGTATAACTGTGAAACGAACCCTGAATATTCTGACCTGCGTGCTGTTCGTGGGGCTTCTGTTCGGCTTCTGCATTGCCTTCTGGGTGCTGCCCGACCGCACCGTTTCCGAGAACGAGAACCGCACGCTCCGGCAGCTGCCGGTTCCCACGCTGTCCGGCTGTCTCGACGGCTCCTTTACCGCCGCCTTTACGGACTACTGCTCCGATCAGTTCCCGCTGCGGGACGGATGCATCCGTCTTGCGGCGGCGCTTAATCTGGCGTTGGGGCGCGGCGAGAGCGGCGGCGTGCTGTACGGGCGCAACGGTCAGCAGGTGCGGCGGCTGTTCAACGCGTACCGGAGCCGCACCGAGCGGTCCGAAAACACGGATTACTGCGACGGGGCACACGTGGAGGCAAGTCTGGCGGCGCTGTCGGCTCTGCGTGAATGTCTGGAGGCGGACGGGATTCCGCTGACGGTTCTGCTGGCGCCCCGGACGGTGGATGTGGCGACGGCGGCGGGCTATCCGTCCGTGCTTTCGGACAGCCTGCATGAGCAGGTGGAGGCGGGGCTGGCAGATGTCACGCACGTGGATCTGACGCCGGATTTCCGCGCCCGCTTTGCGGCGGGGGAGTATGTCATGTACCGCACCGATCACCACTGGACGACGGCAGGTGCGTATCTGGCGTACCGGGCGCTGATGGAAACGTGGGGGCACGGGGACGAGGTGCTGTCTGCCGACCTGTTCACCGTGCGCTGTGTGGAAGACTTCACGGGGACGACGGCGGCGCGTTCCGGTTTCCCTGTGCGGAATCCGGATGTGCTGGAGCTGTGGGAGACGCCGTGGGATTCCGCCTACACCGTCAGCACCGTGACGGACGGCGCGAAGAAAACGCTGCTTTCCGGCTTTGTGAGCGAGACGTACCTTGCGACGCGGGACAAGTACGGTGCCTTTCTGGACGGTACGCACCGGGTCATCACGGTGGAGCTGACCGGAGCTGATCCGCTTGCGTCTGCGTCCCGTCCGCGGCTCCTGCTGGCGCGGGACTCCTATGCCAGTGCGCTGATTCCCTTTCTGGCGCGTCATTTTGACATTGTTGCCGTTGATCTGTCCGGCGGCATGACCGATATTTCCTCCCTTGCCGCCGCGTATGACTGCACGTCTGTTCTGGTTCTCTGCAACGTGGAGAATCTTGTTACCTCCGACTGTCTGCGGAATGTGAGGTGAGTTCCGGGGGGGAGTTCTGCCCCCGGCGCCGGTCTGCTGTCCTTGACGTCGTATAAAGTGTCTGCCCCCATCCCCCCGACCCCCTTCCCCGACGGGGAAGGGGGAGCTTATTAGTTTTCTTTTGCAAGGGGCTTTGCCCCTTGCAACCCTGCAGCAGCACCGGAAGCGGTACTGCCTACCGGACGGCTAGCGGTGCCGGAAGGGATGCTTGTGCCCCGCGTTTCCGACTTTCCCTGACCTCGCAAAGGACTGTTGTCCCCATCCCCCCTCCCCCTTCCCCAGCGGGGGA